>JAADHN010000120.1 GCA_013151865.1 Kiritimatiellota bacterium
GGTGGCCGCGGCGGTGCTCGATCCGGAACGGGCGGAGAAGAAGCGGTTGGCGGTGGCACGGCAGGGAGACGTTGCGGCCGGAATCTACTCTTGGCGGCGATTGAACCCGATTTCATAAGAGAAGACAGAGGGAGGGGAGGCAAGAAGGCACGGATGAGGACGGGAAGGCGAATGCCATCATCGTGGGCGACGGCGGTCCCGGGGACCCTGCCTGTTCTACACTACACGCAAGGAAGCATTGCGGCCGGGGCCCGTCCGCATCACCACGGGAACGACGGGAACGCGGCAATCGGGCTCTGGACCTTCACCTAGGAAATCAGGGACAGATTGGTCGGCTTGTATTCGACAACCAGCCCCATTTCCCAGTGTTGCATCATATACTGGAGAACGTTTTTCCGACACCACCGAGTGAACATCCGGGCCGTCGGATCGGTAAAGGGCAGATCGAAAGCCGCGCGGCTCAGACCGACGTGGCAGCCGCTGTGGGTGAGCTTGCGCACTCACGCATCCACATTTTGTCGCGACCCTTACCGACCAGACTGCCCATTTCGGCCAGGACCATGGTGATCGTTTCACCGTCAGGGATGCTGAAGGTGTGCCATCGGAAGGAACACTTCGACCGGCCCTCGACCGCATGGGTGTTTGTGACAGGGGCGATGCGACGCCGGGTCCACATTTCGCGACTGGCTGTCCGGCTGGAGGCCTCCCGGTCGAAAACGGCCCACGCCGGGAATCCCGGGCCACGCCGCACCCGGCGCTCCAGCCAGCGCGAGAGGATTCGTCGGCCGGATCGCTCGGCAAGGTTCGGAAAAGCCGCGAGGCCAATTGCACAGACATGCCGGACAGCTATTATTCTATCAACGACTCGGATTGTCGCGACCGGCATGGGGGTTCCTGCAATCTCCCCCGGAATCGTCTGTGCGATTGTGCGGCGGCGGCCCCGGAAGATTCGGGAGATTCTTTCGGCAGGCCTTCGTTGGCGAATCGTCAATGCTTCCGCTTTGCCGCTTCACCGTGAATGCCGGATATCGGCCCTCGCTCCTGCCAAAACGGGCTTAGCCGGGTGGCCGGGCATTGCTTGTCCCCGGAAAACCCCGGTTGAGACGCGGCGCACCGCACGGCGGCCGGGTCGCCCACGGAGTTCCCTTGTTGCAAAGGTCCTGTCATGTCTCCCCCGTCCCAAGATAAGACGCAGCAGGTCGCTTCCGGGGCGCCATGCAATTGTGCCGCGTTCACCATGGAGGAACTCGAACAGTTCACCGGCGGCCGGTGGTTGCGGCTGCCGGGCGCCCTCCGGGAGGCGCGACTGGTCGGGGTTGTCGACCACAGCACGGCGTGCAGGCCGGGCATGCTTTTCGTGGCGATCCACGGCGAACGAACCGACGGCCACGCGTTCCTTTGCAGCGCACTGGCGGCCGGGGTTTCGGCAGTCTGTATCCGGGCAGGATTCGTCCTCCCCTCCGAAGTCCGTACGGCGGCCGAGAAACGGGATGCGGGCATATTAGCGGTCCCGGATACTCTGAAGGCCTTTCATGAGCTGGCGCGCCGGCATCGCCTTCGGTTCCCCGGGGTGCATGTTGTCGCCGTTACGGGCAGCAACGGCAAGACGAGCGTCAAAGAGATGATCGCCGGGATACTTGAACAGCGCTGGCCGGGGGCAGTACTGAAGACACTCGGGAACACGAACAATCATTTCGGGACTCCCCGCAACTTGTTGCGCCTGGGCCCGCATCATCGGGCCGCAGTCGTCGAACTGGGCAGTAATCACCCTGGCGAGATCGCCGCCCTGGCCCGATTGGTTTCGCCCGGGATCGGAGTCATCAGTTCCATCGGCCCGGCGCACCTTGAGTTTTTTGGCGACCTTGAGGGAGTAGCCCGGGAAAAGGGGGCGCTTTTCGAAAGCCTGCCCACAGACGGCTGCGCCGTTTTTCCGTTCGACGCTCCTTGCGCAACGGTCCTCGAGCGACTGGCCGGGAGCCGGCTGAGACGAACTTTCGCGGTACGGTCGGCTTCGACCCACCGGATCGACGTATGCGCCAGGTACCTGGGGCTTCTTCCGGGCGAAACGCGGTTCGGCGTGGAACTGGCCTGGAGCAGGCCCCGACGGGTACATCGCCTCGTTTGGACGCTCTGCGGCGAGCACCAGGCTGCGAACGCAGCGGCGGCAACGGCGGTAGCCGACGCTTTGGCTGTCCCTCCGTCGCAGATCCTTGCCGGACTGAGAAACTGCCGGTTGCCGGGCATGCGCATGGAGGTATCTGAAATCGCCGGGGTCCACTGGGTGAACGACGCCTACAACGGCAATCCGGAGAGTCTGCAGGCCGGGCTCCGCTGTTTCATGGAGTTGGCCGGGACTGCGGCATCCCGGGCGCGCTGGCTCGTGCTGGGAGACATGCTCGAACTGGGGCCGACGGAAGAAGCAGCCCATGAGGCCGCACTGGATCGAGTGCTCCGGCAATGCGGTGGCTGTCGTGTTCTGGTCGTGGGCCCGCGCATGAGTGCGGCCGCGTCCGGACTTCGGGCGGTTTGTCCGTTTCCGGACGCAGGGGCGGCACGGGAGTACCTGCTGCCCCGACTCGAACCCGGCGCGTGGGTGTTTCTGAAGGGATCCCGAGGCATGCACCTCGAGACCGTGCTGCCCGTGCCGGACCAGGCTTGACCGGGACTCATCCCGGAAGAAGGACCGAAATGCCGTGGATCACGGAACATATCCAAGTGCCGGATTCGGAGTTGCGATGGGAGTTTACACGTTCCGCAGGCCCCGGCGGACAGAACGTCAATAAGCTCTCGACCGCCGTTCGGCTCCGCTTCGATGTCCGAACTTCGCCTTCACTGCCCGGCGCTGTCAAGCATCGGATCGCGCGCTTAGCCGGCGGCCGAATGACCGCGGACGGCATCCTGCTCATCGAAGCCCGACGACAGCGGACACAGGCCGGAAACCGGCGCGAGGCCCTCGAGCGATTCTGCAACCTGCTCCGACGTGCCGCAACCCCGGCGCCCATTCGCCGGCAGACCCGTCCGCCGGCGTCCGCGGTGCGCCGCCGGATCGAGGCCAAGCTGCACCGGAGCCGGCTCAAGGCCCGGCGCAGACCGCCGCGGCCGGACGACTGACCCCGACGGGTGTCCCGCTCACAGGAGTGTTCGGCTCAGCGAGCGGAAACTTCGAGTCCTTCCGGGTCGAAGACGATGTTCAGGCTCGCCCGGAAGTTCTTCTTGTCGCGCACGAAGTCCAGGTAACGCCGGAGTCGTTCGGCGCAATTGACGCTGTTGTGCGCCAGCACCAGGCCCCCCGGCGGAACTCGGTCCAGACAGGCTTCGAGGATGTCCAGGTAGATACCCTTGCCTTTCTCCGGTCCGCCGTCGGCGTCCAGGTACAGGAGTTGGATCGGATGGGGAAACTGCCGGGCGACGTCCACGGCGTCCGCGGCCACGACTCGGGCCACGCCGGTGGGATCAATCCGCCGGACGTTGCGCTCGGCGCGCGCTGCCTCGTCGGGACGGATTTCGACCCCGATCGACTCCCGGGCCTGATAACAGGCGCCGGGACCGACGGCAGCCCCGGCATTCGAAATGAACGTATTGCCGCAAAAAACGCCTGCCGCCAACATGTTCTCCGGCTGGACGATGGCATTGACGGCATAGAGCAACCGCTGCATGCGCGGTGTTATGGCGGTCCACGGGATTTCAAACAAGTCCCGGACCGCCTGCCGATGAGCGAGGAACCGAGTCTGATCGTAATGGGTGTGCGGAAGGATGCCGGCGTCTTTCAACGCGTGCAATGCCCGGTCGACCACGGCGATTTCGTTTTGGGAGGGTTCGAGCGTCTTGTGCGGCGCCCGGTAGTCCATACGATACTCATCGGCGTCGGCGGTGCGGAATTCATCTGGCATCGAAACCTGCCTTTCGGTTTGGATTTGAACATGAGCGGCGGTATAAAGTTATGGAATAGTCCGGATCGTCTTGCGGCGCCTGAGGGTCCGGCCGGGTACGGAGCGTCTCAGAATTGTCCGGACGATTCTTTCGAGGTTGGGGGATAACGTACGCTCGACCTTATTTCGAGACAAGAAATCACTCATGAACTTCGTCGCGAGAGGACGACGCTCCTCGGAGGGGCTTTGGCGGACGATCCGACCGGCGGGAGAACCGTATCCGCCATGCGGCGGAACAGGAATCGACATGGCCGAACGCGTTCACATATCCATTTGCGCCCCTGCGACATCGGAGGACAACTGAAATGATCCGTCCCTACAGACCGGAAGATCTGCCTGTCATCATGGACATCGGCAACCGTGCCTGGCAGAGCATTTACGACATGTTCGAAGCCACGTACGGCCCGGACCTGTTCTCGATTCTCGTTCCGAACCGATCTCGCGTGAAGGGCGAACAAGTCCGCCGCCACTGCGAGCAGCACCCCCAGTGGGTGTACGTGTGCGAAGAAGACGACGGTCGAGTCGTGGGTTTCGTCACTTTCCGCCTGGATCGCGAGCGCGGAATTGGCGAGATCGGCAACAATGCGGTGGACCCGGACTGCAGGCTCAAAGGCCGGGGCCAGCAGATGTACCGAGCCGTCTTGGAACGGTTTCGGGCCGAGGGCATGCGTTTTGCAAAAGTGAGCACCGGCATGGACGAGGCCCACGCCCCGGCCCGGCGCGCGTACGAGCGTGCCGGATTCGATATCCGACATGAAAACGTAACGTATTACCGAAAGCTCGCATGATTCCCCAAGACTCCGCCGAACCCCCGGGAGGCGTCGCCGCAGCGACGGACAGTCCTCGTTTCGACGGGGTCGATGCCGGCTCCGGTCTCTGCGCTTACCGAGGAGGGCGACCGTTGACGCGGTCCGCGGCATCCCGCCTTCTCGGCCGGGCCTGGATCGCGAAGGGGCACCCGGTCAGTTCTGTGGGGCAACCGGCCGAGACGGGCGCCTCCAGGCGCGTTGTTTTGCACGAAAGGCGTTCCCTTGAGTCAACGGTTTCCATTGTAACCGACCGGCAGGGAGAGAGTCGTTCCAGATTTGCATTTCCCTGTACAAGTCGGTAGTGTTTGCCGTCGCGGATCCCGTTGATTTCGCGGTCGTTTTCCCGGCGCTTCTTGCCGGTCTGCGAGATGGGGATGCCCTGGCCTGAGTGGTGCATGTGCCATCTGCTGCGCTGACGCATCTCGCGCGCTCTTGGAAGATTGCCGTTATCCATCGGCCAAGGCACTGTTTCAACAGTCCTTCGTTCCGACGTTCGACGCAACGCCTTTAGTCCGTGTGAGCTGCGTCCTCTCGCGACGAAGCTCATGCATTGATCATGATCGTAGTCGAGGTGTCTCCCCCCACCATTCGGGGCCCGCGAAACCTCCCGGGGACTCGACGGTTCGTCGGGACTGTTCTCGGGTGTCGGCGCTCTGTCCGAGCCGGAGGGTCGTAAAGGCAAATGTCCGCGCAATTTTCCAGAACGCCTCGACCCCCCGCAGGGGACTCGCGCGTTTCGTCCGACCGAAGAAGGCGGGGCCGCCCCACCCCATCGGATCGATCCGGAACGGGGGAGAGACCGAACATCGTTTTCGTCTTTGCGGACCAGCTCGGGTATGCTCATTGCGGCTATGCCGGCAACGCGAAGGCCCGCACCCCGAACATCGATGGTCTCGCCCGGGCGGGAATGAGTTTTTCGCAGATGGTCTCGAATATGCCGGTCTGCTCCGCGTACCGCGCGAGTCTGTTCACAGGCAAGTACGCCACGACGACCGGCATGGTCATCAACGAACTCCGCATGAACCCGAATCACACCTGCATCGCGCATCTTCTCACCCGGGCCGGCTACGAAACCGGGTACATCGGGAAATGGCATTTATGGGCCAATCAATTGGGGCGGCATGACGATCCTCGGAACTCCTTTGTCCCGCCCGGGCCGCATCGGCTGGGGTTCGACGGGTTCTGGGCCGCCTACAATTTCCACCATCATTACACCAACGCTTGGTACCACGGGGACTCGCCCGAGAGGGTCTCGTACGGGCCGGGCGTGTATGAACCGGACGGCCAGACCGATTTGGCCATTGTTTTTCTGCGGCGTGCCGCAAAGACGGGGCGGCCGTTCGCCCTGTTTCTTTCGTACGGCGTCCCCCACGACCCATGGTCAGACGACAACGTTCCCGCCGAATACCGAGCCCTGTTCGAAGACACGGCGTTTCCGCACCCGCCGAACTACCGGGCCGAAGACGACCCGTACGCTGATGCATGGGGCCGACTCGAACCCGAAGAACGAGAGCGTTTGCCCGTCTGGCGCCGGAATTATCATGCCATGACCGCAAATCTGGACCGGAATGTCGGGCGCTTGACCGCCGCACTCGATGAGCTGGATCTGGCGGAAAAAACCGTTTTGGTTTTCACCAGCGACCATGGCGAAATGTTCGGCGCGCATGGCCGCCGGGCCAAGAACATCTTTTATGAGGAGGCGGTTCGGGTCCCTTTTCTGCTGCGATGGCCGGACCGTATCCCGGCAGGCCGCACGGCCGAGGTTTGCGCCGGCACGGTAGACATTATGCCCACTCTGCTCGGACTGCTGCGACTTGAAGTGCCGGCCGAGGTCGAGGGAATGGACCTGAGCGACACCGCCCTCGGGCGCCCGGACGCGGCGACGCCCTCGTTCGCGTTGTTACAGAATACGGGGGCGTGTGCCGATTGGAAAGACGGACACGAGTGGCGCGGATTGCGGACCCGGCGGTATACTTACGCCCGATACCGGGTCGATGGCGCCGAATTCCTCTTCGACAATCGGGGGGACCCGTTCCAGACGACCAATTTGGCGGGGGCTCCCGAATGCCGTCCCCAGCTCGAGGAATGCCGGGAGTGTCTTGAGGAAAAACTGGTCTCGGTCGAGGATACGTTCGAAGCGTGCACCTGGTACCGGGACCATTGGACCGACGGCAACCGTGTCATTACCGGGGGCGCTCGCGGTCCGTTTCGGACCGGAAGCGCCCTCAAGCGGACGTCGTGACAATGTGATGCGTGCGGTTGATTTACCCCCGGACACCGGGATTGGCGCCAGCAACACCGGGGGAAAAAAGAGAAACAAGAAGGAGACGACGTTATGACGAAACTGGCAATCGACGGGGGTCCCAAGGCTGTGACCAACGAACTGGGAAAATGGCCCCAATTCACCGAAGACGCGATCCGCGCGGTCGAGGCCGTACTCCGCAGCGGCAAGGTCAATTACTGGACCGGCCCCAAAGGTATGGAGTTCGAGAAACGTTTCGCCGAATGGCAGGGCAGCAAATTCGCCGTGAGCGTCAACTCGGGGACGGCGGCCCTGCATGTGGGGCTGGCCGCCCTGGGGATCGGCCCGGGCGATGAAGTGATCGTGCCCAGCTATACCTTCATTGCTTCGAGTTTTTCGATCGTGCAGGCCGGGGCCATTCCCCGGTTTGCGGATGTGAACATCGACGACCATTGCATCTGCGTCGAATCGGCCGAGAAACTGGTCAACGACCGGACCAAAGCGATCATGGTGGTCCATCTTTACGGCAACGTGGCCGACATGGACAAAGTGAACGCTTTCGCCCGCAAGCACGGCCTGTATGTCATCGAGGACAACGCGGAGGCGTTCGGCGGCGAATTCAAGGGCCGCAAGACCGGCACGCTCGGCGACATTGCCGGGTGCAGTTTTTGCCAAAACAAGACGTTCACCACCGGCGGCGAGGGCGGCATGGTGACCACGGACGATGAGGAATTGGCTTGGCGCGCCCGCAGTTTCCGCGATCACGGTTACGATGTAAAGGCCCGGCTCAGCCTCCTCGAACTCGAACAGAAACTGCCGTACATCCACAACATGGTCGGCTGGAATTACCGAATGACGGAGATGCAGTCGGCCATCGGCCTTGCGGAACTCGATCGGATGGATGCGTGGAACATGCCGTGTCGCCGTCGCAACGCCCGCATCATCATGGACCGGCTTCGGGAACTGCCGCAGGTCAAGTACCTGCCCGTCGACACGCCGGAACGCCGGAACGGCTATTTTGTTCTGGCGTTCTCGCTCGACATCGACAACATGAAATGCGACATCGGGCAGTTTGTGGAAGCCGCCGCCGCCGAAGGCGCCCCTGTGTGGAAGGTCTTCTGGCCCCAATGTCATACGGAAAAGGCGTTTCAGGAGCACAATGCCTTTGGCAACAGCGGGTTCCCGTTCGCTTCACGCGAATACGCCGATCCAAAGAGCGTGGATTACACGCACGTCGAGGTGCCCAACGCCGTCTGGCACCAAGCGCATACGTTCACCTGCTTCGCCTATCCGACCAACACGGCGGAAGATTGCGAGCAGATCGCCGACGCCCTGGTCAAAGTAATCGAGGCCTATTCGTAAATCCGGAGGAAGGCCGGCCCGGTCCCGTGCCGAGTTCACGCCGGTCCGGGGCCGGACGACAAATCGGGAGAATACCCACCATGAAGAAAGTGCGATTCGGCGTCATGGGCGCCGGCGGCATCGCTTTCCGCAAAACCATCCCCGGCATGCTCGAGGCGGACAACTGCGAGCTGGTCGCCGTCATGGACGTGGCGGGGGTGGAGCGGATTGCCGCGGAATTCAACACGCCGCGGGCCTACACCTGCGAAGCGGAGCTGCTCGCCGACCCGGAGGTCGAGGCGGTCTACATTGCCACGCCCGCCCACCTGCATCGCGACCAAATCGTGGCGGCTGCGGAGAGAGGCAAGCATATTCTGTGCGAGAAACCCCTTACGCTCACGCTCGAACAAACCCATGAAGCCGTATCGGCCTGCCGGAGCAACGGCGTGTACCTCCAGGAAGGGTACATGATGAAGTTCCACGGGGCGCACCAAACGATCCGCGACCTGATCGCGGCGGGAAGACTGGGGCGGATCGTGTACATGCGGGCCCAGCTCTCCTGCTGGTATCCGCCCATCGAGGGCGCTTGGCGTCAGGACCCCGCCCTGGGCGGCGGCGGTTCTCTGATCGATATGGCCACGCACCTCTACGACCTGCTCGAGTTCTTTGCCGGGCCTATCAAGCGGGTGGCGGCCCTGACCGGGAACCTGGTACAGGACTACAAGTCCGAGGATGCCGCGACCACGCTCCTCGAGTTCGAGAGCGGGGCACACGCCACAGTCGACACGTTCTTTTGCATTCCGGACGAGTCTTCCCGGACCCGGCTCGAAGTCTACGGGTCCCAGGGCAGCGTACTCACCGAAGGCACCATCGGGCAGAGCACGGGCGGAACGGCCGAAGGCATCTTCGGGCTGGGCGATTCGGGGTACGATGCCGCGCAAGACAAAGACGTGATCCGGCAACTGGAGCCCATCGACTTCCCCAAGATCAACCCGTATACCGCGGAATGCAGCTACTTTGCCGACTGCATTCTCGAAGGACGTCCGCCGACCGTCAACGACGCCGACAATGCCCTGCACATCATGCGCGTAACCGAGTTGGCTTATGCCTCGGCCCGGGAAGGACGGTTCTTCACGGTCTGATCCCACCGTGGGCAGCGGCCCTGCAACGGCATTGTCGTGCGGCACGCCTCGGCCCCGAACCCGATCATTCCAGTTCGCCGAGCCAGCCGTACCCCCAAACATTCGGGCTGGGCTCTGTCAGTTCTTCTTGGGGCGGGGGTTCCGGGGTCAGGCGAGCGGCCAGCTCGAGGGACGCCTGCACGATCCGCGGTCCGGCGTCCGGCGCCAGATTCGAGTAACTGGTCAGCACCGTCTCGTACCCGCCGCCCGTCATCGGGTCCAAGGCTTCGGGCGTGGGCACGTAACCCACGCCGCCGTTCGCCAGCTCGACCACGAACGTGAAGGGAAACGCACTGCCGTCCTTGATGTCCAGGCCCAACCGGCAGAAGAACTCGGACGGATTGGCCAAGAAGAGCGCCGGTCCCACTTGGAGGGCCTGCACTTCGACCGGGACTTCCGGTTGTTTTCGGACCAGGTAATCGAGGACAAGCCGCTCTTTGGCAAATGTCCACTCCGTCGTCCCGGTTTCTCCGCTCTCCAGACCGTCTTCGACAAGCTGTCGGCACTTCACAATGCTTTCCGGCGAGGGTCTGCGGCGCGAGATCCGCAGGACTTCTCGGGCTTTGGCAAGGGAACGCACCTCGCCCGAGGGACTGCCGACCAGAACCTTCACCGCTTCGGCCCCGACGCGAGCGCCCACTTCCCGCGCCCGGTATTCCCCGAATTCCGGAGTGCGCAACGAAAGATTGTTCACCTGAGTGACGTCGCCGCAGGCACCGTTGAGAAACACGGTCACGGTATCTCGCCCCATGGCGCCGCGCAGGATTCTTTCCAGGTAATGGATCCAGTCCGCCGATGTGCCCCCCGGGCCGGTGGTGCCGTGACAGGCGTAGTTGATAATGCAACCCAACAGCGGACCGTCCGGCCGCCATGCCGCGACGACGCCCACTTCCGGGTCGACCGGCCCGGCGGGCGCCACAATGTCCGGGTTCATCTTTCCGGGATGCGTGGCGCATTTGCCGTCTTTCATCTTGAATCGTCGGTTGAAGACCGCGCCGGCTTCGTATCCGCTGCCCACGGAAATCCGGGCATCCTCTTTCCGGCGGTCCGCCTCGCAGACTGCCGTGGCGATTTGTCCGACAACCCAGGCATGATAGAGCGGATCCACAACAGTGCTGTGTTCGAGCACGAGTGTACGAACCAGGCTCGAGGCGTCAGCGACGTCGTCCGGGAAGAGTCCGAAAAGCGGTCCCCCGGCATGGGTGTGACTGGCGCCGATCATCACTGCGTCCATTTCGATCCCGCAACCTTGTGCTATGGCTTCCCGCGCTTCCCGCACGGTGCGCCCGGTGACGACGCAGGTGTCGATGCCCACGAACGCCAGGCGTCGCTCGCCATTGTCGAACACCGCGGCACGTGCCTTGAGGGGATCATGCATCGCCTTGTTGTAGGCTTTGCCGTAGCCGCCCGGCTTTTCCATACCGTACGCCGGGGTAATGTCCGTCTCGAAAAAACCTGCCTTCATGGTCCGTTACTCCCGTATCGACCCCGTACCGGACGGGCCGTATTCTGCGAGAAACTGCCCGAGCCGCCGCGCGGCAGACGCGCCAACCCGGGGGTCGCGGCACGCCGCACCGGAAGTATACGGCGTGGACCCGTCCGCGGAAAGGCCGCCGTCGAAATCGGACCATCGATATTGGATCGCGGCAAGACGATTCGAGAGGGGCATCCGTTTGCAGGAATTGCGCCGCCCGAGATACGTTACCGAAACGGCCTCTGGGAGCATTGGGGCGAAGAGTGTGCATTTTTTCTCGCACGTCTCGAGGGGGGAGGGGCGCGTGTCGGCGGCGGAACGGTTGCAGGGACCGCAGCCGCGGTTTTCCCGAACCGGTCGACGCCCCCGGTGATTGCCCTTGGGATATTCCCCGCAAAAGAGGCGATCAATGGACGACGTCCGCATTCGGCGTTACATTGCGGTCCAAACGGACAGTCTCGAAAAGGTCGCGCCAGGAGTGCGGGAGGTCGGGCCGCGGTCCGTGTCCGGCGCCGTTCCGCTGGCGCGGCCATACTCCCGAACCGGAGACCGGACGGGACATCACAACCTCTTTCGAATCGGCCGAGCGAAGTGAACGACCCCCCGAACAGCAACGTATTGGACAGGGCCGATGCGTTTCTCGCGCCCCGGACGGCCCGCGTGCTTCTCCTCTGCCTCACGCTCCTGGTTTGGGGGCGGACCGTGACGTTCGATTTCGTTTGGGACGATCACAGTTTCATCGAAAACCTGGGCGCTGTCCGCTCGCTCCGGAACATCCCGCGGATGTTCTACGACATCAATGCCCAAGCGGTCGACGGCATGTTCTTCCGCGTATTTCGCCCGCTCCGGACCGCAATGTACGCGGTCCTCTTCGCCATTGAACGGTCGTCGCGTCCGCAGGCCTGGCTTTACCATCTTGCCAACATCATGGCGCACGCCGGAGTGGTACTGCTGTTGTACGAGGTACTCCGGCTGTCGGCGACCGGGACACCGCGGGACGAAACGCTGGGGCGCAGGGTCGCCTTCCTTGCAGCGGCCGGTTTTGCGGTCCACCCGGCCGTATCGGAAGTTGTTTGCTGGGCCAAGTGCCTGGACGACTTGATGGCGGCCGCGTTCGTCCTGGCGGCCTGGCGTGCGCTCCTGGTGTGGCCGGTCCGCCGCGGCGGGTATGTTTGGGCGGTGGCGTTTTTTATTCTGGCCGTCTATTCCAAGGTTTCCGCACTGCCTTTTTTCCTGTTCGTACCGCTCCTGTTGGCGCGCCATCACCGCCTCCATTGGCGGGAGAACCTGTTCCGGAGCGTCCCGTTCTGGGCCGTATCGGCCATTTTCCTGTTTCACCGGTACGGCGTCCTGGGGCAGAACAGACAGGTCGACCCGCTGTCGGGGAGCTATATTCAAACCGTGGCCGATACGGTGGCGACGGCGCCCCGGTACGCCCGGCTGGCGTTGGGCGGTCCGCCGTTTTGCATCGATTACGGCTTTCTCAAACCCGGCACCGGCCTACTGACCGTTCCAATCCTCGCGGGCGTCGTGCTTGTGCTTGGGCTCGTGGTTGGGGCTGTCCTCCTGCTTCGGCGGGAGAGCGCCGGGGTCACTGCCGGATTGGGTCTGGCGTGGATGGGACTGTTTTTTCTGCCGGTATCGAATCTGGTTCCCATGATGCAGTACATGGCGGAACGGTTCCTCTACCTCCCGCTGCTGGGTTGGACGGTGGTCATGGCTGCCGGCGCGGCGTTCCTGGGACGCCGCCGTCCGGCCCTGATGGCCTTCCTTTATGTGCCGCTGATCCTGGTCTGGGCGGCCACGTCCTGGGTGCGTGCAGGGATCTGGCGCGACGACTTGGTCTTGTTCGTGACCAGCAGTCGGACGTGTCCCCCGACCGAGCGCGTGGTGACCAACGCGATTCGGGCCACGTTTCAATTGCCCCACATGCTTCCGGCCCTCAAAGACGACAGCGATCCCGAAAAAGTGAATTGGGATGCCGTGGACCGGACCCTTGCCGAACTGCGGCGGCTTTACCCGACGCATGGCGAGGTTCTCTTGGCGTACGCGGCCGTCGCCATTCGGCGGGATCGACCCGCCTCGGCCCGCCGCTGGTTGGCGGAAGCGGCTCGGCTGGCCGCCGACGATCCCTTCCTATGGTGCGGACTTGCCCGGTTCAATACGGAACAGAAACAGTGGCCCGCCGCGCGGGCGAACATCCTGAAAGCCATGGCCCTCGATCCGGGCAATCCCGCCGTGTGGCGGCGTCTGGCGGAGTACTACTTCGCCCGCGGTCAATACCGGAACGCCCGCAGAGTGTACCGGAAGCTGGCTCGAATGTATCCGTGCAACGAGGCGTTACACAAGAAACTGGCCGCCATCAAGCGGGCGATCGAGGAAACATCGCCCGGTCGAGAGTGATGCTTCCGGACGTCGTTCGACCGCAGAAGGAACCCCCCGCCATGCCTGCTCCGGGGCCTTTCCCGCGATACCGGTGCACACGATGCGGGGCGTGTTGCCGCTGGGCGGGCTATGTACGCCTGAAGAACGCGGCAGAGGCCGACCGGATCGCCGAGTTCCTGGAACTCTCCCCCCGGGAATTCATCGAACGATACGCGCAACTTCCCGCGGACCGTCGCTCGCTGGTGCTCACGGAGCGGCACGACGCCGCCTGCATCTTCCTCGACGGCCGGAATCGATGCCGTATTTATCCGGTACGCCCGGAACAGTGCCGCCGGTTCCCCGACCGCTGGAATTTCCCGGGCTTCCGAGCAGTCTGCCGGTGCACGGACACATGGGAAACGGACGGCCCCGGGTCGCCGGACGATCGAACGCCGCCTCCCGGGCTTCGCCCCCCGATCTGTCCGGCTGATTCCGCAGAGGGCTGAGAGTTTGCCGGCGTTCCCGGCTGCTTCCAGACAATCATCTCACGAATCGTTCAGGACTCACTTCTTTGGCGCGAAGAAGATGGACCCGAACTTCTCCGGGTCCTTGCGCCAACCGATCCCGGAGAAGAGTTCGAGCCAACCGTCGCGTCCTTTGCCGTCGGCGTCGTTCACCACAAGTGCGAACCCCGCACGCTGCCAGGGCTTGGGCGGTCCGGCCCCGAACACACTCCAGGGCACGGCGATTCGATACTGCGTTCGGTTTCCCACACGCTGAACGCGGCATTCGACGTTCGCGACCGGGCCGTCCGGCTCAGTCCACCGATAGACCTGCACCTGCGAACCGCAGAGCGCCACGCCCAATTCCGTCCACGGCGCTTTCCCCGGGCGGTCGTCCGGGTGGAAATCGAGCGCGAATTGAATGCTGTCGCCCTTCCAGATATCTCCCCCGACCTGCGGCTGCTCGTGTCGGTCGTCTTCCACGCGCACGTCCAGGTAGAAAAAGCGACCATCCCAAGCCAGAGCGACCCGGGCCGAGGCGTCCGCCGGTCCCTTCATACGGTCCTTGTGCGGGCCATCGA
>JAADHN010000105.1 GCA_013151865.1 Kiritimatiellota bacterium
CCGACCCGTACCCCGTCTCCCTGCTCACGGCCTATTGGGTGTACGTATCCCAGTGAAAAAGCGTGGCGCGAACCATGCGGGAGCCATGGGAACGCACACTCCCGGAGACGGAAAAAAGCGCCGCCGGTGAACCGAGCGGTCCGGTCGACGGCGACAGGGACGGGGAAGCGCGAAGAATCGGATCAGAACTTGTACTTGGCGTCGAACTGGTACAGTTGCGCTTCCTTGTTGCCCTCGATCTCCTGAACGAACATGGCGGTGAGCCCCAGCGAGAAGTGCGGGGTAACGGCGTAGCTCAGGCCGAGTTTGTGCCCCTCGAGGTTGGTGTCGGACAATCCGGCGGTCTCGCCGAAGTCGCTGTCCTTCATCGGTCCGAACACCCCGTCGGCTTCGATGCGGGCGTAGCTGTAACCAAGCTTGATCCTGTCGTACTTGAAGGCGAAACCCAGGAGCCAGGCGAGGTCGTTGTCACTCGGGTCGATTGTGCCGCCCTGCTGACTGTTGGCGCCGTCGGCGCCGAAGTTCTTGACGGCGTGCCCGTAGGCCTTGACGCCCACCATGCCGATTTTGCCGGTCACCTGGGTGTACACGTCGCCGAGCTGGACGCCGTAGCTGCTGTCCACGCTGTAAAGACCGGAGGAGTGTTTGTAAGGGTCCGTACCGCCGCCCGCGGCGGTAGCGGCCTCCCGGAACGAGTCGGTGAAAAGATATGTGCCGGCAGCGGCGAGAAAGCCGATCCCGTCCTCGGTCTCGTACTTCACCCCGATTTGTCCGGCGAACATTTCCACACTGTAGTCGTCCGCGTTGCCCTGGAGATTGGCCCCCCAGAGTACGCTGTAATACCCCAGCGTGGCGAACACGATGTCGGCGTGGACCTGGGCCGTGAAGCCGGTCGGGCGCAGGTCGCTGTCCCACAGAATGTAGGACGTGACAAACGGGTTCTTCTGTTGCCCGAGGGTAATGGCGAGGTTGTCCCATTTGTGTTTGGCGTAGGCGTAATCGAGGCGGATGTCCCCGGTCTCGAAGAGCTTCTTCTCGTTCCAGGTGTCGTTGGTGCTGCGCCCGTCGTCCCCGCCGGTGGCCAGACCGGCGCCGATCTCCCAATCCTCGGTGCTGTTGGTCCAGACGAAGCCGAGACGGAAGCGGGTCCGCATGCGATCCCGGTTCTCTTTTGTGGCGACGGTCTTATCGCGGGTGCGACGTTCATACCGGACGCGCAGGTCGCCCTTGAGCTTGAGTGAATCGATGTTGCCGTTGCCCAGGCGAATGCGATTTCCCGCAACTTTCCCCAGCTTGTCTTCCACCACCCGCTCCACATCTTGCCGGGTTATACCGGCGCTCTGAAGCTTGCGTTGAAGCAAACGAATCTGTTCGTGTTGAGTCTGGATCTTCTGTTGCAGTTCCTGCAACTGCTGGAGCACGGCCTCAAGGGTCGCGTCCTGACAGAAAGCGGTCGGCACGGCGAGCGCCGCCATGACCAGGGACCATACTTTCAACGTTCGGTGTCTCATTCGGTTCAAACCTCCCTTTCGAACTGTGCGGGTGCGGGGGGGGTCCCCTTCCCGCTCTTGTGAGCTTCTCCGGTCCCGTTTCGGTCCCGCTCGCGCAAAGTCGGACACCGGCGGGACGCTCCCTCGATCACGATCTGTTCCGCTTTCCCGTTTCCCGGTTCTCCTTCCGTGGTTGCGGCCGACTAGGTGTGTCGGCCAATGCGTGCACCTGTACACCGCCGGGACCGGCAACGGCCCCGCCAACAAGACACCAAACAGTTTACGGGAGAAGTATTCGGAACGGGTGAAGGCCCCGTGAGAAGACGGCAAGATCGACCAGATTGATCGCTAGCACAGAACAGTGTCCGGGATTCCGTCAGGAAAAAGGAGGCGATTAAGCGCAACTAAGGGACAGTTGTTTTTTGATTCGGCAACTAAGGGACAACTAAGGGACAGTTGTTTTCTGATTGACAGCGATTGACGGGGCGGGAGGGGCGGAGTATGGTGTTAAAGGCAGACCTCAAAGACAAGGAGTCGGCACGGTTGCGGTATGATCGGGGGTTGTGCTATTACCACCTGCTGAACCGGGTGGCGGGGACGCGGAGTTTTTTGCCGTTCGGAGACGCGGAGAAGGAACAGTTCTTCCGGTTGGCGCTGGAGCTGTCGAAGTTGTATTGCCTGGAATTGATCTCGGTGGTGGTGATGTCGAACCATTACCATATCGTTTGCGCGGCGCCGGCGGCGGAGCCGGAAGGAGAGAGCGCGGCGGTCCAGGGGTCGGATGTCGGCCCGCGGGGACGTCCGCACTGCCGGGGGGACGCCGGGGAGATCAAAAGGCGGTGGCGGGCGTATTACGGCGACAAGCGGATCGAGCCGAACTGGGACGATCCGGAGGTCGTTGCGGCGTGGCGGGCGCGCATGCGGGATATTTCGAAGTTCATCCACGACCTGCAGCAGCGGTATACGTGCTGGTACAATCGAACGCGGCCGGAACGGCGCCGGGGCCGGTTGTGGGCGGACCGCTACAAGAACGTGATTCTGGAAACGGGCGAGGCGGTGTGGGACTGCGTTCGTTACGTGGAAATGAATCCGGTCCGGGCCGGTTTGTGCTCGAACCCGGCGGAGTATCGTTTCTCGACCTGGGGCCGGTTCGCCGGCAGCGGCGCGCATCCGTTTGCGGAGTCCGCAGCCCGACATTTGCGTCCGTTCCTGTACACGTTTTTCGGGGATCGCGCGGCGGGGTTGACGGACCGTGAGGTTTTGTTCGAATTTCAAGCGGACATGGCGCGGGTACTGACTGGGGAGAGCGGTGGAAGTTCGGAAGAAATCGCCCAGGCCCAACAGGCGGCGCGGAAGGGATCCGGGTTCGTACTGACGGTCCGGCGCCGGGTGCGGTACTGGTCGGACGGCGCGATCATCGGATCGAAGCTGTTCGTGCGCACCGTGGGGGCGGAATTGATCGGCCGCGAGCGAGCGACGAGGAAGCAATTGGCGCGGTCGCGGTCGGCCGGTGGGGGAAATTTGGCCGCGCTGTATTCCTGGCGGTTCCTGCGGGTGGATGTGTAGGGCAGTGCGGCCCCGAATCATCGGCCTACCGAGATGAACCTGCGACGTTACTATTGACTTGTACCATGTACCAAAGCCGGGGCAATGGTTGGGCCCCGGATGTCCGCCCGTAAGAAGGCGCAGCAACACATTCGGTTGGCGAGGCTAGAGAAACACTTTCCCTGCTGTTCGACCGGGGCCCGAGGGCCCGAAGAATGTCGATATTGGCACATTTTACACCAGTTTGACATCAACCATAGCGTAATGTATAGCAATTGGCAGAGTAAAGGAGCTGCCGATGAGACGACCAGTCGGAGTGCGGCCGTGGTTTTCTGAAATCGAGTTGCTGGCGTGGCTGCGGGAAGCGTCAAGTGCCGAAGAACACCGGAGGCGAATGGTGATCTGGCTGACGCATTTTCGGCGGTGGCATGCACGCGAGATCGCAGAGATGGTCGGCGTTTCGGTCCAGGCAGTCTGGAAATGGGTTGGTCAGTACAATAGGCATGGTTTTGCTGGGTTGATCCGCCGAGGGCGTGGGGGGCGCCGCTGGTCGTACTTGAGCGAAGATCAAGAACGCGATTTACTGCACTCGTTGGAGGAACGGACCCAGCGCGGTGACATTTTGACCGCCAAGCAGATCTTGCCGCTGGCCTGCCAAGCCGCGGGTCGCAAAGTGTCGCTGGGCTATGTTTATGCTCTTCTGCATCGCCATGACTGGCGCAAACTGGGCCCGCGGCCCCACCATGCGAACAGCGATCCCGAGGTCCGGAAGCGCTTCAACAAAAACAGCCAGAATTGATCGGCGAATATGCCGCGCAAGCTCCAAAAGGGATGAAGGTGCGCTTGCTTTTTGAAGACGAAGGACGTTTCGGTCGGATCAGCGACCGCCGTCGTTGCTGGGCGCCCCTTCCATTGCGTCTCATCGTCGGACATCAGGTCATACGGCAATATATGTGTGCCGTTGTTGCTCATTGCCCCTTCGACGGTCGGATTGCCGGCCTGATCCTGTCATGGTCAGATACGGTCACCATATCGATCTTCCTGGCCCATACCGCTCGCCAATTCGCCGACGGTTTCTGCATCATCATTACGGACGGGGCGGGCTGGCACCGCGCAAACGAACTCCGCATACCTGACCATATCCGCTTGCTTTTTCTGCCGCCCCACAGCCCTGAACAGAATCCCGTCGAGCATGTATGGGAGCATCTGCGGGAATACCATTTCCGCAATGCCGCATTCCCAGCTCCGGACAGCGTCGAAGCCGCGCTGATGTCTGGGATTCGCAGCTTGATCGGCAACCCCGAACTCGTCAAATCATTCGCACTATTCAACTGGATCAAAACTCCACTTTTGACGTAAAAGTGCTATCACGCTCAGTTTACTGAGGGCTGGGACAAAACAGAAACGGCCTGTAATTGTGGGACGATACGGCAAGACAGACCCCGTTTCCATGATGCCCCGTTTAAAGGGGGCAATCGGACTCGCCCTTTTGGGGCTGTTGGGTGCTGTTTGCATTCCGGCGACCCCGGCGGAGACGCCGCCGGTCGGCCCGACGCCCTTCCGCACTGCCCTGTTCGTCGCCCGGATCCGGTCCGTGGTCTCGACGGCACTTCCCCGCGCGATTGTGCGTCTTGCCGTGCCCGTGACCAATGAGTACCAGCGCATCCACCGGGTGACGATCGTCCCCACTCCGTTCCGCCTCGAGAACGTCCCGTCCGGCGGCCGGGTCGCGTACCTCGAGTACCGCGATGTCCAACCGGGTGAAGTCCGCTGGGCCTGGATGCTGGTCCGCTGTCGATTGCGATCCTTCACACCGAAACGCAAGAAGCGCCTGCTCCCCATTCCGTGGGAGGTCAAAGCCCGCTGCCTCGGGAACGCCGACAAGGTCAACGTGCGTTCGCCCCTTCTGCAGCGGCAGGCCGCTCTCCTCGTGAAGGCCGAAAAAACGCCCAGCATGGAACGAATCAAGGCCATCAACGAGTTCATCACACGGGAATTCGAGTACAAGCTGGACGACCGTCAAGTGGACGCGGATGCCACCCTGGCAGCGCGTTCCGGATCCTGCAGCGAGCTGTCGCGGCTCTTTGTCGCCCTGGCCCGTGCCTGCAACGTGCCTGCGCGGTTTGCAGCAGGCAGCATTGTCCGCCGGAGGCGGACGGCTTGTGTGGATCTCGTCCACCACAGGTGGGTCGAAGTTTTCCTACCCGACTACGGCTGGTTCCCCATCGACATCAGCACGAATGTGACGCGGAAAGATCCAAGCGCTCGGTTCGGCGCTTTGGCTCCGAAGTGTCTGGTTTACACCCGCAACGCGGGATTGCGAGACAGTCCACTGTATGCCACCGCATTCACCTTGGCCGGCCCACGTGACACCCTTGCCCGGAAAGTGCGCACCTACTGGTTTCTCCAGGCCGAGCTGTTACCGGAAATGCTGCGCGTGCTTCGCCGCGGCACTCGCGGGAGGAAGGCCGAGGAGCGGGTCCGCAGAGCCGTCGCCCTGATGCGCGGGGTGTACGCGGTCCCGTTTCTCGCCGTGGCATTATACGAACCCATCGCCGGGGGACATCCGGAAAAGGCGGTCGCCGGCCTGGTCCGAACGAGGGTGCGCACGGCCATCGTGCCGCTGGCGGATTTTGCGGAGTTCGCCACACCGAATCAATGGCCGGCCGTGACCCAGGGATTGAAGCAATTGACCACGCTCGAATTCGAGACGCCCGACGCCTGGCACGACTGGCTGTATTCCAAGGCAGGCCGCCGCTTCCTCTCCGGCGGTCCGCCCCGCAAGACCTTGCCCGAATCCCTGCCCGCCGAGAAGCTCCCACAGCCGTCCGCGAGATCTATTACTCCCTCCATTCCGACGGGGGCGCCGTCGGAACCTCCGGCCGGCGGCTTGATCGACAACTCCCCGGCGTTGCCAAAACGGCAAAGTCCACAACGCCGGAAGCCGGCGCCACTGCCTCGAAACCGACCATGACCGTATTGGGATTGGGCGAGTCCCACGGGTTGGGCGGCGTTGCCGTCTCCCACGTCCGCCAGTCTGTCTTGGCCGGCGACATATCGTGCAGGGTCAAGCGGGCGTTGTCCAGCCTCAATTCGAGAGCGGGGCCGGCCGATTCTCCCGGTTTCCCCGGAGTAATCATGCCCCAGCGGACAACGGCCCCCGGTTTGAGCCCGGTCAACCGGTCCCGAATGAAGACCTCGCCGGAAGACAGGAGGGCCACCCCGCGACGGACCGTTTCGGCCTGGCCGGCGTACACGGGGCTCATATCGACCACTGCATGGGGGAAAGGGGACGCGGCCGAAAACCGAATGATCTCGGCAAATCCTCGTGCGATTTGGAGACGCCCGTCGATCACCAGCGTGTTGTGTCCCAGGTTGCTCTGACGGAAAATCTTCCATCGGTCGGACCTCTGGGCGCTACTCCAAAGACTCATGCCGCGTGATTCGATTCGGTGATAGCCCTCCGCTCCCAAATCGACGGCCCAGCGCACACCGTCGGCATCGAGAACAAATGTCCCGATATCCATTTGGCCGTGCGGTGCGGAAGGCGAGCCGGCTTTCAGCGCCACGAAAGTCGCATTGGGGTCGCTCCACGACGCACGAAAGACGGCGATGGGCGTACGTCCCTCCCCCTTCCAAGACAAGGGCATGCGGACCGAAACATTGGCGGGGGCCTTCTCCATCCACAGCAACGCCGTCGGGAGAAGGCGGTCGCTTTGGCCCGCGGCCGTCTTGGGGTCCAGGCGACGCAGGCGTTTGGCCAGGATGCCCCGCTCGAGCAGGAGCCAGTCGGGCCGCTCGAACCGCTTCGACAGCCAGTACAACGGCGGTTCCGGGCCACGACCGGCGCCACCGTCCGAGTAGTTGAAGAACAGTCCGGAGGGTCCAGTGACCACGTTGATGTATTCGCCGGTGCGGTCGAATCCCGGGGCCTTGCTCAGGCCGAAGTCCGTTCCGAGGGCGCTCTCGAGTTCCGCGATGAGGAGCACGTTGTAGGTAGTCCCGTATCCCCAGTATCCGGGTCCTTCCGGGTAACTCCCATTGGGCGCGAATGCGGCCATGGAACGCGGCACGTTTCGGAGGGCGCGTAACACGGTTTTCGCCGCCAACTCCGGTTCGTCTTCCATCACGGCCAGTGCGCCGGCGACCATGCCGCCGTGGCAGACCTGTCCCCAGTTGTTCGACGCCCGGACCCAGTGCCGATAACGCCGGTTGTTCGGAACGCGGAGCGCCTTGTCCAAGATCGCATCACGGATGGTTTCGCGACTGGCCGGATCGAGTTCGTTGTATAGCCAGTCATAGCCCAAAGCAAGGCCGAAAGCCATTTCCGCCACATCCAGGTAATGGCTCGGGTTCCAGTCCGCGAACCGTGCCGCGGCCAACATCTCCGTGCGGCAGCGGTCTGCGTATTCACGTTTGCCGGTAAGGTGATAAGCCGTGGCGAGCCAAACCACGCGTTTGAGGCAGGTCCTCGAGACGCCCAGGAGCCGGCGTCCCCGTTTGATGCGCCGGACCGGGGCGACCGGCAGAATGGCATCCGCCTGCTCGATCACTGCTCTGGCAAGCGCCGAGCGTTCCGCTGTTCGACGGACGTATTCGGGCAGGGCGGCCAAAGTTGCGGTGTCCGCAAGAATACGCGGGTGTTTCTTGGGCGCGCGCCGCACCCATTCTCGGACTTGGTCCAATTTGATCTTGGGCGGGTAAATCCAGTCGGCGCCGGCCGTGACGGTCGAGGCGGCGGCAACGCCGGCAACGGCAATGGCATTCATCGCTCGAACTCCTTTTTTGCCGAGACCGCGCGACCCCTTGGACTGCTGTTTGGGGGACAGCCCCTGCGACCTGGACTGCTGTTTGGGGGACAGCCCCTCTTGCGACCTCCCCCCCCTTGGCGGTCGTCCTGAACGGTTTTGAGCGCGGATGGACCCGACCGCCCTCCACTTTCTTTCTGTGCGCGCAGTCCCGGGGGGGGCGCACAGCACCTTCTTGGGTGGGGGCCGCTCCGCGTATCGCGCGCCGTCTCCGCTGTCATTGCCGGGCTTGCTGGAGATTCAACTCGACCCCGCAGAGCAGGGGTGGGCGTTTCGAGCCCGGCGTCTGGGTCAGAGAAATCGTCAAGTCCTTCCGCACGGCTACATTGCGGAATTCGCGCACCAGCGTTCGATCGGGTCCGCCCGCGGCCTTGCAGACGTCCAACGCACCGACCACACGTCCGCCTTGGAGGGCCACATCGAACAGGCGCTCGCCCGGCGCGGCGCCTGCGAACTCCGCAAAAAAGAGGCGAACGGTATACAGGGCCGGAGTCGAGAATTCCCCGCGAACCTTTGACTTGTCGAAAACCGGCCCCAGAGTGGAGACATTCCGCGTCCAGGCCTCGACCCGACTGTTCTTCTTACCCGACGCCGGCTGCCGGAAGGGACGGATTACAAGGGAGCGGAGTCCTTCCGCTCCGGAAGCAGCGACCCAACGATATGGACCGGACACGTACAAGCTATAGCGCCGGAACCATCGCGGTCGTTCGGGGTCGGTCCAGACCGGAATGTCCGGAGACGGGCCGCCCACACTGGGCACCTCGAGCCAGAGCACTCCGGCACTGTCGGTGTGGTTGCCCGGCGCTCCCAGGTTCAGGCCCACGCGCTTGACCGGGGTGGGTGCGGCTGGCGGCGGGAACCACTCGAAAGACCATTCCTCCACATCGTCGGCATTGACCAGCGCCAGGGACGCTTGGTTGGGGTAGGCGCAAGTGCATGTGCGGGTGTAATCGGGCGCGTTGAGCACACCATCGGCCGGGACAAGGTTCGAGGTGCAACCGGATTTGAATCCACCCAGACTCACGACCCCGTGGCCGGCGCGCAAATCGAGGTATGAAGCAGTGGCGGAACGGAAGGTGAGCAGGTCTTCCCCGCCGATCGCGGTATTGCACCCATAGAAGCGCACCCAAGCCCACGGGATCGAGGCGCCCGTCAGCGGATCTTCGGCGAGGATCGGCTCGCCCGTACGCAGGGAGTACGCTCCGCCGGGGGAGGCGGACTTGGTTCCATACCGGACTTGAGTGATAATCCGGTCACGGTAAATGATGCACGGGCCGAGGTACTTCGCTTGGTTCCGCCACAGCAGCTCCCCGGTGCGCCCCCGGAACGCGGCCATTCCTTTGCCGACCTCGTCTCGCAGCCGGTCGGAAGAACGACTCCCCGCCTCGAGCAGCACGTCGAACTCGGCGGAATAGCCGAGCCAAGTGCCGAACACGTCCTTGCGCGTGCTCCACACCTTCCGCCCGGTGCGACTGTCCAGGGCCATGAGTTCGGCCGGAGCATCGGACCGGATACCCCGACGACGAAGCAATCCCAATCGTTCCGGCGTCATGCCGTCGATACAGAAGACCCGTTTACCCGCCGCCACAACGGTATTGTGCCGGAAGTTATACTGTGCGGGACGTCGCCAAAGGACTGTCCCATCATGCCGATCGAGAGCCACCATCCAACGGCTGCCCCGCCCGAACCGGGAGTTGAGTTCCATTGTTTTTGAAGTGCTGAAGACCGGCACGGCCCCGACAAGAAGCAGGTCGTCCAGCACTCCGATATAGCCCCATCGGGGTCGGGCAATGTCGCCCAACGGCGGTAGTCGAAAGGTTGCTTTCAGTGCCCCGGTCGCCGCGTCGAGGACCCGGCACTGCTCACCCGCAGCGATGTAGACCCGATCCGCCGTAGCGGCGAAATTGGTGCCGTATGCGTTGGCGCCGGGAATATGGACTTGATTGTACGAGAGATCGTACGGGTCCGGCCGGTACGTCGCGTCGTAATACATGCCGAAGGTGTCCATTTCCGGCAGTTTCGCCTGCCACAGAATCTTCCCTGTATAGACGTCCCGTGCGCTCAGGAGCCGAATCCCCTCGATGAACAGACGGCCGCCGACGACCTGCTCGGGGGGACCGTGACCGTGGCGCGGCAGGACGTCCCGGTTCGGCGGGCCGCCGAACCAGAGGACGCCGAACGGGGGGCGGACGAGCTGGTCGGTCGAGCGGACCGTATTAGCCGCATTCCCATACTGGAGCACCCACGTCCCCGCGCCGGGCAGGGCGCCCGAGCGAACCAACTGCACCCACTCGCCCCGAACTCGAAGGTCCGCGTTGGCCAAATCCGCTTTGCGAACGGTCTCGGCAAAAGCGCGACGGTCCTCGGGCCGAAGCCGCAACCAAGCGCTGCCGCCGTACGGCCGGAGCACCTCGAATACGGCCTTTGCGAACTCCGCGCCGCGCGCGAAACCGATGGCACGCGGGGCAGGCGCCACGACAAGCGCCGCGCAATAGGGCGCAAGCTTGAGCGACAGGAGTGTCCCCGGCAGCACGGCGGCCCGGACGCCGTAGATGCCGGATAAACTCCACGCCTCTCGCGTCCGGCGGGTTTCCGTCTTGTCCTCCGAAATCAACACCAACTGCTCGATGTCCGGCGAAGTGTCCAGGAGGGCCTCCGCCAGGGGTCGGCCTCTGCTGCCAAGCACGAGGGCGCGTCCGCCGGTCAGGTCCGAGTCCGCGAGGATCCGTCGGGCATCGGCGAGGTCCGATGTCGGCGGCTTCTCCGGGACGGCCGTGGCCCGCGCCACCGCCGGCGGCCCCGCGCCGGGAGGGCCGAAGCACAGGATGTCTCCGGCAACCGTCGCCACCACCAACCGCCCTGCCCCCGCCAACATGGCGCCGGCGGCGGCAGGGAGCTTGTACTGCCACGAAACGCGCACATCCGCGGCTGCATTAGGCGGCCGAGGGACTGGGACCGCAAACGCCGTTCGGTCGGCGGCCGCACCGAAGATCTGCCTGCCCGCCTGCAAGAACAGGCGCACCGGTTTGACATCGAGCTGCAGGCGCTGCAACAGGACCGGACTGCGGACGGTCTTTGTTCGGTTGCGGCCGCGGCGGTCTTTCCTGACGACACGCTTTTCCCGGACCGTTCCCAGGGCCCAAAAGTCGATGGTTCCCCCATCGCCGAGTCCGATGGCGGCGGATTCCGAGAGAATGTCCACCGGAAGCGAGAAGAGATGGTCGCCCGATTTCAAGTCATACACTTCGCCGTGATTGACGAACCACGACCGACGCGCAGCGACACCGAAACCGCCGTATTTTTTGTTCGCGGCGTGATGGTAATAAAGAAACTCTCCCGTGCCGCGATCATACGCTGCCGGCACCGAGCGCCCGCCGGGCACCAAGAGCGTACCGTCGCAAACGGCCAGGGGCCCCTGTGGGGCAACGCCCCCAAACGCGGGACTGGAGTGCGGCTGGAGGGAGTAAATCTGACCGCTGCCCGTGTTGGACCACCGGGGCCGACCATTCCTCGGATCCACGGCATGAATGAAAGTCCCCATGAACGGCCATATGCCCGCGGCGAAGTAAACTGTTCCGTCGAATACCACCGGCCCGCCCCGCGCCGGACGCGAAGAGATCAACCGCCCATTGCCGAGCACGCGCCGCGACTCCGGTGCGCCGGCGGTTTTCCAGACGAGCCGCCCCGTCGTCGGGTCAAGACAATACAGGCTCCCGTCGTCACTGGTAAAAAAGAGGCGGTCGCCATACACCGCCGGGGCAAACCGCACGGGCCCGTCAGCGTAGAATCTCCAGCGTTCTTGCCCGGTCTCAATGTCGTAGGCCGTTACACTGTCCTGCACCATAGAAGAGACGAACAGCAGGCGCCCCGCAATCACGGGCTCGTAGGACGCGTCGAAGCGCAGCTTGTACTGGGTCCACGGCCAGCAGGGCCGAGGCCGAGGCAATCGGATCCGCCAGCGCAATACGAGACGGTCCGGCAACGGGGCCGGGGTGTAGGCCGTGCGTCCGGCGTCGAACCGCCACATGGGCCAGTCGGCGGCCCCGGCGGCAAGCGCTTGCAGAATAAGGACAAGCGTCAGGGCGAAATCCGCCGAGAAACGCCGGCAGGGGCCGCGTCGTCGATGCGCGAGACGCGGGACAGCTGAGGGCGGGACGTTGCAACGAATCGAGTAAGACGCCATTTTGACAACCTGGAACCGGGATTGAGTGAAAGGCAATGGCAGGGACGGTGCAAACGTAGCCCGCGCACGTCGCATGGCAAGGCCCGAGCCGGGCTTTGTTCGATCTCCGGTTCCGGGGTCCGTCCATTCCCGTCGTCTCCTATTCTGGCCTGAGGCCGAGGCCGCAACTTCGCTTTGTCGGGGTATAGTTCCCGGTTGGAGACAGAGTTGTTTTCGCCTGCCGTAGAGACGGGGGCGTTGCCCTCTCGGAAAACGAGGAATCCGTACGCAATGCAAATCGAGCGGCACATCGAGGCGCAGGCTCTCCTGCCCTTGCTGAAACGCTTTTGGGCCGTTTCGGCGGCCAAGCTCCGCCTGATCGACGCCGAGTACGATCCGTCCCGGGGCTCGCCGGTGTTCACCGCGAACGGGAAATACACCACTCGGGGCTGGACCGAGTGGACCCAAGGCTTCCAGTACGGGGCCTGGCTGCTGCAGTTCGACGCCACGGACGAAGTCGAATGGATCGAACGAGGTCGGGGGCTGATTCTCGAGCACATGGCGCCTCATCTGACTCACACCGGCGTGCACGACCACGGCTTCAACAATGTGAGCACCTACGGCAACCTCCTGCGGCTAATGAACGAAGGCCGCATTCCGGAAGTCCCGTGGGAGCGTCGGATGTACGTGCTGGCCCTCAAGTGTTCCGCGGCCGTTCAAGCTTCACGTTGGACGCCCCTCCGCGACGGCTCGGGCTTCATCTATTCGTTCAACGGACCCCATTCGCTTTTTGCCGACACGATTCGCTCACTCCGTGTTCTCGCTTTGGGACATCGCCTCGGCCACGTGCTTATGGCCGAAAACGACACGCCGGTTTCGCTGCTCGAGCGTTTGGTGGCGCACGCACGGACCACGGCGGCGTATTCGGTTTATTACGGAAAGGGCCGGGACGCTTACGATGTGCGCGGCCGGGTGGCGCACGAGAGCATTTTCAACATCAACGACGGCCGATACCGCTGCCCGAATTCGCAGCAGGGCTTTTCGCCGTTTACCACGTGGACCCGCGGCCTCGCCTGGGTCATGCTCGGGTTTGCGGAACAGCTCGAATTCCTGGAAACCTGCCGGGACGAGGACTTGGTTCTTTTGGGCGGTCGGGAGGACGTCGCGGGGACCTTGCTTGAAGCGGCGTATTCGACCTGCGATTTCTACCTGGCAAACACGGCGGCGGACGGCGTTCCATACTGGGACACGGGAGCGCCGGAACTTCATCGCCTGGGCGACTGGCGCACGCGCCCGGCGGAGCCTTTCAACGATTGGGAACCGGTGGACAGTTCCGCGGCCGCCATTGCCGCGCAGGGCCTACTGCGACTGGGCCGGTATCTGCGGAAAACCGACCGGAACGCGAGGCGGGCCGACGCCTATCTCCGGGCCGGCCTGGCCCTGGTGCGAACCTTGATCGAGCCTCCATACCTTGCCCTGGCGCCCGACCACCAGGGGCTGCTGCTGCACTCCGTGTATCACCGTCCCAACGGCTGGGATTTCGTACCGGCGGGGAGGCAGGTGCCGTGCGGGGAATCGAGCATGTGGGGCGATTACCATTTGCGCGAAGCCGCCCTTCTGGCCCAGCGCCTCGCGGAGGGCAAACCATACCTGACATTTTGGGGGCCTTCAGCATGACGATTACAGACCTCGAGAAGATCCCTGGCCGCAGTTATCCGGCCGGCCGGCACACCCGGAACCTTGCCGGGGGCGTCGCGCCCATTCAGACCAAGAACTTCTCCATGGGGTACGTGACGCTCGCTCCAAAAGGCGGGCAGGTTCCCTGGCACAACCACGAGCAGGAAGAAGTTTACTTCATTCTGGCCGGCACGGGCGAGATGTGCGTCGGCACCGAACGCCGACTCCTGCACGGCGGCCAGGCGGTCCACATCCCTCCCGGCGAATTCCACCAACTCACCAACGTGGGCGATGCCCCGTTGACCATGGTGTACTGCTACGGCCCGGCCGGACCGGTCGAGCACTGGCGGCAGGAATTGGAGGGGTCCCTTCCGAAGGCGGGGGTGGATGCCCCGCCTTTGCCTCCCGGCGCTCGCCCTCAATGCACAGCCCCGGCCGCGAAAACGAACCGCTGACCGCTCCGCCCACCCGTTCGGTTTCGGACGCCGAACGTTCCCTTTGCGACGGCACTCGAGGTGTGTCTCGCCCCACCTCAGGCATCGACGGTCGCGAGCACCCCGGGACCGCCTCCCGATTCTCAAAAATGCAAGTTTTGCGGAACTTGCGAACTTGCAAATGACTGCCTTCCGTCTAAAGTAAGTAGTTCGGGCGTGTGCCGCGGCAAAGTCGAGGCGACGGCGGTTCGGGCGCTCCGCGGCAGATGGGGTGCAAGGGGCTCTTTCTGCAAGGTCCTGCACGGACGAAAGAGGATGTACATCCATGGCTTCCAAGCCCAGAATCCTCGTTGTCGACGACGAGCTGAGCATAGTCGAAGTACTGAAAGCCCTGCTCAAGCGCGAGGGATACATGGTGCGAACGGCCTCGGACGGCGAGGAAGCCATCGCGCTCCTCTCCAAGGAGGAATTCTCCTTGATGATCTCGGACATCCGGATGCGTCCGATGGACGGCATCACGCTCCTGAAGAAAGCGCGGGAAATCCATCCCCATATTGCGGTGATCATGATGACCGCTTACGCGGCGGTCGAGACGGCGGTCGAGGCGATGAAACACGGGGCCTTCGACTACATCTGCAAGCCGTTCAAAATCGACGAACTCCTGCTCACCGTCGAGCGTGCCCTTTCCTATGAAAACGTACTGGCGGAAAACGAGGCGCTGAAAGAGAGCCTGCGGACCAAGTACCACTTCGAGAACCTCGTGGGCGACAGCGAACAAATGCTCAAAGTCTACGAGATGATCGAGAAAGTCGCGCGGACGGAGAGCACTGTGCTGATTTTGGGGGAGAGCGGAACCGGCAAGGAATTGGTGGCCAAGGCCCTGCACTGCACCAGCCGGCGTGCCGAAAGGCCGTTCGTTGCAGTGAATTGCGCCGCCCTCCCGGACACGCTTCTCGAGTCCGAGCTTTTCGGCTACGTCAAAGGCGCCTTTACCGGGGCGAACAAGTTCAAGAAGGGCCTGTTTGAGAGCGCGGACGGCGGCACGCTCCTGCTGGACGAAATCGGTTCGGTCCCCATGAACGTGCAGCTCACACTCCTGCGCGTGCTTCAGGAACGCGAAATCCGGCCTGTAGGCGGTACGGCGAGCATCCCGGTGGACGTTCGCATCATTGCGGCCACCAACGAGCGGCTCGAAGAGAGAGTTCGGGCGGGTCTGTTCCGCGAGGATCTGTAT
Source organism: Kiritimatiellota bacterium (assembly GCA_013151865.1). Taxonomy (GTDB): domain Bacteria; phylum Verrucomicrobiota; class Lentisphaeria; order Oligosphaerales; family JAADHN01; genus JAADHN01. The sequence continues at coordinate 15,351 of JAADHN010000105.1, forward strand.
TACCGTCTCAGCGTGATCCCGATCGAACTGCCGCCGCTGCGGGACCGCGTTTCGGATATTCCGTTGCTGGTGAACCATTTTCTGAATCTCTTCAACGAACGGGAGAAGAAGAGCGTCTCCATCGAGCGTCAGGCACTGGCGGCCCTCGAAAGACACAAATGGCCCGGGAATGTCCGAGAGCTGGAAAACGTCATCTTCCGCGCCGGCACCCTTTGTGAGGACGGCACGATCCGGGTCAAGGACTTGCCCGAGCCGATCCAACAACTCGCCGCCGAGGCAGGCGGGGCGGGGGCCGGGGACTATGCCAAGTTTCGGGGCGCGTCGCTGCGGGCTTTTCTCCGGCAGAAGGAACGTGAGTACATTCGGTTCGTTCTGGCCCAATGCGGCGGGGACAAAGAAGCGGCGGCCAAAGCCCTCGGCATCAGTCTGGCCACGTTCTACCGAAAATACGGGGAGAACTGATTCCCCTGCCGGCGCCACCCCCGGTCGTTCTCTTTCCAGGCCCGGCCCTTGAGACGCGCACGCGTCCCCGTGCCCTCCACCCCGTTCCGCGCCCGCCACCCGCCATGACGCGGGGAGACGGTTCGAGGCACACGGGTTCCGTTGGCCCTCAGTTTTTTTGGAGGGGGCAGGCGGACGAAGCCGGCCGCCGCACCGGATCGAGGAAAGTTCGCATGCACAGCCAGCACCGGATTCTGCCATACCGCTGGAAAGGACGCGGCTTGCGGCTCTTGTTCAGCCTGGGGGCGGTGTTGCTCGCCGCCGGCGGTTGCAGGACGTTTTCGGGGCTTCCGTGGGGGCGCGGCCCGGACGACATGGACGGAATCGTGGCCTTGTATCCGCTGGTGGATCCGCGGACCCCTTCCACCGGCCGTCTGTTTCGCAGCGTCCCGGACGAGCATGGTGGAACCGTTCGGGTCCGCGCCTTTCCGATTATATGGTCCGCCAGTTTTTACACTGCCCAGGCCGTGGAACAGAACGGAGAACGCCGCCTGGACGCGTTCCTCGACCCCCATGGGCGGATGCTCTGGCAGCAGGCAAGGACGGGACGCCCGGTCGAGCGGGTGGCGGTTGTCGTGGACGGCGTGTTTCGGTTTTTCCTCCGACTCACCCCCGGAGAAACACGTTGGGATCGCGTTTCGATACCCGGCCCCTGGCGCGCGGAAGAATTGCGACGGATCGCCCGGCGGGCGACGGAGAACTACCGCGCCATCAACCGAAAGGGCGGGTACCGCAGCGCGTTTCTGGAGTGACCCGGACATCGCGGGCGGCCGTCGTCCCGTCTCGTGAAGTTCGGCGGCGCAGGTGCGCCGGAGCCACGGGATGCTGCGGACCTTGACACGACGCACGCCCCGTCACCCCGGGCGGAAAGCACGCCCCCTTTCTCGGGGATGCCCCGAGAAATCGGAGAAACGGATGGAGCCAATGGCCCAACACCGAACCAAATCCGCCCCGCCTCTGCTGGACGCCATGAACGGCGTCGATGTGGAAGAGCGGTTCATGGCCGCCGCGGACGGCTGTCGGGAAAGCGCTGAGATGCTTTGTCGCGCGGCGGATGCGGTGCGACCGGCGAGCTTGTCGACATGTCCGGCCCCCGTACGAGAGGCCTGGAACGCAGGGGCGGAACTCTTCTGCGAATCCCTGGAGGTCACTGCCGACAATGCCGACTGGGCCTCGGGACTCTATCTGGCGCTGGCGCGAATCGGTGTGGAACTTCCTCTGCTCAGAGATCGTCTGGCCCAGGCGGCCCGACGTCGTTTTCCCGAATATGCCGATCCGTCCGGCTTGCTCCGTGCCCTGGGCGTTCACAATCGGGAAGTGCCTTTGGCGGAAATCGCCCGACGCTGGCGCCTTTTCGAAGCCCTGGCCCCGGGACGCAGGTGCTGGCTCCCGGCTCAAGGCTTCGGAGAAATTGCGGGGCTGGATGCGGTCCAGAATGAAGTCGTCATCGAATTCGCCCGACGTCGCGGCGTTTCGCTCCAAGTTTGCCTCGCGGCCCTCGTGGTGGTCGCGCCCGGCAGTCTTTTTGCCGATCTCCTTGAGAACAAGCCCCGACCGGAGCCCAAGAAAACCGGCCCCGAAATCCGGGACGAACTGCTCGGGGCACTGATTCCGGCGGGGCGCTTGAGAGAGAAAGACCTCGAAGCCCTCCTGGTTCCCTCGATATGGACTGCGGCCGAATTCCACGCAAGACTCTACCCCGAAAACGCCACGGACACCGAGGCGACCCCCGAGAGGGACACGGCCGGGCGCTCGGTGGAACAGGCCCGTGATTTGCAGGAACTCGTGGAGGCTCTGAGGAATGCGGCGTCCGACTGGGCCCCCGGGCCCCGAGAAACCGCCCGAATGGCCGAACTGCTGCGCAACGGCGCTCGTCGCGACAAGCAGGAGACGCGGATGGTTGAAGCCCTGGCCCGCGTCCAGAGCCTCTGCGCGGACCAAGCCTGGTGGGCCGATCTGCTGCGGGAATTGAGTGCGTCCGCCTTGTGCTGGCAGGCGGAAGACTCTTTCGTGCGCTTGTCGCTTGGCCTGGCCGGAAAACTCCAGCTCTCCTGGTTCGAGGCGGTCGTCGGCGCCAGGGGGGCCGAATGGTTCGCGGCCGCGGCCCTCGGATTACCTCTGAAACTCCTCGGTCGTGCTGCGGAAGCCCTCGCGACCACGGACCGGGAGCACCTTTTGGAGGAAAAGATCCTGGCACAGGCCCGAAGCGGTACCGCCCCGGCCGATGTGCTGGTTTGGCTGTGGCGTAAAGGCGGCCCAGAGCGGGAGGCGCTCCGCGACCCTTCTCTACTGTTTCGGGCACTCGGCGCGGACACTCGGCGCGGACCGTTCATCGAAGCGCGCAAGGTCCTCAGAAAACTGCTGGTGGACGATGCCGGATTCCAGCGTTTCATGGTCCGGGACGGGGATGCGGACGCCGCCGGCACGCTCGTCCGTGCCGTGCGGCACACCGCCGCCCTGACCCCGGGCGAACGCCAAAGCATCTTGGTGAAACTCGTGCGACTCTACCCGGGACTCAAGAACGTGGTCGAGCAGAAAACCACCGTTGCCGCCGCACCGACACAGCGGCCGCAAACGTCTTTCCGAAGCTATGAATTGCGACGCCGCGAACTCGAGGAAATCATCAACGTCCGGATTCCCGCGAACAGCCGGGCCATCGCCCATGCCCGGAGCTACGGCGACCTGCGCGAAAACGCCGAGTACAAAACCGCCAAAGACGAGCAGCGCCAACTCGGCCGACGGCGCACCGACCTCGAACAGATGTTGCATGAAACCATGCCGACCGACTTCTCGGATGTCCGTATTCAAAACCGGATCCTGCCCGGCTGCACGGTCGTCCTCGATTGCGGCCCGCACGGAGAGGAAACATACCATGTACTCGGACTTTGGGACAGCGACCCGGAACGGCGGATTCTCGCCTACGGGACCCCGATGGGCCAAGCCCTGCTCGGGCTCAGCGTCGGCGATTCCGTCGAACTGCCCGACGGCACGCCGGCCGTGATCCGCGAGATTCGCCCACTGTCGAAAGAATTGCAGGCCTGGGTGCGCGGGGAAGATCTCCACTGACGGTGTATTGCGCCAACACCGCCCGCCGCCGATTGTTGGACGCGATATAGTGAGACGCGCGGACGTTCTCCACACCGATGGAGTGGGCCGTGGCGGTATCAAACCCCGCCCCGAGAACGGGGCGTCCCCGGCTTTGTCCAAACGATTCTGCAGCGGCTGACAGTTCGCCTGCGCTGCAGACTGTCTCGCAGTGATCGGCAACCAACAACAACCATGTGCGGTATCGCAGGCATATTCAGGACCGACGGCGGCCCAGTTTCCGCTGCCGCCCTGCAGCAAATGGCCGCCGCGATGATGCATCGCGGTCCGGACGCGGGGGGGAGTTGGGTGGGGGACGGGGCCGGTTTGGCCCACCGGCGTCTCGCCATCATCGACATTGCGGGCGGCAACCAACCCATGGCGAACGAAGACGGCACGGTGTACGTTGTCTTCAACGGCGAAATCTACAACTTCCCGGAACTGCGTCGCCGTCTCGAAATCCGGGGCCATGTTTTTCGGTCGAACAGCGACACGGAAGTCTTGGTGCATTTGTACGAAGAACACGGCCCGGACATGCCGGCCGAACTCAACGGCATGTTTGCTTTCGCTGTGATGGACGTATCGCGCCGCCGGCTGCTGCTGGCCCGGGACCGTTTGGGCCAGAAACCCCTGTACTACTTCTTCCGAAACGGACGGCTGGCTTTCGCGAGCGAACTGTACGCACTGAGCAAAGCCCCCGCTTTTCCGCGGGACATCCGTCCCCAGTCCATTCATGACTATCTGACATTCCAATACGTACCCGACCCGCACACTGTCTACTGTGGAGTCCGCAATCTGCCGCCGGGCTCTCTGCTGCTCAGCGCCGCCGATGCTCCCGAACCGCGCGTCAAAAGGTTTTGGCGGCTCGATTTCCAACGCAAGACCGCCGAGTGCTTCTCCGATTGCGCCGCGCACCTTCGGGAACTCCTCCGCGACGCGGTGCGACGACGCCTCATGGCCGACGTCCCGCTCGGGGCTTTCCTTTCCGGCGGGATCGATTCGACGATCACGGTCGGACTCATGACCGAGGTGGCCGAACGCCCCATCGACACCTTTTCCATCGGCTTCCCGGAACCGAAGTACGACGAACGCCGCTTCGCCCAAACGGCCGCGGAACGTTTCCGGACACGGCACCATGTGCGCGTGGTCGACCCCGGGGATTTCGGGGTCGTCCGCCGTTTGGTCCGTCACTTCGGGGGTCCCTTCTCGGACGCCTCCATGCTGCCCACGTTCCTCCTCGCCGGCTTCACCCGGGAGCACGTCACGGTCGCCCTGAGCGGAGACGGTGCGGATGAGCTTTTCGGCGGCTACTACCGCTATGCCGTCATGCACTGGACGCGCCTCTACGATCTGCTCCCCGCCGCGTTCCGCCAGCCCGCTGTCGCTGTGCTGTTGCGTGCCGCGCCACGCCGGACTGAAGAACGCACCTTTGGCGGCAGGCTGCGCCGCGTGCTCGAATTGGGTGCGACCCGCACTTTCCCCCGGCGCTACCTTGACCTGATCAGCCGCTTCCCGGAGACGCTCAGAGAGCGCGTTTACGGTCCGGCCCTCTCCCGGGTGGACCTCGAACCTTCTTATGCGATCATGGACGCCGCCTTCGCCGCGGCCGGCAGCGTCCACGCCGCCGAGCGTGTGTCCGAAGTGGACATCCACACTTACCTACCGGGCGACATCCTGCAAAAAGTCGACATCGCTTCGATGGCGAACTCGCTTGAAGTGCGCAGTCCTTTCCTTGACCATCGGGTTGCGGAGTTCGCAGCCGCCTTGCCTTGGCGCTTCAAGCAAGGCCGGGGACAACGCAAGCGCATCCTTCGCGCCGCGTGCGCCGATCTGCTGCCGCCGAGCGTGGCCCGGCGCCCCAAGATGGGGTTCGGCGTCCCTTTGGCCCGCTGGTTCCGAGGCGAATGGGAACGCCCTCTTCGAGAACTTCTGCTCGATTCGAGGGCGCGCGCGCGCGGTTTTTTCCGCACTGACGCTGTGGAAGCGCTCATCCGCGAACACTGCGAAGTCCGCACGGACCACAGCTACGCCCTGTGGGCATTGCTCGTGCTGGAGCTCTGGTTTCAGGAAGTGCACGACCGTCTGTAGAGGGAGGACAGCTCGGGAGAGCGCGCGTCCGAAAGCGCACAGGGACCGCCCGGGTGGGGAATTGTTTTTTTGCGGGGGGGACAAACATCGACTCTCGGACCGGACGACAGCCTCAAGGGCTGCGGGGCATCGAAGCACGGTACGGGTCGGGTCAGCGGGTTTCGAACGGCCGCGTCAGGTCCACGCGTCGTCCCACGAGGAGTCGGACGATAAAGAAAACTCCCAGGCAGACGGTCAGCATGATCACGGACAACACGATTCCGGCCTGCAGGTTCTGCTGCATCATGGTCAAGATCGCCAGCGGCATGGTCTGAGTACGGCCGGGAAAGTTGCCGGCAAACATGATGGTGGCCCCGAATTCCCCCATTGCCCGGGCCCAGGTAAGCACGAGGCCGGCCAACAGGAGTCTGCGACAGAAGGGCAGCGAAACGCGGAAAAACGTACCGATGGGCCCTGCCCCGAGCGTTCTGGAGGCGTTCAGAAGATGCGGGGGGACGGTCTCGAACGCACCGATGGCGGTCCTCACGTAGTACGGTGCGGCGACCGCGAACTGGGCCAGGACCACGGCGGCCCGGGTGAAAGAAAGTTGAATCCCGAACACTGAAAGGTGCCGTCCCAGGAAGCCCTGCCGCCCGAACACCAGCAGCAACGCCACGCCCGCCACGATGGGCGGCAAGGTAATGGGCAATTCGATGAGCGTTTCGAGGACCCGCCGGCCGGGAAACCGGTTTCTGGCAATCGTGTAGGCCACGGGCGTACCCACCGTAAAAGCCAGAAACGTGGTAAACAGACTGGTGGACAGCGAGAGCCCGAGGGCTTGCCCCGCCACGAAGCAGCAGCGGCCGATACGGAGCAACCGCAGGGGCGCATAGCAATACAACGCCGCCAGCGGAAGCGTGAGGAAGCCCGCAAAAGAAACCGCCAGCGCCAGCCCGACCCAGAAAAGCCGGGAGCGAGGCTCCGAACGCATAGCGGGGGCGGCAGGGCCCGACTCGTCGGATCCGCTCTCAGGGGTTGTCAATGGTATATCCATGCTTGCGAAAAATGTCCTTCCCCTGCGGCCCGGCCAGGAAATCAACCAACCGCTGGGCTTCCTGGGGGCGCTTCGAGTACACAATGACGGCGGCCGGAATGTTGACGGGAGTACCGCCCTCGATCAAAACGACATCGAGCAACTCCGGGGACTGCCGGCCGAATACGGCATAGCCGATGGCCGCATCCACCTCGCCGAGTCGGATCAAGTTGATGATCTGCTGACAATCCGAGGCGTACGTGACGATATTGGAACGGACCTTCCCGTAAACGCCGGCTCGCCGAAAAGCGGCCACCGCGATGCGGCCCAAACATACGGAGCCGGGATCGCCGATGGTCAGACGAAGACCGGGCCGAGCCAGATCCGCCACGGATCGAATCCCGAGAGGATTGCCGGCCGCGACACAAATCGCCGGTACCAAACGGCAGATGACCCGGCGGGTTTTGGGCAGCACCAGCCCGTCTTTCTCCGCCACGTCCATGTATTCGTTCGATCCCGGCAGGTAAATGTCGCCGAATCGTTCTATCCGCACTTGGTTCAGCACGGCCCCCGAACCGCCGAAAGTACACTCGACGGGGGTCCCGTACAGCTTCTCGTAGAGGGCCACCGCTTCGGTTGTCGCCGGCTGGCTCGCCGCACCGGCAAAGATGACCAGGGCCTTCTTGCTCCGAGGTGCAGGAAGCGGCGCATCCACGGTCCCCTGCGGCTTCTCGCGGGCACAGGAAACGCCCAGGAGCGCCATCGCCGCCGCCGAGAACAGGCCCTTGCGCCAAGAACGCTCCGGCCGACGTCGCGAGGTTCGGCGGCAGTGAGGCAGCGACGATCCGGCGGCGCGATGATAGGCGAACTTCACGACCATGTTTTTCGGGTCTCCCCATTTGCAGCCGACGTATTCGGAAAACAGAGGCCGACCGGCGCACCGGGACCGAGCGCCCCCGTCAGTCCCACAAGCGGCGGCACACCGGACAATTCGGATCCCGGCGGACCTTCATCTTGCGGAACGTCATGTGGCGCAAGTCCATCAAGAGCATTTCACCGAGAAGGGGCTGACCGAAGTCGGCCAAGACTTTAATTGCTTCGATGGCCCCGATGCAGGCTGCCGTGCCGGATACACCCCCGAAAACGGGAAACTGCCGCTTCCAGGCCGGAGGTTTCTCGGGGAACAGGCAGGCCAGGCATGGCGTCCGCCCCGGAATAACTGTGGTGACGTTGGCGTCCATATCGTACATGGCGCACTCGACCAGGATCTTGCCCTGGGCCACGACTTCCCGGTTCATGAGCAGACGCTCTTCGAACAATGGAGCGGCGTCCAAGACGAGGTCGACGCGCCCGACGAGTTCGGCCGCATTGCTTTCGTTGATGTTCTCCGGCACACCTTCGATTTCGAGGGTGGGGTTCAATTCCCGCAATCGACGGACAGCAGACTCGACCCGGGGTTTGCCGAGCCAGTCGTGGGTCATGAGCAATTGCCGATTCAAATCGCTGGGCTTCACATTTCCGGCGTGGGCGATGACCAAACGCCCAACCCCGGCTGCGGCAAGTTCGTAGGCTGCGGGACTGCCCAACCCCCCGCATCTCGAAATCAAGACGGAAGCTCCTTTCAGTTTCTCCTGCCCGGCCTCGCCGAAGCCGGGCGTCCACATCTGCCATTCGTATCGCGCTCTATCTTCCGGTGTGAGAGGACGAGGTGTACCCATAATGCTGAATTCCTCGTTTTGCTCGTTTTGCTGGATCTTGTCTTGCCGTGATGGCGTACCGATCTCGGAGCCCTGCCGCCCGGGCGCGAACCGACTGTCGTTGCGGCTTGGTCTCCGCACGTTTCGGAGACGCTCCGTCCCAACGGAGGGGGCCGGTCCACCGCCGTGCGCCGCGACCTCAACCGCCGGCCAAAGGCGCGAGAAACGTGACTTTGGCGGAGTCCGACAGTTCGGGCGGACATTCCCAATCCACCTGCTCCTCGCCCACGAATACCAGCGTGCTCGACCGAGGCCGGCCGTCCTCCGCGAGGAGCAGTGCGGCCAATGTGTCTCCGTGGCGGTTCGCAAGGTGCGCCACCAAGTCACGGACAGTGGCGCCTTGGGCGAGTGTGACGGTTTCGCGGGTGGCCCCCCCCGCCGCACTGCGCATCTGGGCCACGTACTCGACTTCGATCTGCATGATTTCCGTTCTCCCTTGTTGTCCATTCCCCGGCGACAGCCGGCATGTCGCAGACGGGGCCGGCGTTCGAACGCAGCACAAAACCGGCGTGCGACATCCCCTTGGGCAGGGGGTTGCGCCGCAACCTCCGTCCGACTTCCAAAGCAGTCGGGCGAGTCTGCCGCCCGACACCGTCTCGAGACGATCAGGTTCCGCGCGGGAGGGGCGTATCCGAGAACACGTGCAAGTCCTCCGGCGGGATGGCCAACCGAATGCGCCGGCCGGCCGCGATGCCGTGGCGCACCAGTTCCGGCCGAGTGGCCAGGAAAGTCAGGTCGGGCGGTCCGGCAGTCCGAACCATGAACCCCGCGCCCACATCCTCGACCGACGCCACGTCGGCCGGAAACACGTTCACGTCCCGGTCTGCGGCGGCATCGTTGTCCGCCGGACCGATCCGGTCCGCCCGCACGGCCACCCAAACCTGCCCGGCACAGGGCACCGCCGCGCGCAATTCCAGGCCGTTCACCAAAACGCGACCGGCCCCGCCCACGGCCGTGGCCCGACCGGGGAGGAGGTTTTCCGTTTGCATGAACTCGGCGGCGAACCGGCAGGCCGGGCGGCGCAAGAGATCGGCGGGGCAGCCGACCTGGAGGATGCGACCGGCCGACATCAACGCCACCCGGTCGGCCAAATGAATCATTTCGTCGAAATTGTGGCTGATATGAATACAGGTGATCCCCGTCTCGTCGTGAATTCGGCGCAGTTCGCTGCCGATGTTTCGTCGTGTCGCGGCATCGAGTGCGGCCAGCGGTTCGTCCAGGAGCAGCACTCGAGGCTCGATGGCCAGGGCGCGTCCGAGGGCCACACGCTGCTTTTCTCCGCCGCTCAAATGCACCGGGGAGCGCGCCAACAGGTGCGTCACGCCCAAAAGCTTCGCCAGGGCGGGAACCCTCGTGGCGATCTCACTGTCCCGACCGCTGACCCGAAGACCGAATTCGAGATTCTCCCGGACGTTCAGGTGCGGAAAGAGAGCGTAATCCTGAGGGACGTACCCCAATCGGCGTGCCTCTGGCGGCAACCCCGTCACATCCTCGCCGTCCAGCAGTACGCGTCCGCTGCTCGGGCGCAGCAGACCGGCGAGGCATTCGAGGAGGACGCTCTTGCCGGCGCCGGTGGGGCCCACCAGAACGAAATACTCGTGCCGGTTCACCCGCAAGGACACGTCGTCAAGCACGAACTCTCCCAGGCGAAGACGAATGTTACGGGCTTCGATCATGGACAGCCTCTGCTCAGCGGGTGCTGCGAGCCGCGGCGCCAAGCGCGAGAACACGGGCCGGGCGTTCCCCCGCCTCAGCCGGACGGTCGGCCGAGGCTGCGAGTTTTCCTGGGCACAACCCGCCTCAGAGGCTCAGCCGCCGGCCGCCGAGCAGCTTAAAACAAACCAGTGCACCGGCGGCCATGACAATCAACACCACACTCGTAACCACACCGGCGGCAATATCGCCGGCCGAATTGTAAAGAAACACGCGGATCGGCAGCACGGCCGTCTTCTCGGACGCGCTGCAGAAAATCAGGATCGGCCCGAATTCGCTCACCGCCCGCGCCCAGGTCATGATCGCCCCGGCGAGGATCCCGTTGCGAGCCAGGGGCAACCCCACCTTCACAAACGCCTCGAACCGCGTACAGCCCAGCGTACGCGCCACGGCCTCGTACCGAGGCGATGTATCGTCGAACGCCGACTTCACCGCACGAATGGCAAACGGTCCGGCAATGAAAAGCTGGGCCAAGACGATACCGCGACTGGTGTAGTGAATCTGAATGCCAAGCGCATCGAAGAAGGGCCCCAGCCAGTATCTGAGGACCGTGAGCAGCGCCACGCCGGCAACGAGCGGCGGCAGAACGATGGGCAAATCCAGGATTGTGTCCACCACAATTGGGAAAGGCACCTTGAACCGGGAGAGCACATAGGCAATCGGGACGCCGAACACCAGGGCGATGACCGTGGTCGCGCCGGACGTCAAAATACTGAGGCGCACCGAGTGGCCGATCTGCCGGAGAAATCGCCCGCCCGCCGGAGTCGTGAAAGTCCAGCGGATCCATTGGGGCCAGTTGACGTAAGCCGCCATTCCCACCAGGGCGCCCGCCACCAGGAGCAAAGCCACGACCAGCATGCCGGCGAGCAAACGCGTAAACAGCCGTTCCGTCTCGACGATCCCTGTCTCAGGCGGCTTCTTCATTTCCGGCCCCTGTCCCGACGGACAGTGCGGACCCCGCACGCTTGAAGGGCGGCCGTCGCTTCAGCACTGCGGGCCGCACGCAGAACGGCCTCGGCATCCGCCCGGGGCAACCGACTGCACGCCAGTCGGACCAGAAACACGTCACATCGGTCGCCGGGGGACGCGAAACGGAGAAGCCGGTACTTCTCTGCGAGTTTCGGCGTCTCCCAAACAAGAACGGCATCCAGCCCGCCCAAGTCCAACAAGCGAAGCAGTTCGCCCGTCCGCTCCGAGTGGAAGCCGATGTTCGCCCAAATCGCCCCTGCCATATCCGGCGGCAGAGCACGTTTCAGCGTCTCACCCAACGGTCCCGACGCTTTGCCGCCGCCGATCTTCCAGTCGGAACGCCCCAAGTCGGCCAGGGAAAAAGGACGGCGCGACACGGCAACCACGGACATCGTGCCAAGCAGGACAGATGCCGCAGCAAGTTTCTCGCGCTCGAGCCGACGGCGGAATGCCCCGTCGCGACAAATGACCAAATCGCCTTCTCGGAGCCCCTTGATGGCCGACAGCAGGTCCGCGCCCCGCATTGGGGCCAGAATCATCTCGCGTCGTGAGGCCGACTCGATCATGGGCTTCAAAGCCAGGGCCACCGCACGGGCCGGACGCGGGCAATACACCAGCAGACGTGAATCGGCGCCCGCAGAGCGCCGCGGAGACCGTCCGCCGCAACCGGTGAGCGCCGCAACCGCAATCAGCGCCAAAGCCCAGCGCCAAAACCCGCAAGCAGAACAAACGCGCCGCGATTGTTGCGGCGTGCCGCTCCAAGCCCTCCGCGGGCTTCCCGGATCGGGGACCGGTCCCAGACCGACCCAGCCCTTCGAGGGGTCGCCCACGCCCTCGCCCGACAGCGCCGAACCGGCCGAAAGGCTGTCCGAATTATTCGAGGGTAAAATCGCCATAATAGGACAACTTGTACGGCTCGGAAGAGGTGTGATATCCATGTTTCTCGAAGATCTTGCGCCCGTCTTCGGAGGCCACAAATTCAATGAAACGCCGGGCGTCTTCCTTGTGCTTGCTCCAGTTCAGCATGGCCAAAGGCACCTCGACCTCGAGGTTCTCGCGGCGGGGAATCACCAGGATATCGACTTTATCCAGAGCCAAATACGCCATGGCATCCCAATTGATGGCCGCGTCCAACGCGTTCAAGGCAATCGCATTGGTGAGTTCCACCGCTGTGCCCGTGTAAGCGCCGCGTTCCTTGATGTTCTTTCGGACGGCGTCCCACAGCCCGGCCCGCTCCAAAAGTTCCTGTGACACGCGCCCGCAGGCGACGGCCCGGGGCTGCCCGATCCCCACTCGAACGTCGGACCGGGCGAGATCTTTGAGCGACCGAATGTTCTTCGGGTTGCCTTTGCGGACCATCACCACGGGCACGAAACGCGCCACCACACGGTCAGAGGTGATGTGTCCCGCCGCCTGGGCCTGTTGCGTATAATACCGTTCCCCCGGCATATAGAGGTCCCCGCTGCGGGCGAATGTCAACATGGAAAGCAGACACCCGGAGCCCGCGTAGGTGACCTGGATCGGAACCCCGGTCCGTTTGGTGAACTCGCTCCGGAGATCCTCGACGGCCGGACGCAACCCCGCACCGCAGTAAAGGAACAGGCCTTCCGGTTTCGGGCGTGGCTTCAAGATCGCGTATGCCGCGCTGAGCGCGGCGACGGCAGCCACAAGGACCAGCAGGAATTTTCGTGTAACAGGTCGCATTTCAACGGCCTCCCGAGTTTCGACCGAACCGCCCGAAGACCACCCGGTTGTCGCATCTTCCCGCCCTACAACATGCCCATCTTTCTGCATGAAGCCAATAAACATTATTTGAATAATCGGTGAAGTATACTCCGGAAACCGAGGCGCCGCGCACGGAACGGAGCCAGGGAGACTTGACGGCGGCCCTCGAAATGTCCGCCCGACTCTGTTATGGTATTCATCGCTGCAGTCGGGCCGTTGCAGTCGCGCCGAATAATCGCAATACCGATCCCCATTCGTCCGAAACCCCCCTGAACGAGGAGGTGGGCGCCATGTTGAAAAAGATCGAGTGCTTCATACAACCGTCTCGACTCGAGGCGCTGAAAGACGCCTTGATCGAGGCCGGCGTCGGCGGAATGACCGTCACAGACGTCCGCGGTTTCGGTCGCCAGCGCGGTCGGCGCGAAGATGAAACGGGGGCGCCGGAAGTCCGGTTTCTCGAAAAGAACAAGATTGAAATCGTGGTCGAAGAAGAAATCGTCGATCATGTCTTGGACTTGATAAAGAACGCTGCCCGCACCGGAACGATCGGCGCCGGCAAGGCCTTCGTCCTTCCGGTTGAGGACGCGCTGCGCGTCAGTACGTCCGAGACCGGCAAGCGCGCCCTGAGCTGAGCGTTGCCGGACCTCGGCAACCCAGTCAACCCGCTGTTCGACCCTGCCCGTGACGCGGAGGTGCAAGCATGCCGAAATACAACATCGATCCTTGGGAAATGGCCCTGAACCAACTAGGCGAAGCGGCAAGGCGGCTCGATCTGCAGAAAGACATTCTGCGGGTGTTGTCTTTCCCGCGCCGGGAATACACGGTCAACTTCCCGGTGCGCATGGACGACGGCTCCATTCAGGTGTTCACCGGCTACCGTGTGCAACACAATGCGGCGCGCGGCCCGAGCAAGGGCGGTATTCGTTTTCATCCACAGGTGACCTTAAACGAAGTGAAGGCCCTGGCCATGTGGATGACCTGGAAATGCGCCGTGGTGAATATTCCGTACGGCGGCGCCAAAGGCGGGGTCATCTGCGACCCGAAAAAACTGCAAGTCTCCGAACTCGAACGCCTCGCTCGCCGCTATGCCTTTGAACTGATTCCCATCATCGGTCCCGAACAAGACATTCCGGCGCCGGACGTCAATACCAACCCGCAGGTCATGGCCTGGATCATGGACACTTACAGCATGCACGCGGGGTACAGCGTGCCGGGGATCGTGACCGGGAAACCGGTCAGCATCGGCGGATCACTCGGCCGCAACGAGGCCACGGCGCGCGGCTGCGTGTTTGTGGTGCTGAATGCCCTCAAACACCTCGATCTCCCCATCGAGGACCTCCGTGTCGTGGTGCAGGGGTACGGAAACGCGGGCTCGATCGCCGCCCGCCTTCTCGCCCGCGAAGGGGCGACCGTCATTGCGGTCAGCGACAGCCGCGGCGGCATCTATAATCCCAAAGGCCTCGACCCCGGGGCAGTGCTCGAATACAAAGCCGAGTCGGGCTCCGTGGTCGGTTTTGCCGGCGCCGACAGCGTGACCAACGCCCAACTCCTCGAACTCGATTGCGATCTGCTCGTTCCAGCCGCACTCGAAAAGCAGATTACCGCCGACAATGCCCCGCGTATAAAGGCAAGACTGATCGCCGAGGCCGCCAACGGCCCCACCACCCCCGAGGCCGACTGCATCCTGGCCGAAAAGGGCGTCACCGTCATCCCCGACATCCTCGCCAACGCGGGTGGGGTCACGGTGTCGTATTTCGAATGGGTCCAAAGTACGCAATCGTACTTCTGGACGGAACGCGAGGTCAACCTCAAATTGCGGGACGTGATGGACCGCGCTTGGGCGGCGGTGGCCGCAAAGGCCGAGGACGCGCAGGTCACACTTCGCACAGCCGCCTTGATGCTGGCGGTCGAACGCGTGGCCGACGCCATCGCCATTCGCGGGGTCTATCCGTAGGCATGTGCACTCTCGACGGACTGTCCGACCCCCGTGCTCTGCTCGCGCGGTGGGTCCGGCCGATCCGGTCGAGGCAAGAAGAAACCGGCGTCACAATGCAGGAGAGACTGGATCTTGATGAACTGGACCGTAATCGACAACGGCGACGTCACGTCCCCTCGTGGTTTCCGCGCCGCGGGAGTGGCGGCAGGCCTTAAACAGAGCGGACGGCCGGACTTGTCCCTGGTGTTCAGCGACCGGCCGGCATGGGCTGCGGGCGCCTTCACCTCGAACCGATTCGCCGCGGCGCCGGTCGCGTATGACCGTGCACTCCTGGCCCGGAAGGCGCCGGTGCGCGGCGTGGTGGTGAACAGCGGCAACGCCAACGCCTGTACAGGGGCACGCGGGCTCGCAGACGCGGAGGCCACCGCGGCCGAAGCGGCCCGGTTGCTCGGCGTATCCCCGACCGAAATCCTGGTCTGTTCCACCGGTCGCATCGGCGTCCCTCTATCTCTCCCCGTCCTCTTCCGTGGCCTGAACGCCGCGACCGCCGCGCTGAGCCCGGACGGCGGGGCCGCCGCGGCGGAAGCCATTCTCACCACCGACACCCGCCCCAAGGCCCTCGCCCTCGAAGTTCGGGAAAACGGCGCAACTTACCGGATCGGCGGAATGGCCAAAGGCGCAGGAATGATCGCGCCCAAGCTCGAGCCGCCGCACGCGACCATGCTCGCCTTCTTGACCACCGACGCCGACGTCGAGCCCGGTTTTCTCCAGGCGTGTCTCACGGACGGGCTCGACGGCTCGTTCAATCGGATCACGGTGGACGGCGACACGAGCACGAACGATACCGTCCTGCTTTTGGCCAACGGCGCCGCGGGCGGAAACGTCTTGAACCAGACCTCACCCGGCGCCACGCGTTTCCGCGCGGCCGTGGCCCATGTTATGGCCGTGCTGGCGCGAGAAATGGTCCGGGACGGCGAAGGCGCAACGCGTTTCATAGAGCTGTGTGTGTCCGGCGCCGCTTCTCGCGGAGAAGCTCGCCGGTGTGCTGAGGCCATTGCGAACTCCGCACTTTGCAAGACCGCTTGGTTCGGCGGCGATCCGAACTGGGGACGCCTCCTGGCCGCCGCCGGATACGCGGACGTACAGGTCAATCCCGAGCGCGTAAGTCTGGACTACAACGGAGTGCCCATCGTGCGAGAAGGTCGGGACGCCGGCACGCCCGAGACGGAGCAGGCCGCCGCCCTGAAAGGCCCCGAATGCCGAATCGAACTCGACCTCGGAACCGACGGGACGGGCACGGCCGTTGTCTGGACATGCGACCTCAGTTACGAGTACGTCAAGATCAACGCCGAGTACCACACCTGAAAACGGCAACCGCCCTCTCCCCCCCGCCGCGAGGAGAACCCGCCGAGTGCGCCTGCTTTTGATCATCGAGGATTTTTCGGCCCGGACCGGCGGCGCCGAAGGGTTTGCCGTCGCCGTATTCCGGCGATTGGCGCAGCGGGGACACGACGTGCACGTCCTGACGCGGAACGGCGCTCCCCTACCGGACATCACTCTCCATTCGGCAGCCTCTCAACCCGACGCAACCCGAGTCGCCCGCGAACTTCGTCCGGATGTGCGCATTGATTGGGGACTGACGGCCCCCGCCGACCTGCACCGGCTCGGCGGCGGTGTGCACGCCGAGTTCCTGCGCTTCAACCGGCTGCGGCGGAAGGGGCCGATGCTCCTGGCCAAACTGCTCGAGGAACAGTTGCCCAAGCACCGCCGAATCCTTGCCCGGGAGCGCCGCCTTCTGGAAGCACCGGACACGCACGTACTGGCGGTTTCGCAGTTCGTGGCACAGCAGGTTCGACGCGTCTCGACGTTGCCGGACGAAAGGATCACCGTATTGCTCAACGGGGTTGACATCGAGCGGTTTCGTCCTCCCCGGGACGAGGCCGAACGCCGCGAGACACGGCAGAGGATTGGGATCGCACCGGATCAAACGGCCTTTCTCTTCGTCGGGCACAACCTGGGCTTGAAGAACCTCGACCTCATTACCGGCATCTTCGGGCGATTGGCCGCGTCCGTCCCCGGCGCCCGTTTGCTGGTGGTCGGCAAACGTCGCCCGCGGCGCACCTGCCCGCAGCTTTGCTGCCTCGGGACCACCGCCCGCATCGAGGAAGTCTATCGCGCCGCCGATGTTCTGGTCCACCCCAGCTACTACGACGCGTGCGCCAACGCGGTGCTCGAGGCCCTCGCCTCCGGCCTGCCCGTCGTTTCGAGCCGCTACAACGGCTCGGCCGAAATCATCACCCCGGAAAAGGAGGGGTTCGTCCTGCCGGTGGCCCACCAGCCGCCGGCGGAAATCCAACAGGTCTGGCTCACTGCCCTGCTGCGGCTCGGCCGAAACCGTCGGTTGCGGCAGGAAATGGGACGCCGGGCACGAGAGCTGGCCGAACTTCACTCGATCGACGCCTACACCGACGCCTTCGAAAATCTGCTCGATCGCATTGCCCGGCGCTCCCGGGCAATTGGGGCGGACACTCGAGCCGAACGCGACTTGGAGCAAGAACATGAGTAATTGCAGGATCATGGTCCGTTGCGATATGGAAGGCGTCAGCGGAGTGGTCAGCCCGACCCAAGCCGAACCCGGGGCGGCCGAGTTCGATTTCGGACTGCGAATGTTCCGGTCCGATCTGGTCGCCTGCCTCGAAGGACTGAAGCGTGCAGGAGTCACCGAAACGGTCGTCTACGACGAGCACTATTACGGGCGGAACGTGGATCCGGCCTGGTTGCCCGACGGCGTGTCCGTAATTGCAGGCAAACCGCCCTATCGTCCGGACTGGGCGGGCGGCCTGGACGAGACGTTCTCCGGCATGGTGCTTCTCGGGTTTCATAGCATGTGCGGCACCGGCGAACTGTTGCACCACACGTACGAACCCGACATCCGCGAACTCCGCATCAACGGCGTCACAGTCGGAGAGATCGGCATGGAAGCCGCCGTCGCCGGCGACTTCGGGGTTCCCGTGATCTTGGTCACGGCCGACTCGGCAGGCGTCCGCGAAGCCCGACAATTGCTACTCGGCGTACCCGCAGTACCCGTCAAGGAATCGTTGGGCGAAACCGCCGGACGCTGCCTGCCATTGCGGGAAACCGCCGCGGCGATTCGGGCCGCGGCCGCCGAGTCGATGACGGTCGCCGCGGGCATCCGGCCGTTCCGGGTGGCGTCCCCGGTCCGACTTGAAGTATCGTTCAATCCGGGTCCGTACTTCGAGGCTGTCAAACGCGAGTTCGCCGAGAGCCTGACGCCCGCACACAGCATGGTGATTGAAGGCCGGAACGCCACGGAAGTGTGGGCGCTCTACTGGCAGCGAAAGCTCGTGGCCCAGGCGGCTGTGCAGAAATGATCTCTGCCTTGGAAGGACCGCTCCCCCTCGGGCGCCGAAGACAGGATACGGCGCAAACCGCTCGAATCGCGTCGGAAGGTCGAGGAATTGGGCTGTGCCGGACCCGGCGGGACGTGGCGGCAGGACGTCCGGCGCCGCCAACCTCCAGGCAGAGGAGCACAGTCGCCGGGCCCGACGACAGATCGGTCCCTTTGAAGCTCGAACGAACCCGGGGTGACGCCGCATGACGCAACCGACGGGACAAGGGGGCACGACGCCCGAACTGGTCCGTGCCTGGATCGCCCGTGGCGAAGACCGCGCGACAGAATTCAAGCTCCGGCCGACGGCCGCACGGAAAATGGCCGTCGAATGTGCGGGACTGGCCAACTCCGGCGGGGGCCGGCTCCTGCTGGGAATACGAGACGACGGCGAGGTCGCCGGTTGCGACATATCGAGGTCGGACATTGCAGAATTGGTCGGCCGCATCCGCGCTCTGACGGAACCGCCCGTGCCGGTGCAGGTCGAGTTCTGTCGGATCGACGGGCGCCGCGTCGTGGTCCTGCACATCCGGGGGGACATATCGCCCCCGTACGAAGTGGACACCGCCGCCGGCCGGCGGTGCCCCGTCCGCGCCGGGGAACACAACATGGAAGCCTCGGCCCTGATGCGGCGCAGCCTCTCCCGCGTTGCTGCGGCCGGCGGAGAACGACGCCTGCCGCCCCGGTTACGGCAACTCCTTCAGCGGCAAGGCCGGCTCACCGCGCCCGATTACGCGCGTTGTTGCAACATGTCCGCCCGCCGGGCCCGTCGGGAACTCGTACGGCTCGTGCGGGAAGGCCGGCTCACGAGCTATTGCGATGGTCCCCACGAGTACTTCTGTTGAAAACACGGACTCCGGGGGTACCCCAGGACAAGACTTGAACAAAGAAACCGGAGGACCCCATGAGAGACGACATCCGCGAATTTGCCCGGATCGGCTTGGTGCATCACATGCTCTACCCCGCCTGCATGGACGATGCCCGTCTGCATACTGAAACACTTGCGGAGTTCGCAACACGGGACGACATCGAGACTTTCGACTGCTGTCTGCCGTTCGACCGCGAGGCAGAGAAACGTCTGGCGCCAATCATCCGGGACGCGGGAAAGACCGACGTCACTTTTGCCACGCATCTGTTTCCGCTGCGGAAACTCTCCTTCTGTTCCACTTCAGACAGCGAGCAGGGCCTGGCCCGACTGGTGGTCGAGGAAATGATCCGGCAGGCCGCGGCCATCGGTGCAACTGGGTTCATCTTTGCCTCGGGCGGCCCCAGCCCGGACTTGGCCGCAGTCGACAATGAGCAGGCCTTTGCGGAGTTCGCACGGTGGCTGTGCGGCCGGCTCGCACCCCACGGCATCACTGCCCAGCTCGAACCGTTCGACACCGACGTGGACAAATGTTTTCTGTACGGCTCGACCTCGAAATGCGTGCAATTGATCGAGTCGCTCCGGCCCGAAGTGGACAACCTCGGCATCGAACTTGACGTGGCCCACCTGCCCTTGATGGGCGAGTCTTTCGAGAGCGCGATTCGCACGTGCGCACCGCACCTGAAGCGGGTGCACCTGGGCAATTGTGTTCTCCGTGACACGACCCACCCGCGGTACGGCGACACCCACCCGCCCGTCGGTTTTCCGGGCGGCGAGATCGATGTCCCCGAGATTGCCGAAATCCTGGCCTTACTCTTGGACATCGATTTTCTGGACCGGACGGCGCGGGGCAACCTGGTCATTGAAATGACTCCGTGGCCCGGCAAGACGGTCGAAGAGACCGTGGCCGACAACTTCGCGCGTCTCGAGGAAGCTTGGCGGCGGGTCTGATTGTGACGACCGGGAGGAACAATGATGGTGAAGCCGTCCTATCGCTGCCTCTACAACCACGAAATGCTGATCCTGTTCACCTCCCAAACCCCTTGGCAACCGTATTGCGAACCGGTCGGGGATGAACAGGTTCGGCGGTACGTCCGGGAACTCGAAGGCACCCAGGTGGACGCCCTGATGTGTTGCCCGACGGCTTGGCGCGCCGTGTTGTGGCCATCGGAAGTGGACCCGCGCTGGGAGACCGAGGACGTAGAGCGAGTCGAACCTCCCCGACAATGCGACCTCAAGTACTATGAGAAGGCCTACTGGCGAGTCCGAGAGTACATGCTGCAAGGAAAAGACCCGGTACGTCTGACGCGGGACACGGCCCGGGCCCAGGGCTTGGCTTTCTTCTTCTCCTACCGTATGAACGATCACCATTACCTCTGGAATGAAACATGCCCAACTCACGACCGGTTCTGGCGCGGGCACCCGGAATTCCGCCTCGGGAGCGGGGCTGGTGCGCATTTCAACTATCAGCATCGTGAGGTCCGAGATTACTACCTGGCCCTGTTGACCGAACTCTGCACGCGCTATGCCCCCGACGGCCTGGAGCTGGATTTCATGCGCTCGCCCGTCTATTTCCCCAGGGGATCCGAGTCCGAGGGACGCGACGTGATGACCGGGTTCGTCCGCCGCGTCCGGAAAATGCTGGACGAGACAGCCGGAGAGCGCGGCAGACTACCGCTTTGCGTACGGGTCCCGCATACTCTCGAACGTGCTCTCAAGGCCGGGCTCGACGTGGAAGCGTGGGCACACGAGGGACTGGTGGACATGGTGAACATTTCGCCGTTTTTCCGATCTACGCCAGAAGTCGCCGTCGAGCAGTTCCGCGAACACCTGCCTGCGGACACGGCGGTGTATGCCGAACTCCACTTCATCACGCAGCAAGGCCGGAACCCAGTACATGGTTTTACCAACAACTACCTGCAGAAAACCACGGTCGAACAGTACGAGACCCTGGCGTTCGAATTCTGGGAACGCGGTGCGGACGGCCTCAGTTTCTTCAACTTTGCGTATTGCCGGGACCATTCCTTCGGGGAGCCGCGCCGGCTCGAGTTCCCGGGGGTCGAACCGCCGTTCGACATGCTGCGCACGATTTGCGACCGAGACGCTCTGGCGGGCAGACCGAAACACTACGTGATCGGAGCCGGGTTCGACCTGTTGCCGCGGCCCATCCGACCGGATGTGCCGGCGGAACTCGAGTTTCTGGTGCACGCGAATGTTTCGGACGGCGGGCCGCACGAAACCGCCGCGCTGCGTATCGAGACCGCCGAGCCCTGCTGGCGGGTCCCCTTCGAAGTGGAACTCAATGGGTGCGCGCTCGAGCACAGCAACTATGTAGGGGAGTTGTTCGTGCCGTTTACTCGGGAAGGACTGCCGGCGGCCCGAAATGTCGAACACTTCATTGTACCCCTCGGACTCCTGCGACACGGCAAGAATCACGCACGAGTGTCGACGAAAAACCGGGCGCCGGCGCGGCTTTGAGTTGGCCCTGTACACCCCACAGGACCGCGGTGGCCCGTGTTGACCCGCCATCTCCCCGCCCTCTTGTCCCATGATGCCCAGGCGCCGTCTGTCCGGCTCCGGTTTTTCGTTTCCTTCAGGGGCGGAATCGGTATCGGCGCCGACTCTTCCGCTCGATCGCCGTTTTCGCAGCCGTTCGCCGTCGTCCGGTTTTGCCCGGACCGGACAACCCGCAACAACCGATTTTGCCCAGAACGGGCAGGCGAATACTGGATGTGAGGTCCGGCTGCGGCTGCGCCGTTATCGACCTTGCCCGTAAGATACTGGCGCCCGGGCAACGGACGGAGCTTCGAACGCGCCTGGTTCTCAAGGGACTGCGCGGACCGTTCAGAAAGAGGTTCTCGGTTCGCTCGAATGCCTCGAACGCACCCCGCCTCGACCTGTGGGTGACCGGTTCGGTTGTGTACGACCTCACTCTCGAACCGGTGCGCGTAAACTTCGGCGCAATCCCCCCGAACGCCGACCTGACCCGGGAAGTCGTTTTGTCCGGGAGGAAGAAAGCCGGTGTGAACATCACCGCGGTCCGGACGGAAACCCCCGTGATCCAAGTGGAGCGCGAGGTCGATGGCGGCGGTCGGTGCAGCCGCTTTTTGATTCATACGGCGCCGCCCTTGCCGGCGGGGGTGTTTCGCGCAACCGTTTTCGTGTCGACCGATTTCCCGAAGTATCGACGCCTCGAAGTGGGTGTGGCGGCGTTCGTGCTGCCGGAAGTCCGGATTGTGCCGCGCGTCCTGGTTTTCCGGGGCGTTCCGGCGCGGCCGGTCTGGCGCAGACTCCTGCTGTTGCCCGGATCGGAGACCGAGTTCCATGTCCTCTCTGTCCGCGTTCCGGTCAAAGGGGCCAAGGTTGAAATCCAGTCCCGGACCGTCGGTCCCAGCAAGATCCTGTTGACAAACCTGCGGGTATCGGCGGACTTGGATGGGAAAACGATCCACATCAAGACGGACCTGCCGAAAATGAAGGACATCGAAGTGCCCATCCGGGTACTGCCATGATGCCGCCATGCGCCGCTTTCCCCGAAATGATCTGATTGCCTTGGTCGCACTGACTGTAATTCTGCTCCCGGCCCCTGCACGAGAAGGGGCCGACCCGCCCGCCGGTTTTCGGAAGAACGCCGGACCGGATGGCGTCACCCCGCGCGTTACCGTCGAGTATTTCTATGAGAAAGGCTGTCCTGTCTGTGAGCGGATTACGGCCGAAATCCTTCCGGTCCTCCAACACGAGTACGCCGGGGTTTGCAGAGTTCGGAAACGGGATACGGCGGAAGAGGCGAACTATGTCGCGCTCGTGCGGTACATCGAGAAGTTCGGGATTGAAACGAACACTTCGGCCGTCATGGTCGTGAACGGACGATATGTCTTTGCCGGATGGTCTCGAATCCGGGACGGGGTCGTACCGAAAGTCGAAGAATTGCTCTCCGCGGGGCCGGCCCCGGACGAATCGGTTTCGGCGGCCGGCGGCCCCGAACGGGCAGGAGACGAACAGGCCGGAGAAATCCTTTCCCGCCGTCTCCGCAGTTTCACACTGCTCGGGGTCATCGGGGGCGGACTCGCGGACGGCATCAATCCGTGTGCGATCTCGACCCTGGTCTTTTTCCTCAGCCTGCTTTCCGTACTGAAAATCCGCGGTCGGCGCCTGATCATGGTAGGGGTCGCCTTCTGCGCGGCGTCGTTCCTCACCTACACGGCCCTGGGGCTCGGCCTGTTTGAAATCCTGGGCGTCCTGGACCGAATCGGGGCCTTGCGGAGACCTTTTGAAGTCACCATGGCCGTCGTGCTCGCGGTCCTGGCTTTCTTATCGTTTCGGGACGCCCTGCGCTTCCACCGGACCCGCGACCCGGCTGCAGTCAGTCTTCGACTTCCCGACGCAATCAAGCGCCGCATTCATCGCATCCTTCACCGGGGAATCGAGAGCAAACGCCTCCTCATCGGTTCCGCCTTTGCGGGCATTGCCGTGACCGGCCTGGAAGCGGCATGCACGGGGCAGGTGTATGTGCCCACCCTGGTCCTGATCGTCAAAGGCGCGGGAGTGGAACACGGACGAAAAGGGCTGGCCCTGGTCTACCTCTTGCTGTACAACACCATGTTCATCCTGCCGTTGGTCGCCGCCTTCGTCGTCACTTACCAAGGGCTCAAAACGCATCGATTGCTGCGCTGGAGCCGCCGAAACGTTGTGGTCGGAAAAGTCGCCCTGGGCTGTTTTTTCGCGGCTCTTGCAGTGTTGTTGTCAGTGCTGCACTGAGAGAACCGCCGTCCCCGCGGCGCCTGGATGTCGGTCGAAAAGGCGAGACATGACGATTTTTTCCGGAAAATCGCTTGACTTTTCGGGAAGTGCGAGTGTAGATTGGATCGCCGGTCGGGTTGCATCTTGACGTCGACCCGGCAGGGAAGGAGGTTGCAGGGTGGGATGACACGGGGGAACGAAATCGGTCGGGACCGCAAGACAAGGTCTGCCGCA
>JAADHN010000106.1 GCA_013151865.1 Kiritimatiellota bacterium
ACCGGTCGAGCCCGGTCCCCACGGGCGCATTGCCCGATCGATCCGTTGTGATTGTGCCATTGCGGACACCGCATCACATTGATGGATAGGAAACAAGGTGCCGCACATGATAATGGTCTGTTGATCATGTCGTCGCGCGTCGGCGTGCGGAGGCAACGAAGCATGCGAAACGACGCGGTCCGCTCTGCCGAACAGCGGAGCAGGTGAGGGCGGGTGGTTCCCATCCGACGACGGAGGCATGAGTCCTAACGTCAAGGATGCCCGAAACGGCACGCCGATAAGGCGCGATGCGTTCGTCCGGAAAGTGTGATGGAGAAGCGCGATGTCGGGTGGGATGACCAGTGGTTTCATCAGTCGAGGCGGTGTCGCGACCTTGTTGTTCCGTGTGGCGTTGCCGCTCGTGGCGGCGGCCATGTCCGGACACTTCGTGTCGGGCGAACCCGCCGACTCTCCCTACAGGGTCGGGTATCGAATACTGAAGATACCGCAGCAAGCCAAAGGACCTTTGGTTGTGGCCTTTTGGTACCCGACGAACGAATCGGCCACGCTCAAGAAGTATGTGCCTGCCTTGCCGTATTTGGAGGGCCGGGTCGCTTTGGGGGCTGTGCCTGCTCGGGGTCCGTTTCCGCTGGTCGTTTTTTCCCATGGCGGCATTGGCGCGGGCATTTGTGCCATGTCCTGGGCCGAGGCGCTGGCCGCCGCCGGCTTTGTTGTGGCGGCCCCGGACCATCACGACAAAGTGACGTTGCTTCGTTCCGACATGGAGCATCCGCCAACGAGGGCACAGACGCTCCGGGCCCTCGGTTGGGCCATACGGCTCAGCCGAGGCAAGGAAAAAGGCCCCACCGCCCGGGATGAGTACGAGCACCGCCCGCGCGAGATTCGTGCCGTGATCGATGCACTGCTCGAGGCCACGGCCGACAAGAGTTCCCCATTCCACGGCTTGGTGGACCCTGACCGGATCGGATTGACGGGTGTATCGTTCGGCTCTTGGACGACCTGGGCCGTCGCCGGCGGCATCCGGATCTACCACGACCCACGCGTCAAGGCAATTGTCCCTATGGCGCCTTCGGCCGGGAGGATGGACTTGGGGCGCATCCGCGTCCCGCAAATGATTATCTTCGGAGAGAAGGAGACGATCTTGTTGTTGGACAAGCGTCCCGGGGCGCCGATGAAAGAGCAGAGGGTGATCGCGTACTACGAGAAGGCTTTTCCGCCGAAGGTCCTCGTGGGAATCAAGGGTGCCGAACACCTTGATTTCGACCCGGACGGCATGATGACGCGAGGCTTCCTGCGCGCTGCTGCGCGTAAAGTGCGAACGACGGCGGAAGTACGACGAAACGATCCGGTCACCCGGGTAATCGTCCGGTTCCAGACGGCGTTCTGGCGCCGTTATCTGCGAGGCGACCGCAGGGCGGAGGCGCAGCTTGTCTCGCCGGCGGGAAGGGACGTCTACCTGTTCAAGGCCGAGCTTCATCCAAGATAGAGCCCGCTCAAAAAAGGTGGGCAAACCGCGAGAGTCGGTATTCTCTCGCTCCGCGGGCTCGCTGCCGCGCCGCCGGGCGGCGCCTCTTCCGCCGAGCGGGATTGGTCCAACAGAACTCGGTAACGCTGTAGAGCAGAATGCCCTCTTTTTTTGTCACTGTCACCGCCAGTGTGGGCGACTACTTTACAGAAGATGACGCTTCCAAGCTCAAATTCGCGCGAAACTGTAACGCAGTCACCCACACCCATTCCCGGGAGTCCGTCCAAAAAAGGGAATCCAACTTTACAGACCTCCAAGCTCAATCTACTGAGGTCTGGTCCAAACTTGTCGACCGCGGTCCGCGGTTCGCGGACAAGCCTGTTTTCCCGTGATCCAACCGCTTTGTCGGCACGGGGTCGACTTCGCCGAGCGTTGCGGTTGCCCCATGCGTTTTGGGAGCACAGACAGCGTGGCCTGCCCCGTGCGGCAATCGAGACGGGCAGACCGGCGGTCCGGGAAACGTCGACGGCCCAGTTTGCCCATGGGACAGGGGCCCGGATTTCCGACGGGGGTGAGGGCGGTAAGGAGCACGACGGAATCATGCAATCTTCCATGACGACCTGGATCGACACCCATGCCCACATCGCCCGGGAATCGCCGACGCTGTCGGACGACCTCCAGGCAGTGTTCGCGGCAGACTCGGCGGATTTGCGCTTGGTGATCAGTCCCGGAGTCGGGTTTCTGGCCGAAATGTGCGACGATCCCGAGGCCGGTCGGTCGGCGGCGGACTGCATCCAGCGTCTGGTCGCGGCATTCCCGAATCGGTTCTACGGTGCTTGTTGCGTGAACCTCAATTTCCCGGACGAGGCGTTGCGACTCATGGATCTGTGCTTGGGACAGTACGGATTCGTCATGCTCGGCGAGATGCTGGGCTACATTCTTCGTTTTGACATGAATACCTCCGCCGGCGAGCAGGTCGTTCGGAAAGCTGTCGAATATGATGTGCCGGTCCAGATTCACCTCTCGACCTCGAACAGTCCTCACCAGGGGCACACGTCGGGCCTGGGGCAACTCGACGACATTCTCGGCATTGCCGAACGTGTGCCCGAGGCGCGCTACATCCTGGCCCACATGATCGGCATGGCCGACGACGATCCGCCGGTGGTGCGCGCTTATTTGGATCGTATTGACGAACGCTGCGGAAGGTGGCCGGACAATTTCTGGGCCGAAATCATCGACTTTCACTCCCCGGGCGTCGCCGAGGCCCTGATGCGGATTCCGCACGACCGACTGTTGGTCGGAACGGATTGGTGCACGCGCATCGGTCCCCCCTACCTGCCGTACGGCGTGGACCATTTGGTTTGGTCCGGTGGAGAATGCGCCTACGAACCGTCCGTGGCGCGCTTGGTGGAGTTCTTGACGAATTGGGGGGCGACCGAGGACGACATCCGGTGTATCGCCTGGCGCAATGCCGTGGATTTGCTTGGGCTCGATGTTGGAGACTGACAAAAACTTGCCCGACAAGCGCACTTGACGCGGGGACTCGAACCGGCAGTTCCTCACCGTCCTCCGCGGACGGACCCCGAGGCGTCCGCCGCACGCTGGGACCGCCAGTCGCGCGGCTGGATTCAGAGCCGCACACTGCGTCTGTCTATCGCGGGTTCAGGCGCAGGAAAATTCCATCGCCGGGGGCGAGTTCGACTCGCAAGGGGACCGCATCGGTTGGAGGCCCCGAGAGCACCCGCCAAGACAGTTTTTCTCGATCGAACACATCCACTGTACCTATCGAGCCCCAGCGTAGCCGAGGGGTGATGCGAACGCTCTCGTTCACGTTGCGGTTCACCAGGATCAGATAGCGCATCCCGTTTTCCCCCGTGAATTCCCCGGCCGTGACCAAGCCCCCTTCGACGCCGGTGATGAAGCCCTTGTCACCGAACGGCGTGAGGTCTTCCGCCCTGCGGCCTTTGTAGCAGTAGAACGGCCGGGATTCGTAGGTTCCCACAGACCGGAGGCCGCGCAGGATCACGCCGATCGCGCCCACTTCACGGTTCAGTTTCTTGAGCCAGTAGTATTTCTGCGTCGGTCGCCAGTCTCTGCCGATCGCTGCCTCCTCGTAGGTGTCTCTTGGAGAAGTGAAGTACAGGAACCACGCGATGCCGCCGGCATTGTACGCCAGTGCGGAATACGCCTGCCAGCGCAGGCGGGCTTCGGTGATGTGACCGTAACTGCGGTGGTACTTGACACCCTTGACCTCGTAGTCGAGATAATGGCCCGAGGACAGCATAGTGGGAATGAAACGAAGTCCGGACGCCAGGGCGGCCCTGCGGCCGCGGGCGAGGTCCACCCGGAAGTTGGCGTTGTCGAACCCCGGCGGAATACTGCCGTCCAGCGGCGCTCCGTCTTCGAAGACCGGGTAGTGGTCGTACGCGAGGAGGTCCGGGGTCACTTCGCGGGCAAAACGCAGCAGGTCGCTGCCGGGATGGAGATTGATGAACACCGGATGGTCCGGATCCACGCTTCTGATGATGGCCAGGACTTCCTTGATCTTGGGGTACAGTTTCGTCCCGGGTTCATCGCAGAGATGGTACCCCCACAAGGCCGGGTTCTTGCGATCCACCCGGCCCAACAGGGCCCGGATCTTGTCGCGTTGCGCCTCGCTCACGGGCTTGTCCGGCGTCCACCAAAGATTGCGCATGTAAGTCCACGGCAAGGCATCCGACATACACTGCAAGCCAAAACGTTGGGCCTTGTCGAGCGGACCGCCCATCACCAAATTGAAATTGCACTGCTTGATGAGACGGTACTGCTCGTCGGAAATGATTTTTTCATACTCCGGCTTGCCCCGCCAATAGTGCATGGCCCAAAAGGTGATGGGGTATACATCCGCGGTGGGCATGGCGTCATCTCCCGTTGCCTCGCCGGCCGTCGACCGGCAAAAAGGCGAAAAGAAGCAAAGCAGACACAGCGCGGCCGCCGGCCGTCGCCAAAGTGCGTTTTCGATTGTCCGCATAGTCCGTCCACCCATGTTCGGTTCAAGCCGTTCGGGGTCCGGCGAGCTTTTCCCGTGTCGTGCGCATCGTGTCCCAAGAACGGCCAGGGCTTCCGGAGTCCGTCTCCGCCTCATGGCTGCGGCGAGAACCCGTGCCGAGGCGGCGCCCGTCCGGGTCACTGCTCGTCGATGTCGACGCCCGAAACCGTCAGGGAAAAGGTTGTGCTCCAGCTTTTGTGGGTCTCGAGTTTCTGCTTCCGATACATCCATTCCACCGTGTACCGGCCGCTGGTGGTACCGTCCCACCAGCGGTAGAGCTGGAGAAATCGGGCCGGGTCGGTCCGAATTTCGATGCGGGGTCCGGCAGCGGAGCCGAGCCGGAAGATCGATGCCGTCAGTTCGGGAAGGTCCGTGTCGCGCAGCAACCCCTGCTGCGCCGCCGACAGACCGGCCAGCCGGGCCCAGATTTCCCGGGGCTGTTTTTCGCCCGCGAACAGTTTCTCCCCCGCGCTCGTCCGGAGCAACAGGCTCGGCGTACCGCCCACGTCCAGGCAGTTGTGCGACCAGTAGCTGAACTCGTGGGGCTCGGGAGATTCGTTGCGCACGGTCACGCGGACATCGAGTCGGGTCGCATCGCGGGGGATGGAGTAGGCTTTTTCCAGCACCAGTCCCCCCAGGGCCCAATGCGACAGGACGCGCCGGAACACAAGCGTGGCGCGACCGCCCTTGATTTCGCGCGCGATCAGCTCGTACTCGCCGGTCTTGTCCTCCGAGGTGCGGGCCCCTTCCGGCCACCAGAACTGATCCACACACGCTCCCCCGCCGTCAAAGCGACTGACCAGTTCCCTTCTTTCTTTGCCGACGCGCCAGCTCCACAGGTTTCCGGACGGTCCGAATCCCAATTCCTGCCCGGCGGAGGCCAGGCGGATTTCGGCGTTGCCGTCGCCGTCCATGTCGGCCCAGCCGATCTCGAGTCCGCCCTTGCTCAAGCCGCGGATGTCCCCGCTCGCCTCCGCGGCTCGACGCCGTGCCTGGTAGCGCTTGCGCACCGCCTGCTCCGACACACGTCCCCCGCCCGGAGCGGCGGGCCGCTCCGGGCCCAAAACCAGCATGCCCAAGGACCGTGGCGGCACTTCGTAGTACAGGCCGGATCGGAGTTGCTCGGCTGTCCATGCCCCGCCTGCAGACGGAGCAAGCACCTTCCCGGTGATCGGATCGTGTGCGAAAAGAGCTGAAGGGGCGGCGCGCGGCACGCGCACCTCGACCGTGGCGGGTTTGACTTCGTGCAGGTTGCACACGGCCACCAACGTCCGGCGCCCCAACTTGTAGACGAAGGAGAGGGCGTACCGCTCCCACTGCGGGGAAATCAGGCGAACCGTTCCCCGGCCGGTTTGGATCGTTGCCTCGGCCTCGGGCAGGAGGCGCACGTCCACCCCGGTCGGATTTCGTTCCCCGTCGAAGAGGAACGATTCCACCGCACCGATGTCGCGCATGGCCCGGGCCGTTTCCCAGACGTATTCCATATCGAAACCGCGCTCGAGGTTCGGCCAGTGCGAGCAGCCCGCACACCCCAGCAACGCGCTGGTGATGAAGTCGAAATAGACGGCTCGAGGCGTCTTGGCCATGAGCCAACCGGAGTCGGCGACCATGCCGGTGGAGGTCATGGGCATGATCCGCGCCTCGGGCAAGTACTCGCGCAACTCGCTCACGTTGCGGGCGAAAGCCATGGCGCTGCCCGTATAGATCATGGGAATGTGCAGGAGATTCGGGATGTCCGCGTAGGCGCGGTAGTCCACGTGCCGTTCGGGCGGCATGCCCGAGCCCTGGCAAATGGCAACGGTCCAATCGGGATCGATGTCGTGCACGTATTCGGCCCACAGACGCATGGTCTGACCGAGCTGCCAGGTGCGAAACTCGAGAAAGCGTTGCTTCAGGGGCCCGTTTCGTTGCAGGACCGGCGCCGTCAACGCTTTCGGATCGAGCCCCTCGCGCTCGGCAAAGGCGTTGACCGTGGCCGGATCGTCCCACAAGGGGTTGCGCACGGCATTCGCCGGCTCCCAGTCCCAGAAAACTCCCGATACCTTGCCCGCCAAGGCCCGGTAGTAGCCGGCGTCCCGCGCGAAAAAGGGCTTGCCGGTTTTCACGATCTCGGTCTCCCAACCCGTTCGCCGCATCGCCTTGGGGTAGGCGCCGGGGATGTTCGCCCAGAGCCTTCCCCCGTCCGCGGCAAAACGGTCGCGGAGGTAACCCAGCCAATCCGAGTTCTCCGCCCGTGAAACCAGATGAATGTCCACGCCCATTTGGTTGCGGACCATGTCGTACACGCTGCCGCGAAGTCGTTTCGGAACGTTGCCGAACAGACCCCAGCAAAAGAAGTTGTGGAAGCGTTTCGGGCGCGGCCCCACGGGCAGCGGTTGCAGGACGCGCAGCCGCACGCGTGTTTCGGCCAACACCTTCCCGGCAACGACTGGCCGGCAATACAAGGCCGCGCCGTCCTGCACGGTTTTCGGATCGAGCCAAATCGTCAGGCCGCAGTGCGAAACGGTCGCTTTCAGGCGGGCTGCGATGTCCGCACCCAGCGGAATTCGAAAACGCGTGTACGGCTGTTTTTCGCGAGTGATCGGTCCCAGACGCTCGAGCAGGCCGAATTCGCCCAGTCCCTCCGGCAGGTCCAACTGGATTTCGGCGCCGGGGCCCAGGCGTTTGCGGTCGCCCATCAGCATCACACGCATGAAGCTGGGGGCGTTGCGGACGAGCGGGACCACAC
Source organism: Kiritimatiellota bacterium (assembly GCA_013151865.1). GTDB lineage: Bacteria > Verrucomicrobiota > Lentisphaeria > Oligosphaerales > JAADHN01 > JAADHN01. The sequence continues at coordinate 7,222 of JAADHN010000106.1, forward strand.
CGCCTCGCCCGTATTCCGCCGGGTAAACGCGCAGGGTCAGAGCGTCCTCCACGGGCGTCAGAGACACGTCGTCGAAGTCCACATCGCCGATATCCGTCTCACGCAGCAACACGACGATCCGGCGCACGCCCGGCGACAGGTTGAGGTCGAAATCGAAGCCGGACCAGGCGGGGGCGAGGGGGAGATTGCGCGACCATTTGGAGCGCGGCGGAGTGCTGAACACACCTTTGGCCACCGGCTCGGAATAGACGAGTACCTGCAGTTGGGCCCTGGCATCCCCCGCCGTCCGGTACTGCCCGGCCAGCTTGTACAGTCCCGGTCGGACTTGGATGGGATCGCTGTAGATCAGGGAGCGCACCGCTTCGCCGCCCGCGTTCTCGAGTCCGGTCAGGCGGCTGGCTCGAGCGCCGCTCCGGGCGTCCGTGGACCAAGTGAAACGGCCGCGAGACGGTTTGCGCGACCAGACCACGAAGCCCCAGCCGAGCGGACGGGTGTCGCCCTGCTCGAAGCCACCGTTGGGCAGGAGATTGTCCTCCGCGGCAGCGACAGCCGCCAAAAGCAATGCGGTCAAGGATAAGCTCAGGTTTTTCAACGGCGTTGCTCCGATTGATGGACGGCGCATCATTCCCGATTCTGCCGGTCCGACGGCGGACCGTTGTCTCCGACCGGGCGCGCACGGCCGCAAGGCTCGTGATTCCGTTTTTTCGATCATGGTTTCTTTGGGGCGCCGAGGGCCTCGAATTTCTCACGAGCCGTGTTGCTGACCCGGAACTCGTCGACCAGGCCGCGGAAACTCAGGTCCGCGTACCAGGCGGAGTGGTCGGGCTTGTCTTTCACGTACCAGGGCCGACATCCGATCCAGAGAACGTCGTTGGTGCACGCGTACGGCGGGCCGGTTTTCTTGCCGGCGACATCGAGACGTCCGTTTAGGTAGATGCGGATGGGCGTATTGCGACCCCACGTCACGGCCACATGCGTCCAGGTTGCATCGGGAAGTACGGTTTTCGCAACAACGGTCTCGGCGCCGTCTTTGCGGACGATGCCGGCCCTAACGCGACTGTCCGAGCCGACGTAGATGTCCAACTTGGTATTCCCGACCGAGCCGATACTCGCGACCGTGGCGTGCTTCCGTTGCGGCCCCAGCGGTTTGATCCAGCATTCGACCGTGCCGTCCGCCGGCAGTCGCACCGAGGTCCGGATACCGGTGCGCGGCTTGGCCGGTGCATTGAAAAACGCCGCCCGGTCTTGACCGTTGCGGACCGAAATCGTGCCCTCACCGTATTCCTCGTTCGCCATCCATCCGGGGACGGGCCGGTTGAAGTCCAAGAGCACCTGGGTGTGGGCGTCCCGCACCAGGGGCAGACGCAGGCGTCCCTGGGTGATGGCGCCCGGTCGCGGGGACTGCAGGCGCACGAATTTCCAGATGCCGCCGTAGGCCGAGTCGTCGTAAACGGCCACCACAATGGTATTGAGTGCATCGACCCGGACCTGCTTCGTGATGTCGATCGAGAATGCACGGTCCCAGCCTTTGCCGCCTTTGCCGAGTTTGTGCGCGCCGGCAAGTCGGCCATTGACGTAGACCAGAGCGTCGCCGTCCACTGCGCCGAAAAAAAGGTCAATACGGCGGTTGCGAAATCCTCCGGGGATGTGAACCTGCGTGCGGTACCAGGCCCAGCCGTCGTAGCCCGGGTATCCTGCGTTCTCCCACCACACGCCAATGGGGATGGTGTTCCAGGAGGAATCGTCGAAGTCCGGTTTGAACCAGCCTTTTGCTCGCCCTTGTCCCTGCGGATCAAGGCTGAATCGCCAGCGCTGCGGGATGGCGCAGACTGTATCGCACACCGCCATGATCCGGCCGAAGTCCCGGAGTTTCCCGGCGAGGTCGGCCACATGCTGCCTCAGGTGCCCGCCGGGCTCCGAATCCAGGGAGGCAAATACGAACCGGCCTTCATCGATGCGCGCCAGCCAATCATGCAACGCTTGCGCTTCGGCGGCGGCCTCCGTGAGTTCCCCCTTTTTCATGAGCGCGGCGATCTCCCTGGCATACCGGTCGAGACCGGCTTTTCGCTCCTGCTTTCCCGGGCAGATGTCGTTCATCCATTCGAGCAACGCGCGGCCTGCGGCCAGGGCTTTCTCGAAGTCTCCCGTTTTCTCGAATCGGTCCATGCGCGCGGCACGGCCGGCAAACTCGAGGCCAAATTCCAGGCGGCGCACCCGCGCACGAATCAGCCGGGTGTCGGCTCTGCGAGCCGCTTCCTTCAGAAGTTCCCGGGCGCCGGCCATCACCGCCGGCGTAAAAACAGGCGCGATGTAGGCGCCGCCGGACATCACCGGAATGCCGGCCGCGGCCACAGCACGCTCGAGAACCAAATGGTATTGTTTGACCGCGCCGCCCGCCTTGCCGAAGAAGTTCCGGCAGTAATCGTCCAGCAGATCGTCCTCGTTCTGGGACGGGTCCCACAGCAATCGCGCGGCCAGCCAGTAATTGAAGCCCTGGCTGCCCCAGTGGCGGGGACCGAGCTGATAACACCCTTCGAGCCGCAGTTTGTGGTAGTAACGGATATTGGCTGCAATCGCCCGGCGGATGGGCATCGGGCCGAACCACTGGTAGCCGGACCAATACTCGTACGTACTCAGGTGCTTCAGGAGGCGCCGGTACCCGGTGAAAACGGCCCGGAGCCGTTGGTTTTGGGGCGATGTTCCCGTTTCGATGGGCTCGGCGTAATTCGAGTACGCGGAAGCATAGGTGCAGATGCGTCCGTGCAGGTTCGCCGGCAGCGCCTTCAGGTGCGGCGGGACTTCCGTGTAGTCACTGTAGATGTACCATCCGAGAATGGCATTCGGGGCTTTTGCCGCGACCTTTCGCGCCACTTCCGCGTTGAATGCCGTCACCCGCGGCGCCATGGACACCGTGCCGTAAGGTGTACGCAGCGCCGGGGCGTCCATGGCGCGGCAGGCATCGCATTCACACCATCCATGCCCGTCGTTGGGGCCGATCCCCAATACCTGCATTTGCGGGTTCGCCGCACAGGCGCCGAGCACGAACTCGACGAATCGGTCCGCCAGCCCCGGCGCGGACAGGCACAGTTGTCCGTTGGGCGTGCGTTTGCCGTCGACGAGCGGGAACCATTCCGGGTGCTCCTCGAAGTACCGCTTGGGGGGCACTGCCGTGTGGTACATGTGCGAAAACCATTCGTACCAAAGGCCGCCCCATTCTGGGCCGCCCCACGCGTTGCCGTTGTAGCGATTGCGCACGGCCCACAATCCCTGGAACCCGCCCCGGTACGGGAACGCGGGTTTGTGCCGGTAGGCCAAGTCCGCGACCGTCAGCGTCTTCTGCCGCGGCACGACCTCACCGATGGGGCTGGGGTCGTACCAGCGGACCCCGAGCATGTACAGGAACTCGTAGACCCCGTACAACGTGCCGCGGTCCCGCACCCAGAGCTTGCCTTTCCGGTCCCGGATCGGCGGCTTTCTGCCGCCCACGATCCGGAGCAGGTTCGGCGAAACCGTGCGGACTACGCACTCCTCGACATCCAGCGAGTCCAGGAGTTTCTTGGGCACGTCGCGCGTTGCGCCCACCGTGATCACTGTCCCTGCCGGGCGTGCGGAGTCCGCAATAACGGCGAACGCCGCTCCCGTGATCTTCTCGAGGTATGCTTTCAGTTCTTCGGCCGCGAAACGTTCGCTGGTCAACGGGTGATCGGGGATCACGATCGTCGCGTTCGCCTTCCCGGCACGGGCAAGGAGAACGGATTGCGAACGGGCAGTCGCCGGGAAGCCGGCGGCGAGAACCATGGCAGCCGTAACCAGTGCAAAAGGAAAGGCGATCAGGTTCTTCATCGGGGGCCTCCTTGCCTGACTTTCCACAACGCGATTCCAGAAAAAAACACAGTATACGACGGGATCCGTTCCTTTCATTTGTCGAAGGCCGAGATTGAACGTGTCCGCAGAGCACAAAGGGCGTACGAGCCGCGGGAGTTGTCGCTTTTCGCCAGGGGCGAATCGCTGTCCGCCTGAGGCGGACCCGTCTCTCCCGCCAAGCGGGATCGGCTGGGGGGAGCACAGGGCGGCAGAGCGAGTCCGCGAGCGACCCGGCGCAACAGGGGCTGCGGAGCCCGCCTGAGGCGGACGTGCCTGTCCCGCTCTGCGGGAACGAAAGCTCACCCGAAATCGCATTCGCGCGCGGCCACGCACCCTTTGCGACCGGGCTCGAGATTGCGATCCTGCTCTATACTCTATACGAGCGGTTCGGTGTGAAAGGACCTCTGATAAGAGAGCCCGTGCCCGGGCACGCGTCGAGTGCGGCGACATCAACTTCTCCTATAGCCGCCACAAGCGTTGTCTGCAAGCGAGAACGTCGAAACCCGTGCAGGAAGGGACGTCCGAGAAAGTGTCTGTGCGCCCGAGTGGCGCCGACGGCTTGCGACGGCTCGGGTTGAGCGATCGCCGGGCGGATATCTTTCCCGCATACCTGGAGTGCTATATTGGCGCAAAACGGATCGGAGGCCGCCGCCATGTCCGTGGTCCGAGGCAGCGGAACGCGATGAGGCGGTTCCGACTGTTCCGGTCGGGGGAACATGGCGGAATCGAGTCCGTCGAGCGGCGTCATGGCCGCGAGTGCCCGGGTTTCGGCACTGGAGGGCGTCCGTGCAAAGGCGCGCGCCGGAATACGACAATGAAGGGGGCCCCCATGAGGATACTACGGCAGGCTGTGCGGACAGGGGTGTCGGCTTCGGAGGGGACGGTGGTCATCAAACGGATTTGGCTGGTTGCAGTTTGCGTCGTGGCGGGCGTTCGGGGAGAAACTGCCGTCGAACGCGAAGTGCTCTTAGACGATTGTCGCGACCCTGTTTCCTGGCGGGAGAACATGGGGCGTGAGTTTCCGGGGGCGACTGGCGAGGTAGGGCCGGGGACTGCGCCCGACGGTACGCAGTGCGTGCGTGCCCGGCTGGATTTTCGGGGGGGCGGACGGTATGCCGGTATGGAACGCATCGTGCGGATTCCGCAGACGTCAGTGCTGTCTTTCCAGGTTTGGTCGGAGGGGTTCAAGCGCGGCATGGTCCGTCTCCGGGACGTGACCAACCAGGAACACGCGGCGGGTTTTTCCGTGACGCCCGGACGCTGGAGCGATGTTCGCCTGTCGCTGACGCCCGCAGTCTTCAGCGGGCACTGGCACGGCGCGGACGACGGCCGTTTTCACTGGCCGGTGCGCCGGATGCTCGTGGCCATGCAGCCGGGTCCGGAACGCACGGGACGGGTGTTCCTCCGGAATGTGACTCTTCGGACAGCGGCGCCCGGCGTGCGCTGGGAGGTGCGTGTGGGGACTCTCTATCCGGGCAACGTGGCCTTCTTGGACGAATGCCCGGCGTCCGTGACTGTTCGACTTCGGAACCGGCTTCGGGAGATGCGTAACGTCCGCGTAACCTGGGAGATCGCGGACGCGGACGGTCGTCGCGTGGTTTCGGGCGGGCGGCCGGAAGCTGTCGGGCCGTGGGGGACCGTAGAACGGAACATTCAACTCGATCCGCGGAGACCGGGGTGGTATCACGTTCAGGTGCGGGTATTGGAAGCCGGCAGGCAAGTCGGAGGGGGGGAGGGTGCGGTCGGCATCGTGGCGCGCCCGCGCAATCTGGAAAGGGACGACGATTTCTCGTTTTTCGGGATGCACCCCAGCGACCCGGCGGCCGCGAGCCGGATCGGGGTGAAGTGGGCACGGCTGCAACGGGCGTGGTGGTGGGGGGAGAGCATCAAGGGGCGATACTATTGGCCGGACAAGGGCTTGGATTCGGCCCGGGAGCGTCATATCAAGGTGTTGCTGACCTTGCATTACGGGCCGCCGGGTTGGGCTGTGAAGGAGATCGGCAAAGATAAGGTCTGGCCGCCCCCGAAAAAGCTCTTGGACGACTGGGCCGGTTATGTCCGGGCTTGCGTGGAGCGCTACCGTGGCAAAGTCGCCTGCTACGAGATCCAGAACGAACCCGACCTGACATGCTGGCGGCAGCCCAAGCTGTCGTTCGAGGATGGCGTCCGGTCGTACGTGGCGATTTTTCGGCGCGCCGCGGCGGTGATTCGGGAACTCGACCCTGGCGTTCCGATTGCCGGGGTGGACGTGAGCGGCGGCGACTATCGGAGTCGGTTCCGCTACTCCAAGGCTGTTCTGGAAAAAATCGCGCCGTTGCTCGATGTTTACACTGGGCATCCGTATGCGTCGCCGCGTTATTTCGGGTCGGGCAAGCGCCCGCTGTTGCCCTTCCGGAATCGGCTGATCGAAAAACTGCGCAGTTCGCAAGTCATGCTCCGCGCCTTCGGCTGTTCCGATCGCGTTTGGGTGGGCGAAAAGGGCTGGGGGCTGGATATCCGTGAGCCACTCGACGGTCCGTACTCATTCGCCTATGCCCGTTGTGTGGCCCGAGCCTTGATCACGGGGCGTTCGGTGCCCGGCGTGGACCGTTGGTTCTGGTTTCTCCAGAACGGCTGCAACGAACGCGGCTACGAGTACGGGTTGTGGCGCGGCGACGTGGCCCAGCCGTTGCCCGCCGCTGTCGCGTATGCCGCTGCAGCACGCTTTCTGTATCATGCCGTCCCGGCGTCCCGGGAGCCGGCGCTTCCCCAAGGGCTCCGAGGGTTCGTGTTTCGTTGCGCGGACCTGGAGCGCGCGGTCGTATCGATATGGTCGTTACAGGACGACTATCGGCTCCGGGCCGATTGGCCGGAGGGAACGGCGGCCTTCGATATGTGGGGGCGCGCGTGCAATGTCGGCGCCGGCCTGAGAATATCGCAGGCGCCGGTTTACCTCACGGCGCCGCTCCGGGCTGCAGACCGGCTCATGCGAGTGATCGAGACAGCGCATTTCGAGCCCGGTCGCCCGGTCCGGGTCGAGTCGGTTCGTTTCCGGACAATCGACCGTCTGGCCGTGTCTCTGGTCAGTCGGGTCGACCGGGAAGTCCGCGTGGAGGTGAGAGCAGGGAAGCGGTCCGGGTCGTTTCGTCTCCCCGGGATGGTCGCGCGCACCGCGTTTCTTCCCGTGGAAAGGTTGGGGGTGGACGGAAGCGTCCGGGCCGCCGCGCCGCTTTCGGTGCGCGTCTTGGTCGATGGCGCAACGCTCTGGTCCGGCGACGTCCCGCAGCGTTTCCTGCCCTGTGTGCGGCGCCCCCCGGGCCTCGGTTCGGGAATGCGGTTTCCGGCGTCGGGTGCACCGGCGCTGCGACTCGACCGGCGCGAGTTCCTGCTGCCGCCGGACCCGAACATCGGTTGGAGCGGTCCGGCAGACCTCAGCGCGACAGCGCGATGGAGTTGGGACCGCAAAGCGTTCTATCTTGAGGTCGCAGTTCGCGATGATGTCCACGCCGCGCCCTTCACCGGCCGCGGCAACTTCTGGAAAAGCGACAGTCTGCAGGTTGCCTTCGACCCGGAAAACGATGCCGGCCCGGATACGGAGTTCGACGAGGACGACCGCGAATTCGGGTGCGTGCTGGGGAGCGACGGTGCGCGGGTGTTCCGTACGTTTCCCGCGCCGTACTCGGTGGTGAGTTTTCCCTGTCGGGTCCGCCGGGAAAAGGACGTTACGGTTTATGTGCTGGCCGTTCCCTGGAGCGCCCTCGGCATTCGTCCGAAAGCGGGTCGGGTGTTCTCGCTCGATTTCATCGTGAACGACAACGACGGGAACGGCCGCGGGTATTGGCTCGGGCCCCGGCCCGGAATCGGGGAAGCCAAACGTCCGGGCCGTTTCCTGGACCTTGTCCTGAGCGAGTGAACGCCGCGGGGCGGGGTTCGCCGGCGGCCCTCCGGCGCGTCGTCTGAACCTGTATGCGCGACTATGGCTTCGGCTCGGGCCGACGGGGTTGCGAAGTCCGCGCAATTGGAATGAGGGTGATGTGCCGGAACTGCATGTGGGCGCCCTCGGCCTGGAGGCAGATTTTTCCCGGGGTTTCCCAGCAATCGCGGGCGACATTCTGGAGCAGGCCGTTCACTCGAATCTCGAGGTCCTCGCCGTCGAGGGTGATGTCATATTGATTCCACTCGCCCAGGGGGCGCTCGTTGGACCGGTGCGCTTTGACCGTATGGCGTCCGCGGGTGCGTTGGGGATCGGTTTTCATGGGGAACTTGTCGATGTTCCAGATATCGCCCAGATTGCCGATGAGTCCCTGGCACTCGATGGCGCGCGGCCAGACCTTGTCCTTGCCTACCATACGAAGCAGGACGCCGCTGTTGCCGCGGGAGAGATGCCGCAATTGCACCCTGAGCACATAGTTTGTGAAGTCGCGCGCGGTCCGGAAGTATCCGGCCGGTTTGCCGGTGTCGTCGAGTACACCGTCTTTGACGGACCAGGTGTTCTTCTGATTGGGGTTTGAGTAGGTCCATCCCGACAGGTCTCGTCCGTTGAACAGATGGACGGGTGCGCCGAACTCGGCGGTGATGGGGCGGACTTGGATTTCCTTGAATTCCGCGACGGCTTTTTCGCCTGGAATCAGCTCCAACCCGACCCGACCCGCGGTCGGTCCCCCCGAACGGAGGTCGACGAGTTCCGTCACGGTCAGTCCGTTAATTTCGATGGCCAGATGTCGGCCGCGGGCCCGGACCGCAAGCGAAGCCCACTGTCCCGGAGCGGAGTATCCTTCCTTTCGAAAAGCATCCGACGGCACGACCGCGCCGAGACGGCGCGTACTCCGCTCGCCGAGTTCGACGAATTCGCCGGCGGCCGCGAGCACGGTCCCCTCAGACGAGGAGAGGGCGCCCACACGGTCCGGACCGCCGGCGAGGAGAATGCGATACGCGGCGTCCGTCCCCGTGCGAACGGCCACCGCGGCATTGCCGCTCAACACCCGGAAGCGCAATTTGAGAAGGAAGTTCTTCATCGGAGCGCCGTTCCACGCGAGAAAAACGGGTTGCGCGACCGCCCCCTTTGTCTCTCCGTGGACGCTTGCCGCCCGGACGGACCAGACGGTGGCGTCGCCCGACCACAAACCGAGAGAGCGACCGTCGAACATCGGAGTGAAGCCGTCTTCGACCCACAGGGAGAGCAGTTCCTCGGCGGTTGGCTCGCCTTCCACGATAAAGCCCGCGTTGGCCCAATCCGCATGATCGCACGCGTTGCCGTTGCCGCCGTCTCCGACGATCAATCGGAGGGTCTTTGTTCCCTTTGGGAGCGCGACGTCGATGGGGTAGCGTTCGTCGGCAGGCGTGAGCACCGGCGTCTTGACCAGGCGTTTGTTGTCCGCGAGTACTTCGAACGTGACGCTGCCCACGGGCGTGTCGTTTTTTTCGTCGTCGACTCCGACCACGGCGACGAATCGCCGGTAGTTCGAGAGAACCGGAAAAACAATCTCCGAGACCGCGTGCGTCCCAATGCCTTTCTCGAACGTCTCGCCCCGGATGCGAATGGGGTTGTCTTCGATGGAAAGGTCGCGCCGCGGTGCGCCGTTCCATCCGCTGGTCCAGACCTTGGGTTTGAGATCGGCGCAGTAGACGTCGGGCCGGGGCGGCAGAGGCGGCAGCTTCGGCGTGGTCACTTTGACGGCGGCGAGTGGTTTCGGCGGTTGCGAGGTCCAGGCGACGGGGTAGACGGTGTAGACAATTTTACGACCGGGTGGAGCATGTGAATCGACGGCCGTCCCGCCGGACACCGGCAGTTCCACGCCGTCGTCCCGGCGCACGACCAGCGGTCCCCTCGTGCCGTAACATTGGATGCGGACACGGCGCGCGGAAGATGCGGCGGCTTCAACACGGACGCCGGCGGATGTCGGAGCGCGAGGTTTGCCGCGCTCGAACCGGACCCGCCACGTGGCGACACCGGCCGGTGGTTGCAGCGTCCAGGCGCGGACCCAGGGGCCGGTCTGCATAATGTCCGTTTCCGTATCAGCCGGGCCCACAATCATTTCCCTGGCAAGCCAGCGGATCGGGGCGGGCGGCGCGAAGATCCGCAGTTCCATGGGGTGCTTTGCGCCCAGCGCCGCTTTGCCGGTCAGAACGTTCCGGTCCGCCAGCCACGCCACGCCGGAGACTCTTGCTTCTCCTTGTTCGCAGCCTGAGTAGGCCAGTACGACCGGGCGGTCCAAGCGGGCCGCGACGAACACGGGGCCGTACACCCGCCGCTCAATTACGATTTCGTCGCGCAACGGGCCAAGAAACCGATTTGTGGCGGGCTCGAATCCGGCCAACGGCCCGGGCCCGAGCCCGAGGGCGGCGAGACGCACGCGCACCGGCAACGAAATCTCCGGCGGGGCCGCGGCAACCATGGCGAATACGCCGGGCAGGGCAGGGACATTGACCACGGCGAGCAACACGGCGGGGGATTGGAGCGGGGTTTTCAGGGGCAGAGGCAGGATCCGTGCCGGCGTACCGGGCAGCGCCGCGAACACTTGTCCGGGCCCGGCAAGCTTGGCTCTGTTGTTCAGTTCAAGCCGAACGACGCCTTTCGAATCGCGAGCAATGCGGAGGTCGCCCTCCCGCGCCCGGCATGTCCCGTCCGCCACGGACACCTCGAGCCCGAAGCCGCTCCACGAGACGCACGAGGCGTAGAGGACGGCTAACAACCATGCACGCCGGGTATTCCACAGGGTAAACAGGCGGTTCATCGGCCGTTTCTCCTCTCTTTTGACAATCTGGAAACCCAAGTTGTCCTTCCGGCGCGCAATCGGATGCCGGGGGACATGAAACGGGGGGCGCCGCATTCCGGGACGCCGTGCCGGGGACGGCCGTTCAGGAGGCGCCGGGGAGGGCGACGACGTCGTCCGGAGGCGCGACGACCGGGCCCTTCTCGAAATCGTCGGCGGTCGGTTTCAACGCGAGGCTGTACCAGCGTCCCTTTGGATTGGATATGCAGTCGGACCACCGGACCAGTTGGCCGGTATAGGCAGAAATTCGCCCCATGATCCCGGTCAGTGTGGATTCCGCGACATTTCGGGATTCATTGACGGGCTCGCCCTGTATGACGCTGCGCAGAAGCGCGCGGTGTTCTTCAACATACGGGTTGGCGTGGACTTCGATCTTGGGCGCGGCGATGTCTTTCTCAAGTGTGGGTTGGATCTTGCCGCCCCCCCACATGGTCCCCTCGGTCCCGATGAAGAACTCGCGGACGGCGTTGTAGCAGCGGTTGATCTGCCGGCACATGCTGTGAACATGGACCCCGTCGCCGTAGTCGTAGTCGATGCTGAAGAAGTCGTATTGGTCTCCGGTCTTACGTCGGGCGCGGCCGCCGAAACCCAGTGCGGCCACCGGGGGGCGTCCGATGAACCAGTTGGCGACGTCCAGATTGTGTACATGCTGCTCAACGATGTGATCGCCGGACATCTCGGTGAAGCTGACCCAATTTCGGACCATGTACAGCGCATCCGGTTCATTGGGGAGTCGAGGTTTGTACCATAAGCGTCCTCCGCACCAGTAGACATTGGCGGCAACGATTTCACCGATGACGCCATGAGCTGCCAGAAAAGCGTTTCGGAGATACGTGCCCTGATGGCGTCGCTGTGTCCCTGCCACGATGCTGAGGCCCTTTTGCTTGGCCGTCTCGCCGGCTGCGATGATCCGCCGTACCCCCGGCGGGTCCACGGCCACGGGTTTTTCCATGAATACATGCTTTGCGGCGTTTACGGCGGCTTCGAGGTGGACCGGGCGGAAATTCGGGGGCGTCGCCAGCAGGACAATATCGGCTTCCGTCTCAAGGACGTTGCGATAGGCGGAGAACCCGTGAAACCAACGTTCCGGCGCGACACCGAACCGTTCGCCGGCACGCCGCGCACGGGCTTCGAACACGTCCGCCACGGCCACGACACGCACTTCCGTACCCAGCGTCTTTCCGGCCTCGAGGCAGTTGGCGGTCGCACCGGTCCCACGTCCGCCGCAACCGATCAAAGCAATCTTCAAGCGGCGCCGGGCCGCAGCTCCCATCAACGGCATCGCGGCAAAGGCCGCGCCGGCCGCCGAAGATGCCAGAAAAGTCCGTCGACTCACCTCGCGTTCATGCATGGTTTGCAATCTCCTCCCACTCGATGGCGTTCCGAATTCCGGCCTGTTTTTCCGTCGCATCCGACCGCAGTCTCACCTCGGGGCAGGGAGTCGTCTCCGAGCCCGAGATGAAACAGTCGGTCGGCATTTCGCCAACTGATATCCTCGAAAGTTTCTGCGGAAATGTGCCCGTCGCGAAAGGAGGCGCGCAGGTACTCGGCATGACGGTGGTCGTTGCCGGGGTCGCAAATGTCGGTGCCGAAGAGAACTCGGTCGTGGAAGCGTTCCATGAACCGCCAGCCGAATTCAGGGTCGCGCGTCAGGCCGTTATATCCGCTGCCGGCATCCCAACCGCACCACAGATTGGGATAGGTTTCCATCAGGCGCGGCACCGCACCTCCGGGGGCGACCGGCCCTTTCGGGTACGTGTTGCGGGTCGACTCGGTGACGTCGCCGCTGATCTCGGACCAAAACGGCTGGGAATGCCCAATGAAAACGAGATTCGGAAAACGTTGCAATGCGCGTTCGAGGCCCGGCAAACCCGTTTCGTCGATGAGTCCGTAATATCCATGCCGGGCTGGACCGATGTGAAAGATTACCGGCATTTCGCACTTTTCGCAATGATAAAACAGGTTTTGCACCAATGGATCGTCGAAAGGCAGGGAGGCCGTGATCTCGCCGAGGCCGCGGCAGCCGCGTTCTTTGTAGAACATCAGGTGAAACGACAAATCGGCCTCGGGCGAGTTGGATCCGGCCCGTGGATCTACGTTGCAAAAGGGGACGAATCGGCCCGGGTATTGCGCGCAAATGTCGAGAATGTCTTCCGGCGTGGACTGTTGAAAGGAACACTCCGGACTCGCCCCCGGCAGGAGAACGCCCCTGTCCACGCCGGTGCGGTCCATCATTTCAATGAGTTCTTCCGGAGTTGCGAAGTTCGCCCCCCGGCCATTGCGGGGCAGGCTCTTTCGGCGGACCGTGTGCAAGTGTGCATCGATGAACATGGTTGAGATCCCTCTCCTACCCATGGCGTACTCGGCACGGCGTCATCCGCGGACACTCCAAAGGCTGTGCCCGGCTTCTCGGGCGCCGCAGGTTTCGCGACCAAGTCGAGCGGCCCGAAACCGGGCCTCGTGCAGCCCGGTGCTTCCCCGAATCTCGTTGAGAAATCGATCGAAGAGTCGGCTCACGGTGGGGCCCTGCAAAACCACCCAGGCAATTCCGCGACATCTCGCAGATCGATCTTGCCCGTGAGGATGCCATGGACCGTATTCGCCGATTCCCCTGGAATGGACTTACAAGGTCGGCTGAGTATTGTACACTGCATTTGCCGTTTTTGCCCCGTGCGCGGCACTGGACCGGATCGACGTCGCGTGAAGCGATTACAGGCCGGTTTCGACAGCGTTCGGACGGTTCTGAGATGCATCGTCCAGCGCCGCATTGCACGTGTGTCGCAATGGACGCGGCCCGGGAGAATGAGCGACGGGATTTCGGCGAACCGAGACTCGGAGGCTGTCATGGCGTTTCGGTATTTGAACACTGGATTCGAGAACGCATCACCACTGGACTGGGAGATTGGGGACAACGGTGCGATACAGATCGCGTTGATTTACGACCATGAGCGGGAATCGCCCAATCGCGCTGTGCTGCACTGGCATTTCATGCTCGAGGCGGACCCGGGAGATACGCTGCGCCTGGAGCTTCGGAATTTCGATAATATCTGGAACGGTCGGCCGGGCAGCCCGATCGGCGACGAGACCCCGTGTGTGGTCTCGGAGGATGGGCGCAACTGGCGGACCGCGATCGGACGCAAGGTCGAGGGGAACCGCCTGGAGCTGTTCGTCTCGTTGGTTGCGGATCACCTGTACGTCGCTCGGATCGAGCCCTACCGGATTTCGGATTTGGAGAGGTTTCTGGAACGTATACGCCGGAACGAATTGGTTCGGATCGAACCCGTTGGGACCACGGTCGAGGGGCGGGAACTGAGCATAGTCTCCGTCGGACGGCTCGATGCGCCCCACCACGTACTGCTGCGCGGCCGTGCGCATCCGTGGGAGACCGGCGGCAACTGGGTGATCCAGGGCCTCATCGATGGCCTGCTGGCCGCCGATGCCGGGTCTGCGCTCGATGCGTACTGTCTCCACGTATTGCCCATGGCCAACAAGGACGGCGTGGCGCGGGGGATGAGCCGGTTCAATCTCCGCGGGTGCGATTTGAATCGAAACTGGGAGCGTCCGGCCGATCCCATGCTCGCGCCCGAGAATCGTGCCCTGGAAGTCTGGATCGAACGGATGATTTCGGCCGGGCAGCGTCCCGACCTGGTGATCGACCTGCACAACGACAACGGCGGCCAACTCCACGCGAATTGCCCGGAAGAGGGCGCCGAACTCTATCAGGCCAACATGGTGCGTCTGGAAGAAGTATTGCGACGTTTCACCTGGTTTCGGGAAGGGCGCGTGAGCCCGAACTTTCGCAACCCGGGCTCGCTGGGCGAGGGGCTCTGCGACCGATACGGCATCGATGCGTGTATCCTGGAATTGAAGTGCCTGGCCACCGAGGGCTTGGGGCGTCCGCCTTTAGGGGCGGACTGGCATCGATTCGGGCGGGGCATGCGCCAAGCTTTGACCGCCTATTTCGCCTGACCCCGCCTCGCGCTTCGGGCGACGACGCCCGTGCCCGCACACGCCGTGACTTTGCGCTGTGAAGTTCGCGAATGAGTGCCCGTCGCGGATTCGTCCGGCTGATTCTGCAGCGGCCGAGCATTTGCCGGCGTTCGCGCTCGGACCATCGCGTGATCAGGCCAAGGCTTCCAGGATGCCGCGCACGTAACCGAGGGTAAACGCCAAGTCCCGATCGACCGCCGGGAAGTCGGTGCTCCCCACGCACTCGACGTAAAGCGGCCCGGCGAACTCGGCTTCGTGCAGGGCGCGGAGAACGCACGGGAAGTCGACCAGGCCGTCACCGGCTGTCACTTGTACGCTGGGCTTGCCGTTCTCGACCTTGCAGTCCTTGATGATTCCAACCGCGATGTGCGGGGCGATTTTGGGCAGGTCGTCCTCGGGGTGCAGCTCGCCGGCAGTGTAGTAGAGGATGTTGCCGGGGTCGTAGCACAGCGTAAACGCTTCTTCGCCCACGGCGCGCCAGGTTTCGAGCAGACCTTCGGCGGTGAGCCCGAGACCGCCGTGCGGCTTGAGCGTGATGCGTACGCCGATCTGTTCGGCATGTTGCGCGGCCGCTTGCATTCGGCGGACATAGACCGGACGCAGGGTGTCGTTCATGCAACCGCAATCCAGGACCCACTGAGCGCCGACGCGGGCGGCATTGTCGAGCAGACGGCGGTAGCGGTCCACTGCGTCAGTGTCTTCCCCGTCCAAGGGCAGCGAGCCGATCACCAGCGAAGGCGTCAGTCCGAGGTCCTCGGCCATGCGGCGCACTCGGTCGACTGCTTCGGGCGACGTATCGGCGTCCACAGGCATTCCGCCCTGATTTCTGAACAGGGCCACATGCTTGTACCCGGCCGAGGCAATATGCTTCAGGGCATCGTCGATAGTGAGTCGGTTGCAGGGGCGGGTGGTGGCGCCGATGGCGATATGCGACTTCTGCATGGTCCGTCCTCCTGGGTTGACCCGCGACTGCGCGGCAATGGTCCCGGACAGCGTCTTCGGAATAGGATACCGACAGCGGGGGCAAATACAAACCGCCCATATCGAGAGCATTCATGCGGCGCGAGACAGTCGTCTTGCCGCCGGGGGGCGCGGCCGGATCAGTCAGTACAGGCAGCGCCGGTACACGGTTGGGGCAGTCCCGCGGCGGTCGCTCCCGGTGGGAAAAGAAAACCAGTATTCGGCGTCTCGACCGGTGTAATGCCAGACACGGCGTCTCCGGCTCGTCGTTCCCGCGTCGCCTTCCACGAGTGTGGCATCCGGAGGAATGCGGTCGCGCCATAGTTCGGTGAGCGCGATGCCGTGCTCCGGGCTGAACCCTCTGCACAGCCAGTGATACTCCAGGAACTCCGCGGCGGCGCCCATGCCTCGTTCCCGAGCGAACGCGTGGAGGAGTCGGAACCGGGCTTGCAGGTGCTGGGGCCGGGCCAGACGCTCGTCCCCCACGTACCCGAGGAAGGCCGGAAAGAACTCCGGGTCCGCTCCGGCCGCCGCCCGTACCCCTTCCCGCAGTCCGGGGACGTTGTAGAATCGGTCCGTCAACACCGAGAGACACCTGGCCGTGTGCAACGCCTCAACCGTTATTTGCGGTGTGCACAGTACTTCGTATGGCGGGGTTGGTGCATAGCGCAACCGTTGCCGACCGGCGATGGTCGCCAAGGGTGTTCCCGGCAGCACTTTCAAGATTTCGAGCTGTATCTCGTCCGGACCGAGTTCGCAAGTCCGGCGGACATCGGCGAAAACGTCATGGAGCGTCTGATTCGGCAGGCCGGCGAGCAAATCCACGTGTGTTTGCAGGTTGCGGAGTTCGCAGAGAGCACCGGTTGCAGCGAGGGCTGCTTCGGGTTCGCGCGTGCGACCGACGACCCCGCGTGCCGTTGGGCAAATGCTCTGCAGGCCGATTTCCAGGTGAAGTTGTCCCTCGGGGGCGACACGTAGGGCTTCGAGCAGTTCGGGTGTGAGCAGCTCCGGGCGCCATTCGAGATGGAAGCAGAGGTCGGGGAATTCATTACGGAAGAGGTTGAGGAGACGGCGTGCCCGGGGGGGATCGGCGTTGAACGTACGGTCCAGCAGGCGCACGTTGCGGACACCGTGCTTCCGGCATGTCTGCAACTCCTGTCGGACCCGGTCGACTGAGAAGTGGCGTAGAGGCCCGGTGCCGGCGCTCGTGCAAAATGTGCACCGGCAAGGGCAGCCCCGGCTCGTCTCGAGCTGCACGAACGGTTTGGACCAGTCGAAAAACCGGCTCCGGGTCGGCGCGGGCAGGGCGTCCAGTTCTCCGGAGAATCGAGCCCGACCGTTGTCGTGGCAGAGCCCGCCCGAGTCGATCCAGCACAATCCCGGGACTTCTTTCCATCGGTGCGGGGCCCGCGCAGAACGGAGCCACAGCGGGAAGCCGACTTCCCCCTCGCCGCGAAAAACGGCGTTCACTTCCGGATGCGTTCGAAGAAAATGCTCGTTGTCGCCCAGCCATTCGGGGCCGCCGAGGACGACCAGGCACTCCGGGGCAAGTGCTTTCAGACGGCCGACGACTTCGAGAACGGCGTTTCGGTTGAACAGATAGACCGTGGCCGCCAGGATCTCCGGTGCGGTGGCCCAAACCCGGCAGGTGAGTTCTTCGGGACGGTCGTGCAATGTGCCCCGGACCACTGTCCAGTGCACCTCATTGTCGCTGTCGCACGCCGCTTCGAGGCGCGGCAGGGCCGCGGAACTGTGCGAAAAGGAGGAACAGATCGACAGCCACGTCAGCCGAAGCATGAATGCGTTCCCCGAGGTTCTCCGGATTGGGCGGGCGGCGCCCGGACACTGCCGGGACAGCGCGGCGTCCGGCTCACGGCCCGGTGTCCTGCTCGATGGCCGCCGGCGCGCCAAAGGCACGGCGTAGCCGAGTGGCGTCGAACTTCAGTTTCCGGTCGAAAGTGTAGATGCCGTTTTGCTCCTGCTCGACGTCGGTCAATTGGGTGTAGCAGAAACCACTGATATGCGGGTGCGTCGTCAGGACTTCGGTCAGTTTTTCGATGCGGCGGTAGACCTCCTCGATAGTTTGAGGCATCTCACCGTACCCCCAGCCCCCGCCGGCCTCCGCTTTCGCGCCGGCTCCGGCGCGCCACCACGTGCCCCCGTATTCGTCCACGAAAAAGGGTTGGCCGTTGTATGGGACCGACAGTTCGGCATGGTGGCCGTGGAAGCCTTTCCGGGCGTCGGGCGCCAGTTTTTCGTAGTGTCCGCGGAACAGATCGGGGTCCTGCTCGTAATTGTGGTCCGTGTACAAGTCCGTCTCCACGTGAACGTACCCGCTCGTGTCGTTTATCGGCCGGGTCGGGTCAATGGCTCGGGTCAGGTTCACGAGTTCACGGAGGGTGCGGCGGTGGGCGGGGAGGTCGGCTCGGGCGGAGGCGTAGGTCTCGTTGGTGGGCGTCCAGGCGATGATCGACGGATGGTTCCGGTCGCGCAACACGACTTCGGTCCACTCGGATTCGAGGTTGCGTACCATGGCCGCGTCCCGAAAATCGCGACCGGCCCCCCAGTCGCAGAATTCGCCCCAGGTCAGGTACCCGAGGCGGTCGGCCCAGTAGTGGAAACGTTCCTCGAAGACTTTTTGATGTAGGCGCGCCCCGTTGAATCCCACCGCCATGGCGCGTTGGATGTCGCCCTTCAATTCCGCATCCGAGGGCGCGGTCCAGATGCCGTCCGGATAGAACCCCTGGTCGAGAACCAGGCGTTGAAACAGGGGCTGATGGTTCAACAGTACCCGATTCCCATCGATTTCAATTCGGCGCAGGCCGGCGTAACTCGTTACGCTGTCCACCGCGCGTGTCCCCTCGAGGAGTTCAAACCGCAGGTCGTAGAGAAACGGGGTTTCTGGAGACCAGGGCTGCGGGCAGGTCAGGGGCAGAACCAGGGGCAGGCCGTTGGCGGCCGACGTCGCCGCGTCCGCTACCTTCGAACCGTCTACCGACGCGACGGCGCGAAATTTCAACCCCGCAACAGTCCCGTCGAAACGGGGAACCAGGGCGAAGCAGCCTCGGTCGAGATCGGGGACGATCTGCACCCAATCGAAAAAAATCCGCGGCTTTGCCTCGAGCCAGGCCGTTTGCCAAATTCCCGTTGTGCGCGTGTAAAGACAGCCGTGAGACGCGAATTGAGGCGACTGTTTGCCGCTCGGCTGTCTTCCGGAACGGACGTCGTCCAAGGCGCAAACCGTGATTGAATTCTTGCCCTCCCGCACCGCCCCGGTGATTTCGAAGGCAAATGAAACCGACCCCCCGATATGCCGCCCCACCTCCCGACCGTTCACCCAGGCGCGGCAGTCGTAGTCGACCGCACCAAAATGCAGAAACACCCTTTTGGCCTCCCAATTCGGCGGCAGTTCAAACGTCCGATGGTACCAGACACAGGAGACGAAATCCGTGTGTCCGATCCCCGAAAGTCGGCTTTCCGGGCAAAAGGGCACTACGATTTCGCGATCCAGGGCGCCGGGGTCTGACGCCCATCCACGTTCGAGTCCGGAAGCACCGAAGTCGAATCCGAATCTCCAAACCCCGTTCAGATTCAGCCAGTCCGGACGATAGAACTGAGGTTTGGGATGCTCCGGTCGGGGTATATCGTTCATGCGGAATGCCTTTCTTCTTGTTGAGGGCCTCGTCGTATTCCGGTCGTACGCCTGTCGGCGTCGGAACTGCCAACCCGTCGGGACCCGCCTGCGCGAGCCGTGCCTTTTTTTTGAACGGCGCCGGCCCCCGGGGGCGCGTGATCCGGAAAGCGGTCTCGAAACCCGGTGCGTCGCCTGCCGGATGTGCCCATTCCATCTGCGTCCGCAGATGGATCCAGGAGCGTGGCGGAACCATCTGTTCGGTTACCGGTTTCGGAGGCCGCGACGACACCCGGGAAGATCGTCCGAGTCTGCCTGTCGTGACGTTCCGGACCGGCCTCCGACGAACGGTCTCACGTGAAGGGGGGGCATGGTCGCTACGCGGGTTCTTGGGCCAGGATCGTTACATCGTCGCTGACGTGTACCGTGGCGGATTCCGCCACTTTTGGATCGAGCAGCGGGATGACTTCCAGTGGGTAATTGGCGTCGATGTTCGCCTCCAACTGTCCGTCGCCGGCCAGTCGCCATTCGACCGCGATCCGCCCGTAGGGCGTGGGGACTTCGGCTTTCACCCACTCGGCCCCCGGCAGGAACGGATTGAAGTATACACGGGTGAATCCCGGCGCGACCGGGCGTACGCCCACCAGTCGGGTTGCCAGAAAGGCGTTGACCGAGGCGCCGTAGCCGTGGCAGCGGCTGATGTCCGTGTCCTCGTCCGTGTCGTTGCTCTCCGGGTCGAAAAGTTCCCACCATGTCCGGGCGCCGCGCGCCGCCATGGCGCCCCAGTACCAGCGAATCAAATCGAAGGCCCACCCGTCGCGTCCCAGGGCAAAAGCGGTTTCGAGGACGAAGAACTGGAAATACGGGTTGCTGTGCTCGGGGGTTGCCAACGGCTCCAGCGGTGCTTGTTTCCGAAAGAGTTTGTCGAAAATAACTTGGCCATGTTCAGGCCGCGCGATGCTGCCGTAGAGCGCCAGCACGTTGGTCTGCCATGAGTAGAATTCCGACATGCCGTCCCCATGCCATCCGTCCGCGAACAATCCGCGTTCGGCATCCCAGCACAGTTCGCGCATGTAATGGGCCACGCGTGCGGCGCGGCGGTGCAGCGTGTCCGCTTGCCGGGCGTCACCGAGTTGCTCGGCCAGCCAAGCCCCGGCCAGCAGGGCGCGGCAGTAGAGAGCGTTCAGGCCGGTCACGGCGCCGCGCCGGTCGATATCTCCATGATCGAGGAAACAATAGGCCCCAAAATTCCGGTCCAGGTCGGCCAGGATTTCCCGGCCGTGGACCGATATGGTCGAAAAGTACGCAAAGAGCTTGTCGAGCGCCGGCGCCATCTCCCTGAGAAAATCGATGTCGCCGGTGTAAAGGTAGTGGCGTCGGAGCCAACTGACCCACAGCAATGAATAATCCGGCATATTCAGATAAATGTCGGAGGGGGCCAGGGCCGGCATTTCTCCGGTCTCGAACTGCGAGTTTGCGAACTCCGCAAGCCCCTTGGCGCCCAGGCTGAAAGCTCCGAAAACATGGTACGCCGCCCAGGATTGGATCAGGGCGTCGGCGAGGTACTGGGCGTTGTCTCTGCAAGGGGAATCGACGAACCGGTCGGCGGCCGTGGCTCGGAGCGTCCGGACCCCGGTCTGCCACAGTTCGTTGAATAGTGCATCTGAACTTTCGAAACGTCCCGAAGGTTCACCGGTTCGCGCGTTGGTGATGACGCCCGGATTTTCGATAATGATCGGTCCACCCACGGCGCGGCGAGCCACCAGCATGAGGTATCGAAAACCGCGCGGGGTGCAGGCGCTCCACCGGCAAGGATGATCGCCGAGCAAGAGCGTGTCTGTGTTGTTCCGCCCGCCGGGCTGACAGGGAAGCAACTGATCGCCGACGAGCAGTTCCCCGCACACGATGTCCAGGGCCCCGTTCTCAGGGCCGGACACGGTCAACTCCGGGCAACCGGACACTGTCCGGCCCAGGTCGAGAATGGCGTATTCATTCTGCTTCAGTTCCAACCGGGACGGCACTTCGCCCGGGCGTGTTTCGGCGCGGAACCCGTAACTCAGCAGCAGCGCGCCTTCGTTGACCGGTTCGCCCGGAATGGGGATGTACGGCGAACGTCTCAAGTCGTGCGACGAGATGGCCCCGGTCACGGCGCCGAGGGTGGCGCGGAGAGGTCCGGCGATCGTCCATCCGGGCGCGTCGTCCCGAGCCTGGGCCCGGACAAATCGCGTCGACTCCGCCTGGAGCGTGGGAAAGACGAGGGTGGCGCCGTTGCTGTCGGGTTCGTACAACTGGAAAAGGACCAATCGGTTCCATCCCTGGCGCCAAGTCATCTCCCCGTCGACTTCCGTCCTCCCGGCCTGTCCGAAACACGCGGGTCGCACCCGGTCCAGGTCCGCTCCGGCCGGCAGCGGGGCTTCGCCCTGCGACTTGACCAGGGTCCCATTTACAAAAAAACGGTACGGATCGTCGGTATGCAACTCGAAGGGAATCTGCCCCTCTTCTGCGGAGTAGACGAAGGTTTCGGCTACGTATACGCCCGGACCGGCCGAGTGGGCGCGGTCGGCGCAGGTGATGTGGGTCACGGCGGCCACCGGACCGCAAACGCCGCGCAGCGTGAGTTGGTCGAACGGTTCTGTGTGAGTGATCGCATCCGGCAGGTTCAGGGGCCTCAATCCGCCGCGGGTTTCGGCGAGGCCCGTGCGGTCGTCGGCGTGCCGCCAATGCACAGCGTTGAAGTCTTTTTCCTGCCACCGGGCCGGATATTGGCTCAATTGAACCTCTTCGGTGAACCCGAATGCCCTGGAACGCCGCGGCCGGTTTGTGGCGTAACAGTGACCGGCGTGGACGACCCAGGTGTGATCGGTCCAGGCCACGGGCGCCCCGTCGACGTTCAACTGGCACCAGAGGCCGGGATCGCGTCGGCGTCCCCCATAGTGCGTGACGCCCACGTTGTGCGCCAGTACGGCCAGCACGTTTTGGCCGGGTGCCAACAGGTCTGCGGCCTCGAGATGCAATACGTAAAAATGGGGTCCCGTGCACGGGGGCGGGCCGTAAGCCAGGTGCCGGCCATTGATGTAGACATGGAAAAACGTGCCGGCCGTAATCCAAAGGTCCGCTGTCTGCGGCGCAGCATCGAGCGTGATGTCTTTGCGGAAAAAAACGTAGGCGTCCAGGCGCCCGCGCGCGGAACGGCTCCATATCCATTCACCCCTGAAAGGGTCGGGAAGTGAATTGTTTGCCATGACCCGTTCTCCCGGTTCACGTTCGAAACAGAATGCGCCCGACCCCGGCAGCGTCCCTTCCTGCCCGCTACGGACCATACACCGGCGCGGCCCGGATTGCCAGTTTCGAGTGAGGAAAAACAGCCTCCGCAATTCGGTCCTGCAGTCTCTGCCCACGACGCTGAGAGAGGCCTGCCCCACCCGACGGTCGGTGGCCTCGAAGCGGGTCGCGACATCGGCGAACACGGCGGTCTCCCAGATGTCTCCACGAAGGGCCGAGGCGTACCGCAATCCTGGAAAAAGCGCCGGGGCAGACTACACTTTCCGGTGTTGCCCGTCCCGGCGAGATTCCAGGCTGCACGGGCCGGGACCTGAGGCGCATTCGTTGCCCTATCGAACGAAAACAAGGAAGATTTGTCATGCTCGATCCTGTACGTTGGGCCTCGCATGGGGAGAATCGATTGCCCGGGAAATTGCGTTTGATCGATCAGACGCGGCTGCCCGAGGAGCTGCAGTACATCGAAACCGACGATCTCGCCGAGATCCATGACGCCATCCGCCGCCTCGTGGTCCGCGGTGCTCCGGCCATCGGCTGCGCCGCAGCCCTCGGCCTCGCTGCTGTGATGCAGCACGCCCGGGACCGGTCCCCGCACGATTATCTGACGGAAGCACGCCGTGCCGCCGAGTTCCTGGCCGGGGCCCGTCCTACGGCCGTGAATCTGGCGTGGGCACTCGACCGGTGCATGACGCGTCTTGAGCGGGAATCGGCTGTCCGGGGCGCCGCCGGTGAGACGACCGCTGCAGTCCTCGAAGACGCACTTCTCGACGAGGCCCTTGCGATCCTCAGGGAAGACCTCGACCTGTGCCGCGGCATAGGCGAGCATGGTTTGGCGGTCTTCGAGGGTCGCTCGGGGCTCGGCGTGCTCACGCACTGCAATGCGGGCGCTCTGGCCACCAGCGATTATGGGACGGCCCTGGCCCCCATTTACCGCGCCCACGAAATGGGAATGGGGCCTCGCGTCTTCGCAGACGAAACACGCCCCTTGCTGCAAGGATCGCGTTTGACGGTCTGGGAACTCCAGCGGGCCGGGGTGGATGTGACCTTGATCTGCGACAACATGGCGGCTCAGGTCATGCGCGAGGACCGGGTCGATCTAGTTATTGTCGGTGCGGATCGAATCGCCGCCAACGGCGACGCGGCCAATAAAATCGGCACGTACGGCGTGGCCGTTTTGGCCCGGTCGCACGGCATTCCGTTCTACGTCGCGGCACCGTACTCGACCATCGACCGCGCTTTGGAAACCGGCGAAAGCATCCCCATCGAACAGCGCGATCCGGATGAAGTGCGCCGGGGGTTTGGAAAACTGACCGCGCCGCCCGACTGCAAGGTGTACAACCCGGCATTCGACGTTACGCCAGCCGGTCTGATCGCCGGAATCATCACCGAGCGCGGCATCCTGCGTCCCCCCTATACGGCGGCCATCGAGGCCCTGTTCGCCTCGGTCGATGGGGAGCATGCCCGGAGAAACACCGCACCCCCAACGTGATCCGGGCACGCAATCCGGCAAACCGGCGGGTCGGGCCCCGGTGGTCGGGCGGGCCCCGTCTTGCGGCGGTGCAGGCGGCGGCAGTTCCCACTTCGCAAATGCGACATGAAGGCCATGTCAATGAATCCATCTCCAAATGTTTTGCGTCGGGAGGAGTCCCCGCACCGGATTCGGGTCGATTCTTCGCGGACTCATGTGGCCGAAGCGCCTCGCCGTACTCCGGTGGCGGCCGATGCGGACGTGCTGGTTGTCGGCGGCGGCCCGTCCGGTGTCGCGGCCGCGCTGAGCGCCGCACGGGGAGGGGCGCGGACGGTGCTGATCGAGCGCCACGGTCTTCTCGGGGGCATGTGGACGGCCGGGCTCGTCAATCCAATCTTCGATTTCCGCAAGAAAGGCTGGATTGTCGCGGAACTCATCGACCGACTGGAGAGTTCCGGGGCCTGGCGCCCCCATCCGCGCCGCGCGACTTTCAACGTGGAAGCGATGGTGCGCCTCCTCGAGGCGATGATGATCGAGGCCGGGGTCAGCTTCCAATATCACGTCCCCGGAGTGGATGCGATCGTCGAATCCGGTGTCGTCCGCGGCGTGATCGCCGAAAGCAAGGCAGGCCGGGAAGCATTCTTGGCAAAAGTGGTGATCGATTGCACCGGTGACGGCGATGTGGCGGCCCGCGCCGGAGCGCCGTACGAGTTGGGACGGCCTCAGGATGGTCTCATGCAACCCATGACGCTGATGTTCGAAATCGAGGGAGTCGGGGACTACGAGCAGCAGAAAACGGCTGACACCTATGACCAATTGATCGAGATCATCCGCCGGCAGCAGCTCGATATCGAATTGCCGTTCGGTCGCGTCAATTACGCTCCCGCGATCATTCTCATGCCCCAGCCCGGGCGCGCCGCCGTGCAGGCGACCCATGTGTATCGGTTGAACGGAATCGACCCTCGGGCCGTGACCCGGGGCATGGTCGAGGCCAGAAAGCAAGTTGCGGATCTCATGCGGCTGCTGCCGCATATCCCGGGTCTGGAAAACGTCCGCCTTTCCCGGACGGCCGCCGCCCTGGGCGTACGCGAGACGCGTCGGATCTGCGGGCGTTATCGGCTCACGCTCGAAGACCTGAAGGTCGGCCGTCGGTTCGACGATGCCGTCACGTTCTGCACATTCGGCGTGGACATCCATGAACCGGCCCCGGGGGCGGGTGTCCCGACCGGGCACGGCGCTCGAATTCGGCCGTACGAGATACCTTACCGGTGTCTTCTCCCCACTGGACTGGGGGGAATCCTGGTGGCAGGTCGCTGTATTTCGGGCAGTCACGAAGCGCACGCTTCCTATCGGGTCACCGGGACTTGCATGGGGATGGGGCAGGCCGCCGGGTTCGCGGCGGCCTGGGCCGTTTCGGAGAATGCAACCCCTTCGGAACTTCCGGGGCCCGAACTGCGGCAGCGGCTCGCGGAGCGGGGAGTGGGTTTCTTGGGGGAGAACCGCCCGTGAATGCCCGGCTTTGCCTTCCAAGGGCCGGGGCTCGGTCCCCATTCGGTTCTTGATTGGAACGCACGGCGGAAACAAGGCGACGCGTGTGGCGCTTATCGGCTGCGGTTCAGCCTGACCCGCGAGCGGACGGGCCCTCTGAAACAGCCCCCCGGAGTCCGTCGTGCGCCCCCCGGACGTCAGTGCGCCTGCACTTCCGCGCTTCCGCGGGAGAACTCCAGGAACAGCACGGAAAAACCGGGCATTGCCGCTTCCACCACGCCATTTGTCACGGGGAGGGAAACGGGCGCCGGAAGCTTGCTCGCTCGCAGGAGCCTCCGGTGTTGCTCCGGTGTCAGTTTCTCGGGCGCTCCCATTTTTTCCCATATCGGCTTCGGGTCGCACGAGCCGGGTGCGATGGACACGGCCCGGCATCGCCAGGGACCACGCGGCAAGTCCTTGAGGCGAAGCTGCAGTTGCGTCGTGTAGGCAGGGCGACGATAGTTTTCGACCAAGTTGTAAACCATCACCCACGTTCGGCGCTTGTCTGGGGAAACGCAAGCGAGGGCGCCCACGGCGGTGCTGGAACTTTCGGTTCGGATGCGGACGCCCCGCATTCGGTGCAAAAGCTGAAAGGCCCGGAAAGTGGGTTTCGGGATCGTCGTTTTCGTGAACATGGCCAGGCTGCCCTGGAAACCCTCGTGCGCATGGGGCGGTCCCGCACCGAGCGCAAACGGGAGGGCGAGCGCCACGTCGTAATCCAGAAAGCGTTGAACCGCCATCATGCGAAAAGCGGCATCGTAGGGACGGTCGTGCATGGGGAAGGGGCTCGATGCACACCCCCATTCCGTTACGATGGTGGGAAGGTCGCGATACGGGGGCAGCGATCCCAGAAGGCTCTTCACTGTGTCGAGACTGGCGGTGAGGTTGGCGAATACCGGTATTCCGGTGCCGACGGTGTAAATGTGCCAAGAGAGAAAATCGATTCGGCACCCGCGTGCGCCGGTCGCGGCATTGCGCCCGGACCGGCAGTGTTCGAGAAAGGGGCGCAACCATCCGGTTCCCGCCCCGCCCGGCCCGCCGATCCGAATCCCGGGGTCGGCGGCCGTGGCGCCGGCCACGGCGTGGTCGTAGATATCCAGATACTGTTCGAGTGTGCCTTTGAAGTAGCCTTTCGAGTCGGGTTCGTTCCACACTTCAAAATACCAGTCGTGGATCGCGTCTCCCCACCGGGCTCGGCAATGGGATACGACCTCCCGGATCAGTTCTTGCCACTTGCGGAGAGCGGCGGCGTCCCGGGCCGGATAGCGATTGGTCCATTTCAGGCCGTCGTTCCCCGTCGCAAGTTCCGGCGGCATGGTTTCCAGGACGATGACCGGACGCATACCGTTTTCAACGACCGTTTGGATCCGCTCGTCGAACGTGGCGAAGTCATAGTGAGGGCGCCCCGCGGCGTCCTCCGAGTAAATGTGCGGGTTGTGGATGCAATCGTGCATGCGCAAGTAGCGAAAGCCGAATCGATGTGCAAACCGCATGGCGTTGATCTGGGTGGACGAGACCACACGATCCATGTAGCCCACATCGCTGCCGATCCATAGATGCCGGAAGTTTCCGAGAGTATCGGCGAAGTCCACGGTCACGTTCGCACTCCGGACGTCGGGTGGCGCGTCCGAGTATTGCGGTGCGTCGAGAAACGCCAGAGACAAGTCGTCGAGCCACGCCTCGCCCCGGGTCTCTTTTCCCCAGAGATGCCAGTGTACACTGATGAAAGCGACGGCATTGGACAGCCGGACCGTCCTTTGGTAGTGGGTCCAGTCTTGCGTGCCGTCCACGAGGGCGACGTCGAAGTGACCGATCGCTTTCCCGTTCCGGTCGAGGCTGATGATCTGGAGTGCGGCTTTGTGCCAGGGGCGATTGCCGCGGACCACGTTGCGGGTCTTGATCCAGCCGGAGACGCGGACCTTTTGCCCGGCGTACGGAACGCGCGCCGAGGCAATCCCCCCCCATCCGGTGAGTTTCCAGGCGACGCGCCCGCCGTGCGCCACTGCGTCGGGCGCTCCCGGGCTCCCCCACGAGAGGGGTCCCCAGCCGGGGCAGTTTCCGCCCTGGACTCTTTCAAAACCGGGATTGGTCAGCAATTCCGTCCCCGCAACGGCCGCGCCGGCGAGGATCGTCAGGCGCGATACGGCGACCAGGCTCGCGAACCCGAGTCTGGTTATCTTTGGTGGAGTTGGTGTCGAACGCATCGGGGTTTTCTCCAAACTGTTTGTCGGA
>JAADHN010000141.1 GCA_013151865.1 Kiritimatiellota bacterium
GACTGCCTTACAGTTTCGCGCGAATTTGAGCTTGGAAGCGTCATCTTCTGTAAAGTAGTCGCCCACACTGGCGGTGACTGCGACAAAAAAAAAGAGGGCATTCTGCTTTACAGCGTTACCGAGTTCTGGACTCCTCCGCAATTGGCGTTTTTCTTTTGGCACCGCACGAAAAGTCCGGACCTATTCGAGGCAATCAAACTGATGATAGCGCAAACCCGGAATGTGAGTGCCGCAGGCCCAGGAGGGCAAACTCTGTTGCACTTGGCCGCTTTGGCGGGGGCTAAGCGAGCAGTAGAATTACTTATAGCGAGAGGGGCGAAGGCGACAATAAAGGATGAGAACGGGAATACACCCTTAGAATTGGCAGTTGCCGCTGGCCATGAGGAAGTTGCGGAGATCCTCAGGAAGGCGGCCAGGGGCAGAAACCAATAAAAAGGGGGGGCACTTGAAGCACTTGGGGACGGTTTCTCTGGTCCGCTGCCGGGGCCGTTTCACGGGCAGTCCGGCTCCACGCCGAAGCGCCGTCCCGCCGCAGTTGAAGAACTCGCTCGTGCGGTGCCCGGGCGTCGGTCAAAGGGCGAACTGAGGCAAGGGGAAACGCCGAGTGGACTCCCGGACTTCGACACGGACCGCCTGCTCGACGCTTTCGTCCCCGAGATGGTCGACCACGCGGCTGATCCATTCCGCAATTTGCTCCATCTCCGGTTCTTTCATGCCCCGGGTGGTGACCGCGGGCGTGCCGATGCGCAGTCCGCTGGTTACGGTGGGTTTCTCGGGATCGAACGGGATCAGGTTTTTGTTTACGGTGATGGCGGCTCGTTCGAGCGCTTCGGCCGCGACCTTTCCCGTCGTTTTCTTAGGACGCAAGTCCACCAGCATGAGGTGGTTGTCGGTCCCGCCCGACACGATGCGGAACCCGTGCTTGCTCAAAGCATCGGCCAGACATGCGGCATTGCACCGAACTTGGCGCTGGTATTCCTTGAAATCGGTTTGGGAGGCCTCCCGGAAGCAAACGGCTTTGGCCGCGATCACGTGCATGAGCGGTCCGCCCTGGATGCCGGGGAACACGTGAGAATCAATCTTCTTCCGGAGCGCTTCCTTGCACAGGATCAGTCCACCCCGGGGACCGCGCAGCGTCTTGTGAGTGGTGCTGGTGACCACATCGCAGTAGGGCACGGGGTTGGGATGTTCGCCGGCCGCGATCAGGCCCGCCACGTGGGCGATGTCCATGACCAGTACGGCGCCCACTTGGTCGGCGATGGTCCGGAGCGCCTCGGCGTCGATCACCCGCGGATAAGCGCTGGCCCCGGCCAGGATCATTCGGGGGCGGTGTTCATGAGCCAGACGCGAGATGACCTCGTAATCGAGCATTTCGGTTTCCGGCGATACGCCGTACCCCACGAAGTTGAACAAGCGACCGCTGAAATTGACTCGGTGCCCGTGACTGAGGTGCCCGCCGTGGTCCAGGCTCATGGCCAGCACGGTATCGCCGGGTTCGAGCAGTGCGAAGTAGACCGCCATGTTGGCCTGACTCCCCGAGTGGGGTTGGACGTTCGCGGCCTCGGCGCCGAACAGTTCGCACGCCCGGTTGAGGGCAAGGCGCTCGGCCGCATCCACGAATTCGCACCCGTTGTAATAGCGCCGGCCGGGGTAGCCTTCGGCATACTTGTTGGTCATGACCGACCCCATGGCGGCGCGCACGGCCGGGCTGGCGAAGTTCTCGGAGGCGATCAACTCGAGCCCGCCGTCCTGGCGTGCGACCTCGTTGTCCAGAGCGGCGGCGATCTCAGGATCCACGGCACGGACGGCAGCGATTTCGTCGTAGCATTCGCGTTCGATCTTGGCCAGCCGCCGGACGTGGCGTCGGGCGCCGGAGAACGGAGTGTCGAGCCAAGCGGCCACAACGCGGAACAAGTCGTCGTCGGTCATATCGTCGCCGCCGGTGACCAAGACGTTGGCCGCGTTGTGCTCGCGGCTCATGCGCGCTTTGGCCGGCGTTTCGGCCAAGGCGGCGCGCACGCCGTGAAAGCGGTTGGCGCCGATACTCATGCCGATCCCGGAACGGCAGATGAGGATGCCGCAATCAATCTCGCCCCGGACCATTTTCCAGCCCAGTGCAGCGGCATAGTCCGGGTAGTCGTCTTCCGGGTCCAGGGCGGTCGGCCCGAGATCGACCACCGCAACCCCGCGTCCGCGCAGAAAATCCACCAGCAGGCGTTTTTTGTCGAGCCCCCCATGGTCGGTGGCGATTCCGAGCGTGTATTGGGTGCCGAACCAATCCTTGATCGCTTCCATGTCGGACGGCCTTTCCCGTTGTTGACGCCGGTGAAGTCATGACCCCGGCAGGTCATGTCCGGAAGACTGAAAGTGACGCGCCGGGGACAGTGGGCGGACAAACCGGCTTGGGGGCCCATCGGGCAGAAAGAAGGGGCCCCTCAACGCCGTCCGCGAGTGTGGGAACGGCGCGGGGCGCAAACCGGTCCCTGTACCGGCCCGAAGGTGGCGGAACAAGGCAGTCGAACTTATCCCGATTCGGCGGCTTTTCAACGGACAGGACAGAGATTTGCGGAGTCGCGGGACGGGTCTGGAACGTCCCTGCGCCGCATGTTCGGCGCGTCCCCGGCAACGGGCAGGGCTTGGTCGGGATTCCGCGTCCCGCCCCCGGCGCTGGTGTTCGACTCGGAAGCGGGGAGCGGTTGACACCCTGCCGGCATCGGGTATTTTGACGACTGCGGCGCCCGGACCGGCATTCGGCCGGGAACGGGTTTCCCGACTGCGGAGGAATTGCGCGTATGCCCCCCTTTTCCGACCGTGTGTGCTTGTCGGTGACCGGGTCGATGGCCGGATGCGACATCGTCGGTGCGTTGCGGACATCTCGACGACTCGGGTTCGTTTCCGTAGCGGCCATGCCGTCGGGCGCGCCGCAACATTCGCTTGGTCGGCTGCTGCCTACGCTCGGGTTCGATGTTGCGGGTCCCGCGACCCGGGAAGCCGTGACCGCGGAATTGCGGCGTTTCCGGCGAATCTCGATCCACCAGGCGTGGGATGACAAGTGGCGATTCTGGTTCGATACGGCTGCCGAAGTCGGGGCGGAGATCGTTACCGTGCACGCGCGCCTCCCGACCCCGGCATCAGCGGAAGTCATCGCTGCCCGCGCGGCCGAACTGACCGAATGGGGACGATATGCCGCAGAGCGGCGAATTGCCGTCGGAGTCGAGAACGAAGGTATGCGCGAGTGCGATTTTCTGTCCCTGGTCGAGCGGCTGGACGGGGAAACGGTCGGCGTGACGCTCGACATCGGGCACTGCGCGTATTTTGCCGAAATGCCGCAAGGGCTCACCGTGCCGCACCGTGCCGCCGTCCTGAACGAGCGCATTCAGAATCTGGTGCGGCGTCTGGGACGACGCCTCAAGCTGTTGCATGTGCATAACGTGAAACCGTTCGAGCAAGTGGATTTCTCCCGCATCCCCAAACCATACTGGAAGCCGGGTATGCTCGTGGACCATCGCCGGATCGACGACGGCTTGATCGATGTGCCGGCTCTCGCAGCGGTACTGGCGGAAAGCGGGTACGATGGAATGTTTGAGATCGAACTGGAAGAACCCGACTTGTCGACCAGTGCGCGCCTCACCGGAGCTTTTCTCGACCGCCTGGTCGGGGTCGCTTCGGGGCCGGCGAATTGTGGCTGAGTCCAAACGGGCGGGGAACGGCGCCCAGAACTTCACCACGAGAGAGGGGCCTGCAGGGTCCCGAGGAACCTTCAGTTCATCCGGCGGCTGCCTGGAGGAAATCGCCCGGACGGACTCCGTGGGGGGCGGCCTTGGAAGAACTGCGGCCACTCATGGCTGAATATCTCTGTTGAGGTTCGGACATTCTTCTCAGGCAGTTCCGCGGGGAGTTGATGGAGGCGGCGGGGAAACGATTCTCTCGGTCTCGCGATGGGGAACGGCGTCGGCATCGATGCCAGTGTTCCAGCAAATCCGTGTCCCGTCCCGACCGACCCCGGGGATGCCGGGATCGGTTGCGCCACCGTTGAACACTTGGGAAACAGCCCATGTTGCTATCGTCTTGTTCCAGGGCAGCGACGCTCCTCGTGCTGGCCGTGCCGTGGGGCGCAGTCGGGGGAGAGCCGGGGCCCTCAGCGGCCGGAGGCGCTTCCATGAAGACCGTTCGCTTCAAGGACAACGCAGCGGAATTGGCGAACCCAGGCATGGGTTGGGCGCTGCACTACTACGACAATGTGCCGAAGAATTACGGCTCACGGCTGCAACCCTCGGATCTGCTGGAGGATTGGCCGGGACTGAGTTTTCTGTATCTGCGCATCCCGTGGAGCTATATCGAGCCCGAGGAGAATCAATTCAATTGGTCGGTCCTCGATACGCCGATGGAACGGTTCCGGGCCCGGGGGCTCCAGGCCTGCTTCCGCCTGACCTGTTCCGAAAGCTGGTGTGAATACGCCACGCCGAAATGGGTGAAAGAGTCCGGCGCCAAAGGCTACCGTTTCCGGCCGGGCGCCGGCATCGTCAAAGATGGTCCGTATTGGGAACCCGACTTCGACGATCCCGTATTCCTGGACAAACTCGATGGTTTCCTGGCGGCCGTCGCCGCCCGGTATGACGGCCGCCCGGATGTGGCCTTCATCGAGGTCGGGTCTTTCGGCGTATGGGGTGAAGGTCATACTTGGTCCAGCACGCGCAAGGCGTACCCGGACTCGACGATCAAACGGCACATCGATCTCTATTTGAAGCACTTCAAGAAAACGCCGATCCTCGGCATGGACGATTTTGTTTCACGTCCGCGTCCGCCCTCGGTCTGGAAGGACGGGGTGAACGAGCGCGGTTTCGACGCAGTTATCGTTCCCCGGTGGTTGGGGCGCGAATTCGTCCTTCGTGCCGGGCTGTGGCAACGCGGGCGCAAAGGACCCGAGGGCCGCCTGGTCCCGCTGCACGACGCGGGCGACCGGACTGTCCGGCTCGGGACTCTGGCCGTCGGCCGCGACGGCCGTACTCGATTTGTCCCTGCACGGATCGGTTTGCCCAAGTCCGCCTCGGACCTCGGGCGTGCGGAGTTCGCAGTGGTATGCTCCGGGGTCCGGCATGATTTCGAGTTACAGCCGCACTCCTTCAAAGTCCGACTGCGTTACCTGCTGCCGCACGCCTACCCGCCGCAGGTGCGCCCGTTTCTGCATTTGGTCGACTCACGGACGGGCAACGAGGTGTTCGTCCCACGCGAGGAGCAAGAAGACGCCGAGCTGACCCGCTACATGGCGGAGAACGGATTGGGCTTGCGAGACGACAGTATCCTGGTGCAGGGCGGGGCGGCAGCCTATTTCCACGGGACCATGGCACAGGCATTCTGGCGGCGGGCCATGGTCGCGGTGGAGAGCGAGCATTACGGTTCGTCCGCCGCACGCGGCCACTGGGGCGACGGGTCGGGGTTTTTCGATGCCATCGAGGATTATCACGCCAGTTACGCGTCGATTCACTGGTGGCCCCACGAGTTTCTCGCGAAGAACCGCGAGCTGGTCCGCAGGATCAACCTGCGCATCGGCTACCGCTTTCAGCTGCAGGAAATGAGTTGGAGCACCTCTATCCCACTGACCGGACGATTCTCGGTCGCTTGGTCCTGGCGCAATGCCGGGGTCGCCCCGCCGTACTCCGACTATTACCCGACCGTCACCTTGAAAGACGCAGCAGGGGGCATTGCCGCGGTGTTCGTGGATGACGCGGCAAACCTGCGTGACCTGGCAGTCGCCTTGCACTCCCCCCCGACGCACACATTCTCGCGCCGGTTCGATCTGCCGGTCAACCTGACGGCAGGCGAATACACCGTGTTCGTTTCCGTTGGAGACCGCATCGGTCGCCCCATTGCGGCCCTGCCGCTCGACGGTGACGACGGGGCACGTCGTTACCGTGCGGGCGCCTGCGTGGTCCGGGGCGACTACGCGGTCCGAATTGTCCGGGCGGCCATCGCCGGCAGCGAACTGCGATTGGACACCGTATGGACCGTGCACCGAGGTCTCGGCAAGGGAGTGCGTGTGTTTTTCCACGTGAATCATCGCGGGAAACTCGCGTGGGCGGGCGGGCCGAAAGGACCGCGTTTCGACCGCGCCGGTCCGACAAAAGTCTCTACGACCGTGCCGCTCCCCCGCCTGAAACCGGGCGAGTCCTGCACACTGCGGGCCGGCTTGTGGCGCCCGGATCGTATCGGCCGAAACGACGAGCGCTGCCTGCCCGACGCCGGGGAGTCGGACCGCCGCGTTTTATTGGGCCGGATCGTTGCCGGGCCGGAAGGCACGCTGACGTTTCATCCCGCCGCACAGTCGCGTCCCTGATCGTCTCACAGCCCGTACGGGATGCGCCGGCCAGGAGAAGGTGCAAGGGCGCCGCGATCCGGAAGGCCTGTGTTCCGGTCGGCGATTGCCTTGGAGGGCTGGCCTGAATGATGCGCGAGCCGTCTGCTGCGATGACGCATCTCGCACGCCTTCAAAACATTGCCGCCGCTCACGGACCGAGGCGGTGTTTCGATACGGCCGCGGCCGGCGTTCGACGCGATGACCTGAATTCGTATCGGCTGCGCCCTCTCGCCACGAGGTTCGTGAATTGATCAGGGTAGCGGCCTCGCGCGCTGAAACCACGAACCTCTGTCTTGGACGGGTCGTGGCGCGGGATCGCCGGGACCGCGTTTTCAGGCTCAGAAACCCCAATTGGGCGAGAACGGACCGTCCATCACGTATCCTCCGAGCCGGTGGAAACGGGCGGTCACGGGTTTGGCAAGACCATCTTCCAGTCGCCGTTGCATTTCGCTCTCGTGGCCCATGCGGGAGACGACGGCCCAGCGGTCCATACGTGCCGCCACGGAGTTTCCGTCCCAGAACGAGAGGCCGTCCGCGCCCGCGGCGTACAGTCGGAGTGCATCCTTCACCATCTTTTCCATGTTCGACAACTGCCAGGCCACAAACGTGGGGTACACACGCACCTTGTTCGGAGCGCAGACACGTTTGAAGAATGCCATGTCGTAGGCGCGCGTCCTCGCCCCGCCTGCCCCCGCATACGGGCAGAGCACATCCACCAGTCCGTCCCTGCACCATGCCGCCACATCGAGGCCGAAGCGGAGATTGTCGGCTTCGGTGGCCAGCACGTACGCGGCCTGCCTGAGGCGCACACCCCGTCGCTCGCCTTCTTCGTCGAGCATTTTGCGGACTTCGCGCATGAATTGGGTCATCAGTTCGCAGCGGAGAGCGCGGATGCGCGGATCGTCGTCTTCGAGGCTGCGCGGATCGAGGCCGTGCCGTTTACGGAAGAGGTCGACGAACGGTTTTTCGAAGAGCACAAACGGTACGCCCCGTACGTAGATGATGCAGGCGCCGTCGGCGCCGAAGGCCACCGCCTCGCGCAGCACGTCCACGAGAAGGGCCCGCACTTGGGGCACGGCGAAACTCATGCGGGCGACATCGTTCCCTTGCCGGTCCCGGCAACGCCATTCGGGGTGTTGTTCATAAAAGCGGCTGCCGAAAAAGTCGTCGAGCGGCGGCGTGTGTTTCCAGGCCCCGGGGCGGATAGAAACGTAGACGGTCATGCCCGCGTCGTGGGCCCCCTCGATCAGGACCTGGGTCGGGTTGATCCCTTTTTCGGCCAGGATGCGAATGGCTTCCGCGTAAGACCGGTCGCCCGGGCGGGCGAAATCGTCCAAGTCCTGGCCGCGCATTTCTCCGAACCTGGAGGGGTAGTTGACCATGTCGGCCCCGCCCATCTGCAACATGAGAATCTTGAAATCGGTGTTGCGATAGACCTCGACCTCCTGCAGCAGGGCCGAGCGGGAAGTGGGACGACGGTTGTAGATATAACTGAACCCGTCGATACTGGTGACGAGGCGCCGGAGGGCGGGGTCCGCTCGCCCCGCCTGGACCCGGGCCTGCTCCGCCTCGGTCAGGGGAATGAGCTTGACGTAGGCGACGCCCGCGGCCTGGCACTTGCTGCTGTCGCGTTGCGCGATACGGAGGGTCCGTCCGGTGAGATCCGCGGTCTTGAAGAACACTTCTTCGATCGCCCCGGAAACGCGGGCGCGCGGCACGAATGCCGGATCATTGTCGAGGCGCAGCAGCACGCGTTTCGTCAGGCCGGACGGGGCCGGGATGCCCACGAAAACCGCGTGCCAGCCTTTGACGCCGAGCGGCAGACTGATTTCCGGTGCACCGGTTTCCGGCGAAGCCCAGACCATGGTCCCGTCGTGTCCGCCGCTCTCGTACGGGATCAACTTCCATTTGCCCTTGGTCGCGCGGCGGGCGAGGGCGGTCCGGGGTTCGACCCGACTCATGTCCCGCAGCACGACGGCGTCCGCGCTCCGCGCCCATTCGATGGCGGCAAAGCCGCCGTCGGCCTCCGCAGGGCGCAAAGAGATGTCGTCGAACTCCAGCGCGCCGGAACGGAATTTGCCCGCCACAGTGACCCAAATCTGATCGATGGGATACTCGGTGCGCGGCGTCAGGAGCAGGGCAAAACGACGCCAGTCGTACGTGCCGGACGGGATGTCGACCCAAGTCTGCGTGGCTTCGGCATACGGGCGATCCTTGTAGAGGATGTGAAAGTAGAACCGGGCGAAGTCTCGTTCCCCGGGCGCCTCGGTCACGCCGTTGGCCCGGAACCAACCGGTGGCGCGGTAGAGTCGGGTGGACGGCGCCGCAATCGTCTGCCGCCAGCAGTACTGTTTACCGTCACCGGGGATGCGGCCCGAGCGCCGCCCGTTCCGTGGCGCTTCCGTGGTCGTGAGCGCCGCGGCGAAACCGGACGCTTTGGTCCAGTGGAGCGGGACCCCGTGCTCGTCAGATGCTTCGAACCCACCGTTTCGCACGAGATTGGGGGCGTTCGCGGCAAATACGGAGGCTCCCAGGAGGCATGACGCCAGAAAGCAACGAGTCTCCATGCGCATATCCTCCGCACGAGTCGACGAATCGGCGCAGCACCCGCTCTATCTTGGGCGCTCCCCGAGAGAGAAACCCTTTCGAAAAACCGCCGTGGCGCCGGCGTATTTCTTCCCCGAGGTCGGCAAACCGGCTTTACTCGGCCGCAGTTTTCCCGAACGAAACGTTGTGCACGTACTGGCCGAGGCGCACCCCGGCGGCCTTTGCGGTCGGCAACAGGCGGCCGTTGAGTCGGATGTTTTCGAACCGGACGCCGTCCACCGTGTGCTCGGCATCCCAGCCCTGGAGCGAAGAGGGCGGCATGCGCGGGGCCGTCACCGCGATATTCCGGAAAACCACGTTCCGCACATTGCCCCGTTCGGGGTCTTTCGAATAGGAATTGCCGCGGATAACGATGACTGCCAGTTGCGGCAGGTACGCTTCGTGCGGGTCGGCTCGGTAGTGTTCGCCCCGCTTCCGCTGCATCTTCGGGCGCGGCGCGGCATCATCCATTTCGACCCGGATGTCCTGGAACACGACATTGCGGATCGTGGCGCGGTCGCCGTGCTGGATGTCCATGGCGATGTGCGTGGCCCGCACGATATCGCAGTCCTGGAACCGGATGTCCGCGAATTCCGGCGCACAGGTCTCGGCCCCGATCTCGAGGTTGCGGCCCCAGTCGCACCACAGAGTGCAGCCGGTTACGAGGATGTCCCGCACGGGGCGGCCGTCGTACCCGCCTTTCCATTTCAGGCCTTTGAGCACGATCGCGTCGTCGTACGAGCGCACGAAGCAGTCGCGGACCGTGACGTTTTGGCTGTTGCAGATGTCGATGCCATCGGCGTTGTAGCGCCACAGCCCGATCAATTTGACGTTGGAGATGGTTGCGTCCCGGCAGCCGAACAGGCTGCAGCACCAGACGTCCGGGTCGCGCATGATAATGCCGTTGATCGCGATGTTGCGGCAGTCCGTGAACCGGATGGCGCCGCCGCCCTTGCCGCGCGGGTAGGGGCCGACATCGAGAATGCCGCGGCCTCGGACCTGGATGTTGTTGGCCTTGGCGGCGTGGATGCTGCCGTATACCACGGCCCCGGCGGCGATATAGACACCCTCGTTATCTTTGAGGACGATTCGTCCGGGTTTGTGGACGCCCGGACCGAAATAGCGGAGGCCGGGGGTGTCCGGGGTCGGAACGTCGGTCTCAGGAGGACTGGGGAAGAGATGCAGGGCGTGGTGTGGGCCGTTCACCTGGACGATCACGGGCCGGGGCCGCTTCAGTTCGAACGTGATCCGGTCGTCCCGGGTTTTCGGTCGAATCCCCAGGGAGTACGGCCGCACCGTGACCGATTCGATCTTGCGCATCGAGCGGACCTCGACGCGCACCGGTCCGGTCATGTCCCAGTACGCGAGCCCTGCCGTCTCCGTTTGGTCCAGCGGGCGCTGATAGCCGGGCCATACCTGGTTGAACGGCACGGCCGAGACGCGGCATGCGTACACCGGCACGGGAATGCCGTTGACCTCGACTCGGTAATCCTCGGAGAGTTTTTCGCCGGCCGGTGCGGGCGCCACGGTCACCGTCCCTTGGGGCGCCCGGTCGGGGGCGCTCGATCCCGGAGTACGCATCGTTTCATCTCCCCCTGATTGACACCCGACCAGCCAGACGGTCAGCAAACTCCCGGCAATGTTTTGTTTCGCTCCCGACAGTTGCATTGAAATCCCCTCGTTGGTGAGAATCGGCCAGGCTGGGCAATCCTGCGGAATGTCGCCGAATTGCTCGGATGGGTCTTGCGGAGGCCGGGCGTTCGCCCGCGCTCCGGATTGTTTCGAGACGGGCAATCCATCCGATCATCAGTAACTTACCGCGGGGAAGCGCATTCTCCCACGGCGGTGTGTCAAAGTGGAAACGGCGTCCCGCCGTTTTGCGGACTGCGCAGCGGGACACCGCGTCCAGTTCATCGGCGTGTCCATTCGCGGTTCGCGTCAGTCCCTGCGTCCATGCCGATGGGAGCATCGGCGGTCCCGGGATGGCGCCGGACTCAGTACTCCAAGCCCAACAGCCACATAGGCAGTGTATTCCCCGCGGGGAGGTCGATATTGTCCCGGACGACGACGTCGGCGGCTTTCCGATCCTTGCGCCGGCCGCCGACTTCCACCGCCTTCCCGTCGATCAGGAAATCATACGCCCGTTCATCATCCGAAGCGTGCAGGGAATGTCCGGATTCGACCGAGGCCGCGGCGACGTATGCTTCGCGCACTGTGCCCCGGTTCTCACCGAAGAGCGCATAGACCGACGGGTCATGCAACAGGATCTTCGCGCCGACGGAATGCATCTTGGTATCATTCCGCTTCCGCACGATACGAATCAGGCGGACTCGTTCCATGGCCTCCAGTAATTGATAGAGTTTTTCCTTGCTGAGGGCCCATTCCGAACAGAGGGAGTTCACCTGGAGCACCGGCACCGGAGAGATGGCCAGATACCCCACGACGGCGTTCATCAACCGCAAATGGTTCTCGGACAGTCGCGGGACAAGAAATGGAACGTCGGATTCGATAGACTTCCGCACCGTGTTCAGTAGTCGAGCCGCATAATCGTCGCGCGTTTCCAGAAAAAAAGGGCGGAACCCGAAGCGCAAGTAATCGTTGAAGTGCCGCAATACGTTGACTTCTCGAAGGAGTTTTCCGATCTCATCTTCGTCGAATGAATACGGGCTGATCTTGGGCACATCTCGTTGGCATTCCAATATCAAGTATTCACGAAACGACAGCAGTGGCATCTGACGGACTACAAAACGTCTGGACAGGTCCGCATTTCCCAATTGCAGCCCGGCGGAGCTGGAACCGCCGGCCACGACGAATCGGGAGGGAAACGAGTCGTAAATGGCTTTGAGATGAACCGACCAGCCCGCGGCATAGTGGACTTCATCGACGAAAACCCCCTCGTAGCCTTGCATGAACGCGGCCTCGACAAGATCGAACAGGGGCACGGCAGACACGATCGGGTTGTCCGCGGAAAAGTAAAGGTAATGGCCTTGCCTGGCCTGCGTGAGCATCCACGTGGTCTTCCCGGTGCCGCGCGGCCCGGTGAGGAGAATGCCGCGACTGTCCAGGTTCAAGTTTGCACTCCAGTCCCGCAATTGTGACGGGAGGTGCACGGCGAGTCGTGCCTGGATTGGCTTGATCCTGTCGAGGGTGTCACGCAACACAGTCATAGATCGGACCTCCACAAGAACCGCAGCAAGCAATTACGGTCGATGCGCAGAACCAATATACATCAATATGGTTCTGGTACAAGACCGTTTCGCCTTGTTTTGCATGCACGACGAAAACGAGGCTACAGCCATGCCGTCTGCTGTGCGGGCTCACCGGCAGAATCTCCCGTGTTCCTCCGCCCGTCCGCGTCAATCGGTTTTCATCCGTTGTTTCATTGAAAACAGGGGGCGCTCCCAGGGGAGGACGTCTTGCGCGGAAGGTGGCGCACGAGGATGTCAAAGCAGAAACGGCGTCCCGCCGTTTTGCGGACTGCGCGGCGGGACACCGCGTGTACTGCGGACTCAGTCGCCGCTCCACTGGGACGAACCCGAGGGGAGCGGGACCGACTGCAATCATCGCTCCTTCACGGGCGGCCTCTCTGTCTCTCAAGTCCGAGACAGTCTGCAATGGGTCTTCGTCGGTGTTTCACTCGACTACGATCTCGCTCAGCAGAGTCCAGCCGCGGCTGGGGCGGACGTTCAGGCGCAGCCAGCGGACCGTCGCGGGCGCGTCCGGTGCGAGACGATAACTCACCGGGACGATCTTTCTCTGGCCGTTACCGTCCGAGGCCGGCCGGCGGCGCATGGCGTCCAAGCGCCGCCAGTCGATTCGGTCGGTCGAGCCTTCGCACACGACTTCGACCGGTGCGTGGATGCCGTATTGGCCCCCGCCCAAGCTCCAGACCGTCGCCTTTCGAATCGGCCGTGCGATTCCCAGATCGATCGTAATGGTCCGCGGGGCCGCGTCGTACCAGCCGGTCAAACTGCGTGGCGAGAATCGTCGTGCGATCAGACCGTCCGTCAACCGTTCGCCGTCGTCTGCGTAGCGTTCTTTGCCGTCGGGGGTCGGGGCCGGACGAAACGTGTAGCTCGCCGACGGGGCGATGTTCCTCCCGTCGGCGTAGATTCGGACTTCCGAGACCATCAGCCAGCCGACGGCCCGGAGAAACACGGTTGCGAACTTCGCAGAGACCGAAGTTGCGGGTACAAACACGACGCGTCCCGTCGCGGCATCGTCCCCGTGTGTTCGCTCGATCCGTACCGGGCTGCCCTCGACAGTCCGTGCATTCCGAGGCGGCGGGCCGGTGCCCGCACGTCGGGGCGGCCGGCGCAGGTTCTGCTCGAGCAGGAGGAGCGGGGCTGCGGGCCAGCGGATTCCGGCATACCCGCCGCCCTCGAGCACGACTTCGACACGTTGGATGCGGGCGGGGCGGTCGAGTTCGAACGTGATCGCCACGTCCCGGCCGTGCCAACCGACGGTCTTTCCCGATGCGTAGCCGTCTTCGGGCACGATGCCGTCGGTCAACTCCCGTCCGGAGTCCCCGTACATTG
The DNA here is from genome assembly GCA_013151865.1 of Kiritimatiellota bacterium. Classification (GTDB taxonomy): domain Bacteria; phylum Verrucomicrobiota; class Lentisphaeria; order Oligosphaerales; family JAADHN01; genus JAADHN01. The sequence continues at coordinate 13,480 of JAADHN010000141.1, forward strand.
TCGGAAACGGCGGATCGATTCGGTAGGGGCGTCCGCGGGCGAGATGGTCTACCACTCTGCCATCGCTCGGTGCAGCGTCGATGCGGAGTTCGCAGACTCCGTTACGCGGTGCAACGGGTGTTGTTCCATCGCCGGTCAGGAACCGCAGGCGCAAGGCGGAGACTTTTTCGCGAACGGGAACGGTCGTCAAGTTCCAGTCAGCACCGGGGGCACGACTCGATCCGAAAGCCCAGCCCGCCGTTCGCCAGGGCTCTCCGGGGTCGTCCCGCACATCCACAACGGTCTGCCCGGACCAAGGCGGAACATTCTTGCCGGCAATCGGGAACGCCGCGTCCACTGCGTTCACCCACTGTGCGGTCGGGAACTCCGCAACTGCCTTGGAAACGGCCTTTCGGGGGACTGCCCAGTTGCCGTCAGCGAGTGCGGGAGCCGGCGCCTCGTCCACGCGCCACTCCGGGCGCGGGTCGGGGTCCGGGACCGGGTCGCCTCGGACGAACCGGGCCATGGCACGGACCATCTGCTGTTGCCAGGCGCGGTCCGAGCGAGACAGGCGTTCCAGGTTGTCTCGGCCCAGGTACCAAGCCGTGACGCCCGCTTGATATCCGTAACGGTCGGGTGCGCCGTCGGCCAGGTAACGCAGAAAATAGAAACGGGCCCGGGGATCGTCCGCCGCCATGGGCAATTCCAGCTCGATGCCCATTCCTTGCGTTGCAGCCAATTGCGCGGCGAACGCCAGTCGGTCCCGGCGCACTTCGCCCTGGTGTTTCGAAAAAAACGCATAGTTGGGCTGGAGCACTGCGGCGTCGAAACCGAGTTTCCGCCAGTTCTCCCATCCCCGTGCCCGAAACCAGGGAATCCAGAGAAATCGGCGAGCAACGGAGTGTATCTCGGCGGCCGCGGTTCGTACAAGCGGTTCGTCCGTCGCCGGGACCGTTTCGTGAATCCAGTAGAAGCCCCACAGGGTAAGATGCCGGAAGCGTGCGGTGCGGAACCGATGCACTGCTTCGCGGACGTACCAACGCAGGACGTTGGGGATTCCGTTCGCTGTGCCCAGGTCCTCGGAATGCCCGGAGCCGGTCACGTCTCCAAAATCGGCAACGGTCCGATTGGGGCGCGGGATCCCCAAAATGATTCGCCGCGGAGACGGCGGCGGGCCGAGGGTCCTGGCGGCAACGTCCACGGCGTCGTCGAGCGCGGCCAGGTCCCTGCCCGGAGCGAACCAGCGCTGCAGCAGCCAATCCCAGTCGTCCTTCGTCGTGGCCCCCGTCGTGGTCAACCGCCCCGCGGGCGTGCGGAGTGCCAGGAACAGAAACGCGTCGAACATCCAGCGTTGGGGCCGACCGCCGGCCATGTCCGCGACGTACGGCGCCAAGTCTCGGCTCGAACGCCGGGGTTTGTCGTACACCAGGACGCAGTGGTGGAAGCCGACCTGCTCCGGAGACGGATACCCGGCGGTCGCCGCCATGGCAACGGCGAACAAGCCTGCCCCAAGCCACTTGGTCCATGCTTTTTTCACACATTCTCCCCATAATCAGGAAGGCATCCAAGAACGGTTGACCCAATTGTGGTTGGGGCGCCTGCCATGATCAGGATCATCCACAAATTACCGCCGAGGGTCCGCCTCCGCCAAGGCGGCGGACTCGATACCTGTTCCGACGGTCGCCAGAGACGAGACCGTGCGAAATCCTCGCGTGCCACTTGCACACACGAACCGGGCTTGTACCATAGGCCGTAGGACCGGCGTGTCGAGAGTTTCCCGTGCGGACCCGTAACGGAGATCCTCGGATGAGTTCCCTATTCCTGCATCAGGATTGGCCCGTGTTGCGTTCGTATGGGCCGCGACGCCTGAGTCGGATTGCTCTGCCCCTCGGCGGGATCGGCACCGGCACCGTCTCTCTGGGCGGGCGAGGCGACCTACGCGACTGGGAGCTGGCGAATCGTCCGGCCAAGGGGTTCGCCCCCACCCGCTGTTTCTTCATGCTCTACGCCCGGCCCGACCAAGCTTCACCGGTGACGCGCGTGCTCGAAGGGCCGGTCCCCGTCGAGCAGTACGAAGGCGCCGTCGGCGCCGTCGCTCCCAATCACGGCCTGCCCCGCTTTCGCACCGCGACGTTTCATGCCGCCTATCCGTTTGGTCAGGTTGTTCTCGAAGATGCCGTCGTCCCGCTCGATGTCCGCCTGGAAGCCTTCAACCCGTTGATTCCGGGCGACCCGGACCGGAGCGGCATTCCCGCGGCAATCCTTCGGTTCGTTCTGCGCAATCCGAGCCGTGTTCCGGTGGAAGCCGCCGTTGCCGGCGCCATCCGCAACTTCATCGGCACGGACGGCAAGAGCGGACAGCCCAACCGGAACCGGAACGAGTTTCGCACGGGAGAACCCAAGGCGGGGATTGCCGGGCTTTTTCTCTATTCCGAAGGCGTACCGGCCGCCGCGGAACAATGGGGGACCATAGCCCTGTCCCTGCTCTGCGCACCGGATATCGAGATCAGCTCGCGACCGATGTGGCACGAAATCGGTTGGGGCCGGGAATTGCTGGATTTGTGGGAGGATTTTGCCGAGGACGGCGCCGTGGCCGATCCGAAGGGAACGGCCGTCGCAGGCGCCGCATCCCCGCCGGACAACGTCGCACCGTGCGGCGCCCTGGCCGGGCGCACCGTGGTCCGGCCGGGCGAGACTCGTGCTTTGACGTTTCTGGCGACCTGGCACTTTCCCAATCGCCGGACGTGGACCCCGCAAAAGACGAGCACGGTCTCCTGCAATTGTGGTGATTGCAAGAAAGATCCCGATTGCATCGGCAACTACTACACCACGCAATACCGGGACGCCTGGGACGTGGCGGAAAGGACCGCCGCCGCCCTTCCGGAACTGGAGGCGGCGACCTCGGCCTTTGTCCGCGCCTTCTGCGAATCCGACCTGCCTGAGGTCGTCAAAGAGGCGGCCTTGTTCAATCTCAGCACGCTGCGGACGCAAACCTGTTTCCGCACGGCCGACGGGCGTTTTTATGGATGGGAAGGCTGCCACGACCACGACGGCTGCTGCCCCGGTTCCTGCACGCATGTATGGAATTACGAGCAGGCCACCGCCTTTCTCTTTCCCAGCCTGGCCCGCAGCATGCGTGAAGTCGAGTTCCGGCACGCCACGGCCGACACGGGCCACATGAATTTCCGTGTGTCCCTGCCCCTGGACCGCGCAAAGCAGCGCGGCTTGGCCGCGGCCGACGGCCAGATGGGCTGCATCATGAAACTCTATCGCGATTGGCAACTCTCGGGAGACGGCACTTTTCTGCGCGACCTGTGGCCCAACGCGCGTCGCGCGCTGGAGTTCTGCTGGGTTCCCGGGGGTTGGGACGCGGATGCCGACGGGGTGATGGAGGGATGCCAGCACAATACCATGGACGTCGAGTATTACGGCCCCAACCCGCAAATGCAGGGATGGTACCTTGGCGCGCTTCGGGCCGCGGAGGAAATGGCGCGGCACGTGGGCGACGCGGAGTTCGCACGGCGCTGCCGTGATCTGTTCGAACGCGGCAGTCGTTGGATGGACGAACACCTCTTCAACGGCCGGTATTACGAGCACCGGGTCCGGCCCATTGCCGACCCGGCGGACATTGCCCCCGGACTGCGCAGCAGCATGGGGGCCTCCGATTCGGCGCACCCGGACTTCCAGCTCGGGACGGGCTGTCTCGTGGATCAACTGGTCGGGCAGTATACCGCGCACGTCTGCGGTCTCGGCTATCTCCACGATCCCGGGCACGTGCGCACGACCCTTCGCAGCATTCTGCGGTACAACTGGCGGAGGCGTTTGGGCGACCACATGAATCCCATGCGGAGTTTCGCGCTCGACGGAGAGTCCGGCCTCCTTATGGCGTCGTACCCTCGGGGAGATCGCCCGAAGTTTCCGTTTCCGTATTTCGCCGAGGTCATGACCGGGTTCGAGTACACCGCTGCGGTAGGCATGATTTTCGAAGCCATGGAACGTCCGGCCCTGCGCTGTATCCGGGCCGTTCGCGCCCGGTACGACGGGCGCAAGCGGAACCCGTTCGACGAGGCGGAGTGCGGTCACCACTACGCTCGGGCCATGGCTTCCTGGGCGGCGGTGGTCGCCTGGACGGGGTTTCGGTATTCCGCCGTGCAAGGGGCCCTCACGTTTGCGCCTCGGGTCGGTCGATGGTTTTGGGCCGGCGGCGGGGCTTGGGGCACGTGCGAAATCCGCGAAGCCCCCAGAGGTTTCCGGGTGGACCTGCAGGTGCTCGGGGGCCGTCTGCCTGTGAAGCGTCTCGCACTCCGTGGAGTGGGCGACGCGCTTCTCCAACGCCGGCGCACGTTCGGCCCCGGACAATCCCTGACACGTCTCGTTTGTGCGCCCGGGCAGCACTCGTGAGAGCCGTTCCCCGCATCTCCGCCCAACGGGTGCCGGTGCGGATGCGAGGTGCGACGTTTGCCGCACCTCGTGGGGAGCGGTCGCCGTGGCTCCGCACGCGACCGTTCGGGCACTCGATCCTCTTGACACTTGACAGTCGCAGGACCGTCAGTAGTGTCTCGGTGTCCGGGGCAATGCTCGGCAATCGGATCGACTCGGAGGCGACCGACAGTGAAAGGATTCTGGCTCAGGTTGCGGGCAGTTTTCTCGACCGCTCCCGTCGTGATCCTGATCGAGGCGGGAAAGGTCAGACCGACTCGCTGAAGCCTCTCGACGGGACTGTTGAATGATTTCGGCGAGGCTGCTGACGCCGCGGGGATCGATTGCGGACTCATCACTGTCGCCCGGGCAGGGCAGGGGACCGTGCTGCGCTTTTCGGGGGCCTTCGACGCCGGTACGAAACAGCGCTTTCGGAATATTTGGTTTGCCCAGCCTGTGCGCAAGATATGAAATCCCACCGAGCCACGGGCGGGGAGTCTTGCGGGGGTCGGTGCACTTTTCAAGGACAGATTTGCCGAATCGGTTGCCGTCGGGGGCTGCGGCCATTTCGGATTCGGGAACCCCGGGAGAAACCGTTCGTGACCCATTGCTGTGTTCATCGCCGGTCGCTGGTTTCGGTTTCCGTCCTGACCGCGATGGCCGCTGCCGGGGCGGTCGTCTCGAGTCGGTTGGACATCCCCATCGGTTCGCGAAAGAACGCTGACGCACCGTACATTTTCCGCAGTGAGGGGGCCCAGGCGCGGCCCGATGCCCGTTTCGTGGACACGGGCGCCCGGCTCACGTACGTATTTCGCACCACGGGCCTGCGCCGTCTGGTCTTCATCCTGCGTCTGGCCAACAATTTTCGGGTCCAGATCTCGAGCGACGGACGCCGTTGGCAGGAACGATTGAACGCCATGCGGCTCTTCGGACGCGACCGGCACGACGGCACGCTCGCGACATATCGCCTGGACGCTTCGTCGCTGCTGCCCGCCGACCGCCTGTTTCTGCGTTTTCTCGATGCCTCGCCCCTGGATGGTTGGGGTGCGTACGTGGCCGGCATTCGCATCGAATCGGACGCGCCGGCAAATCACGACTGGGTATGGCGGTTGCCGGTTCGGGCAATCCGCGGGGCCATTCCGAAATGGGCTGTCCTGGGCCCTTTTCCCGCACCGAAGAGCGATGCGTTGTTGGCTTCCGCCCGTGCGGCCGTGGAGGATGCGGCGGCCCTGCATCCGCCTGCGGGCGGCGCATGGCGTTTTCTTCGCAGCACGGGCCCGGGGCGCATCGACCTGCTCGAGGTGCGGCCCCCGTTGAAGCCTTCGGAGCACAGCGCTGTGTTCGCGCACGTTTTCATCCATGCCCCGAAAGTGCTCGACGCCCGTCTTCTGCTCGGCAGCGACGACGGTATTGCCGTCTGGTTGAACGGCGCGATGATTCTGTCTCGCGAGGTCCGCCGAGGCTGGCGGGACGCCCAGGAAGAGATTCCGGTGCGATTGGGGCCCGGTTGGAATCGTCTCCTGCTGGAAATCGCCAACGGAGAAGGCGACTGGGGTTTTTCGGCGCGACTCCTGGACCGTTCGGGCCTGCGTCCGCTCGATGTTCGATTCCAGGCCCGGAATCCGTTGCCGGACGCCCATCCGTTCCCCGTTCCTCGCGTCCCGCCGGAAGTTCTCCTGCTCGCCGCCGTCGTCGCGCCGGCGGCCGCTGCCGTGGACGGCGAGTGTCTCCGGATCCCGTTGCGCGTGACGCTTCGCAATGCCGGGGGTGAACTGGACAACGGCCCCGGCCTGGCGCTGGGGAATGAAAACGGGAGCCTGGCCGAATGGCCCGTCACGCGCGTCCCGCCGGGTCTTCACGAACTTGTTCTCCCGCTTTCTCGCGTTGTGTGGGAGCGGCACCTTCTGGCGGCCGGAAGTCGGCTGTTCGTGACTTTCGACAAACAGCGTATTCCCCTGGTGATTCCCGCGTTACAGCGCTTGCTGGGGGATGCTGCGGACGGTTTGGCCAAGCGAAAAGCTCCAAACGTCCCGGAGACTGTCGTTGCCGACCTGCGCACGCTCAGCGAGTCGGCGCGCCACTGGAATGCCTTCGACACGGCGGCGTCCGAACAACGGGAGCGTCCGAAACGGTGGATTCAAGCTGCGCTGGGCGGAGGCTGGGACCGGATCCACGCTGCTGCGCAAGCACTGCGGGCGGTCCCCGTGCCCCCGAACTGGACCACAACCTTTCAGTGCGCCGCCCCGTACGACGGGCGCATCGACCTCCAGGCCGACGCCGTGATGATCTACGGACTTGCGAACACCGCAAAGCGGACGACCCCGTGGCGCCGGCACGGCTACCGCACGCAGCTGATGACCGGGATTGCCTGGGGCGGGTACCAGGACTATTTGTACGGACGCTTCGACGGCAAACAGCATTTGGACGACGCACAGACGGACCGGCGCGGCAACCGCATTTCCCATGGGGGCGATGTTTACTACATGGTCCCGACGAAAAGTTACACCGACTATCTCTGCCGTTTCGTAGAGCAGTCGTTCGGCCTGCCCTTGGACGGCATCTGCCTCGAAGAACCGGAGTTCTGGATGCGCGGCGGCTGGAGCCCCGCCTTCCGCCGTGAGTGGCAGGCGTTTTACCGAGAGCCGTGGCAACCGCCGGACAGTTCATACGAAGCCTGCTGGCGTTCCGGGAAACTCCGCAAGGAGTTGTATCGGCGCTGTCTTGTGGCGGTGTGCGATTTTGTCAAGAAAAACCGTCCGAAATGGAGTTGCACCGTTGCAACGCACTCCCTGATCCACTATTCCAACATTGGGATTGCCAGCCCCGAGTCGGCGCTGGCCACCGTCGATGCCTGCGATACGATCATTGCCCAGGTCTGGACCGATACGATTCTTTACCCCTGCACGTACGACGGGCGCCGCACGGTCCGCCCGTTCGCCATGGCTTATCTCGAATTCGCCCAAATGCTTGGAATGATCAGTCCGACCGGCAAGTCCCTGGCTTTTCTGGCGGACCCCGTATCCGACAACCCAAATCGGCGCTGGGACATTTACCGAACTTGCTACGAACATACCCTTGTCGCCGGACTCCAGTGCGGTACGGTCACCCGTTTCGAAGTGATGCCCTGGCCGGACCGTGTGTTTACACGGACGTATCGGAACGGGAACGACACGGACGGCGAAACAACGACCCTGATTCCCGAGGGGTATGCCACATCATTGCTGGCGACGGTCAACGCCCTGCGCCGAATGCCGCCCGCCGCCTCGAGCCCTTGGATCGGTGTGGGCGTGTCGGACAGCCTCATGTTCCAGCGCGGCACGGTGCGTGGTCGGTCGGGGGGTTTCGACGAACTCTACGGGGTGACGCTCCCCTTGATTCAGCACGGCGTGTTGCCCGCATTCGTGCAACTGGAGCACTTGGCCCCCCCCGTCAACGCCCCCATTCCCGGCGGTCTCCGCGTCTTGCTGCTGACCTACGACGGCCAGAAACCGCCCGCCGTCGCCGTCCACGAGAAACTCGCCGCGTGGGTCCGCGCCGGGGGGATTCTGGTCTTTTTCAGCGACGGAAAAGATCCCTTTGCCCGGGTCCGGGAGTGGTGGAACGACGCCGGGGCAACCGCCGCCCTGCCGCGGGACGATCTGTTTCGGAAGCTCGGGGTCGGCGCGCAACCCGCGGCCGGTTGGCACGGCATCGGCAAGGGCTGGTTTTATTACGAGTCCCGCTCGCCGGCAAGGTTTGCCGGCAAGGGCGGAGGTCCCGAGCTTGTCGGCGTCGTGCGTGGGGCCTGCGCGAGAATGTCCGGAATGACGTTCCCTGCGGCAAGGAATTGGGTTGCCGTCGAACGCGGTCCCTATCTCGCCGCCTCGTGCTGGGGAAATGCCGGCGTGGGTCCCGAGTTTCGGCGTCCCGGCCTGTTCCTGAATCTGTTCGACGATGAACTCGACCTCGTGGAGATTGCTCGGTGCGCCCCCGGTCGAAGCGGTCTCTGGCTCGATACGGCCAAAGCCCGCGAAGTTCCCGGCGTGCTCCTGAGCGCCTCGCGGGTCACCGGTTGGCGCCGCGTTTCCAATCGCGCCTCGTACGTCTCGCGCGGGCCGACGGGCGTTCGGGCGGTGACTTGGGTGCGCCTGCCTCGCGAGCCTGCAAAGATCAGCGCGCGTGCGCAAAACGGCTGCCCGGTGCCCGTCGAGCAGAAATGGTTCCCGACGGTTCGCGCTGTCAAGCTCGGGCACGAGAATCGGCCGGACGGTGTGTGGATCGATTTGGCTTGGTGAGACCCGGTTCGGCTGCGGGGACTGGTGCGAGCAGAAGGGGCGAGACCGCCCATGGCCCCGCCTGTCGGGCTCGGAATTATCGAGAGGGGCGACCGCGTGACGCGTTGACTGAAACCCGGGGCGCCGCCCCGACCGCATCGGGCCCAAACGGGTCCTTTGTCCGGGGTCTTTTACCGCCCCTCCCGCTTTGCGCCTGCCTCAGGGCGCCGTGCGACCCTGCGCAATCCAATCAAGCGTAAACCGGGCAAACTCAATGCGGCGGTAGTTGTCGGCTTCGTACAAGAGGCCGATGCTCTTGTCCGACAGCACGGTGAGGCACGAATAGGCATAGAATCCGAACTGTACGACCCGCGCAGCAGCCCACGTCTTGCCTTCGTCGTAGCTGAGGCGTACGGTCCCATTGATGCGTGCCGTCTCGTGCGCGGGGTTCGCAAACAAGATGCAGTTTTCCCGGTCGGTTGGCGGGTCGCCGTAGCGCAGAATGGTTGCCTGACAGCGGGAATCCACGAGTTCGGAGGCCTTTTCGAGGGGGGACCAGGTTTCACCTCCGTCGCGACTGACCGCGACGACGCGGCAACCGACCTTCTCCGCGGCCCGGGCGTTGAGCAGCACGCTGCCGTCGGCCAGTTCGACGTACTGGACCTCGTTGGCATAGAGTCCCTCGGGGTTGGGCGCCAGTTTGCCGCGGCGCCACGTCGCGCCGCCGTCGTCGCTGAAGGCGGCGTATTGCCGCCATTTGCCGAAAGGCCCCTGGCGGTATGGAAACAGGACGCGTCCTCTGTGCCGACCCCGGCGCAGTACGATCCCGACACCGGGCCCGGCGCCCACATCGGTGGCTTTCGTGGGCCGCTTGACCATGCGGGTGATGTCCCGGGGCGCCGACCATGTGACGCCGTCGTCGTCGCTGTGGACCAGGAACTGCCGGCAAATCGGTTTGCTCTCGTCGTAGCCGGCGACGACCTTGTTCGAGTGAGCGCCCTCGGGGAACCGCTCGTAGACCAGCAGGACGCGTCCGGTGTCCGGCAACACGACGGCGCAGGGGTCGTTGAGGCAATTGCGTCCATCCTCCGCCACGACTTGGAGCGGCCCCCAGGTGCGGCCGCCGTCGGTACTGCGTTTGAGCACGATGTCGTTCTGCGCGTGGTCGTTCATGGCGGCGCGGCCTTCGCAGAAGGCAAGGAGCACGCCTTTTTTCGTCGTCACGACGGCCGGGATGCGATAGACGGGATAGCCGTCCCGTCCGTTGATGAAAACCGCGGTTTTCTCGGGGCCGGGTTCTTCGGCCAGGGCGTCCAGTTCCTCGATACGGAAGCGCACACAGGCGATCCAGGGCGGTTCACCGGGAGTCCAGTGGCCGTAAGTGGTCGCCACGATGGTCCCGTCCGGCAGGCGTTCGAGGGCGGGATAGGCGCAATCCCACGCGTGGTGGTTGTCCATGAGCCGGACACGGTACTGGCCTTCACGGCCCTGGACAATGTCGTCGTAGGCGCCGACCCATCCCACCCAGTCCCCCTGTGTGGGGCTTTCCCGGGTGGTGTCGCGGAACGAGATGAAAAGCCGTCCGTCCGGCAGGTACACCGCTTGGTGCCGGTCGCCGGTGAGCGCGCCGGGCAATTCGTGCGGCTTGGACCAGGTCTTGCCTTCGTCGTTGCTGAACGCGACGAACGAGTTGTATTGGCGGCTGTTTTCTCGGAGCAACATCGCGATCTGGTTGCCGTCGGGCGAACGGACAAGACCGGGTTCGCACAGGTGCGCGACCGGGTGTCGGACCAGTACACGGGGGTCGCTCCAGGTCAGACCGCCGTCACGGCTGACGATGCCGTACACGTTCCAACCGGGCGGGACTTTTTCTCTCAGGCGACGTCCGATGAACCGGCCGTCGTCGTGGCAGACCGCCAAGTACGAATCGTCTTTCAGGCGAATCATGTCCGCCATGGCCACAACGCCGCCGAAGTCGCCGATGGGCTCGAGTTCGGTCCAGGTGCCGCCGTCGTCGTCGGACCGGGCGGCGCGGACGGGATAGAGCCCCGAGAACATGATGAGTCGCTTTGTTCCGTCAGGAGCGACGATGCGGTAAATGGTCGGCACTTCTTTGGACGTTTCCCAACTCTTCGGGGTCGGCAGGCGTGGCCCCCAGGTCAGTCCGCCGTCTTTGCTGCGCTTGAGGACCACGGCCCCCTTGCCATGGCCTTTGGGATACACGGCCACGATGGTCTTGCCGTCTTCAAGGAGCACTGTCGTGGGATGCCCGAGGTATTGTCCCGGCTCCCGGTCGACCGCGATGTGCCGCCAGGGCCGGCCCGCCAAGTCGACGATCGGAATGCTGTATCCCTTGGGCTGTTTCGACGTTTCTGCCATGGTTTCCGCCTCCACTGTGAATTTCCGGAGTTGGACGACGGCCCGCCGGGGTCGAAAACCGACCCGACCGGCGAATCGCTCTGTCCCCGCCGCCGTAAAAACCGGCCGCCCATCGATCTGAAACGAGATGCTGCCCTTGCGCCGAATGACGTCGAAATCGAACCAGGTATCCTCCGGGATGAGGCGATCGCTCGATCCCAGGTCTCGGAGTCCGGTTCGAAACAGGCGGCCGGAAACGAACGTCTTGCCGTTCGCGCCCGCAAAGCCGAAATGGTTCTTGCCGAGAACAAAAGACGCCGCACTGCGGTTCAGGCGTCGGATGCGCAGGCGTGCGTGCACACGGAAATCGCCGGGACCGATGGCGCGGTCCGCGAACAGCAGATTTCCGGCGCCCCGTCCCTCGAGCCACGCCGAGCCCGGGTCCGTCTCCCGGATCGTCTTCCAGGGATGCCCGGACCATTCCGCGTGGACCGCACGCCCATTGCGGACCACCACACGAACCTGCGGACCTTCGGGGCCGCCCGGGGCAGCCGCGACCGCCGCAAACAAGGGGGCGCAACAGAGAAGGCCCCCGAACGACCGGAGCCGTTGTTCATACTGTACTCTCACACTTCAGCCTTTCCCCGCGGCTCACCCCGTCGGCCGATGAGCCGAAGGATGCACGTACTCTACCGCCATTGCCTCTTGCGGCCATGCGGGGCAAACTCCGGTCCGGCACTGCGTTCGCCCAGGACTTCATCGTTGCCCGTGGCCGACATCCGAGTTTATGTTTGAATGCGGGGGACGATGTGCGTCAAATACGCAGTGTTGCGAAGGGCCCGGCGGAGCTTCGCCGGGTACTTCCACTCCCATTTCACCAATCCCTCCTCACACAGAATCCGATGTCGTTTTCAGGGCGTTTTGAATGCGTTGCCAGAATTCCCGAGGCGATTCCGTACCGGCCCGCTCGCCGAGCATGGCATCGAGCAGGTCCAGCCACGGCTCGTCTTCGGGCGCGGGGCGAACGCGGGCATCGTCGCCGCACCCGATTGCCGTGACGCGCACTTTGCGCGCCACGGGTCCGGGAATCGCACCAAGCAATTCCAGTGCGGCGGCGTCCACGCGCTCTCGGGGAGTGACCGACCGGCTGAGGCCCCCGGGGCAAGATAAAGCAACTGCCCAGCCCCGGAGATCGGAAGTCAGTTCGACAACTCGAGACCTGCCAACACATTTTCGGTTTTGACATCCTTTTCACCGACTCGGTGTTGCGGAGTCCGCACGGACCCAGAACGGGCGCGCCGGTTCCTTGAACGGTCCGGCCCGCAGGGCGCGAATCTGGGCGTCATCCAGGGAACCCAACCAGTAGAGGGCGACTCCGTTTCCGGGGAATTTGCGTTGGCAGAATGCAATGAGTTTGGCGACAATCTCCCCGTCCCGCGGCCCCACTGCTCCGTTCGGTAACCGCTCGTAGTTTCCGCACAGGACCACCAGGGCTGAAGGGCGGTGCAGGAGCTTGCGGATGGCGTCGTACTTGTGCCAGGCCAACTGCGTGCCGTAGTCCATGCTGTAGAGGACGTCGATCCAGCCTTCCCGGGCCCAGCGGAAGCCGTCGCGTCCCTGGATCCCGGGTCGCTCGTCTGGCAGAGAAGGATGCCCGTCGATGCTGATGATGATGTTTGGGCGGATCGCACGTGCGCCGTCCGACACCCGGCGCACGATGTCCGCAATGGCGTCGTTTTGGAACTGGACGATACGAGCGTTGGGCCAGCCGTTGGCCCGGGGCTTCTTGAGGTCCTCGAGCAGGTCCGCGCCGAACCGTTTGCGATAGGCTTCCAGGGCGGTCCGACTTTTCGAGACGCCTTTCGTACGGATGTAATCCAGGTTGATGCCGTCGACATCGTAGCGCCGGACGACTTCGAGCATGAGTTCGACGATAAACTTGCGGAAAGCGGGGTTATGGGCTTCGCACGCGCCTTTCGGGGTGCCGGGCTCGATAAAGGAGGCCAACGGCTGCCAGTTCCTGTCGCCGTAACACACACAGAACCAGGGATGCACTTCGATGCCGCGGGCATGACACAGGCGGACCAGGTTTGCGAGCCCATCGAACTCCTCCCCCTCCCTCTCAAGGGTCTTCTCGAGGCCGGTTTCGACCGGCGTCAGTTTGCTTGGCCACCGGGCGCCGCGACCGTGCCATACACAGGGGATGAAGACATTGAAACCGGCCCGGGCCAGCTTGTCCACGGCGGCCTGGGCCCCTTGGCGCGTGGCCCAGCCATAGCTTTCATCGAGCAACGCGCGGCTCTCCAGCACGCGGCCGTCCGCGTCCCGCTTCGGTGTCCAGGGCTGTTTCAGGACCTCGTTGAGCCAAGCGAAACGGCGCGCTTCAATTTCCCGCCACTTCGGTTCCTCGGCTCGGAAAACGTCCCGGACCTCCCGCGTATCGAGCACCCGGTCCAGAATCTGTATTGCGTCGAACACCCCGTCCGCCGAACGCCCGGCAGCCATGGGAGTGCCCCGGTCCGAGCCGAGGAAGATGGGAGTGCTCAACGACGGCACAGTCTTGCACGCCCGCCGGGGCGTGACGCCGATGCGACGGCCGTTGATGTAAAAGGCCGCGGTCAGGCGATCCCCGAATTCCCAGGTCACGGCAAAGTGGGTCCACTCGCCTCTCCGGTAGTCGATCACGTCGGACACGTGACAGTAAAGCTGGTTCTCGAAGACCAGGTAGGTGCGGTTAGCTCCCGCCGGTTCCCACCACCCGGCGCTCAGGGTGCAGTAACCGCTCTTGCCGTCGTTCCACCCCCAGGAAAAGAACGTATGCGAACGACCGGGCCGGTTGGCGTCCGGCCAGTCGGACTTGAACCAGAACATCAGGGTACCCCGGCGAGGCAGGAGGTTGCCTTCGGCGGCGATAGTCGCATATCGTCCCGGCCCCACCCGGAGCCCCTGCCCCCATTTCCCCGGGGCTGGGACCGCACCGTGCAGTGTGACCGCCGGGTTGCCAGCGGCGAAATCCGCCTGCCTCGGTAGGTTGAAATTGTCCAGATACAGCGTGTGCGGCGTACAAACTGGCTCGCCGATCGAGACCACACCCCAGAGCAGGAAGACCGCGAGACTCCGAAACAGCAACATGACAGCCTCCAGAATCCGTGACCGTCTTTCTCGAGATGGGTGGTCTCTTCTCTGCGGGGCAGGGGCCGGAACAGACCCCCCGTCACGCCTGCCCGGAGGGACGGGAGCCCGGCGGCGACTCCGAGTCCCACTCGCGGTCGACCACATACCAGGGCCGCCGGCGGACTTCATCGAAGACACGCTGGACGTAAAGTCCGAGAATGCCGAGGCAGACGAGTTGGACCCCGCCGAAGAAGGAGATCGCGATAATGGTACTGGCCCAGCCCGGAATGGCCGTATGGGTCACCAGCTTCTGGATCAACACATTTGCGGTCAGGCCGCCCGCGCACACCAAGCTCAGCACACCAAGCAGCAGACTCACCTTGAGCGGCAGATCGGTGAAATAGAAGATCCCATCCATGGCCAGGGAGAGGAGCCGGAACCAATTCTGTTTGGGCGCCCCGGCGAAGCGGGGATCCCGGTCGTAGTCGACACAGACCGACGGCAGGCCGATCCAGGCCCGAAGTCCGGGGAAATACCGGTTACGCTCCGGCAGCGACAGGAGTATGCGCACCGCTCGCCGGGAGAGGCAGCAGAAGTTGCCGGCCTGCCGGGGGATGGCGTAGGGGATCAACAGGCCCTGAACCCAATAGAACCCGGCAAATGCGAGGCGCTTCAACGGTCCCACGGCCCGGGACTTTTTCCGAGTGTAGACCACATCGGCGCCGTCCCGGCACAGGCGATACAGTTCCGGGATCATTTCCGGCGGGTCCTGAAGGTCGCCGTCCAAAAGGAGGACCGCCCGTCCTCGGCTGTTTTCGAGGCAGGCCTGGACTGCGTTCTGCAGGCCGAAGTTGCGGCTGAGTTCGATGACCCGGAGTTCGGCGATCCTGCTGCGGAGGGCCAGGAGACGGTCGCGCGTGCCGTCGGTGCAGCCGTCGAGAACGAGCAAGAGTTCCCAATGCACCCCGAGCGGGGCCACCGCCGCCGAGATCCGGGACACCAGTTCTTCGACCGTGTCCTCCTCGTTGTAGACCGGCGCCGTGACCGTGAGGTCAATTTCCTCCGTGTGCATGACGTGCCTCTCCCGATGCTCTTCCCGTGTCCTTGCGTTCCCCGGAGGCCGCACCGGGGGCAATTCTCTCGAGCATGGCCAGGGCTTGCGCGTTTCCGGGGAAGTCCCGCAGGATCCAGCGATAGATTCGAGCGGCATTGCGCGGTTCCCCGCGTTTTTCGTACCATTCGGCCAGCAGACGTCGGACCGCGACACGCTCGGCGTCCCGGGCCAAAGCCCGCAACAGTTCGGTCCGGGCCTTTTCCAAGGCTCCTTCCCCGAGGTGGACTGCGGCGAGATTGGCCCAGGCCATGGCGTCTTTGGGAGAGAGTTCGACGGCTTTTCGGAAATTCTCAAGCGCTTCATCCCGCCGGCCGAGCCGAGCATAGGCGACGCCCTTTGCCAGATAAACCCCGCCGTTGTCCGGCACCAGTTTCTGGAGTTCGTCGAGCGTACCGAACACCCGTTCCCAGTCGCGGGAATCGACCTCGCCCGCAACTCCCGGCGCCAGGGCCTTCCTCATGTGGGGCAGGGCGAGCGCCGCCGCGACCACGTTGTTCTCGACACGCCGGCACTTGGGGCCGTTTTGGACGCTCAGTACGAACAGGGTGAGGTTGTCTTTCCAAAGCCGGGAGCGCTGCCAGGCGCCGGCTGTCCACAGGCACAGCACCCCGAGGCCGAGGGCCGCGGCCATGCGCCGATGCACCACTTTTCGCTGCAACGCATCCCCCAGGAACAGGAGCCAACCGGCCAGCGGCAGATACAGGAAACGCTCCGCCATGTATTGCATCATGGGGACGAGGTTCGAAACGGGCAACAGAAACAGCCCGGTCCAGGCCAATCCCAGGCCGATGCCGGCGCCGCGTCGCGTCGCCAGGGCGCGTCCGCTCCCCCACAGCAGGGCGAGGACCAGGATCACGCCTGCCGCGACCCCCGGCGCCCAAAGAGGATTGCCGCCTTTCATGTAGATATAGTCGATGAAAAACGGCGGGACCCCCATCAACAGTCGAGCATACCTGGCTGCCACCGGGAGCATGTCCACCAAGGTTTGAGCCATGGTGCCCGAGAGCGGCGCCGCTTGCCGGGTTTGGCCCATGACCCCGTGCCGATGGAGGAGGAACAGGGCGGTCGCGGCGGCGAAGGGAAGGCTCGCCGCCGCGGCTCGCCGCCAGGTGGTCCCACGCCGCCAAAGGAGGAGGGGCGCAAACAGGAAGAACGGTGCGGCCGATACCTTGGAATACACCGCCAAAATATAGAAGACCAGCGACAACGGGTAGCCCCCCCGTCGTCGAGGCCATGACAGAAGGCACAACGTGGCCGCCAGTGTGAACACGGCAGCCATGATGTCGTCCAAGCCTTTGGCCCAGCAGACGACTTCGCTGACCACGGGGTGCAACACATAACCCAACCCCACGATCAGCGGGATCACGCTCCTCTCGGCCATCGGTCGTTCCCCGTCCTCCTGCCCTCCGATCCTGAGCAGTTTGCCGGCCACCGCGCAGAGCAGGACGGCGGCCAGACCATGCCACAGCACGTTGTTGAGGTGAAAAATCCATGCTTTCGGGCGGCCGGTCCGCCCGGCGAACACGAGGAAGGCGTACACCATCGTCCGCAACGGACGAAACACCTTCAGTTCCGCAGGGTTCGCGCTTTGGGCGTCCAGGCGCAGGAACATCGCGGGGACATTCCGCAGCGAACGGATGCTTTCAAGCCGCTCGATGAAATCCCGGTCGTCCCACACGAACTCGTATCGCACCGTGTGTCCCCAGAAGGCGAGCGCCACCAGAAAGATCAGCACATAACTGTAAGGTGGGTGGAGAAGTCGCGCCGCCGGCGCGGTAGAGGGGGGGGCGTCAGAGGCTGCCATGGGTTGCCTTTCGGTCAAGAAAGAAATGAACCGCTGGGCGGCGGTCTTGGTCCGGCGCTGCGTTGAACCGAACCGAAACCGCCGCATTCCATCCCTGTACAGGGCCGGGCGCGCCTCCTTTTCACCCGTCCCCATGCGAATTCGCGAGAGATCCCCTCTCGACCACGATCACTGGGTTGCCCTCAGGATCGAGGTAGAACAAGGCCGGGCGCCCACTCGGGAGGCGTGCCTTTCGCTGCGTGTGTATCCCGTGCCGTGCCAGACGTCGGTCAAAGGCGGCCAAATCTTCGGTTTCAAGGCAGACCCCGACGCTCCCGCGTGTTTTTTCCGTCGTTTTCTCGGCGGCGGGATCTTGTTCGAGCGCGACGATCAAGCGGCTTTCCGGGCATTCGAATTCGACCCAGAAGCTGCTGTCCACCACCGGGGTACCGAGTCCGATTACGTCGCGGTAGAACTGCCGGCACTTCTCGAGGTCCGCCACGCGGACGACGGCGCCGTAGAAGCGACCGTTCATCTTTGTCTGGCCGGTGTTTCGTCGCATGGCCGGTGCTCCGGGTGCGCACTGAAAGGGGAGGGAAAAGCCCACCTCCGGCAGGCACTGTCCCCGTGTTGGTTTGGGGCTGGATCCGCCGGTTCCGGTCCCGGCCGATTCCAAGACGCACTGTAAGAGTACGTCGGCCTGAAGGCAAATCGGACAAACGGGGCGGCCCGTCTGCCGCGGGGTTCTCAGACCGCGCCGAACACGGACGTCCGGACGAACATGCGAAATACGGCCAGCACGGCGAAAGACACCAGGATCATGAACAGGGAAATGGCCAGGGCCATCTCGAGGCGACCGATCGAGATTTCCAGGTAAATGGCCGTGGGCAGGACCTCGGTCCGCCCACGGACTGCGCCGGCCACGATCATGATCGGTCCGAAGACGCCGAAGGCCCGCGCCCAACTTAACACCGCACCGGCAGCGATGCCGGGCCCGGCGGCCGGAACGGCGGCTCGCCAAAAGGCGCCGAACTGGGTACAGCCGAGGGTTTCCGCCACCAGCTCGAGCCGAGGGTCGGTCGAGTCGAAAGCGGCCTTGATCGTGCGCAGGGCATACCCGGCACAGATGAAGAACTGGGCCAGGACAATGCCGGCCGGCTGGTAGATCATGCGGTCCGCCAGCCATGCCGCAACAATCCCGACGACCCGCAGTACGACAAACTGGCTGGTCTGTAGGTCCGCCGACAGTCGGAATGCCACCAGCAGGCTGATGCCCGCCACCAGCGGGGGCAAGACGATCGACGCGTCGATGAGCGTGTCGAAGAACATCTTTCCCGGCAGAGGGTAACGGCTGAGAGCGTATCCGGCGGGTACGGCGACTGCCGTGGCCAGCAGCGCGGCGGCGAAAGACGTCCCCAAGCTCAGCAGGGCCGCCCGGCGCAGGTGAGGCGCGGCGAACGCCTCTTTCATCGAAGGAATGTCGGCGTAAATGAAATCGGCTAGGAGCAGGAACAGGATCGCTCCCACGAAAAGGAACAGGATCGCGGTGGCAACCCATCGAAACGGGCTGGTCATCGAGGGGCCTCCACCTGGTAATGATGGCGCCGGAGGATGTCGGCGGCTTGTGCAGAACCGAGGAAACCGAGCAGTTTGCGGGCTTCATCGGGTACGGAGCTGGTTTTGAGCAGAGCCACACGGACAGGGACGATCACGTTCTTGGCGGGAGGGATACGGACGATCTCACACGAATCGAGGTACATGGCGCCGACCGCCCGCCAGACAATCACGGCGTCCACGGTACCCAGCTTGACGGCTACGGCCAATTCGTTGGCGGTCATGGTGGAGAGAACGAGGTTTTTTTTCAGGGCGTCCGAAGCCATCCCGTTCCGTTTCAGTATCTTCGCTGTGAGACGTCCGATGGCGCAGGCTTTCTCGTCGCCCAGCCCGACCCGGACGCCGGGTCGAGCGAGGTCGGGGACGCCTCGAATCTGCTTGGGGTTCCCCTGCTTCACCAGGATGGCCGGTTCGAAGCGACAGAACGGGCGGTCCTCGGCGACCAGTCCTTTCTTGCGGGCCATGGCCACGTAGTCGGCATCGCCCGGGATGTAAACGTCGCCTTTGCGGGTCAATTCGATCTGACTGAGCAAGACATTGCTGCCCGAATAGTTGGCATCCGTTCGGATGCCGGTTTGTTTCGTAAACAGTTCCAGGATGGCCGCCACCGGCTTGCGCAGTCCGGCCCCGCAGTGCACCAACAGGGCAGGGCCGCCTCCGGTTGCGGGTCGGGGCGGCGTCTCCCCGGGAGCCGGCCGGTTCGGGTCGGCCGGAGAAAACCCGAACTGTGCGAACACCGCACGGCCTTTCTCGGAGAGAACAAATGCAGCGAATTCCTCAGCCGCTTTCCGCTGTCGCGAGCATTTGAGCAGGGCCATCATCACGCGGACGTAGTCCATTTCGATCCGTCCGTATGTGGCGGAGGTCACGGCGTCCACGTCGCGCTGCGGCCGGAATTCGGGCTCGATGGGGACGACATCCAGTTTGTCCCGCCGCAGCCAAGCCACGGCGCTCCACACGATTGCCGCGTCCGCCGTGCCCAGCACCACGGCATTGGCGGCGGCGCCGCCGCCCCGGGTCCGGGAGACGATGTTGCGGGTGATCGTATCGCTGATTCCGGCCCGTCGAAAAATCACTTTGCAGATGTGTCCCGTCGTCGAATACTGGGCATGCGTCAAGATGAGACGCACCCCGGGCCGCGTGAGATCGCGGACGCCGCGGATGTTCTTCGGGTTCCCTTTGGGGACCACGATGACCGGGCCCATCGACGCGAGGGTCCAAACGCGATCGGCCAGTCCTTCTCTCATGATTGCGGCGCCGAAAGGAGTGTGGCAGACGTACAAGTCGCCTTTGCGGGTGGTGCGAATCTTGATCAGCAATTCGCCGGAACCGGCATAGTCGATCAAGACGGGGCGTCCGGTCTCGGCGGTGTATTCCGCGGCGATTTTCTCCATCGCCGGTCGCATGGTGCCCCCGACATAGCACAGAAGCGGCTTTGCCTTGCCGGACGCGCCCCCCCCGAATTGTTTCCGGCATCCCGCCGCGGTCAGCAGCAGGACGGCGACAACGCTCCGAACCGAAAAAAGGACCATTGGCGAACGGGATTTCATGATGTCTCCTTTGGTTCCGCGGACGGGAGTCCGGGGACGGCTGAAAACGGACTTCTCCCGAGTCGGGGCGCGGGCGCGTCGGCAACCGATTCGACCGCCGGGAGGTCAGTGCCCGTCGGCCCCTGTACTCGGCTCACGGTTTCCCGGCGCTTCGGCATGAGCCGCGGACCGGGCCATATAGTCGTCGAGTCGCTCGATGTCAAACTCCTCGATGAGTTCGTCGCATGTCGCTTCCTCGGTTTCACTGGAGATGAGTACGGCCCCCAAGAACCCGGGATCGAAGATTCGCACTTCGGGACCGTATTTTCGTTTCATCGCCGTCAGTTTTGGCCGGTTGAAATCGAGGTGCACCACGGCGCAATCGAGGTTGACGACGGCGGTCACGTAATCGAAATAGTTGGTGGTCGTCGCCACGAGCGTCCCGGTCGGGCACAAGATGCCGCTGGGCGCTCCGGCGACTGCGGTCACCAGGTGGGTCCGGCAGGAATAGGCCCAGTAATTCTGCATCAGACCGCCATGGTACATTGAGGCGAAGAGGATGATGTCCGGGCGGGAACTCACGTATTTCCGGCGGATGCCATCGAAATTCAGATCGAAGCAAATAGCGCCGGCCACCGTGCCGAAATCGCACTTGAAGAGGGGGGCGCGGCGTCCGGAAAGAATGCCCGCTTCGGTGTTCTCCGTTGTCACCGGGTAGTTCTTATCATAGTAGCCCATGGACTGTCCCCGGCGGTCGAACAGCTCGATCGAGTTGCGCCACGTGCCGTCCTCGAGCTGCCGCACGGCCGGATAGGCCACGTAACAACCATGTTCCCGCGCCACTTGCGCAAAAAAGTCGCCGACTCGGTGGCCGCGGAAGCGGTAGAATTCCCGGCTCTTTTCCCCGCTGTGGCCCGAGAACCGGTCGCAGCATTCGGGCGCCAGGATCAGATCGGGACGCTCCGGCAGCACTTTGTCGAACTCCTCGCGCCAGTGATCGACCATTCGCTCGACGGCCCGGAGTCCCACCGGCGGGTCGCCACCGGACGCGAGCCGATGGTGCTGATCTTCACGTAATTGGCCATATTTCTCTCCGCGTGCCTGCCGTGTCGGTCCGCTGCCGAGGGCCGATCCTTTTCCGCGGGTGATGTCGCACCGCGAGGGGGGGCCGATCCGGAGCGGACTCGGGGAAACGACGCTGTTGCAATGGCAAACGAGGATCTCTCGGTTCGGGCCGGGGGCAAGTTCCGTCCAGTCGAAGGAGCCGACAAGCGGTCTTGCCGAGGGACACATCCAGCGTGCGACACCACATGTCGGAGCGGAGTGCAGCAGACAGTCGAGGCATATCATGCACCAATCAACACGGCAATGTATCACGCGCCCGCACAAAGTCTCGCCCTTCGATGGGCTCGAAGCTGCGCCGCGGCGTGCAAAAGGGCCCTGTCTCGACAACCGGCGAGACGCCCGGCGGGGTCGGGACAAACGCACGGAGGGCGTGCGTCGGTCCGGTGCGGTTCGCTTTTCACTATCAGCGCATTCACCGTGGGCCCAGGCACACGACGGTTCCGTTCATGCACGAGACAAGGAGTCTGCCGCGGGCTGCGGCAAGGCCGTTCCAGACGGGCGGGGCGGCCAGCTTTGTCTCGCTCACCGTTTTGCCGGTCGCCGGGTCCAAGGATCGAACCAGCCCGCCGCCGCGTCCTTCGAACACCGCAATTGATTCCGCATCGCCTCGTCCGAGGCGGTCGGGCATTCCTGCCAGGAACAGACGATTCCCCGCCTTGATCAGCGCACGGGGCCGCAGATCGAGTCGGACGTGCCATTTCCATCGGGCCCGGTAGTCCAGGCGCGGGGCGCCTTTGTGCACGGTGTGGAAATCGGGGGGCGGATCAGGGACCGCGGTCAACGGGCGGTTCGGCCCGCGAAAGATTTCGTACCCCTGATACCCGTTGACACGGCTGATTCCGAACACCGCGGCGTCATCGAAAGTCAGAAGCAGGCCGAAGACCGCCACGGGTTCGCAGCCGAATCTGGGCGTGGGGTTTTTTCGGTTGACGATCCAGGAATATGCCACCGGGATACGACCGAAGTCGCCCGTGCCCAGGACCCAGTGCGAGCGATGCACGTCGGCCCCATCCAGCAAGCTCGACGTGGAAAACAGGTGCCGCCCCCGCCCGCTTCTCCGGCGGAGCCGGGTGTCGTACCGCTGCCAGCGCAGGAAGAGGTCCGCGCCGTTGCTCACCAGCACGTCCGACGTGACCCCGCCCGCCATGGAAAAAGCATCCGCTTTGTCCGGCGCCAAAAGGGTGCGCGCGTCGACTGCATTCTGGGTGAGTTTGTATGGCCGGACTTGGTCTGCCTCCTCCTTGGACACGCCGGGACCGGTAAAATGTTTCCCGGCCGCGACCGTTCGATACCGGATCGCGCCGCTGCGGGCGTCCAAACCGTAGAGCAAGATCCCGCCGTCCAAGTACGAAGAGCGCCCCACGGCAAAGTACGCCGTGCCGTTCTGCACCAGCACGCTGCCGTGAACGGGCCGGACCGACTCGACGCGTTCGAGAGCGACGGTTCGCAGGTCCGACGGTGCGGCAAGAAAGCGCCAGATCAGGCGTCCATCATCCAGTCGTACACAGTAGACCGAGCCATCGGCGCACCCGAAGATCGCGGTCCCGGCGTAAAGGGTCGGGGGCGAGTCCACCCGTCCTCCGGTTCGGAATGTCCAGCGCACGGCCCCGGTGTCCGCATCCAGCGCAATGACCCTCTGGGCGTCGACGTCGCTGACCACCACTGTACCTGCGGCTGCCACCGGTGCACTGAGTCGGCCGCCCGCATTCACTATCCAGACCGTTTTCAATCGGTCCGAGACAGGCGTTGTTGCGTTGCCGCTGCGCAACGGGTCGTGCCGATAGGTGGGCCAGTCTTCGGGGCGCCCCTTGTCCGTCGTCGCGCTTCCGGACGCACTTCCGCGCTCCAGGCGTTCGACAGGAGACGGTCGGAGTCCCTTGCGGGTTTGAGCGGACAATGCCCAGGCGCCGTACAACTTGGCTTCCATGTAGCACCCGCAACAGTGGGGCGGGGCGTAAATCAGGCCGTTGCACGGCAGTATCCCGTATTGACATGTGCCGCGGACCCAGTTGTTGCGAGAATCATCGGTCCCGAGGAGGTCCACGAACTCGAACCCGCGCTTGCCGGCGATGATAAAGCGCGACGTGGCCTTTTCCCGGTAACAGCGGTGATGGTGTCCGAGGGTCTGAAGTCCCCCCAAGATACTCTGGGCCTTCGCCTTTCGACCGGTGCGAAGTTCGCGGCCAACGGCAAAATCCGGCCCCGTCCACACCAAACCGTCGATGACAAAGACGTCGCAAGGCGAGCGAAACCCGGCTCGGATGGGGGCCCGCCAAAGTTCGCGCCCGTCCGCGGCGTCCAAGGCGGTCACTTTCTTGCCGTCGGCCCAGAGCACCACATTCCGGTGAAGCACGAGTGTCGAGGGTGTGGTCAGGATGGGGCCGTGGCGTCGCCCGACCCCGGCGTGTGGCGTCCGCCATTTCTCAACGCCGGTACGCCGGTCCAGACAGACCACGCCGTTGCCCAGTTGGAAACAGACGCGCTCGGGGTCCATGGCCGAGGTAAGCGGCGTCGGGCCGGTCTCTCCCGGCTTGCCGGACCATTCCCAAAGTCGCGTTGCGGAGTCCGCATTGAATGCGATCAAACTCCGCCGGTAGTCCGCCGCCGCTTTCCCGTCCGCCGCACTCCGCCGCCCGCGCCTGCGGGCATGGAACACGGACTGAGCCGCGAACGGCGAGCCCACGACCACCAAGAGTGTGTTACGGTCCCAGAGAATCTCCTCGGCGCCCCGGGTGGCCGGGTAGGTGCGGACCAAGCGTCCGGACGCGCCGTCCAGAGCGCTTACCGGCGCCCCGAGTGCCAGGGGCACGTACACATTGCCGCCGCCGGCCACGAGCAGTCGGGCCAGCTCCACCGGTCCCGAACGGAACGGCCCCCGCCAATCCGCCCAGGAATCGATCGCGTGTTCCCACAGCAGTTTTCCGTTAAAAGCGTCCCGGGCCGTCACCCGCCAGCGCGCCGGGACCTTCAAGGACGCCGAGGGTGCGTTGTCCTGTACCGTATAGATGCGTGCGGCGTCCGCAACCATGGCGCTGACGCTGTTCAGTGCGTGGTGGTTCCGGGTCCAGAGCGGGGCCGCCAGCCATTGCATGGCGCGCGGCGGCCCGACTTGTTCGTCCCGGGCCACGGCGTTTCCGGCGGCATCATGCAGATAGTGGGTCCATGTATCGATGTTTTCCGGGCGCTTTTTCCGTTCTTGTCGCCCATCCGTTTCCCACCAAACCACGCCGCCGGGTCTCAGTACGCGCAAAGCTTCCGTGCGTTCCATCGCGTGCCCGGCCCGGACAACCAACAGCGTGACGGCGTTGTCGACCACCGGCACTGTGTTCCCGCGCCATACAGCGACCGTGACGGCCCCGTTCTGGGGCTCCGTCGCCTTGCGCGCGGCCGCGACCGTTCCCCGGTCTCGGTCCAGGCCGAAGACCAGGAAGCGTCCTTGACGCACGGGTTCGGCCAGGATTCCCGCCTCCCGGCAACCGATCACGACCACCAAGCCGCCGTGGGCGCCGGTGGCATCCAGCAATTGCCCAAAGGGCACGGTCCCCGCGCCCGCAGCGTCCGGACGAGAAAACAGCAGGAACAGCACCAGCCAAAATGCCGGTCGTATCGCACGCGGCGGTTGAGACGAGGTATCACGCCCTTTCCCGCGGAGAATCATGTTGCGTCCCTCACACTAACCGGGGCGGCGATCATGTCCCCGGGCCTGGTTCCGATCCGGCGAACGGGCGTGAAGCCCTCCGGCACTCGTGGAACGTCAAGAGGCGCATGGCCGAATCACCGTCCGTACAAGCGGACCCAGTCGATTTCGACGGTATCGCCGGGGCGGCCGACATCCAGGCGCAGGAGGCCCAAACGTCCGCTCCACTTTCCCCGTGGCTTGCGCGAGACCTGGTAAGTGTGCCACTGGCCGTCATTCAACAGTTTGAACCGGAATGCCTTGTCCGCAGACAGGGCGGGTTCCTTCTTTGTACTCCAAAAAACCTCGCAGGACGTGGCACGGTCCGATTCGGCGCCGGTCACCCTGAGCCGCACCGCGAGGCAGCGGAGGTCTTCCACGGCCACGTCCACATCGCCGACCAGGAATTGGGGATCTTCGGTGACGACTTCCGCGCGCAACAGCCCGTCCCGCACGCCGAATTCCCGGACGCCGCCGCTCGTCCAGCCCTGCGTCGTGTCGGTGTCGAATTCCCATCGTTTCAGGACTGACGCGGCGGGCAGCGGCTGATCGGTTTTCCACCACGTTGAGCGCGGGTACAGGGGCGGCGGCACGTCCGGTTTCTTGGCGGTCTCCGCGGCGGCCTTCCGTTCCGCGGGCGTCAATACGCTGAAGGCGGCGATCTTCTCCGGAGGAGGCACATAGTCCACGTGCTTGCGGGGCGCCTTCGAAAAGACCTCCCGCACCGTATCGAGGAAGTCGAACCGCCATTCCCGGTCCGGTTCGAGGAAACTGCCTTCGCCCCATTCGTTCCATGCTTCGATGATCGCCATGTTCAGACGCTTATCGAGATACTTGCGGCTGTTTTCGCACATCACCCGGAATTTCTCCGGTGTCTTGCCGGTGATGACCGCGGCGCGACTGCCGTGTCGGGGCCGCGAGTCCCAGTTGGTGCCGATGGGCAGGAGGTACGGCAATTTCAGAGAACGGGAGATGCTCTCCCACATGGTTTCGTAATGCCGGACCATGATTTCGTACGGCAGGCTGCTGCCGGCGTGCCACTCGTACGGCGCATCGAAGTCCGCGCCGTAATAGCCGTACCCCGATACGGCGTCGAAGCCCATCGCCGCGATGTCGCGTCCCGAACGCACCGATACCAGGTACAGTGGGGGGACACCGCGTTTTTCGAGCGCGGCGTTCATTTGTTGGAGGACCTTTCGAAACCCCTCCGGGCCGCCGTTGGCCCGGGCCAGGGCGCGTGGGTCCCAAATCATCAGCACGGGGCGGCCGTCGACCGTGAGGTAGTTCGGCAGCTTGAAATAGCGCTCGGCCATGTACTCGACCATTTCGACCAGGACCGTTGGCCGGAAATCGAGGCCTGCGGCAGTCAGGCCGTTGAAGGTCCGGGCGTCGTTGAATTCCCATCGTACCCGTTCGTCCACGCGGCCTTCCGCGTCCAGGAACCGAATGAAATCCACCTCCACCCGGGCGCCCGGCGGTCCGGCGGTGGGGTCGAGCCGCAGGCTGTTGATTCGCCCGGTCCATGAGTCCACGGCGGCCAAATCGAGGATGTACTCGTGGAACGTGTTGTCCGGAATAATCTTGAACGGAATGCTGTTGCGTTCGCTGGTCCGGCCCTTGTCGTTGCTCCAGAACAATTGGGCGTGTTCGCCCCGGTCCACTTTCATGCGGATCACGGCTTTGGCGATGCGGGCGGCGTCCATGCGCACCACGCAGGCAAACGCCGGATCGTTGCTCGTGACCCGTGCCTCGAGTGCACCGTCTTTCACGGCCGTGGCGGCCAGTCCCATCATCGGATACCAACGGCGCGTTTTCCAGTCCAGACCGTGATTGCACCAGTGGATGCAGAATTTCATTTGCGAGGCGTAGCGGGCCTTGAGAAAACCGCGCTCGAGCGTGCGCAGCAGGCGGTGTTCGCCCGCGTTCCAGTACCAGTCGAAGGCGAAGAACGAGACGCCGTGTTCCAGGGCCCATTTGATGTGCCAGTCATTGACCTCGGGCAGGGAGTCGTCGTAGAACCCGAGAAGCGGCCGTGGTTGCGGGCGGCGCGCGATTAGGCGCCATTCGCTTTCTTCGTCGTGGGTGGGATATGGATAATCGCCGCGCCCTTTGTCCCGGTACCAACCGGGGAAGATATACGCCCCGAGCGTCACATCCGTGGCAATCGGTTTCGGCGGCGGCGGATAGCCCCCCCGCCAGACCCGTACTTCACCCGCGCTTGCGGGCAGCAGCGCAAAGGCGGTCATGAGGACGAGGCGCGAAAAGGCGACGCCCCCAAGTGTTCGAACACGATCTTTCATAGGGCAATTCCCGTTTCGGTGTGAGGACGCCCCCCCCGCCGGCCGACACGGACGGCGGGAGACACGCCAAACATACACCGGAAAACAATCGGTGGATGGAGAGGTGTCGCACGAATCGGCCGTGCCTGGAGAGCGAGCGTCTCCGCGAGGCGATCTCCCGTGATTCACACCCTCCTCGCGCCTTCGGTCAAGGCACACGCGAAACGCGGTGCTTTCCGCCGCACATACCGTCGCCAAGGAATCGACCAAGCGGAAGGAACCGGTGGGATGCTGCACGGCGGCGAGGTCCGGCAGTGCGGGTCGTCTCGGCCCGGAACAATATGTTTTTCCGATAGAAGTTTCGGCAATTTCGTCCCGGGACGGTCCGCACCGCTGGGCGCCCGCGCCGGCGCCCCGCGTCGGAGTTTGCGACCCGACCTCACCCTCCCAGCTCCACACAGCGCCGGCGATAGTGCAGGTAGTTCTCGTACGGGACTTCCTCGGGCACGCCGTGGTCGCAGGTGGGGATGTAGCCTCCGCGTTCCCGCATCGCCGGCAGGATGCGTTCCACCAAGCGGTCGATGTCCGCCTTGGACTGCGCCAAGATCCGTTTGTCGATCCCGCCCGAGATGACCATGTTGGGAAACTCGCGCCCGGTCCGGACGACGTCGCAGCCTGCGGCCACCTCGAACGGACTCATGACGTCCATGCCGATTTCCCGGTAGACGGGTATGACGGGATCGGCGAAACCGTCGGTATCGATTTGGACGTAAAGGTGACGGCGACGGTCGATCTGGCGCGATCGAACGTTGCGGATCAATTGTTGGTAATACGGCAGGAGGTATTCGCGCATCATGTCGGGACTGATCAGCGGACCGTGGTTGTAGCAGATGTCCTCGGCAAAGAAGATTTGATCGAGGGTCACGAACTGCTGGTGCCGGGCGATGACGGTGTCGGCCAGCTCGAACCAGGCGCGCATGCAATCGCGGATCAGCTCAGGCTGGTCGTGGAAGGAATAGAGCACGTCTTCGGGGCCGATCAGGCTGCGCAGGTACATATACCCGCCGATCAGGCGCTGGGTAATAATCATGCCCCGGGCCGCCGCGGTCTTCGCGGTTTCCATCCGTTGATCGAGGTCCGCGAAGCGTTCGGGCCGGGTCGGATCCAGGCGCCACTTCACGTTTTCTTCCCAGGTCTTGACGTCCCGGACCGGATGGGCGATGTATTCCGGCATGAATCCGCTGCGCCGTCCCTTGAAAAACAATACGTGTCGGCCCGCGGCGTCCTGGACCACTTCGCATTCGCCGCGATCCTCGATCACTCTGTCCTCGAAGGCCGGGACCAGGGCGGCTTCGCACCAGCCGAGTCCCGTCAGGGCGTGTTCGCCCGGCGGGTCGTACTGGAACAGTTCGGCCAAAGGCACGTCCCTGGGCATGCCCTGTTCGTACCAGCGTTCCAGGCAGTAATACCCGAATTCCCGGCGATACAGAGGGGCGCCCGGGACTCGCTCGTAGGCGGCCCGCAATCTCCGGGCGCCTTCGGACATTCGCTCCGGGGGCGCCGGCGCGTGCACACCGTCGGCAGCAGGGGCGGATTCAGGACTCGCCGATGCGACCATGTCTACCGGTCTCCGTTTTCAGGGGTTGACCGAGGGGTTTCCGGAGTCCGTCGTCCGGAATGGCGGTACAGTAGACGGGAGGGACCGATTGTCTACTCGGCGTCGTCCGGTCGTATGTGAACGTGAACGAAATGGACCGGGAGGGTCGTCCGCTTTGCCCGTTTGGCCGGAACTCGCGGTCAATGCGACGCGGGCGCCGATTGCCGTGGCGTGCAGCAGCCCGTGCACCCGGCCCGACTTTGGCCGAACGCCTTCCAAGGCAAAAACGTGGTCTTATCGAACGCCTGCACCGGACGCGCCGCCAAGCAAGAAGCGATTTGTGAAGTCTTTTGCGTTTGCCGCAAATGCATTCATTTCGCATTACGCTGCAGACGGATCGTGTTATCTTAAGCTGAGCAGTTGATTGCGGTGCAGAATGAATGGACGTACCGCGAGCCGATCCGGCTTTTGCCGGGCTCCACGCATTCGGGGCGGCGATCTTTCCTCCTGTGTTTCCGGGCGGATGAAGGGAGAAGCGTCGCTGGAAATGGCGGAGAGTGCGGATGCGAATCGGAGAGAGACATGAGCAACAACTCCCGGAGATCGTGTTCCCGTTCCAAGCAGATGTCGGCCGGTAGTTGGATGGTCCTCTCTCTTTTTCTGCTCTTGTGCACCGGCCGACCGGCACTGGCGTGGTCGCAAGTGCGGTTGGACATTGCCGCCGCCCCGGAAGGTTTGCTTTGGGCAAGCGGCTTGCTTGCCGAAAAGTTGTCCATCCCGCTTGGGAATCTCGGGGCCCGGCCGGCTGCCTCGGAGGGTCCCGGTTCTCTGCTGCAAGTGAGCTGGCCTGCGGCGGCTGACTGGGGGGGCGTTCAGGACCGCCTCGGCCAATTGGAGCCTGGGACGCTGGGTACAGAGGGGTTCGCGCTGGTGCGGTCGGGCGAGGATTACCTGATCGTGGGGAATACTCCCATCGGCGCCATGTATGGCGTGGTCGAATTGCTTCAACGCCTGGGGGACGGACGCCCTCCGTCGGCCCGCCAAGCGGCGGAAATACAGACGCCGCGCCTGCGTATTCGCGGCGAAGCGCAGAGCTTGCCTTTTTGGTTGGGAACCACGATGTACGCGGGCAACTGGTCCGGCTACGGCAAGCAGGAGAACACGGCAGACTGGTATTGGTTCGACAAGGCCTACTGGCGTCGCCTGTTCCGCCGGCTTGCCATGGGAAGGGAGAACGCCCTGTTGTACTGGCATCCGCATCCGTTCGCCGCTTTTGTTTCCTTGCCCGCCTACCCGGCGGCCAACTATTTTCCCCCGAGCCTGCAGGTTGCCTACCAGCGTCAGTTCCACTGGATCCTGCGGACGGGGCTGGAATACGGCGTACATATTTACCTGTTGACCTGGAACATCTGCGTA
This sequence comes from Kiritimatiellota bacterium, assembly GCA_013151865.1. Taxonomy (GTDB): domain Bacteria; phylum Verrucomicrobiota; class Lentisphaeria; order Oligosphaerales; family JAADHN01; genus JAADHN01. The sequence goes on from JAADHN010000141.1 coordinate 43,736, forward strand.
CTGCCCAGGTTCGCCGAAGCTCACCCGGATGTGCAGGAATTCGGCTCGGATACTCCCATGGTGCGCAAGTACACGGCGTACGCAGTGAAACGGCTGTTCAATGAGTTTCCTGAATTGGGTTTTGCCACGATGGCTGCGGAGACGCCGCCGGGGTGCGTGGATTTCGTGTTGAAAGCTCTGGTTGCCCCTCTCAACAGTCTGAAACGAAAGCCGCGTTTCATCTTTTGGACCTGGTGCACGTATCCCGACGAGGCAAAGCGAGTGGTGGACGCGTATCAAGGTCCTTCGGAGGTGATGCATTACTTGCAGTACGAGCAGCTTTTCATCGATAAGGTGGATCCGCGTGTAGCCAAGACCGCTGAGACCACGGGGCGTGAGGTGGTTTGCATCGGCGGGCTCGGCGCCGATACGGGCTGGCAATACTGGTGCGATTTGCCGTTCTTGCACAACCTGATAGCGGATTTGCCGGCCAAGCAATCCTGCGGTGTGTTCTTCCAGGGACTGGACTCCTTCGAATTCCTGGCCGCGCGCCCCCTGGCGCACGACGCATTGGGGAAGTTCCTCTGGCGTCCGGAAGTCCCCTTCGATCCTTCGTTTTGGAAAACGAAACTCTCCCGGCGGTACGCTTCGCAGCCATTGGGCGAAAACTTGTGGCGCGCGATGTGCGCGGGATCGGGAATCACCCCGCGCTTTGTCCAGTTGGTCCATTCGCAGACCGACCACTACGTGCCCCAACTCGGCCTGCCCCTGGTGAATTTCCTGGAGCAACCCACCTTGAACACCTATGTGTTCGAGAATCACGACACCGTGGGCCGGGACGGTTTACTCCACCCGAACATGGGTTTGAGCTGGCCGAACCCGGACTGGGGCCGCGAACTCCAGGGCGTGAAAGCCTATGTTGACGCCGCGAAAACGGGTCGCCGGAGCAAAGGCGAGACGCCTTTGGAGGTGGCGGCCGACCTGCAACATCGGGCCGACACGACAGCGAAGGCCCTGCGCGTTTGCACTGAGAACCTGAAAACCGGCCACGTGCAAAAGGTCGAGGAGGCGCGTGCCATCTGCAACTTGCTCAACATGAACGTCTGGCTCGGCCGATACTATGCGGCCAAAATTCGTGCCGCCGTTGCTTGGGAAATGTGGCGTCGACGAATCGCGCCCGAACGCAATCGCAAAGGTTGTCTTGCCGCGCTGGATCGGTCTCTGGCGGCCTGGCGGGAATTGTGCCGTTGGAACCGGCGTTTGCACCTGGGGACGTTCGGCTTCTGGCGCTCCGAGGTGAACGTCGAGCCGCCCTGGAATCACTGGGACATCTGGCGCGGCTACGTTCTGACAAAAGGCAATTTCTGCACACAACTGCCCTTTTTCGAAAGAGAGCGCGGGTTGGTGGCCGGGCAACTGGCAGGCGCGCCGGAAACAGCCCGGCTGCCCCTGTGGCGCGATTTGGCGCCGCCGCCGAGAATCGTCCGTGTCGTCGCCGCGTGCGAATTCGAGCATGGCTTGCCCGACTTCCTGGTTCCGGGGCCCGAGGCGCTGGTACAAGCGGTGAAAAGACCCGGAACAGTAATATCCGGCAAATATTCCCTACTGCTGGAAACTCGCGGCAATCCCAAAAACTGGACGCTCCTGGCGAGCTTCAATGCGCGCCGGTTGCCTCTGCAGCGCGGCCGTCACTACCGGCTGGAGTTCGATTACGGCGTACTGGCGACGGGGGCCCCGGAAAACCGCCTCGGCGTGGGGGCGCATTCATCGGCAGGCTGGCAACACGATATCGGCACCAACCGATTCATCAAACTCAGAAAGGGGGCCCGCGGTCATTGGTTCATCGATTTCACGCCCAAGAAATTCGACGACTACCAGGTGTTCTGGTCCATCGAAAAAGGCGGTGCGGTCGTCTTGGACGCTGTTCGTTTGCTGGAGACGGCGCCCCCTGTCACAGGGAAGCCGCCCGCCAAGCGCGGGGCGGGAGGCGCGCCCTGGTGAAAGGGGGGCGATGTTCCCCACAGGCCCCGAGGTCGCGAAGAGGGGCCACGGCCAGGCATGCCGATTTCCGGCAGAATTCCGCCGCTCGTGCCGGGCGGGGTCTCGAGTCGAGGGTCATAGTAAGAGCCCGTCCGTAAAGGGTGCGGACGCTTTCGGGCGATCTTTCGCCGTTTCGGCCGCCCGTCGAGCGGGATTGCCGCTCAGGGCAGCATCGCCTGCCTGTGCGGGGCACGCAGACAGACCGGGTCCCGCTCGGCGGTAACGAAATTTCACCCAATAATTTCACCCAATATCGTGTACGCGCGCGGCCACGCACCCTCATTTGTGGATGCCAGTAAGGGCCTGTCCGAAACGCGAACGGCCCCGGGGCCCAGGCCCCGCATTTCGTGTATTCCATGCCAATAAGAAAGAAGAAAGGGAGACCGCATGAAAAAAGTCTATTTCTCCATGACCACGCATCCCAACATGAACTACGACCGCTCACTGCGGTCGGTCATCTGGGAGCAGTTTCCCAAGCTCTATCGACTCTACCTCAACTACCTGCGCGACAATCCGCCGCTCAAGAGCCACATGCAACTGCCGCCGCAAACACTGCTGTCGCTCAAACAGTGCGCGCCGGACGTCATTGAATTGGCGCAGGCCATCCGTGCCGAAGGCCGCTTGAAGTTCATGGGGACGTTCTTCAGCGAATCGATCGCCCAATGCCAGGACGACATGAGCGTGCTCGATGCGGCCGAATTGGGTTGCGGCATTGCCGCTGCGGAACTCGATGCCGAGCTGGAGGGCTTCTTCCTACAGGAGATCGCCTACACGCCGCAATTGCCGTACGTCATCGAGAAACTCGGCGTGCAATGGACCATCATTCGGGATTGGGAGGACAGCCTGCAACCATTCTGGGCCGAGGGCCTGGACGGCACGCGCTGCGTGGCGGTCCCCCTGCTGGAACACGCCCAGCACCAGCGTATTCGCAAAAACCCCGATTCGATTCCCGACAATGCGTTGCTCATCACCCACTGCGACATGGAAATCCCGTTCGCCATCAAGCGCCTGCACGACCTGGAGACCTATCTCCGCGAGGAATGCGGATTCGATACCGAGTGGTGTTTCGTCAGCGACTACATCGAGAAAGTCGGGGTCCACGCGCACAAGCGTCCAACCCCGTGCACCAACAAACCCGAGGACCCGCCCGCCTCGCCCAGCTTTTCGCGGTGGTGCAGCGACCACCTGAGCATGCGGGTGCACGAGGCGACCCTCTCGGCCATGGAGGCGCGGCGCACGGCGTGCCTGGCCACTTTCGGTCGGGATACCCCGTCTTCGTCCGCAGTTCCCGAGATTCCCGCGTCGAGACCCCACACCACGTGGGAGGTGGAGAACCCGTGGACGTATCCAGAACTTGTCGAACAGTTCGGAGGGACCGACGCACCGTTCCGACGTATGGCGATGCTCATCGCCTGGGGCTGCAACTCCGACGGTCGCGGATGGTATCCCCTGCTCGAACGCCGCTTGGAGCGCCTGGACAGTTTTCGCGAAGCGGAACTCATTGCCGGGGCCCTGACCCGTTCGATTCTCGATCCCGCCGGTGCACCCGGACCGGGACTGGCGGCCGTGAATGCCCACGGCGTGCCGGCCGTCGCGTGGCACACTCTGCTCGCCCCCGAGCCGCTCGCCCTGCTCGACTCGGCCGGTCGGGACACCGTGCAATTGCTTCGCCGCAACGGGGTCGAATGGGAGCATCACGTGCGAGTCGATGTCCCGCCGTACTCGGCGTGCGGACTCCGCAAGAGGCGAAGCCGTCGGTCCCCGGCGCAGGAGACGACCGGCAACGCCGTCGCCAACGGCAGCCTCACCGTGGAGTTCGCGGACGGCACGCTGACCATCTCGCGGCCGGCTCGACCCGACATGACCCTCCGTCTCGATCCTTTCCGAATCCATGTCAAATGTCTGGACACCGAATTGCGGACTCCGCAACCCGAGGGGGATTGGCGCGTCACCACCGTTTCGGGCGAGTTCCCGCGCCTGATCGCCCGCCGCCAGATCGATTATCATATTCATTTTCAAGCCGAGTATACCCTCGACGGCGACCGCGTGTTCGCGGACTGGCGGTTCTATTTCACGTACCCAACCCTGGTGGACAGTCTCGACGATTTCGATGCGGGCGGTCCCAAAACGGACTTTACGCCCGGCGGTCTGTGTGCCTCTCTGGCCACCGGGATCCCGGGCGATGTGTGGTACGACGTACCGTTCGGCGTGATCCGCCACCCGAATTCCGAAGAATCGTTTGTTCCGCCGCTGACACACGCTTTCGTCGTCGGCGAGACCGGCGGGGCGGCCATGGTTTCGCAGAGCGGCTCCCAGTCCTTCAAAGTGCATGGCGCGGATGGGCGCGTGGGCATCTGCATGGGCAAGTCCAACACCAGCGGGGGGCGCCGCAAACTCTTGCACTGGGCTGGGGACGACATTGGCGACTACGGTTCCGACACCGAATGGTACAAGGAGTTTTTCGAGGGGGAGCTGCACCATCGGTTCGTGGTGCTGACATTCGACGGGGATTGGCGGGACCGGGCTTTGCCTAATGTCTGCCGTGCGTTGGGTCGGGGGCCCGAAATGCTTGATTGTATCGAGCTGCGCCTGGACGAGGCCTGCCTGGCGGAAATCACCCCTGCGAACATTCGTCTCGCCGGACTCGAACCCGACACGGGTCGCATCGTACTCTGCGAAATGTGCGGGCGCGAGACCGCGTACCGCCTGCGAATCGGCAACATCGAACGTCGCGGTCGGATCAGTCCGTTCGGGATCGTCGAGGTCCGTTGACGTCGCTCAGGGGAGCGGAAATCCGCCGGGCCCCAAGGCGCGAAGTTCCGTGATCGTCGCCGGGGTGCGCGGTCGCGCCTGGCACAAGGCGCCTCCGGGTTTCCCTGTACGCCAACCCGAAGACCCGTTTGGCTGTTGCGTCTTCGAGGTTGTTCGGCGCCGTCTTGCGGGTTGCCCTTGTCTCATTTATGAGAACGCAGGATCGGCCCTCCGATGGGCCCTGCAGTCTGGCACAGCAAATGCTCACTGTTCCGTGTGCCCGCCGGAGTTGTTCCGTGCCCGGGGTACTCGGCCCCGTGAAAGACAGTGAGGCGACGCCATGTTGACCTATTTGCCGCGGTTTCTGCCCATTCTCACTCAGGGGCCGCCTTTGGTCATTCCGCTTTGGCAGGTGCTGCTCTTGATGTTGATTTCGTGCACAGCCCTTTGGCTCGAGCGTCCCCGGTTGGTTTTGGCCTTTCTGTATGTCTTCATGGTGCACTGGGTTTTTGTCGAAAACAGTGTGGTGAGCATCCAGGCCATGACCCTCCACAGTCTGTTCATTAGTCTGGCATTCGTGTTGACGGGTTTCGTGGGAGTTTCCGCGCTGGTCTACCAGTCACTGACCCACCGCTCGTGAGCGCCCCTTGGCCCGGCCTGAATAATGCATGAGCCACCTGCTGGCATGACGCATCTCACACATCTCAAAAACGTTGCTGTCCCCCTCCCACCGACTGAGGTCGTGTTGAAGCACCGCCTCGGTCGGCGTTTGACGCAATGACTTGAATCCATATAAGCTGCGTCCTCTCGCGACGAAGTTCATAACTCAATCAAGCCAGCGCGCCCATGGCGCCGCGCCCTCTGCTTCCCGCTCACCCCCGAGTGTTTTTGCTGTCAAGAAGGAGGTTGGAGGCCCCCCGCCTCCGCCGGTTGGCCGGTCGGCGGTATTGTCTTGGGAGCGGCTCGTGTCTTTTTTTTTGTCTCGTTCCTTGCATTTTTCCGGAATGATAATAGTTTGTATTCCTAGTTTGAACGATTCATGCTGCCGACAGTGTTGTGTCGATGCACGCTGGACGGAAAACGGTTGCGGACGATGCTGCGACAGAACTCGATTCCCGGCGCTTGCGCCGGAAGCGCGGCGATGCGCCCCAGTCTCCTGGCGACGCGTGAATAGTCCCGGGCAGTCATGGCGACTTTTGCGAAGCAGTGCCGGTGCAATCAACAGGAAACGACATGCTCGAAGGCCGAAACTTTCGCCTCACCGAGCGCCGCCGGGTCATTCTCGAGGCGCTTCGGGGCAGCACGGATCATCCGACCGTGGACGATGTTTACATCCGTGCCCGGTCTCGTTTGCCTCGGATCAGTTTGGCTACGGTTTACCGTAATCTGGAGGAGATGGCCGCCAACGGTCTGGTCCGCAAACTGGCCCCGGAAGAGGGCGCGAGACGATACGACGGGCAAATGGCCCCGCATTTCCATGTTCGCTGCACGGGCTGCGGCGCCGTGGCCGACATTCCGTGCACTGCGGAACTCGGGCGGCTGGTGCGGGAGTTGGAGACCGGGTGCGAGACGGATTTCAGCATTGGCAAAGTCCGGGTCGAGTGGCTCGGGAAGTGTCCTCGTTGCCGAGGGGCCTCGGCAGCGGATGGCGGCGCTTCATCCGGCAGGAGCGTTGTCCCCAAGAATGAGAAGCCGGGTGTCACAGGAGTGAAAGAAAAAGGAGACCGCTGAAAATGGAACTGAAGGGAAGCCAGACGGAGAAGAACCTTTTGACGGCGTTTGCGGGGGAATCCCAGGCTCGCAACCGGTACACGTTCGCGGCCAGCCGGGCCCGCAAGGAAGGATTTGTCCAGATTGCGGACATCTTCGAAGAGACCGCGAATCAGGAACGTGAGCATGCCAAGCGTCTGTTCAAGTTTCTCCAGGGCGGTGAAGTCGAGATTACGGGGTCGTTTCCGGCCGGGATCATCGGCACGACACTCGAGAACCTGCAAGCCTCCGCCGGGGGCGAGCATTTCGAGTGGACCGAGATGTACCCATCGTTTGCCGAAATGGCTCGCCAGGAAGGTTTCGGCGGGATCGCCATGGTATTCGAGGCCATCGCGGTTGCCGAGAAGCAACACGAGAAGCGGTATGTTGAATTGGCGGCCAATATCGAGAACGGTCGCGTCTTCAAGCGCCAGGGGAAAGCGGGTTGGCGCTGCCGGAATTGCGGTTACGTGCATGAAGGTCCCGAAGCGCCGGCCATTTGCCCTGCCTGTGCGCACCCCCAAGCGTATTTCGAGTTGTTGGGTGAGAACTGGTAAAGAGAGACCGAGGGCTTGCCCCCCGTGTCTGCTTTGACAGGGATGGGGGATGTCGCGAAAACCGGCGGAAAAGTTGGAAAGGACGGGAAGCATGAAAAAGTGGAAATGCGGCGGTTGCGGTTTTGTTTGGGACGGGGAGACCGCGCCGGCGGCGTGTCCGAAATGCGGTGCCCCGGCGGAGAAGTTCGAGGCGATGGACGAGGCTGCGGCCAACTTGGTCGAGCGCTCGCGACATACGAATTCGCTGCACGCTCGGTTGATTGCGTTGTCGCGTGATGTCGAGGCCGTGTGCAAAGACGGCATCGCCGACGCTTTGGATCCCGGTTGCGTCGACGTGTTCGAGAAGTCCCTGGCCCACGCTTACGAGGTGATGAAGATGGCCATGACCGAGATGGCCGTTCACGTGGGCAAAGGCAAGTGGGGTTGACTCGGGCCGTTTGGGTGGTGGATTCCGCTGCGTTCATTCGTCTTGCGGGGATTGTTCCCGAGGTTTCCCAGCCGCCGGCCTACGGGAAGGCCCTGGAAGCCGTGCAAGAGATCCTCGCCCATTGAGGGCGCGGGACCGGCCGCTGCACGAAGAATCGACCGGTCGGGCGTCCCTTCAGCGTCCGGGGGCGCGTCGACTTCAATACCGAGGAGACCGAGAATGCGAATCGACGACAGAATGCAGGCAGCCTTCAACGACCAGATCAATGCGGAGTTGTATTCCGCGTACTTGTATTACGCCATGGCGGCGTACTTCGAGGGTATTGATTTGGCCGGGATGGCGAATTGGATGAAGATACAGGCGCAGGAAGAACTGATGCATGTGGCGAAGTTTTTCGACTTCGTCAACGCACGTGACGGCCGCGTGGTGCTCGCAGCGGTCGCCGAGCCCCCCGCGGAATGGGCCTCCGCGCAAGCGGCCTTTGCGGCGGCGTACGAGCATGAGCAGATCGTGACGGGTCGGATTGACGACCTGGTGACCCTTGCGGAAGAACTCAAAGATCGGGCGAGCCTGGCGTTCTTGCAGTGGTTCGTTGCCGAGCAAGTCGAGGAGGAGGCGTCGGTCAAGCGAATCGCCGACCAACTCGCGCTGCTCGAAGGGGCGCCCCATGGCCTGTTCATGATCGATCGGGAACTGGCGAGTCGAACCGTGCCGGCGTCCCCCGCCGGATCGAGCCCGGCCTGAAGATCGCCCGGTCTTCGCTCGAGGTGTGTGATATTCATGTTTCCCTGAGGGTCCCTCGCGATGAGCAGTCCCGGACACATCAGCGTTCACGAGTCTCTCTGCATCGAGGACTCGCCTCCGCCGTGCGGAATTGTCATCTTCGGAGCTTCTGGCGACCTTGCCCACCGGAAACTGATACCGTCGTTATTCAGCCTCTTTCGGCGCGAACTGTTGCCGTCCGAGTTTTTTGTGTTGGGGGCGGCTCGCAGTCCGTTGACGCCGAATGGGTTTCGGGACCGGGTCGCCTCCGAATTGAAGCAGTTCTTTCCGGACGCTCCCAGCCGGCAAACGACGACCTTTGCAGGGCGGCTTGATTACCTTTCCGGGGACTATGTGGACCCGGATTTCATTGAGGCGTTGGCCGCCAGGCTCGGGGTCTTGGACGGGCGGTACGGCACTGATGGGAACGTGGTTTTTTATCTCTCGGTTCCGCCTTTCCTCTACGCCGACGTGGTGGCCAACATCGCCCGGCGCGGGCTCGTGAGTTCGGGGGCGGGTGCGGCAGCCGGCTGGCGGCGTGTGGTTGTCGAGAAGCCTTTCGGTCGCGACCTCGGGAGTGCCATGGCTCTCGACGAAGCGCTTGGCCGCCACCTGACCGAGGAACAGATTTACCGGATCGACCACTATCTCGGCAAAGAGACCGTGCAGAACATCCTGATGCTGCGTTTTGCCAACGCCGTTTTCGAGCCGATCTGGAACCGGAGATACGTGGACCACGTGGAGATCACTGCTGCGGAGTCCGTCGGGGTCGAGCGCCGGGCCGGTTATTACGAGTCGGCCGGCTGTCTCCGGGATATGTTTCAGGAACCATATGCTCCAGCTCCTGACGCTTGTGGCCATGGAACCGCCCACATCCTTCGATGCCGACCGCATCCGGGACGAGAAGGGCAAGTTGCTGCGGGCGGTGCGTCCATTCGACCCTGAGTCAGTCCGCCGCCGGGCCGTGCGGGGTCAATACGCGGCGGGTGAGATCGAAGGTACGTCCGTGAAGGGGTACCGGGAGGAGACAGGCGTCGACCCCGAATCCACCACCGAGACGTACGCGGCGCTGCGGCTGGCGATCGATAATTGGCGTTGGCAGGGCGTCCCGTTTTACCTGCGTTCCGGCAAGCGACTCAAGCGGCGAGTCACGGAGATCGCCATCACATTCCGGAACGTCCCTCATTCCATTTTTCGGCCGTTGCGGCCCGAGGACCTCCCGCCGAACCTGCTGGTGCTCAACGTGCAGCCGGAGGAAGGCATTTCACTGCGAATTCAGGCCAAACGTCCCGGCCCCAAGCTGTGCATGGGACGGCTCACGATGGAGTTCCGCTATCGAGAAGTTTTTGGGGCCGCTCCCCCCGAGGCCTACGAGCGACTGCTGCTGGACTGCATGCTGGGCGACCAGACCCTGTTCGCCCGACACGACAACATCCGGTTGGCCTGGTCGCTTCTGGCGCCGATCCTCGATGAGTGGCAGGGGCGGGAGACGGCTTCCTCCGGTCCGTCGGCGTTGCGGCTGTATCCTGCAGGGAGCTGGGGGCCGACCGCCGCGGACGCGCTTCCCGGGACGGATGGGGTCCAGTGGCGGACGCCGTAAGTACCGGAGTTTTCAGGTGTTGCTTCTCCGGCAATACGTCCGGGCATTTACCGGCGGGCGCAGGCTGGGCCGTGGGCGCGCCGAAAAGGGTGCTCCGGGCGCACAGTCAACCCGCGAGATGGTGTGTCTGCGGCGTTGTTTGGGTTCGCTTTTCGGGTATAGTATCCCCGCCCTGATGAAACTTGTCCGGCAACGATTCGGATTCTGCAGGATCGCACACCGTTGCTCTGAGGTCATTCGCTTCTGCTGTCCCCGGTAAACCGCTTCGAGAAGAGACGAAAAGGAGCTGGAAAATGGCAATGGCAAAGTACGAGTGCACTCTCTGCGGGTATATCTATGATCCGGAAAAGGGCGATCCGGACAACGGAGTTCCGCCGGGCACGACCTTCGACGACATTCCGGACGATTGGACGTGTCCCGAATGCGGCGCCGGCAAAGAAGACTTCGAGAAGATCGACTGACTGCCGCCGCCCATAGTCGCGGCTTGTCGGCAGTCGCGAAGCAGACTGGAACGTGACGAGTGCCCGCGAGTCGTGCGAGGAAACCTTCTTCTGGCGATTTCGCGATGCCGCAGCTTCTGCTCTCCTTGCCCGACGCCGGGCGCCGTGTTCCGTTGGGTTCGCGCCGGGGCAGCGGTCGGCTGCCGTCCCGGGAGAATCGAACCTGCAAAAGCGGAGATACATCGTCATGCATCGCAGCATGGTCCGGCTCGTGGTCATGTCTTCCATTCTCGCGTTTGCGGGGACCGTTCTGTCGGAGGGGCTCCGGGGTGCGGGACGGCTTTCCGACTTTTCCCTGGCGGACAGCTTGCACGGATTGGATCTGCCCGTCGACGTAACAGGCTTCCTGGATGTGCGCGGCGGACGGCGGATTTGGGACGATCATTACGAGGAGGCGCAGTCCCTGGGCGAGACTCGCCTTCAACTCGAGATCGAGGGTGAACTCGGTCCGGCCACTGCCCAAATCACGTCCGACTTCCTGTACGACGGCGTCTACGACCCGCACACGATCCACCTGGAGAAGGGACTCGGTTGGATCGACCTGCGCGAGGCGCACGTGACCTTTTCGCCCCTGGATTTCATGGACATACGGCTCGGTCGCCAGATCCTCACCTGGGGGACGGGCGACATGATCTTTATCAACGATCTTTTCCCGAAAGACTGGAATGCGTTTTTCATTGGTCGGGATGAAGAATACCTCAAGGCCCCTTCCGACGCGGTCAAGGTGTCGGTTTTCTCCGACTTGGCCAATTTGAACGTGGTTTACATGCCCCGATTCGACTCGGACCGGTATGTGGACAACCGCCGGCTTTCCTACTGGAACCCGGTGTTGGGGCGAAGGTTCGGGGGCGACCTGTCGGTGGCGCTGGACAAACCGGACGCTTGGCTGGACGATTCCGAAATCGCTTTGCGTCTTTACCGGAACCTTGGCTCGACGGAGGCGGCGCTATATGCGTATCGGGGTTTTTGGAAAAACCCGCTCGGGTTCGATCCGATTGTCGGCCGGTCGACTTTCCCCGATTTGCTGGTCTGGGGCGCGAGCCTCCGGGGCAACGTCGGGGTCGGCATCGGGAATGTTGAGGCGGGCTACTACGATTCGCGGGACGACCGGTCGGGAGAGGGTGTATTCGTACCCAACAGTCAGTTTCGGCTTCTGGTTGGGTACGAGCAGGAGCTGGCCAGAGATTTCACCGGCGCCGTGCAGTACTATCTCGAACACATGATGGATCACGGCAACTACGCCCGGGCCCTTCGAAATGCATCGCCGGGCGCCCCCGAAGCCGATCGCGACCGGCACGTGGTCACGGTGCGTCTGACCAAGCTCCTGATGAACCAGAATCTCCAATTGTCGCTGTTTGCGTATTATTCTCCTTCGGACAACGACGCTTACCTGCGGCCGCGAGCGCACTACAAGGTGAGCGATACTTGGTCGGTCGAGGTGGGCGGCAACATTTTCGTCGGCGACGAACCGCACACTTTCTTCGATCAGTTCAACCGGGATTCGAACGTTTACGTCGGGGCCCGGTACAGCTTCTGACAGCTTGCGGCGGCACCCGTCGGGCCCGGTCGGTTCGAGGGAAGGGAGAAACGGGCGCCGGTCCGGCAAGTCCGGGTTTGATGGAAAAGGAGGCCCCGCCGATGGTGAGATCAGTTTTGCATGACATTCTGGCGACCGGCGTCGAGGAAGGCGCCTCCGACTGGCATATCCGCGAGGGGCGTCCGGTCGGCCTCCGGATCGATCAGCGGCTCGTCGAGCTTGATTTCATCACCGACAGCGACTTTCTACAGCAAGCGGTGCGTCAGATCCTGACGCCGAGCAAGGTTCAGGCCTACGAAGTGACCGGAGATGCGGATTTCGCCTTTGAAGAGGAGGACGTGGGCCGTTTTCGTGCGAACCTGCATCGACAGCGTGGAATGATGGCCTTGACGCTACGATTTGTGAAGGGCACGGTCCCGCCGCTGGCCGAGCTGGGTTTGCCCGAAATGATCCTGCGGGTCGCCGAGCGGCCTCGGGGCATCATCATCGTGACCGGAACGACCGGGTCCGGGAAATCCACCACGTTGGCCTGCATGATCGAGCACATGAATGCCACGTTGAATCGTCACATCGTCACCATCGAAGATCCGATCGAGTACTCTTTCGAGGACGACCAGTGCATCATTGAGCAGCGCGAGGTCGGCCTGGACACCGAGTCTTTCACCTCGGCCCTGGTCCACGTGCTGCGTCAGGATCCGGACGTAATCGTGATTGGAGAAATGCGGGATCGGATCACGTTCGAGACCGCTGTGACTGCGGCCGAGACGGGTCATCTCGTCATGACCACATTGCACACGCAGACAGCGGCCCAATCCCTGATTCGCCTTCTCGACCTCTATCCCGAGGAAGAACGGGAGGCTGTTCGCCGAACATTGGCAGTGAGTCTATGCGGGATCATCTGCCAGCGGCTCGTGCCCAAGGCCATCGGCAAGGGCGTGGTTCCGGCGGTCGAAATCATGATCAACACGCCGATCGTCTCGAAGTTGATTTCCGAGGACCGTCTCGGGAAACTCACTTCGGCCATCGAAGGGGGTGAGGAAGACGGAATGCTCTCCTTCAACCGGTGCCTGCTCGATCTCATCAATCGGGGAGAGATCAGCGAGGAGGCCGCCCTGGCCGCTTCCAGCAATCCGCAGGCCCTGCAAATGAATCTGAAGGGGATCTTCCTCAGCACGGATTCCGGCGGCATTATCGGCGACTGAGATTTCGGGCGAGCGCCGTTTTCGATCCGTTCCTCACCGCGGCCCCGCCGTCAGGTTCGGTGGGCTGCCGGCAATCCGAAAAAAGACGGGCGCGGAGGGCCGAAGCCGTCCGCGCCCGAATACTCGCCATTCCGCCCCGACCAAGCGGCGCGGCATTCCCGATTATTCTCCGAGCTTCTCCTCGGCCACGGCCTGGGCCGCGGCAAGCCGTGCAATCGGCACTCTGTACGGAGAGCAGCTCACATAGTCCAACCCGATCCGGTGGCAGAACTTGACCGACTCGGGTTCGCCGCCGTGCTCACCGCAGATGCCGACTTTGAGGTTCGGGCAGGTCTTGCGCCCCAACTCGACCCCCATTTGGACCAGCTTGCCCACGCCTTCCTGATCGAGCACCTGGAACGGGTCTTTTTCGTAGATGCCCATTTTGACATACTCGCCCAGGAACTTCCCGGCGTCGTCCCGGCTGAAACCGCAGCCCATCTGGGTCAAGTCGTTCGTGCCGAAACTGAAGAACTCCGCGTACTCGGCGATCCGGTCGGCGGTGATTGCGGCCCGAGGGATCTCGATCATGGTCCCGATTTTGTACGGGATCTCATCCTTGTCCACGCTCTGCTCCTCGAACACCTTTTGAATGACCTGTTCGGCGCGTTCCCGCGAGATCTTCAGTTCCTCGGCCTTGCCCACCAGCGGGATCATGATTTCGGGTTCCACGTCGACGCCGCTTCGCTTGACATTGACGGCGGCCTCGATGATGGCCCGAACCTGCATGTCGGAAACTTCCGGATAGGTGAGACCGAGACGGCACCCCCGGTGTCCGAGCATGGGATTGAATTCGTGCAGCGCCTCGACAGTCGCCCTGATCGTTTCCACCGGCACTTCCATGGTCTCGGCCATTTCCTGCTGCCCCGCCTCGTCATGCGGCAAGAATTCGTGCAGGGGCGGGTCCAGGAGGCGGATAGTGCAGGGGCGCCCGTCGAGCGCGCGGAAAATGCCCTCGAAATCCTGACGCTGCAGCGGCAGGAGTTCGGAAAGGGCTTGGTTGTACTGGGTGAGGACGTCCTGGTTCTGTTCCCGGATCGCCGCGGCTTCCTTTTCGTCCTCGACGGCGGCGATCCGGTTCTTGACCTCCTTGACTTTTTCGGCCACCAGAATCAAGCGGCGGAAGCTGACGATGCGGTCGCCTTCGAAGAACATGTGTTCAGTACGAGTCAGGCCGATGCCCTCGGCCCCGAATCCGACGGCGACTTCGGTATCCTGGGGTGTATCGCTGTTTGTTCGCACTCCCAGTCGCCGGTACTTGTCCGCCAGTTCCATGAGCTTTCCGAACGGTCCGGTCAGTTTCGCATCGACCGTAGGCAGTTTGCCCAGGTACACCGCGCCGGTGGAGCCGTTCAGGCTGATCCAGTCCCCCTTCTTGACCACGACGTCACCGGCGCGGAATTCGCCTTTGCCGTAGTCCATCGCGATGCCGCCCGCACCAGCCACGCAGCACTTGCCCCAGCCGCGGGCCACCACGGCTGCATGCGAGGTCATGCCGCCGCGCGCTGTCAGGATGCCTTCGGCCGCGTGCATGCCGCCCACATCTTCCGGGCTGGTCTCGATACGACAAAGGATAACGGGTTCCCCGCGGGCGTTCCATTCTTCGGCTTCCTCGGCCGTGAACACCACTTGACCGGAGGCCGCTCCGGGACTGGCCGGCAATCCTTGGGCGATCACGTCCACGGTTTTTTCCGCCTCCGGGTCGAACCTGGGGTGAAGGAGCTGATCGAGGTCGTTCGGGGGCACGCGGAGCAAGGCTTCCGGCTCGGTAATCAGTCCTTCGGCCAGCATATCCACGGCGATTCGGACGGCGGCCTGGCCGGTGCGTTTCCCTGTCCGCGTTTGGAGCATGAACAGTTTTTTCTGCTCGATGGTGAACTCGATGTCCTGCATGTCCCGGTAGTGTTCCTCAAGCCGTTTACGAATTCCGAGGAGTTCCTCGTAGGCTTCCGGGAGCAGATCGTTGAGCCGCTCGATCGGTTCCGGGGTCCGAATACCGGCGACCACGTCTTCGCCCTGGGCGTTCATCAGGAATTCGCCGAAGAACCTGTTCTCGCCCGTACCCGGGTGCCGCGTGAACGCCACTCCGGTCCCGCAGTCGGCGCCCATATTGCCGAAGACCATGGTCTGGACGTTTACGGCCGTCCCGATCAGGTTGCGGATTTCATTGATCTCCCGGTATCGAACGGCACGCGGGTTGTTCCATGAACCGAACACCGCGGCGATCCCGCGCCAGAGCTGGTCTTTCGGATCCTGCGGGAAGTCGTGCCCGGTGTATTCTTTGTAAGTTGCCTTGCACGCTTCCACCACTTCGGCCATTTCCTCGGCCGTGAGGTCCGTATCGAGTCCGCGACCGTACTTCTCCTTGACTTCGTCCATGGCCCGGTGCAGCGGGTTGTACTCGTGTCCGGATTCGTCTTCGGCCCGGATGCCCATAACCACGTCGCCGAACATCTGGATAAACCGCCGGTAGGCGTCTAAAGCAAACCTGCGGTTGCCGGTCAATCCCGCCAGCGCTTCGAGCGTCTCGTCATTCAAGCCCAAGTTCAGGACCGTGTCCATCATTCCCGGCATCGACACCGCCGCTCCGGAGCGCACCGAGACCAGCAGGGGGTTCGGCCCCTTTCCGAACGTTTTCCCCGTCAGCTCCTCAAGGCGCGTCAAGTTCGTTTCGACTTCCGGGCGAAGGAGTTCAAACAGCTTTTCCTCGCTCAGATCGTAATACGCTTTGCACGCCTCCGTCGAGATCGTAAAACCGGGAGGGACCGGTATGCCGATGGACGCCATCTCGGCCAGGTTTGCGCCTTTGCCGCCCAGCAGCGGCTTCATCGAAGTGTTGCCTTCCGCAGAACCGCCGCCAAAGAAATACACGAATTTTGTGCCTGCCATTTTTGTTTTCCTTGTGTTGATTCGGCCGAAGGGATACCCCAAAAAAGCGTGATCGGCCGTTTTCGCGCGATGATCGACGGCGGGTGTTCGGACGCACGGCCCCGCTTCGACCTTTCTCGACCCCGATGTCGCCACGGACCGTCTCGGATTTGCCCGGACGATACCATGGAGGCTCGGAATTCGGCTGCGTCACCGACGATTCCGAAACAATCGGCAACCGTGCCGTTCCGGGAGAGGACGGTGCTCGGTTGAGCGGGGTCCGCGAGGCATCGCGACACCGGTTGCACCGGCGGTTAACCTGAACTATTTACGTGCCACCCGCACCGCGCCCTGCACGACGTGCGGCGGCGAAGCGCATGGCCGCTCTTCCGGCGCAAGCGCCGGGAAACGAGTTTTGTCGCAGCATCGTCCGCAACCGTTTTCCGTCCAGTGTGAATCGACACAATACTGTCGACTTCATGAACAGTTCAGGTTAGTGTCGGCGAACCTTTTCCCGAACCTGAGCTTTGCGCCGCTCGACATATCGCTTGCGTCGCCGCCGTTTTTCCCGCTTGTTGTACTGCTTGCCCAATATTGCTCTCCTGCTTGACACCGTGTGCCTCGAAAGCGTCCGAACGGTCTTGCCGGGGTTGTGTGCCCGGCCTGTGTCACAGCCGCTTTCGGGACAATCGGCAACGACTCAATGAAAGACCAAGACCCCGCCGTGCGCGGCCGGGGCCTGAAACGCGAACACTGCCGGAATATAACCGCTGGCGCGAGGTTGTCGAGGGCAGGGTCGGCGATTGCACGAGCTGAACCGGGACCGGAGGGCCGTTCCTTGCATTGGGGCGTGTTCGGGATATGGTCTGCCGCTTTCCATGTGCCTGTCCGGTCTTTGACGGGCTGCTTCCGTTGTTGCGCGCGGTCCGTCCGCCGTCCGATTCCCTCGGTCGGCGCCGACCACCCGAGTATATTTGTGACACCGTAGATGCAAGGCGGTTCCGTGTGTTCTTCTTGCGAGTGAGATGGAGTGAGGAAGCTCTCTCTTGGGGCTGGTTGAACGCCGGGTCGCTGGCAACAATCGGCAGGGCAGCACGCAACATGCTGCCCCCGCAAGATCGAACGCCCGGACAATTCCGGGACGCTCCGCATCATGCAATCTGTCGACCCACATGAAAAGGCCTCCACCGTTCCCGGTCCGGCCCGACCGCGATCATGGCGTCGGCGCGTCCGTTTTGCCGCGCTCTGTCTGCTCGGTGCGGTTCTGGCGCTGATGCTCGCGATTCAAGCGGTGAAGTGGCACATGGATCGCCACTTCTACGACGACTACGACCCCGACCTGCCGTGCGAACTTCGCATCCGCGCCCGGGAAACGCGGCCTGCCTATCGTCGGATCGACTTCACGTTTGTCGGTGTAAAGAACACCTCCGTTCCGGCGCTTTTGGCCCTGCCGCGCCTTGAGCGGCCGCCGCCTTATCCGTGCATCGTTTTCCTGCATGGGATCGGCCAGAAAAAGGAATTCCTCGACGTGATCGCGTCCCGGTTCACCGAGCGGGGGTTCGCCATGACCTGTTTCGACCAGTACACCCGCGGCGAGCGTCGGTTGCCCCGAGACACACCGTACGCCGAGCAGGCTCGGGCGTTCCGGCGGCGGGCCGCCCTGACCGTGATCGAAACCCGCCGTCTGGTGGATAGTCTTCGGGACAGGGACGACATCGACCCGCGGCGTTTCTATCTGGTTGGGGCGAGCTATGGCGCCATTACGGGCGCAGTGGCCGCCGCGTTCGACTCGCGGTTTCGCGCCGTGGTCCTGTGTTACGGCGGCGGCAGTTTTCGGAAGCTCTTGCCGAGTCGGGAGGCCAGAAGAGTCCTCGGCGCGGCGGCCGTTCCCGTGGCCTGGCTCGGGGCGTGGTGGTTGGCCCCGGCCGACCCCGTACGCTACGTGGGGCGGATTGCGCCCCGGCCGATCCTGTTCCAGAACGGCAGGCACGATGGGTTGATTCCGACGGAAGCCGCTCGGGCGCTGTACGATGCGGCTCGTCTCCCCAAATCAATCACCTGGTACGATTCGGACCATGTCGGACTCGACCGCGAACACACGGTGCGTGTTCTTCAGGAAGTGGCTCGATGGCTTCTCGAGCAGGACGCACCCTTCAGGCAATGAAGCCGGAGAGAAGTTTCGCGGTCCGGTCGGTCACATCTGTTCGAGGACCTGATCGAGGGCGCCCGTGACTACCGGACCATGCAACGGCGAATCGTGGTTTCCGCCCGGTATCTCCAGGTAGGCGAATCGTGAAGTGCGCGCCAGCCGTTCGGCCAGGCGCCGGGACTGCTCCACCGGGATGGTTCGATCTCCAGAGCCGTGGACAACCACCAAGGGCATCTGCAATCGTGGAGCGTTGGCGAGGGCCGAATGGGCCCGGTAAACCTGCGGATTCGCCGCCGGTGTCCCGCGGTACGCCGTCTCGATGGCGTCGGCGATTTCGCCCAAGACCGGGGTCTTCGCCTGGTTCGAGCGACACCATCGGTGGTACGAACTCAGGTCCGCAGCGGGACACAGGGCCACCACTCCATGGGTAAGTCCCGGGTGCAGGCCGGCGAAGATGAGGCTGCCCGTCCCGCCCATCGATCCGGAAAAGAACAGAAAACGCCGGGCCTCGAACCCTGTGCGGGCGTATTCGAGCAGATGTCTGAGGTCATGCGCCGCCCGCGGCCCCATCCATGCATTGTCACGCAGATTCGGCGCCAGTATTCCCAGACCGCGGCCCCGAAAGGCCGGCACCCAATCTGCGCGAAGGTCGATCCGCGTGAAGAGCTGGTCCCCGTGCGAGCCATGACCGTGCAAACATACGATCCACGTGTCCCCCCGTCCAGGGAGGGCGAGCGACCAGTCGACGCGCCCATCGAGGCGACTCCGGTACTCGAGGCGCACCGTGCCGGAGACCGCCCAAGGCGCATGTTCGCACTGCCGCGCCAGGATCTCGATTCCCTTTTCCGTTCCGGGCATGAATTGCGTTCCCTGTCTCCCGAGTTGCCTGGATTGCGGCGGCGGAATGGAGGTCCGGCCTTTTTCCCGTGCGCCTCCGCAACCGGGCCCGGCAGAGTCAGTGCGCGTCGGCAAAGCAGTCGCGGAAGAAAGCCACCACTTGGGGCAGGGCTTTTCGCACGCAGGCGAACGTGTGCCCCTGCCCGGGGAGCACCCGGTAGGTGTGGGGAATCCGCAGCGCGTCGAGCCGGCGATGAAAGTTGCGGTTCATCCGGAGATCGAAGGCTCGGTCGCCGGTGACCAGGAGGATACGCATTCCGCGCAGGCGCTCGGCCCCAAGGATCGGATTGAATTGCCGCGGCTGCGCCCCCAGGACAGGGGGTACGGCATGGTTCCATCTCTCCGGAAGGTCGGGGTTGGGCCAGTCCAACAGACCGATCATGGACGCCACGCCGCGGAATTGTTGACGGTGGCGCTCGGCATAGCGCATGCAGCCGAACCCCCCCATGGACCAGCCTGCCAGACCCCGCAGAGCGGGTTTGCCGCCGACCGGGAAGCGCTGCTCGGCGTCCGAAAGGGTCCGTGCCACCAGGGTCTCGTAGCGACTCGATGCCGAGATGGGGCTGTCTGCCCACCACCCCATCCGGCCCTCCGGCATCAGCGTGGCAAAAGGGGCTGCGCTCAGGATCTTGCGGGTCTGTGCGTCGTCGAAGAGCGTTCGGCTGTTCCGTCCGGCTCCGTGGAGCAGGACGACCACCGGGCGGCGAGTCTTGCCGGGGGCGTTGGGCAGGAACAGGGTGTACCGTGCGTCCGCCTCCTCTGGGGCGTCGGGCAAGCGGCATTCCCACACGCGCTCCCCGATCTGTCGCATTCCCGCATCCTCCCGGGGTTGCGCCGCGGGCGCCGGCAGCACCGCAGCGGCAATGAGGCCGGCGACAATCCCGCGGCGTGTTCGATCCGGGCGAGCGTCCGAAACGGATCGGTCGTCGTCGCCGGACCGTCTCATGAGCGGCCTCGTTTCCGTCTGTTTGGAGGATTTCACCGGCAAGAACATTCGGAGGAGAGCAGGCGCGGCTCGGCGTCGTCGATCCAGCCGGCCGGGCGTTGTCCGCGTCCTTGACGTCCCAGGTCGCCCAGCTCGGCGCGGGCGCGTTCCGCCATTTCCATCAGCCGCGCCGCCACGTCGGGGTGGGTCTCCGCCACGTCGGTCGTTTCGCTGATGTCGGCGCGCAGGTCGAAGAGCCGGGCCTCGGACGGTGCCGTGTCGCCGCGCAGGTTTACGAGTTTGTTCTCCAGCGGCAGGTACAGCTTCCACTTGCCGGCTCGGACGGCCTGCAACTGGGACATGAAATAGTAAAAGAACCCCGTCCGGTCGTACGCCGACACGGCGTTTTCTTCGCCGAAAAGCAGGCCCCGAATATCGTGGCCGTCGATGGCGCGGTCCTGGGGCAGGGGGGCGCCTGCCAAGGCGGCGAAAGTGGGCAGGCAGTCCATGGTGCTGCAGACCTCGTCGTTGACGGCGCCCGCCGGGATGTGCCCCGGCCAGCGTACGATGCACGGCATACGCATGCCGCCCTCCGAGGTGTCGTACCCCCAGCCTTTGAGTGGCGCGTTGCTGCCTTGGATCGGATCGCGACGCACAGCTCCGTTGTCCGAGGTGTTGACCACAATGGTGTCTTCGTCCAGTCCCAGGCGTTGGAGGGCCTCGAGGATCTGGCCGGTGGACCAGTCCAGTTCCTCGATGCTGTCGCCATAGGGGCCGTTGGCGGAGCGCCCCTGGAACGCCGGGCTGGCAAAAGGGCGGGCCGTGCTTCCGGGCATGGCGTGCGGGAGATAAATAAAAAACGGCTCGTCGCGGTGTTCCGTCATGAACCGAACGGTCTCTTCGGTATAGCGTTTGGTCAGGTAGTCGCGATCCACGGGGGCTTCGATGACCGTTTCGTTGCGCATCAACGGCAAGGGTGGGTATTGCGGACGGCTGGGGTGTTGGGTCATGTCGTCGCTGTAGGGAATGCCGAAGAAATAGTCGAAGCCGTGGCGTGTGGGCAGAAACGGGGGTTGATCGCCCAAGTGCCACTTCCCGATGCATGCAGTGGCGTACTCGGCGTCTTTCAGCAGTTTGGCCACGGTGATTTCGGCGGGGTTCAATCCCTTATGATCCACGGCCCGCAACACCGGCGTGCCGGCGCCGCTGACGTGCATGCTCACCCGACGCGGATACCCGCCGGTCATCAGACTGGCCCGGGAGGGGGTGCAAACGCCGCTGGTGCTGTAGAAACTGGTGAAACGCATGCCTTCGGCGGCCATCCGGTCGGTGTGGGGTGTCTTGTGGACCGTGGACCCGAAACAGCCCCAGTCGCCATATCCAAGGTTGTCCGCGAAAATCACGATGATGTTCGGCTTTGTTCGTGCCATAACGGGTTTCCTTTTGGAAAGAAGGGGCTGTTGGGGAGACCGGCCGGAGCCTTAATCCGGCGCGTGTGCGGCCGCGACCCGCGGGGCGTTCACCGGAAAAAAGAAAGATACCGTCCAGCGGGTGGAGATGCAAAACGTGTGGGACAAGGTGATGGTCGAGAGAGGGCGCGTTCGCTTCACGGGCGGCATGGAACACGGCAAGTTCAGGCCCGTTGCGGAGGTCCCGACGGCTGCGGGCCCCGGCGCGCGCCGAACTCTGACTTCCCCCTGAGACCGCCGGTCTCACCGGCGGCATCGTGGGGTGGTTGGACAGCATTCGCGAGCGAACACCGGTCGAGAACATTCGCACCGATTTCGGCGCCGCACACAACCGGGGGACGGGGGCGCGTGGCCTGATGAATTTGCGGGCGAGCCGTTGCGGGCCGCTGCAACCTGCGTGTCCGGTCCGGTCCGCAAAAGCTCAAAAGGAAAGCAGACACTGCCAGATGTAGGTGTAGGCCAGTGCATCCACATCTTCCCAGACCCGCTGGAGGAGGCCTTCGTCCCCCGTGACTCCCGGAAGTTCGGCGCGCTTTTCCGACCACGGAACACAGACGCCCGGGGCGCGCGATCCGACGGCGGCGGGCGGGGTCTCGGCAGTCGCTGCTTGGCCGTCTGCAGCGGAACACACAGGCGGCGCGGTCGGGGTGTAGGCAGGGCCGTTGTAACCGCCGAATTCTCGACCCGCTTCGGTCATGGCCTGAATGTTTTCGATACGCGCCGCGTTCTGAACGATGGCGGACGCGTCGAGGATATAGCCGCCGTCCCGTCCCACGCCCTCGATGACCTTCCGGCAGTACTCCCGCACTTCTTGCGGTGCGCCCAGCGCCAGCAGCACATTCGGAATGCCGCCGCTCAGGCAGAACTTGTGCCCGATTTTCCGGTGCGTCTCGAAGATATCCGCTTGATCCACATGGTACACAATGCTTTGGTCCGGGAGTTCGGCGAATCTGTCGAGATGCCGGTTCCAGTCACCCTCGGCATAGAAAAGGACCTGGTGTCCCCGGGCCCACAGCTCCTCGATGACGGGTTTGGTCGTGGCCCAGTAGAACCGGTCGAATGTTTCCGGGGTGACGAACGGGACGCAGCCACGGTGCATCCAGAACCCGACCGGCACCGTACAGGCGGGATCCGCGCTGGTGTGGGCCACGTGCACGAGATGCGGGGCGAGTGCCTCGCAGGCGGCCATGACCTTGTCGGGTCGTTCCATGACGTCCATGGTCAGACCGATGTACCCCCGCAGCTTGTCCGCAATGATATCGAACGGGGCCTTGAGGATGCCTGCAATGGCGGACACGGTGCCGGTTTCTGTGCGGAGACGTTCGATCTGAGGGCCGAACGCATTGAAGTACGACAGCATGGCCATGCCGCCCTTGAGAAAGGACAGGTTGTTGCGGAACGTGACCGGTTCGCCGAGGGGCGCGACGTCCGCCGAAACGCGCGGCAGCCAGACATTGAAGAGGTAGCCGGTGGGATCGTCGATGAGTTGGTCGTATTCTTCGGGCTTCATCCAGGCTTGTTCCGGCGGCGGCTCGCGGTATTGAAACCCCATGTCCGGCGGGACCTCGATCCCGGGAACCCCGTAGTATTTGAGCCCGATGGCTTCGGTCAGCCCAGTCCAGACATACACCATGTTGGCCACGACTGCATCCCAGTCGAAGTCCGCAGCGCACCGCCGGACGGCGTCGAAAGCTTTCTCGTAGTCGTGCGTCACTTCCTGGCACGTGTATCCACAGTACTTGGCTGTGAACTCGGCCACGAACGGGCGGATCGGGACGCAGTCGGGTTTTTCGTTTCGTAGTGCCGTTGCGTACCGTTTCAGGCGTTCCCGGTACAGTTCCTCGGGGGATTGCGTCATGGGTCCAAACCTCCCATTGTCTCGACAACGGTCCATTTCCGACTATTCGCCGTGTGCCGGGATTTTCAAGCTGCAGTGGAAAGGGCAACAACGCGCCGACAGAGATCGGCAGGTCGGCTCGACCGGGCGGTCCGCGCAGGCAGGCCCTGCAATCCTTTTTCTCGCGGCCATGTCGACTCCGATTTGACGCCGGGACATTTGCGGGGACTGTAATCGGCAATATGTTAGGGATTGTTCTTCATTCCGCTTGTCGTTGCGATGTTCCTTTCGGATGGTGGCTGTAGCTCAGGTGGTTAGAGCGTCTGGTTGTGGCCCAGAAGGCCGTGGGTTCGAGTCCCATCAGCCACCCCATCTCCCCTCTTGCCTCTGTCCTCGGGCAGTTGGCCTGCATCATGCATGAGTCGTCTTCCGCGCATGAAGTTGCCGGCGTACTTCCGCTCCTGTCCTGCCTTATCTGCACCACAGATCACGGTATTTTTCCATGGCCCGGACGCCGGCCTCGATGTTTTCGACGGGCGTGCCGGGGTACACCCCCCAAACCAGACTCAGGCCGCCTTGGGGCGAGCCCAAGGTTTCGATGCACACGCGGATGTGCGCGTCCACCTCGGCCGGCGTGCCGAAGACCGTGATCTTCTGTCGGTCGATATCGAGTGAAATGTGCACCCGCCCTTTGGCGAGACGGGCGAGATTGTCGAGTCCGTTGACCAGATCTTGGGGGTTCAGGTCCGTCACTCCCACTTCGATCAGATCGGGAATGACGTCGACGATGTAACCGTCGGTATGGAACTTGACGGAGCCCTCCCGTTCCCGGGCCACACTGAAGATTCGACGGAAGCCCGGCTTGACCAATTCCCGCCAAGCCGCCGGAGAAATGGGCAGTCGCTCCTGGAGTCCCAAGTCGTCCCCGCCGGCCAGATGTGTCGCGCCCAGCTCGAAATGGGCTTGCACGATCCGCCGCCAGTAGTCGGTCACGGTATCCCGAAGTTCGAATAGCCTCGGGTCTTGGTCCGCCACGTCCATCATGAAGTTCTCGAATCCGCGCAGATAGCTGAGACGCAGAAAGAGGAACCCATGCTCCAGTCCGGCCGCGGCAAGAGGACGGCCGTCGGCTTTCCGGGCCTCGGCGTCGCGCCGGATCGCCTGGATCAGCGGTTCGGGCGACGGTGGGCGCCACGCATCGAGCTTGTCCCAGGAGTCCAGCGGGTGCTCGACGACCTGACCATCGAGGCCCATGCCCGGGAAGTGCCAGAGGCATCCCCAAGCGTCCCGGGCCTTGTGTTCCTTGGCTCGCGGCGAATTCCGCCCTTCCTTCCCGCCCAACGGGACGTGGGGACATTCGCGCCGCAGTTTTTCCAGGCGCGTCTCATACCGCTCCCAAATGGTGAAATTGATTCCCACTCCGCATCGGACCACGGGGTCGAGGCCGCGCTGTTTTTCGTCCGACATGATGCCCTGTGTCTCCTGTGCTGCAGGAACCGTTTGCCGGGACCTGGTCATGGCCCCGGAGACCGTCAGACTTCCACTTCCCGGCCCGTTTCATAACTGCGGTACAGTCCGTTCAGGATGCGCATGACGATGAGACTCTCCTCCGGCGGCACCGGGGAAGGCTGTCCTTTCAAAGCGGCCAGAGCGAATTCGAGCAATTCGGTATGGTGGCCGTCCACTCGGTCGTCCGGGAACGACAGTTTGGTATCCGTGAGGCATCCGGCTTCCTCACCGTGAATGGTGAGTTCCGGCCATTCCGCCCCGGCCTCCGTCCCACAGAGGACGATGCGCTGGTACTCACGCTCTTTGATGTTCAGCAACCACGAACACTCGAGCGAAAGGGCCGCACCGTTGGCGAAACGGACAAACCCGGCGGCAAAGTCCTCGACGCTCATTCGCTCCCGGTCCCATTCGCCCCATCCACCGCGAATGTCCGTTCGCTTGCCCAGCTTGCAGGGGGTAATCCCCGTCACGGTCACGGGATCGGGAAAGCCCATGAAATGAAGCGCCAGGTCCAGGATGTGGACACCGATATCGATGCACGGCCCGCCTCCGGACTCCGACTTGGTGATGAAACTGGGGCGCACCGGCAGGTTGCGGCGCCGCAGAAAATGGGCGCGGCAATAATAAACGTCGCCGAGGGCCTCAGTATCGAGATAGGCCCTCAGATTCTGACTCGAGCGCAGGAATCGTTGATGCTGGGCGGTCATTAGGATTTTGCCGGACTCGTCTCGGGCGGCGATCATTCGGCGGATTTCGTTCGGGGTCGGCGCCAGCGGCTTTTCGCAGATCACATGTTTTCCCGCTCTGAGGGCGTTGATGCTGATCTCTGCATGAGCGCCGTTGGGCACGCAGACGTCCACGGCATCGATGTCCGCTTTCTTCAGCATATCCTCATGAGTCGAGTACCACTGGTCCGGGGGGATTTCGAATTCGGTCCCACGCCGTTCGAGGGCTTCCGGCAGGATATCGCAGATCGCGGAGACCTCGCATTGCGGGTAAAGTCGGTCCCAGCCCGTAAGATGCACGTGGGAAATGCCTCCGCACCCCACCAACCCCACTTTCAGACGCGGCTGAGACTTCGGACGCTGTTTCGCCATGGTCGCAGACTCCTTGTTCTTCGGTTGCCCCCAAGACCGACGCGAGCAGGCCGGACAAACCGTACCAACGCCTCGTGCTCCCAAACGATCGGACGACCCGCGTTCCCGCCATCATCAATGCGGTTCACGTCCCTTCTTCGGACGGAACTCAGGGGGAGCCATGCAGGGACAAACACAGGACCTTACGAATATAGGTGTATTCGTGATCCACGTCGAGCCGTCGGAACTTGCCTCGCCGGCGTCGGGAGCCGGTGCGTGCCCGGCACGCGGTGCTTCGCTGAGCGAGTTTCCCTTGGTTTCGGGTCGACAACTTCCCCGAGTGTCGGCATGTTACGGCAAGGTTTTCGCAAAAAGACTAACGACTTCACGCACAGGCTGCCGGCCGTCGTCCGCGCAGGAGCGGACCCGACCGGCAAGTGCCCGAGGGCCGACGCTTCTGAAGCGAGGGTCGGAAAAGCATAGGAATTCGAAGATGACATTGAACGGGAAGATCGCACCTGCCGCCACGCCGGTTGCCCCCGAGCGCCTGCGTCAGAACGGCCCCTGGGGGGACATGCTCCGAGACTACGCTCAAACCTGGATGATGCACGTCAATGAGGACTTGCTCCTGGACGGTTTCCGCAACCGTCCGGGCCTCCAGGCCTGGATCGGGGAACACATCGGCAAATTCATGCTCGGCGCGTTGCCTGCCGCGGCCATGCTGGGCTTCGGGGAACTGCGTGCCAAAGTGGGACGGCTTGCCCGCGGCCTGATCGTCTCCCAAGAGCCCGACGGCTACCTCGGCACGTACGTCGGGCACCGCTTCCAAGGGCCCTCGCCCGACAACCCGCGGGATGTCTGGGATATCTGGATTCACAAATACTGCATCCTCGCCCTGCTCGCCTATTGGGCCGCCACGGGCGAGCAGACCGCGCTTGACGCCGCCGCGCGCGCCGGCGACCGCCTGAGGGAAGAATTCGGCCCCGGCAGACGGGACATCAATGCCACGGATCGGCATTGCGGTCTGGCCAGCGG
Source organism: Kiritimatiellota bacterium (assembly GCA_013151865.1). GTDB lineage: Bacteria > Verrucomicrobiota > Lentisphaeria > Oligosphaerales > JAADHN01 > JAADHN01. Next base: position 70,644 of record JAADHN010000141.1, read on the forward strand.
TTCTGTCCTGGAACCCATCGTCGGCCTCTATCGAGCCACGGGCGAGGAACGCTTTCTCGAATTCGCCGACCATATCGTCACCGGTTGGGAAACGGGCGACCGCCCGGGCATCGTCGGCAAACTGCGCGCCCGTGAAGACATTGCCACCATCGGCAACGGCAAGGCGTACGAAATGATGAGCTGCTTCGTGGGCCTGCTCGAATACGCCCGCATGACCGGACATCGGGAGTTCATCGACATGGTTCTGGACGCCCGCAATCAGCTCGCAGACACTCAACGTTATCCCACCGGGGGCATGAGCAGCGGCGAATTCTTCCTCCGCCCCGGCATGCTGCCGGAGTCCGCGGACATCGAGACCTGCGTCACTTTTACCTGGATGCAGCTCAATCTGCGTCTCTATGAACTCTGCGGCGACGAACGCGCCCTGGACTTGGTCGAGGAAGCCGGATGGAACCAGTTGCTCCCCGCCTTCAGTCCGACCGCCGACACTCTGTCGTACTTCCTGAGTATGACCGGTCCCAAACGTTTTTTTCGCAAATGGATCCATGGTACCGACGGCAGTGCGTACGAAACCGCGCCCATCACCTGCTGCCACAATAACGGACATCGCGGTCTGACGCTTCTGCCCCAGTTCGCCTGTGCGCGCACTTCCGACGACGCCGTTGCCGTCAACTTCTACAGCGAGGGCCGTTGGGAGATCGAACTGGCCGACGGGCGACGCGTCCGCGTCGAGCAATGCACCGATTGCCCCCACAGCGGCAACGTGCGCATCGAGGCCACCACCTCGGACCAGAGCGCCTGCGAACTCCGCCTGCGGGTCCCGTACTGGGTGGAAAGCATGACCGTCAACGGACAGCCCGTCGACGCGGGTGCACGCCGTGTGACCGTGCCCGTGCAGGGGCGTGGCCTTTTCACGCTCGATATGCCCATGCGTCCCCGCATTGTCTTTTCGGGGTTCGGGGCGCGCGGCAAGGCGTCGGTGGCCCGCGGCCCCATCATCTATGCCCTGGACCAACCGCCGCCTGGTCTCGAGCTGGACCAGGTGGCACTGGACCTCGGCTGCGGCGACATCACGGCACGCATCCGGGAAGAAAAGCAGGACGGCTGGACCATTCTCCGTGTGCCCGTTGCCGCCATCCCGGCAACGTCTGTGTCCGCCGGTCTTCCCGCCGATGGCGGGACCGCTGCTCTGGTTCCGATTCAACTCGCCGGATTGAAGAACAATCCAGGCCTGGAAGGATGTGTGGCGTTCACGATCGACAAGTGGGCGCACAATCCCAGGAAACGGGAAACCTTTTTCCCCGAGTACCGTGTCCTCCTGCCTTTCTTTTGGGGACGCATTCCCTGAGAGTTCGCGCGAGAGTTCGATCCGACCGATCCGGCGGATCGGCTCTCTTGATCCTTCCCGGAGGGGCCGTTCGCATGACGACAGACCAAACCTCCACGCGCCGTGCGCCCTGGACCCTTACGCCGGCGGACAAGGCCCTGACGGCAGAGCAATCGCAGCAGACGCCGGGCCGACTCTTCGACGCGCACGCCCACCTATGGCGTGCGGTCGATCTCGACCCGGCCCCTGCTTTCCTCGGCGGCGGTCCCGCCGAAGCCGGGGTCTCCGACTGGCGTCGTTGGATCGGTGCGCTGCTCGGGGCCCCGACGCGTCTGGCCGGCGGCCTGTTTTTGCCTTTCCCCACTCGCGGGGGCGATATCGAAGCGGCCAATCGCCATGCCGTCGAGCAGGCGCAGTCGCTCGAGAACGCACGCGCCGGAATCCTGATCTCTCCCGGCATGAGACGGGAGCAGGCCGCTGCGTGGCTCGATCATCCCGGGGTCGTCGCGCTCAAGCCGTACCACGTGTACAGCCGACATACGCCCACATTCGACAGTGCGCCCTCGGAGTTCGTGCCGGACTGGGCGTGGGAACTGGCGGAGGAGAATGGCTTGGTGCTGGTGCTGCACCTGGTGCGGGAGGCGGCGCTTGCCGATCCGATCAACCGGACATGGCTGCGCCGTCACGCGGAACGCTATCCACGAGCGCGACTCCTGCTCGCCCACGCCGGACGCGGCTTTCATGCACCGAACACCATTCGCGGCATCGCTGCCCTGAGCGATCTGCCGAATGTCTGGTTCGATGCCGCCGCCGTGTGTGAACCGGGACCGTTGCTGGCCGTGCTCGAAACATTCGGCCCGCGACGGCTCCTCTGGGGGTCGGATTTTCCCGTGGCCCTGCAGCGCGGGCGCTGCGTCACCTGGGGGACAGGGTTCGCATGGGTGACGACCGATTTGGTGAGCGGCGATCCCGGGGCATTCCACGGAGAAGCGGTCTGCGTCGGTCTCGAATCGTTGCGCGCCCTTCTGGCAGCCTGCGATCTGGCCGGATTGAACGACGACGACCGGGCCGACGTGTTCGAGATGAACGCCGTGCGCCTCTTCGGGCTCGCTTCAGAAACCGACACCGACCGGACGCAACGTCTCTATCGTCACGCCCGCCGCCGCATTCCCGGCGGTACGCAATTGCTGAGCAAACGCCCCGAAATGTTCGCTCCCGAGCAGTGGCCTGCTTATTTCCGCGAAGCCCGTGGCTGCGAAGTATGGGACCTGGACGGACGGCGCTACATCGACATGTCCACGCATGGGATTGGCGCTTGTCTTCTCGGTTTCCGCGATCCGGACGTGACGCGCGCCGTGCAGCGCCGCATTCGTTTGGGCAGTTTCTGCACCCTCAATCCGCCCGAAGAGGTCGAACTGGCCGACTTGCTCTGCGAGTTGCATCCATGGGCCGAGCAAGTCCGCTTTGCCCGCACCGGCGGCGAAGCCATGAGCATCGCGGTCCGCATTGCGCGGGCGACCACGGACCGATCGCTCGTCGCCGTCTGCGGCTACCACGGGTGGCACGACTGGTACCTGGCGGCCAATCTCGGCGAGGAGGACGCCCTGTGCGGTCATCTCCTGCCCGGACTGGCCCCCCTCGGCGTACCGCGCGAACTCCGCGGCACGGTGCTGACCTTCACTTACAATGATCGTACCGCGGTCGAACGCATCGTCCGCCAAGCGGGAGATCGACTCGCCGCGATTGTCATGGAGCCGTGTCGAGCTGTCGATCCCGAGCCCGGTTTCCTCGAATTCGTCCGGGAACTGGCCCATCGGGCCGGCGCGCTGCTGGTCTTCGACGAAGTCACCGTCGGTTGGCGGCTCGCCTTGGGCGGCGCACACCTTCGGCTGGGGGTGCGGCCGGACATCGCCGTGTTCGCCAAAGCCCTCGGAAACGGCCATCCCATGGCCGCCGTCATCGGCACCGGGGCCGCCATGCGCGGGGCCCACGGCTCTTTCATCAGCAGCACGTACTGGACCGAGGGCGTGGGGCCGGTCGCGGGCCTCGCGACGCTCCGGAAGATGCAACGGACCGACGTTCCCGCCCACTGCGCCCGTATCGGGGGAATGGTGCAGGCGGTGTGGCGCGATGCGGCCGCACGCACCGGCGCACCGGTCGAAGTGGTCGACGGCTATCCCGCTCTGGCGCACATCGCGTTCCGGCATCCGCAGGCGCAGGCACTGCGAACGCTCTACACACAGGCGATGCTCGAACGCGGTTTTCTGGCCGGCGCCGCGGTGTACGTTACACTGGCGCACACCGAGACCGTCGTACACGGTTTTGCCGATGCCGTCGACCAAGTGTTTGCCGTGCTGGCCGACGCTGTGCGCCGGGGAGACATCGCCCGACGCCTGAAAGGCCCGGAAGCTCACACCGGTTTCCGCCGCCTGCTTTGACGAGTGGGGCGGCCGTCCCTTGGGGCGGCGCCGCCGAGACCGATTCGGATGATGGACGAGAACGCCGTCGTGCGGCGTGCGGAGCACGCGCGTCCCCGGGCGCGTGCGCGAGTGAGCCCCGGGAGACACACCGATCGTTTCGAAACAGTCCGGAACGCACGCCGGGCCGCTGCCTGCCGGCGCCGAGTTCAAAGCCCCAGACCGAAAAACTCGTTGGCGTTGTCGAACAACCAGGCCCGGGACACCTCTTTGGCCTCGTCCAGGCCGAGCCAGCCCAAATCCACCATATCCGACAGGGCGATGGCGATGTTGTCCCGGGCGATTTGGGCATGGGCCCAGGCCCGGTCCGCGCTCCCGCCGAAGTCCGATCCGTACCCGTGCACTTTGCCGTGCGGCACCGCTGAAAGGGCCTGCTTGAACAGATTCCGGCAGTAGATCGGATCGATGATGTTGGCCCAGCAGAAATCGATCGTGACGTTCGGGTAATTCTTGACCAGGTAGAGGATGTCGCCGCTGTACGGCCAGTTGGCGTGGAACAGGTCGAACCGGACGTCCCGATGAAGCTCGATAAGACGGGTGAGGCCGGCGGCGTTGGTCTTGACGATGTCATTGCGGATCCCGGCCATGTGCCCGGTGTGAATCTGTACCGGGAGGTCGAGATCGCGCGCAATCCGCATCAGTGCATGAAAGAGATAGTCGTCCAGAGGCCGGACGCCGTCCGGGTAGGCCGCGGACCGGCGCGGGTCTTCCATGAACCAATTGAAAACTTCCTCCGCGGCGGCCCGAGTCGGATTGCCGTATTCGAGGCTGCGGCTGTAGGCCGACTGGTCTTTGATGGCCACGGCGCCGAAGGCTTTGTAGGCCGAGACCAATTCGCGGAGGGCGTCGACGTATTCGTCCAAGGTTGTTACCCGTCGCCCGAGCGGGGCCACGTTCGCCTGGACGGCGTCGTGTGCGGTGACTCGATGGTAGGCCGGCGCGGGGAACACCAGCCGGGAACGCGGCGCCAGGCGCGCGGCGCCGGAAATGACCTGTCGGGGGTCGGGCTGAACGTTTTCCAACCGCACCGCAATGTTCGCTTCCTCCAGGATGCGGTCGAAGGTCGTTTCGTCCGAAAGATCGAGCAAGCGCTCGGACATGCGCTCGAGGGCGGCGAGGGTCAGTTCGTTCTCGTCGTAGAAATGTTCGAGCACCCGTCGAGTGACCTGTGCGTACCCCGTGTGACAGGTCCGTTTCCAGGCACGCTCGAGTACGGGCCACCTTTCTTGCAAGGAGCGCGAGGCGTCGCCGAGGACGGCCATGTCCGCCTCGGACGAGGCACTGAGAAGGTCGCTGTGGAAGTAGCCGCTCGTGACTACCGCAATGGGGTCCGTATACTTCGGACCGGCTGCCGCCGAATGATCGTGGCAGTCCACCAGGGGCACGCTTTCGCAAAACGAGCGAAGTTCGTCGTGGCAGGCCGCTTTTCCCTTCATCGTCGCATTCCTTTTTTTTGACCGGGAGGGTGCCCCGCCGGAGGCGGCGTCCCGCCCGAAGCGGTACGCGCGCCACACCGTTTGCCGCGTTTGTCGCGCGTGACAAAACATAGCGTTCGTTTCGGACAATTCTGAGACGCACGGTATATTGTTCTCCTGCATCCGCCGCGACGCCGGTCCGATCGGGCGAGCGCCCCGCAACCTTCTGCAAGGAGGAAAGCGCCATGAACGACGACCTGAATTTCATTTTTGCACGACGGAGCGTCCGACGCTACCGTGAAGGCGAGGACGTGTCGGAGGAGCTTGTCCGCGACCTGCTTGAGGCGGCAATGGCCGCCCCATCGGCCAATTGCACGGACCCGTGGCATTTCGTCGTTGTCCGAGACCGGGACAAACTGAACCGGATTGCCGCCGCTCTTCCCTACGGCAAGATGCTGACTTCCGCCCCGTTGGGAGTCGTGGTCTGCGGAGACCTGGAACGGGCCCACGCGGGTGAGCTTTCCTACTTGTTGCAGGACTGTTCCGCCGCCATTCAAAACCTGCTGTTGGCCGCCCATGCCCTGGGATTGGGGGCTTGCTGGCTGGGCGTCCATCCCCGGGAAGACCGGATCGAGGCGCTCCGGACGCTTTTTTGCCTGCCGTCGCACATTCTCCCGGTCTCGGCGGTGGCGGTCGGCTGGCCCGCAGAGATCAAGGAGGCTCGGACTCGCTACCGAGACGAGGCCGTGCACCGGGATGTTTGGTGATCCGGCCCGCCTCGATCCTCCCGTTGGAGCCAGCGGGCCTTGAGAATTGCCTGCGGCGCGAGTCCCTGCAACGGCCTCAACAGCCTCGCGGGTCCGTCGGCGCAACAGCCGGAATCCGCGATACGCAGCACCATATCGCCGCGAAGTTCGCAAAGAGGCCGGACTTGGACCTTCCGTCCCCCGGTTTCCCCCGTTTTTCCGGGTGGCGGTCGGTCGTCCGAGCGGGTACAGTAACGGCTTCTTTTTTGTCCCGTTCCCGACTGTCGGACCCGGCATCCGGCAGCGACGCCTGGGGCGTCTTCGGTAAGCAGAAAACCTGCCGCCGTCGCGCCCGGGGAATACGGACACTGCGGATTGGGTTCGAACTCGGGGCCTGCCATGGATTGTTCACCGCACACGGTCTTGTACAAGAAACAGCTCAGCGAAGACGTCTTCCTGATGCGCATCCGTGCGCCGTTGATCGCTGGGGAGCGACGCCCGGGCCAGTTCATCATTCTCTCCGTGGACGAGGAATACGGCGAACGCATCCCGTTGACCATTGCCGACGCGGACACGGCGGAAGGGTCGATCACTCTGGTTTTCCAGCGGGTCGGCTACAGCACTCTTGCCTTGGCCGATTTCAACCCCGGGGATACACTGCCCGTGCTGGTCGGCCCTTTGGGGCGCCCCACGCACCTCGAGAACTTCGGTACCGCGGTCTGTGTGGGCGGCGGGATCGGCGTGGCGCCGCTGTATCCCATCATCCAAGGGCTGAAAGAAGTCGGCAACCGGGTCATTGCGATCCTCGGCGCGCGGAGCAAGGATTTGGTCATCCTCGAAGATCGTATCCGGGAATTGGCCGATGAAGTCGTCGTGTGTACCGATGACGGCAGCTATGGACGCAAGGCCTTGGTGACGGGGCCGTTGAAAGATGTCTGCGAGCGTACGCCGAAGCCGGACGTGGTCGTGGCGATCGGTCCACCGATCATGATGAAATTCTGTGCGGAAACCACCCGCCCCCATGGGATCCACACCCTGGTTTCGCTCAACACCATCATGGTCGATGGGACCGGGATGTGCGGCGGCTGTCGGATTACGGTCGGCGACGAGACCCGTTTTGTCTGCGTGGACGGCCCCGAGTTCGATGGCCACAAAGTCGATTTCGATGAACTTATGTCGCGCCTGCGTTCCTTCCAAGACCAGGAAGCCGAAGAAATTCAGCGCTGGCAACGGGAACACGCCTGCCGGATGCAGCAGGCGCTCGAGGCCGCCACCCCGGGAAAAGAAAGCCCCGCCTGATGTCCCACCCCACTCCGGAACAACTGGACGCGGACGCCCGCCGGCGTCTCGATGACCTTCTGAGGCTCGGCCGTTCCCTCAAGCCGAAGGAGCGGTTGGCCGCCGCAGGGCATGCCCGAGCAGCCGGCGGCGATCCGGGTCCACAACATGTCCGAGGTCACCCACGGCTACAGCGAGGCCCAGGCCCGGCTCGAAGCCATGCGATGCCTGCAGTGCCGAAAAGCCCCCTGTGTGGGGGGATGCCCCGTCCGGATTCGCATTCCGGAATTCATCCAGGCCGTGGCTGACGGCGAGTTTGCCCGGGCCGCAACCATCATCAAGGAAAGCAGCCTGTTGCCGGCGGTGTGCGGCCGCGTTTGCCCTCAGGAAACCCAGTGCCAGGAACCGTGTACGGTCGGCCGGGCTTTGAAAGATCCGGAAAAGGGCGTCTCGATCGGGCGCCTGGAACGGTTCGTGGCGGACTGGGAGCGAGGCTGTGGGAAGGTGGAAACGCCCGCGGTCAAACCCGGGACCGGCAAGCGGGTTGCAGTGGTGGGCAGCGGTCCCGCCGGCCTGGTATGCGCCGCGGACGTGCGACGGGAAGGACACGATGTGACCGTGTTCGAGGCATTTCACAAGTTCGGGGGCGTCATGATGTACGGCATCCCCGAGTTCCGGTTGCCCAAGGCGATTGTCGGAGAGGAAGTCGACACCTTGCGCCGGATGGGGGTCGAGCTGACGCCGAACTTCGTGGTCGGCCGCACGCGCAAACTGACCGACCTGCTCGAGAAAGACGCTTTCGACGCCGTTTTCGTCGGGGTCGGCGCCGGACTTCCCCGTTTCCTCGGCGTTCCCGGGGAGAATTTGGTTGGGGTCTTTTCGGCCAACGAATACCTCACCCGCTCGAACCTGATGCGGGCTTTTGAGCGCGGCAAGGCGCTCACTCCGATCTTTCTGTCCAAGCGGACCGCGGTCATCGGCGGCGGTAACGTGGCCATGGACGCCGCCCGGACAGCGCTGCGCCTGGGCAGCGACGAAGTTCACCTCATCTACCGGCGCACGGAGAAAGAGATGCCGGCGCGGATCGAAGAAATCGCCCATGCGCGGGAAGAGGGCGTGGTTTTTCACTTCCTGCGCAATCCGACACGATTCATCGGCGATGCCGAGGGACGCGTCCGTCGGATGGAACTGCTCAAGTACGAACTCGGCCCCCCCGACGATTCCGGGCGCCGCCGGCCCGTGGCCATTCCCGGGACGGAATACATCATGGACGTCGATGGGGTCATCGTGGCCATCGGCAATTCACCCAATCCCCTCGTACCCCGGACCACGCCCGGCCTCGAAACCACCCGCTGGGGAACCGTGGTCGCCGCCGATGACGGCCTCACGACCCTCCCGCGAGTCTACAGCGGCGGCGATATTGTGCTCGGAGCGGCCACTGTGATCCTGGCCATGGGCCAAGGCCGTACCGCCGCGGCCGCCATCAACCGCCTCTTGGCCGGGGGAGCGCCGGCCCGGGAAGCCGCCGAAAAAGTTGAATCGATACCGGACCAGGGCTGACCGCGCTCACACGGAGGGTCTGCACCTTGGACTACTGGGAACCGGAACTCGAAACCCTTCCTCGCGACACACTCGAGCGATTCCAGGCCCGGCGGTTAGGGCAGACCGTGGAGCGCGCCCTCAATTCCCCTTGGTACGGAGAGGCGTACGCCCGGCAGGGCATCACGCCGGACGATATCCGTTCGGTCGACGACCTCCGCACCTTGCCGTTCACCACCAAAGACGACCTCCGGGCCCACTTTCCCTACGGTCTGCTCTGCCTCCCCCTGCGCGAGACCGTCCGACTCCATTCATCGAGCGGCACCACGGGTACCCCCACCGTAATCTTCCACAATCGGCACGACCTGGCCTCCTGGGCCAACTTGGTTGCCCGCTCGATGTTCGCCGCCGGTGTACGCGATACGGATGTGTTTCAGAACATCTGCGGCTACGGTCTTTTCACCGGAGGACTCGGGTTTCAATACGGGGCCGAACGACTGGGGGCCCTGACCATTCCGGCCGGGTCCGGGAACAGCCGACGGCAGATCAAACTGATGCGGGACTATGGCACTACGGTCATTCACACCATCCCCAGCTACCTGGTCCGCTTGCGGGCCGTGTTCGACGAACTCGGGCTCGATCCCCGCCGGGACACGCGCTTGCGCCTCCTGCTCATCGGCGCCGAGCCCCACACCGAAGCCACGCGCCGGCGTGTTCAGGACATGTTCGGGGTCAAGGCGTACAACTCGTACGGACTGTCGGAAATGAACGGTCCCGGGGTCGCCTTCGAATGCGAGGCCCAATCCGGTCTGCACCTGTGGGAGGATGCTTTCATCCCGGAAATCGTCGACCCGGAGACCCTGGGCCCCGTGGGGCCGGGCGAGTTCGGGGAACTGGTGCTCACTACGCTCGACCGGGAAGCCATGCCCATCATCCGATATCGCACGCGGGACTTGACCCGCTTTATCCCCGGTCCCTGTCCCTGCGGCCGCACCCACCGGCGCATCGACCGAATCGCCGGTCGCAGCGACGATATGTTCATCGTCAAGGGCGTGAACGTGTTCCCCATGCAGATCGAGGCCGTGCTCATGCGCATTCCGGAGGTGGGGCACGACTATTTGATCGTGCTCGACCGGGTGCACGGTCTGGACACGCTCGTCGTCCGCGTCGAAATGCACCCGGAATCGTTCACCGGCGATTTTGCCGCTCTGGAAGAGCTTCGGGATCGGATCACCCGCGAGATCCGCGACGAAATCCTGGTGACGCCGAAGGTGGAATTGGTCGAGCCCGGCGCCCTGCCCAAGCCGGAAGGCAAGGCGGTCCGGGTCCGCGACCGACGCAACGAGACGGGCGCCGAAGCGAACGTCACCCCCGGCGAATGAGGGCGAGCAGCTCTTCTGTCTTGCAGCGGAGCAGATTCGGGTCGGCCCGGGTCTCGACATTCAAGCGGACCACGGGCTCGGTCATCGATTTGCGCACATTGAAACGCCAGCGGTCGCCGAACTCCAGCGACAGGCCGTCGGTTTCGTCGACCGCCGTAGCCCAAGCCTGAAAACGGGCTTTGATCTCACCGATGATACGGTCCGGGTCCGGGACTGTACTGTTGATCTCACCGCTGCCCGGGTACCGTTTCTTGCGTTCGACCACCAGCTCGGACAACGTCCGGCCGCTTTCACTCAAGAGCGCCGTGAGCAGCAACCACGGAATCATTCCGGAATCGCAAAAAGCGAACTCGCGAAAATAGTGGTGGGCGCTCATCTCGCCGCCGTACAACCCGTTCACTTCCCGCATCTTCTGCTTCATGAACACGTGCCCCGTCCGCGACTGTACCGGCACACCCCCCGCCTCGCGGACCAGCTCGAGCGTGTTCCATGTCATACGTGGGTCGTGAACGATGCGTTCGCCGGGGCGGCCTTCGAGCAGGCGCCGGGCCAGCAACCCGACCATGTAGTAGCCGTCGACGAAATCCCCGTGTTCATCGAAGAAGAAACAGCGGTCGAAGTCCCCGTCCCAGGCAATCCCCAAATCGGCCCTGTTCCGGCGCACGGCCTCCGTCGTGACCGGACGATTCTCGGGAAGCAACGGGTTCGGGACCCCGTTGGGAAAGTGGCCGTCCGGCTCGAAATTGACTGGAATGAACTCGAAAGGAAGCGAGCGGGACAACCGTTCGAGTACCGGTCCCGCGCCGCCGTTTCCCGGGTTTGCCACGATCCGAAACGGTTCAAGCTCCACGCCCGACACAAACGTAAGCAGCTCGCCGACATATGCCTCGAGCACGTCTTCGGATCGATTGCTGCCCGGGTGTACCGCCCGAGGGCCGAACCGCTTCAGGCGCGCCCGACGTTCGATGCCGTCTAAGCCAGAGTCGCCGCTGATGGGCGTCGCCCCGCCTCGTACAAACTTCATCCCATTGTATTCTAGTGGATTGTGACTTGCAGTCACCATTACGCCTCCGCCCATCCCGGGTCGGGCCGCGGCAAAATAGACCATTTCCGTGCCACAGACACCGATGTCGTACGTATCCACGCCGCTCTGGTTCAGTCCTCGGATCGTGGCCGCCGCCAACTCCGGACTGCTGAGGCGGATGTCGCGTCCGACGACGACCGGTCCGTCCGGGCGGATTTCGGCCGCGTACGCCCGCCCGATTCGAAACGCCAAGTCCGGATCCAGGTCGTCCGGCGTGCGGCCGCGAATATCGTATGTCTTGAAACACTTGAGCCTTTCGCCGCTCACTGTCGCTGTCTCCTGCACCTGCGGTGGGTAACCGGCGGGACATCGCGTTCGGCATGAAGAAGGCGGCGAGTCCTTCACCCGTCGCCCGGAATCTCGGTTGCCGGAGAGATCTGGCGGTGTCGTTCTTGCGCCTTGGGCTCTTTAGCCTTTAGGGCACGTCTGCGGAACACGATAGCGGGCGCGTGCCGTCGTGTCAAACCTCTTGTCCGTCGCCCCGGCCCTCCGTGGTTCGGTTTGCCCTCTCGCTTTACCGGAGTAGCTTACTGATCGTCTCGGAACAGTCCGGAACGCAGGCGAACCGGCGGGCTCTGCAGACCGTTCAGATCAAGCTGAGACAGATTGTATCCATCGCGTTCGAACCTGTCCAACCCCACCCCCAAATCCGGGACCCGCGCCCATGAGTATTCGTGTACGGTTCGCCCCATCGCCGACTGGCCACGTGCACATCGGCAACATTCGCGTGGCCATTTTCAACTGGTTGTTTGCCCGCCATGAAAACGGCGCATTCCTACTCCGAATCGAAGACACGGACCGCGAGCGGTCCACCCCGCAAGCCATCCGCGATCTGCTGGACGTCCTCGATTGGCTCGGTCTCGAGCCGGACGAGCCGCCCCTTTATCAGAGCGCCCGGGCCCGGGCCCACCGGGAAGCCGCGGAACGACTGCTCGATGAGGGCAAGGCCTACCGTTCGGCCAAAGGCGGCCAGGGGGAGGCCGTGTTGTTTCGCATTCCGTGGGAGATTGCAGCGGTCCCCGGCGTGCGTCGCGTCGGCCCTGTCGAGTGGCCCGTGCATCCGGACCGGCCTGTCGATATCGATGCCGGCGGTATCCGTTTCGCACGGATTTCGAAAAAAGGAAAGCCGGTGCCGTTCGCCGGGTGCCTCGCCGGGTTCCGCGACCTCGAGGTGTTCGACTCCGCGGGCGCGCTTCGGGTCCGAATCGAGGATTGGGCCGGCGAGATCTTGGACGGCGGGAAAACGGTTTCGGTCGACCGTCCCGGGCGCATTCGGTTTACTCGCCATGAAGTGGGTTTCCACGATTTGGTCAAGGGCGCACTCGCCAAACCGGTCGACAGCATGAGGGACTTGGTCGTCGTGCGCAGCGACGGCGCCGCGGTTTTCCATTTGGCCAACGTCTGTGACGACGTTTTTCAACAGGTCACTCACATCATACGCGGGGATGACCATGTGGAGAACACCTATCGGCATGTGCTCCTCTATCACGCACTCGGCCGCACGCCCCCGGCGTACGCCCACTTGCCTATGATCGTCAATGCAGCGGGCAAGCCCTACAGCAAACGCGACGGCGATGCTTATGCCGGTGATTTCCGGGACAAGGGCTTTTTGCCTCATGCCCTGTTCAACTATCTATCGCTTCTGGGCTGGTCGCCCGGCGACGGTCGTGAAGCCATGACCCGGGAAGAACTGATATCGAGCTTCTCCCTCGACCGCGTTCAGGAGGCCCCGGCGCAAATGGATCCGGTCAAGCTGCTCAATCTGAACGGGCGCTGGATGGCCGCGCTGCCCTTCGATGAATTCCGCGACACGGCCCGCCGGTACGCTGCGGAGTGTCCCTGGGGAACCGAGGTGGATGAGAAGTTCTTCGGTCGCGTCGCCCGATTGCTGCAGAGCCGGACCAAACTCTACCCCCAAGTCTGTGAATGGGATTATTTTTTTGTGGACCTTCCCGAATACGATCCCAAAGCTTGCCGGAAGTTCCTCGCCCGGCCCGGGGTCGGCCCGGCGCTGCGCCGGCTGGCTGAACGCTTGGCCGAGAGCAGCTTTACCGCCGAAGATATCGAGCGGCTCATTCACGAGACCACGGCCGAATTCGAGATCCCCCGAGGGAAGTTGAATCAGCCCCTGCGGGTCGCGCTCACCGGGCGGACCGTGGGCGCCGGTATCTACGAGACCGCCGAACTCTTGGGTCGGGAACGGGCCATGCGTCGTCTCGAGTACGCACTGGCAGAATTCTGCACCGCTGGCTGAAGCGCCGAAACGCGACGGACGTACAGCGGTCCTCGTTTTCCCCGCCGTCGGTCGGGAGCAACCGGCAGGAAAGGCCCTATGAAGCGTTCCAAACTGCCGCTCATCGCCATCGTAGGCCGGCCGAACGTGGGCAAGAGCGCCCTGTTCAACTTGGCCGCCGGACGACGCATCGCCATTGTTCACGAAGAGAGCGGGGTGACCCGCGACCGGATCGTGACCCGCATCACTCGTTTCGGACCGCCTTTCCTGCTGGTGGACACCGGCGGCCTGGGCGTCTTCGAAAAAGAGACTCGGGTCGAACAGTTCGACGAGCTGGTCCGACGTCAGGTCCTGGACCTCATCGGCGAGGCGGACCGTCTGATTTGGGTCGTGGACGCTCAGAGCGGTGCGGCCCCGCTGGACCGGGAAATCCGCGACCTCCTCCACCGAACCGGCAGACCCGTCTTCGTGGCGGTGAACAAGGCGGACAATGACCGTTTGGCCATGGCCGGGCTTGCGGAGTTCGCCGAGTTCGGGTTCCAGGCGCTGTTCCCTGTCTCGTGTACGCACAGACGGGGCGTCCGAGAGTTGTTCGGCGCTTGTGTCGTAGGCCTGCCGCGGGTACAGGAAGATGCGGTCCAGGGGAGACTCCGGCTCGCCGTCATCGGACGCCCCAACGTGGGCAAGTCCTCCCTGATCAACCGGTTGTTGGGCGAGGAACGAGTACTGGTCACCGACGTGCCGGGGACCACTCGGGATGCCGTGGACGTGCCGTTCGAGATCGTCGACGGTGAAACCCGTATACCGGCCACCCTGGTCGACACCGCCGGCTTTCGCAAGAAGCGTCAGGTAAACACCGCGGTTGAACTCTTCAGCGTCATGCGCGCCCAGAATGCCGTCAAACGCAGCGACGTTGTCTGTCTCATGCTCGATGCCCCGTCCTCCGCCACTGCCCTGGACCGCCGCATCGCACGGCTCGTCGCCGAAGCGGGGAAGCCCTGCCTGGTGCTCGCCAACAAGTGGGACTTGTGTGTCGACGCCGGCCTGCGGGAGACCGATTTTGTTCGCGAATTGCGTCGCGGGCTTGCGTTCATGGGGTATGCGTCGGTCCTTTGCATTTCGGCCCGGACCGGCTACAACCTGGACCGATTGCTGGATCGCATTGCACACCTGTACCGGCAGATGCAGACCCGGATCCCGACGCCGGTATTGAATCGTTTCCTCGCCGATGTGATCGAACGGACGCCGCCCCCGACCCGGCGCGGGGGCAAGGCGTTCCGGATCTTCTATGCCGCCATGACCGATTCCCGTCCGCCGCAATTCCTGCTCTTCGTCAATGACCCCGGGCTCTGCCCGGCCGCCTACCGTCAGTTTCTGCAGCGGCAGATTGAGCAGGCGTTCTTTCCGAACTCCGGACTGCCGGCCATCGTGCGCTTGCGGTCGCGGCACACCGCGGAACGTTCGAAGCTCGATGGACGCCGTACCGCCGCCGCCGGGGTGCAGCACGGCAGGCAGCGGGAGGCGGCCGAACGGGAACGACGCAGGCAGCGCCATAAGCGGCGAATTCGGAAATGACGTGGGACGTTGCGGGACAGGAGAGGGCGGGAAAGCAGACGAGGGCCGGGTGAATCGGCAGGCCCGGGGCGAGACCGCGGCAGGGAAGCGCTGCGTTTTGGGTGATCGGAGCCGAGGGGCTTCAAATGATCGCTGGAGTCCTCGCGGGAGCGATGGCGTTCACGGCGCTTCCGCCGCCAA
The DNA here is from genome assembly GCA_013151865.1 of Kiritimatiellota bacterium. Classification (GTDB taxonomy): domain Bacteria; phylum Verrucomicrobiota; class Lentisphaeria; order Oligosphaerales; family JAADHN01; genus JAADHN01. The sequence goes on from JAADHN010000141.1 coordinate 85,880, forward strand.
ACACGTGAGCATCTGCAATGAAGCGTGCCCTCGAACCCAACGCTCCGGCGGCGGATCGCCCGCTTGGGGACCGGCGAATCGTTTTAGCCTCGGCGTCCCCGCGCCGTCGCCGCCTGCTCGAGCAGGCCCGGATCGCGGCGACCGTTGTGCCGGCAGACGTGGACGAGACGCCTTGCCCGGGCGAACCTCCCGGCGAGACCGCCGTCCGCCTCGCTTGCGCAAAAGCCGCGGCCGTCGCGCCGAACTTTCCGAGCGCCGTCGTGCTGGGCGCCGATACCTTAGTGGTGCTCGACGGCGAACCCCTGGGGAAACCCGCGGACCTGGAGCAGGCGCGCCGAATGCTGACGCGGCTGTCCGGGCGCAGCCACCGAGTCCTGACCGGGGTCTGTCTGCTGCGGCTGGAACCTTTCCGCCGGGAAATCTGGACCACCGTATCCGAAGTGCGCTTCCATCGGTTGACCCCGGCAGTGATCGATGACTATCTGCGCCGGGTCCACGTACTCGATAAAGCCGGCGCCTACGCCATCCAGGAGCATGGCGACCGGCTGGTCCAGTACGTACACGGACCGGTCAGCAATGTGATCGGCCTGCCCGTCGAGGACATCCACCGCCGCCTTGGCGGGTTTTGACCCCACGACCGTGCGGTTCCATCCCGCCTGCCTCCGGCGGCGGGGCTTCGCGCGAGTCGCACCTCGCACTCCGGGTCGTGGACCGCTCAGTACCGCGTCAGTGCCTGCCGCAGGGAAAGACGCCCGAGACTCAGGTCGTAACAACCTCGGTATGCCGGGCAGGCGAGGCACAATTCCCACTGCGTCCGGTCCACCGAAATGCGACGGGTGCTCACGCCGAAGCCCGAACCCGACACCGTTCCGGAAAACACTTTGCCGCGGCACGGCTTGTTGGGCTCCAGTCGATCCAAGTTCGGGAACATCGTCCCATAGCAGGCGGGTTTTTCAGACATGGACTGTCCCCCGATGCGCAAACCAGTGCTGGGTCCGCAGGCAGATCCTGACCAGCATTAACATGACCGGGACTTCGATGAGCACACCGACCACCGTGGCCAAGGCGGCCCCGGACGAAAGGCCGAAAAGCATGGTCGCGGTGGCAATCGCCACCTCGAAGTGATTCGAGGCGCCGATCATCGCCGCGGGCGCGGCATCTTCGTACCGCAGTTTCAATAACCTGGCCAGTCCATAACCAAGCCCGAAAATCAGGTTGGTCTGAATGAACAGCGGCACCGCAATCCAGAGGATGATCAGCGGATTGGCCAGAATCACCGCACCTTTGAACGAAAACAGGAGTACCAGCGTGGTCAGCAGGGCAATGATCGTAATGGGCGTCAGGACGTGCAGGAACTTTTGGTTGAACCACGCCTCGCCTTTGGTTGAGATGATCCATCTCCGCGAAAAGTATCCCGCACCCAACGGCAACGCCACGTAGATTGCGATCGAGAGCAGCAGCGCCTGCCAGGGCACGGGCAGGCGCCCCACGCCGAGCAGGAACCCCCCGAGCACGCCGTACAACACCAGCATAGTCAATGAGTTGATGGCCACCATGACCAGAGTCAGGCCGTCATTGCCCCTGGCCAAAGATCCCCAGACCAGGACCATGGCTGTGCAGGGGGCGATGCCCAGGAGGATGCACCCGGCCAGGTAACTGCGCCACAGCGGCACCTGCAGCATTTTGACGCCCTCGTGCAACGTCACTACTCCCGCGCCGTGCCGGGCGCCGACCGGAAGGTCCAGGCCGAACGGCATTTTTACCAGGTCCACCGCATCGGTCCCGATCAGGCCGCGGAATGCGAACCCCAGGAAGAAGAGGGCGATGGCATACATGGTGAACGGCTTGACGCACCAGTTCACGAATAGGGTCAAGAAGACCGGTTTGCCGCTCTTCCCCGCGCGGACGACGCTGGCAAAGTCGATTTTAACCATGATGGGGTACATCATGAAGAACAGGCAGACAGCGATGGGGACCGACACCACCGGCGCGCCGTTGACCCGAATCGCCAGGCCGTCCAATGCGCCCGCCAAGCCGGGGGCGACTTTTCCCAAAAGAATGCCGCCAACGATGCACAGCCCCACCCATACGGTCAGGTACCGCTCGAAAACACGGGTCATCTTCGGTTCCGTCCCGACGGTCGAGGGAGTATTCATGTACCGTTGTTCCGATTGCCGAACGTACGTTTGCCTGCCTGAGCGTCCGTCGCGACCCCGCGGCGAACGAACAATAAGCGAAGTGCGGGCCTACCCCAAGGCGCCCGGCAGTTCCTGCACGAATGCGCGGATTTCGTCCCGGACCCGCCGGTAGCAATCGAGCGCTTCTTCCGCGCTTGCCGCGGACTTCGCAAGTCGGGGTGGATCCGGAAAGCTCTTGTGCATCACCCGGGCGCGACCGGGGAATAGCGGGCAGTGCTCGTGCGCATGGTCGCACACCGTGATCACGTAGTCGAATGGGATGTCCAGGATCTCGTCCACAAGCTTTGATCGATGTTGTGAAATATCCACTCCGGCTTCCGCCATGACCTCGACGGCATCCGGGTTCAGGCCGTGAATCTCGATCCCGGCGGAGTACGGATCGAGCACGTCCGGTTTGAGGTGGCGGGCCCAGCCCTCGGCCATTTGACTGCGACACGAATTGCCGGTGCACAGAAAGAGTATTTTCAGCCTCGGGGAGGTACGGGACATGGCGGCAGTGCCTTTTCGGTTCGGTCGATTTGCGCCAGTCGCTCCGCGTCGCTCCGGACAACAGGGTCGTCTCGGAGCGAATTCAATATCCAAGCGATGGCATCCCGTGCCGCGGGACTGGGATCTTCGTCGGCAAGTCGATAGTACACCCAGCGGCCTTCCTTGCGCGAATCAACCAGTCCGGCGTGGTACAGCTGGCTGAGGTGTTTGGAAACCGTGGCCGGGGCGAGTTCCAGCAACTCGGTGATTTCGCAGACGCATCGCTCGCCGTGTTCCAGTGCGGCCAGGATGCGCAAGCGGTTTTCATCCGCGAATGCCTTGGTGACGGCGAGGATTTTTCTCACGTTCCCTTCCTTTCGATAATTCGTTGTATGCCGAAATGTAGCACGGCCGAGGAGCGATGCAAGGCCGGAAATGAAAACTCGGCGCTGACCGACGGGATTGATTCAAGGGTTTCGTCGCGAAATGCGCCATTGCAGCCCTTGGATCAGGCATATTCAGACGGGTTCAAGACCCTCGGGAAACAGCGGAAGCGAGGCAATTCCGTCCTGAGCCGACAGGTCGTGAACGCGGAACTCCGAATATCGCGCCAGTCCTTGTTTCCCTGTCCGATCGCCGCTATTTTCTTTGATTCCGCGTGTGGGAACGCAGCGTGCATCTGCCTGCCGGGCGTCACACCGACGGCGAAGAGTTACAGAAGCCGATCCGACGAAACCGGATGGTGGTTTCCAATACGGAATGTCTCCGACACGGTTGTTTTTGGAGAGTGATGGGGCGACAGTGGAATATGGGTCCGAACCGAATCCGAACGGCTTCTCGTCCGTCCCGCTCCGGAAAAGGCGGGTACGTTGCCGTCTTGGCCGTCGTGCTTGCTTTCTCGACGACGGCAGGCGAAAAGGCGCTGCCCATGCGAAGATCGCTCTCCCCTCAGCGTCCAATGATTTTCGTGCCGTGGATCGGACTGGGCACACTCGACCGTATTTCGCCGGAGTTGCGCCCGTTCATCGTGGCGCAACTCGGCGCCATGGCCCCTCGCGCGAAATGGTCCGACACGAGGCGGCAGATCCAGGTTTGCCGTGCGGGAGGTATTCCGCTCGCCCTGCATGTCCGGACGTTCCGGACCGTGGACCGCGACGAAGATCCGGACGGTAAGTTGGCTCCCATCGAACGGCTCGAGTCCGTTCTCGAGGAGTTCCCCAATATCGTTGCCGTGATCGATGCGGAGCAATACAGTTTCAATGCGGAACAACGTCGCTACTTCACACGCTTGCTGGCGTTGGCCGACCGCTTTGGGGTTTGGTGCGTCCTGGACGCCGGCTGGCATAACGGAGCGGACTGGCAGGAGTTCGCCCTCGACGAAACCCTCAAGAGTGCCGTGCAGGCTCATCGGCGCGTATTCGTGCCCATGTGGGAGATGAACCTCACCGAGGCCATGTTCAGCGAACACGCCCAACTGCTCGGACTGTGGCAAGCGGACTGGTGCGATCATTGGGGGGCCAACCCGCAAACCTGGATGTGGGGTGAGGCCGGCTTCGGCGATGTGGGGCAGGCCTACGGCTGGCGTTGCGGCAAGCACGAGGGGGGAATGGACTTTGCCCGCACAGTTCGGCGGTTTTTCCCGTTCTACGCCCACGCCGTGCTTCTTCCCGCGTTGACCGGCGCCGACGTCTTCTGGATCGGCGGCGAGGCCCCGCCTCACATCTGGGACGAATCGCACCGTCCGTCCCGTTGGTGGACACACACCCTCGAACCGGTGTTCGCGGCGGTGATCGAAGACGGTCTCATCCCGGACCGCCTGGAACTCCGTTCGGCGCTCCGTGCCTGGCTGCGAGACGACCGCGGCCTGCCGCACATCCTGGACAGCGCCGTCGCGCACGGCGGCCGCCGCAGTCTGCGCCTGGTTTGCGGGGCCGGACGCTCGATCCATCTCGCGTGGAGAAACGACGCCTTCCTCCCGGTCCGTGCCGGTGGCCGCTTTCGCCTGTCGGGCTGGGTCCGTACCCGGGCGTTGGAAGGCGGGGCGTTCATCGAGCTGACTTGGTTCGACGGCGCCCGCTGGCGGCATGCGGCGACCCGCAGCGTAACCGGGACCGTGGACTGGACGTACGGCGCGACCGTCGCCGACCTGCCCGCCGGATCGAAGACCTGCATGCTCCGGCTTCGAGCCGGGGGGCGATGTCTGGTTCGACGATGTGTCCTTGCAGCACGAAGGCGACGGTCGTGAGTTGTTGCCGAATCCCGGTTTTGAGGACGTCCGTCCCGGCGGGAAACGCCCCGTGGGCTGGGGACCGGGTTCCGTGTACGGCGCGCCTGCGCTCGACCGTTGCCGTCGCGGGGTCAATCTCTTCTGGCGCCTGGCGTTCGGGCTCGAGCACGAAGCGGAGTTCCTGCCCAACACCGTCGAGGCTTTCCCGGTGGCCTGGCTGCCGCCGGGCGTTTCGGCGCCGGACGCGGACCGCCCGGTGGTGAAACTTGCCGAGATGACGGCACACACCCTGCCCCCCGACCTCGGGAGACCTGTTGCGCGGCCGGACCTGCCCCTTGTATGGAACAATCCCCGGTTCCTCCTTGCGGTCAACAGTTCCGAGAATATCGACAGGGAGCAACCGTTCGCAGCCGTCTGGCGCGGTCTGCGAGTGACGGGCATCCTGCCTCTGCACCATCTGCTCCTAATGTACGAAAGAAACGGAGACCTGTGCGTACTCGCGGTGGGCACGCCTCGGCGTGCCACCCGGTTTCGGATCGTCCCCGGCCCGGGCGTCTTCGCGGCTCCGGCGGCCGCCGGGGTCCGAATCGACAACGACCCGGAAGAACAGACCGTTGCCGTGACATGCGATCACCGTCGCGGTCCGGTCCTCCGGTTTCGACTCAGCCTCCCGAACCTGTCCGCGGGCCCCGGGAAGCAAATCGCTCCGCAAGCCCCCAACGTACCGAGGCGACACCCCAATCCATGAGAATCCTTTTGCTCAATCCGCCCGGAACACGACCGTATCTTCGCGACTATTACTGTGCGAGCCTTGCCAAGACCGATTATTCGTATCCGCCCATGGACCTGGTCATGCTCACCGGGCGTCTGACGCCGTTCGCCGAGGTCCGGTTCATCGACGCCATGGCCCGGCGGATTCCCCCGGAACAGACCGCCGCCGCCGTCCGCGACTGGGACCCGGACGTGATCGTCTCGCTCACGTCCAGCCTGTCTCTGTTCGAAGACATGGATTTCCTGGCATCCATCGAGAAACCCGGTCGTCTGCTCATTGTCACCGGCGACATTTTTCGGGACCTGGCCCCCACGCTCCTCGATCTTTTCCCCTTTCTCGATGCCGCCCTGAACGATTTCACCGAGCCCGCCATCGTGGAGTATCTCCGGGGCCGCCGCGCCGCACCGCTGCCCAACTTGGTCTTCCGCGACACTGCCGGCCGAATTCTCGAGGGGCCGGCGGTTCAAAAGAGCGGCGACTTTTCTTTTCCATTGCCGCGCTGGGATTTGGTCCCCCTATCCGTTTACAACTTTCCTTTCGTCCGCCACCTGCCGTTCGCCTCGGTCCTCACCGATTTCGGCTGTCCCTTTGCCTGTTCCTTTTGCCCGATCGGCGCCATCCCCTGGAAAACACGCCTCGTGTCCGAGGTCCGCGCGGAACTGGAAGCTCTGCGAAAGGCAGGGGTTCGCGAGATCCATTTTCGGGACCAGACTTTCGGACTTCCCGCCGACCGTTTGGAGGCCTTGTGTGCCGTCACGGGTCGGCTCGGTTTCGCTTGGAGCTGTTTCTCTCGAGTCGATGTGCTCCGACCCGAGACTGTTCGGCTCATGCGGGACACGGGCTGTCACACCGTGATTTTCGGGGTCGAAACCGCCGGGGAGGAGCGCCGGCGCACGTTTCGCAAGAGCACCACCGATGCCGCCGCCCGGATCGCCATCGAGGCCTGTCGAAAATGCGGAGTTCGCACCGTCGGCACATTCATTCTCGGCCTTCCCGGGGATGACGAAGACCGGGTTCGGGCCACGATCCGTCACGCCCGCGACCTGGGGTTGGACTATGCGTCGTTCAATGTGGCCATGCCGCGATTCGGGACGGAACTGCGCCGCCGCGACTTGCCGTCGCCCCGGGATCGTTCCGCTTTGGCCTCCCTTCTCGAGGACCGCGCGGGTTTCGTCGCTTTCGAGACGGCCCTGGCCTGGGTCCGTCGGGCAAACCGCGCGTTCTATCTCCATCCCCGAACCTGGTTCAACCACTTGGCGGCCCTGCGCTCTTGGGGCGACCTGCGTCGGGAACTCGCGATGGGGAAGAAGCTGCTCTTTGGGGGGCGCCGGTGAACGCGCCAAGCCGGAAAAACACACACGGCGCGGCCGGAAGGCCGCGCCGTGTGTGAATAGTGAAGACCGCCGCTGCCGAACTCAATCGGCAGGACGACCATCTCGACCTGTGCTTACTTGGTCGCTTCCTTCGCCGTCTTTTTGGCTTCTTCCTTCTTGGCCTCGGCGCCCTGCATCTGCTTCTGCATTTGCTTCTGCATCTCTTGCTGCATCTGCTCCATTTGCTCCATGTTCGGCTCTTCCTGCTTTTTCTTGCAACCGCTCGCCAGAGCAAACACAAACACAACAGCCGCGACAAGCATCAAGCTTCTTTTCATGACCGACTCCCCTACTCTCGTACTCGCGGGTACAGCCCCGCTGACACCATCTTCCGCTCCGATACGACCCCGGCCGAGGGGGTTGTCGCCCGAGTCCGGCCGGAAACAGCACGGCCTTCTTCCCGCGAGGACCGGCAATACTCCGGACCCCGGTGAGCGACGGCTTCCACATGGATCGGACCGGAAACAACCAGGCGGCCTGCCGCCCGCAGACCTCGAAACCTTTGGCATTATAGCGTCGTTCGCAGCAAAAACAACCGAACTGTTCATGTGCTCGCTTTGCCCCGGGAGATCTTCAACAGAGCGCATGCGACCGCTTCAGACTCCCCGGCGCTACCGCCACCACGTTTCCGTAAACGCCGCTCCGTGCTTCTCGAACGGCTCGATGTGGACCACGCAGTCGGCCACCCCCAGACCGGACGCCAGAAGACGTCGTTTGACTGCTTCGGCAATGTCATGCCCGCTGCGTACGGAAATCTTCGGGTCGACCAGCACGTGAATGTCCATGTGGGTCGCGGAACCGACCCGTCGCGTGCGGACGGCGTGAACGTCTCTAACTCCCACGACGGAACGGGCAATGCCTTCGATGCGGACGACTTCGGCCCGACCGGCAGCGGTATCGGTCAGTTGCCCGAGCGTGGGACGCAGAATGCTCCATGCGGCGTGAAGACAAATCAGCGACACCACTATCGCACCGACGTGATCGAGAAACGACCACGAGGGCCGAACGAGCGAGAGCCCGACCGCTGCGGCGGCGGGAAGCGAACTCAGCGCATCGAGCCGATGGTGCCACGCATTTACCGTGACGGCAATCGAGCCGATTCGTCGGCCCCGGGCGACGGTCCACCGATAAAGCAGTTCTTTGCAAACAATCGAGAGGACGGCCCCAGCCAGGGCCGTACCCCCGGGTGAAGCGACGTCCGGAGAACGAAGCGTCGCCACGGCACGCCAACCGATGCCGGCGGCAGTGAAAGCCACCACACCCCCAATTCCCGCAGCGATGACTGCCTCGATCCGACCGTGACCGTACGGGTGCTCCGCGTCGGGAGGGGCCGCCCAGTAGCGGACCCCGAGCAGCACGGCCAAGTCCGTGGTCACGTCGGCAAAGGTGTGGAGTGCATCCGCCACCACCGCCTGACTGTGCCCGATCAGGCCGAGAGCAAGCTTGACGATGGACAGCACCACGTTGACGCCCAATCCCACCAACGTGACCCGGCGGACAGCACGAACGAAGTCCGCATCACTGTCGGCTTTCGACCGTGTCCCGGCCTGCATGTTCTGTGCGGTTGGCGCCATCATAGGCAACTGTCGTCCCGGAATGCGTGGGCATCGGTGCGTGTTCGGAATTGTTCGGGAGGCACCGCCGGCAGACCGAAAAGAAAAAAGGCCCCGGCGGGGTTTCCGGTTAGCGGAGGAGGGGGGGATGAGGGAAGCCCGCCGGGGCCAGTCTGTTGCAGACATTCGCCCTTTAATGAGTTATCTTATCATCATTGCCAGCTTTATCAAATGTCCGAAACAAGAAAACGGACGTTCTTTTAGCCGTGCAACCGGGGATAACCCACCCGACACGCCCTCTCGTACCGAGTTCAGCTCACCATGGCGAACTCAGCATGGCGACACGCGGTTACAGTCTCGCGGCGCCATTCACCTCTTCACCTCGACCTTCCCGGATCCCGAATTGTCGCCCGCTGCGCGGCAACGTCGTCCCGAAGCGTCGTTCCCCGTCGGCCGGGGCGATGCACACCGGTCCGCGGGCGAGATGGCTCGAAAACCAAGCCGGCGTGAATACTCTGAATATTTAGCCTGAATAACGCATGAGCCATCTGCTGCGATGACGCATCTCACACATCTTCAAAACATTGCCGCCGCTCACCGAACGAGAAGGTGTTTCAACACGGTCCCGGCCGTCGTTCGGTGCAACGACTTGAATCCGTATAAGTTGCGTCCTCTCACGACGAAGTTCATGAATTCATAAGGGGAGTGTCGTCCCGGCGCGCCTGCTTGGCGTGTCCGCCCTCGCCCCCCCCACGGACAATAACCAGCGCAGGCGCCCGCCGGGTCCGCGAGTATGCCGGCGACGGGGAATGGCGGCAAAAGGACGCCGCGGAGAGACCGTCTTTCGGACAAGGGGCGACAACACACTTCAGAGGGCTGCGGAGAATGCTTCGAGGCGGTCGGCAATCATGCACGCCACGGCGGGGTGGGGCAGCATGGGGTCGCTCACGCGTGGGGTCGTTACCGGCGGATTCCGATCACAAACTCCGCACGTCGGTTCTTGGCGTGCTCGAGTTCAGTGGTCGCATTCGGCACGGCCGGACGTTCCTCGCCGTAACTCACCGTCTCGATCCGGGACGGGGCGATCCCCAAGTTGACAAGGTAATCTCGCACCGCCAAGGCGCGGCGCTCCCCCAAGGCACGGTTGTATTCGTCGCTGCCCCGTTCGTCGCAGTGGCCCTCCACCACAACAGAATAAGTCGGGTGCGCCCTGAGATAATCGGCCAGGGCCTCGAGTTTCGGGCGCTCGGATGTACCGATCGCGGACCGGTCGTATGCGAAATAGATCTTGACTGCCTCCCAACGCTGGTCTCGGATGGGTTGGATGCTGCCGCGACGGGGCGGGACCGGACCGGGAGGCAGCCAGCCTTCGCTTCCGGGGCGCGCCGTTGGAATGGTAACCGGGGCTGCGGGAGGCGCGGCGGGGCCGCCGAATCCCGGGGCGATCTCGTCTTGCCGTCCGAAGGGCCACCAAGGCGACCGGCATCCGGTCTGAAGCAGGAGGCAGGTGGCAAGAAACAAGAATGCGGTGACGACGCCGGTCCGTCTCATCTGTAACGCTCCCGATTCAAGACAGCACGATTCTCTTGCGGGCTGATTCTTTGCCCCGAAACGAGGCAAAGCGCAGCCCGGCTTCCCGCCTCCGTCGAATCGCCTCGACAATTCCGAGATGCTCTGCAAGTGGAGGTGAGATCTCTCACAAGTATACCGGCCAATCCGGGAGGCGCAACCCGCAATCTTCCAGAAAAACCGCCCTCTCCTCGGGGTAGCCGCCTGAAGCCTCAGGCGTGTTTTTCAAATGACCGGCAATTCACATGCGGGGCGCGGCAGGGAATCATCCTTTAACGCATGAACAACGACAAAAGAAAATGCCGCCCCCGTTCACCGCGTACGGAGGGCGGCACTCTTACGGACCGTCTCAGAACAGTTCGACCAGTTCAGCACTTGGCAGTGACTTCGCCGGCGCTCCAACCTGATTCCTTCATGAACGTTGGTCGCGCAGGAGCGCGGTTTACGGATTCAAGTCGTTGCCCCGAACGCCGGCCGGGGCCGTGCTGAAACACCGACTCGGTCGGTGAGCGGCGGCAATGTTTTGAAAGCATGTGAGATGCGCCACCGCAGCAGACGGCTCAGGCATCGTTCGACCCAGATTATATCGAGACGATGAATGTGCGACATCCCGAATCCGGCGCGTCAAGCGGCCCCGAGTAGTTCGCCGGCCAAATCCGCGGCCGATGCGGCATCCGGCGCATAGCCGTCGGCGCCGATTTCATCGGCAAAGCTTTGGGTGAGCGGTGCGCCGCCGACCATCACTTTGATTTGGTCGCGAAGACCGGCCTCGACCAGTGCGTCGATGGTGGTTTTCATCGAACCCATCGTGGTGGTCAACAAGGCGCTCAACCCGATGAGTCCCGCCTCGTTCTCTTGGGCGGCCGCCACGAATTTCTCGGGTTCGACGTTGACCCCAAGGTCGACCACCTTGTACCCGGCGCCCTCGAGCATCATGCATACGAGGTTTTTGCCGATGTCGTGCAGGTCGCCCTTGACCGTTCCCATGCACACGGTCCCCTTGGGCTTGACGCCGGACGCGGCCAGCAGCGGACGAATGATTTCCATGCCGCCCTTCATGGCCCGGGCTGCAATCAGAACTTCGGGCACGTAGAATTCGTTCCGCTTGAATCTTTCGCCGACAACAGACATTCCGGCCACGAGTCCCTCGTTCAGGATCTTCTCGACGCTGACGCCCGCGTCCACAGCCTGTTGAGTCAGGGCCTTCACTTCGGCGGCTTTGCCCTTGATGAGCTGTTCGGCGATCTGGTTCAGAATTTCGTCTGCCATGCTTGCAACCCTCCTGGAGTTGGGTACCCGATGCCCGGGCGTTTTGGGACAGTAGAAACTCCATCCACGCCCACGCCACAGTCCGAAGGAGAAACTCGTAACAGATACCCCAAGAAAACCGAAAGGCAATCCGGTCGGAAGAAAAAAACGGCCACACAGGCGCCTCATGGGAAACTCAATACGGCGGCCGGAAGGACACGGGAACGCCGGGCGCCTGGAACGCGCCTTTCATTTCGCTTGGGGGCGAGGCCGGCGCGGCGCCCTGAGTCGGGCGGCCAGCAGACTGCAGCGCAGAGCCGGTCGGTCGTTCCGGATGGCAATGGCCAGGGCCTTGCGTGTGCCGATCATTACGAGCAAACGGCGCGCCCGGGTCATGCCCGTGTACACCAGGTTTCGTTGCAACATGATGAAATGCTGCGTCAGTACGGGCATGATGACCACCGGGAACTCGCTGCCCTGCGATTTGTGGATGGTGACGGCGTAGGCGAGTTTCACTTGGTCGGCTTCGTCCCAGCCATAGTCGACCACGCCGACGTCGAAGGTCACCCGAAACGTTTTAGTCGTGCCGTCAATGCCGGCGATCTGCCCCAATTCGCCATTGAAAACGCCTTTATCGTAATTGTTGCTGATCTGCATCACGCGGTCGCCAACCCGGAATACGCGTTCTCCGTAACGGAAGGCGGGACTTCCGTTCGGATTGAGGGCCTGCTGCAACAGGGCATTTAGGGCGGATGCCCCGCACGAACCGCGGTGCATGGGAACCAGCACCTGCACGTCGCTCCTGGGATCGAACCGGAAACTCCGCGGGATCCGCTCGGCGGCCATGCGGGCGATGAGGGCCATGACCCGCTCCGGGTCGCTTTCATCGATCCAGTAAAAGTCCCGGAGTTCTCCCGAGGGCGGCCGGCGCAGGTCGGGCATTTCCCCACGATTCACCAAGTGTGCATTCCAAACGATACGGCTGTTTTCTTGTTGACGGTAGATGTGCGTCAGGTAAGTGACCGGAACGCGGCCGCAGTCGATGAGATCGTGGAGGAAGAACCCGGGGCCGACCGACGGGAGTTGGTCTTTGTCCCCCACCAGCACCACACGGGAATTCGGCGCGACGGCCGCAAACAGGTGGTTGGCCAGAACCACGTCCAGCATCGAGACTTCGTCCACAATGAGCAGATCGCAGCGGAGCGGACGGTCCGCGTCGTGGACGAAGGTCCGGCGGGCCGGGTCCCATTTCAGCAGTCGGTGCAGAGTCTTGGCTTCCCGGTGGCAGCTTTCGGCCAATCTCTTGGCTGCTCGTCCGGTCGGCGCCGCCAGGAGAACGCGCAGTCCGCAACGCTGCGCTTCGGTGACGATTTGTCCCACTACGGTCGTCTTGCCGACGCCCGGCCCGCCGGTGATGAGGCTGACCGAGGTCGTGAGGGCCCGGGTGACGGCCTGCTTTTGCTCGGAGTTCAGTCGTTCCCATAGCGGTCCGCCGAATCGGGGGGGCGGTCGCAACGCAGGGGGAGGACGGTCGAGCAGGGCCCGCAGCGCCGCCGCCAGTTGAGACTCGGCCGCCTGCAAGGGTTGCAGGTACAGGTAGGGGTCGCTTCCGTCGATCACCTCGCTCTCGGCCCGGACCGTTCCGTCCATGAGCGCCCGTTCGAGGCCGATTCGCACGTGGTCTTCGTCCACCTCGAGAGTCTGAGCCACTTCTTGCAGAAGTCGGGACTGCGGGTAGCAGGTGTGTCCCCGGTCGCCGAGCTGCTGCAGCACGTACACGACACCGGCGGCCAGTCGCAGAGGATCGGTGGGTTCGATCCCGAGTCGACCCGCAATGCGGTCAGCGGTCGAAAAACCAATTCCGCGCACTTCGCGGGCCAGAACGTACGGATTGCGACGTACCACCTCGGCCGCGCCCTGGCCGTAACGCTGCAGGATTCGGGTCGTCGCGGACGGCCCCATGCCAAGGCCCTGCAGAAAAATCCGGACGCTCCGTTCTTCGGCGTGGCGGCGCCAGGCTTCCCGGATCTGGTCGATCCGTTTCCGTCCGATCCCCGGCACTTCCCGCAGGCGCGCCGAGTACTTGTCCAGGACTTCGAGCGTTTTTTCGCCGAACCGATCCACGATGCGCTCGGCAAGCTTCGGACCGACGCCGGGGATGATGCCGGAAGCCAGGTACCGTCGGACGCCTTTTGCCGAGGACGGCAGGACCGCTCGAAACCGGGAGACCCGGAATTGACGGCCGTGTTGCTTGTGAGTTTCCCAGCGGCCCCAGGCCTCGATGTCTTGCCCTTCCAGAACACCTCCCAACGGTCCCACCAGGGTTTGTTCCTGAAAGTTCGCGTCCAGCAACCGCAAGACCACATACTGCCCGTCTTCACTGCCGAAGACGATACGCAGGATTTCGCCGCTGATCGTTTCCTCGCCGCCGCCGGGGGCAGTCCCCGGTGTCTCCGGCACCGTATTGCCGAAGAGTTCGGGGACGGTGGCCGGAGGTTTGTTTGACCTCATGGTCACGTCTCCCGTCGCAATAGCCCCGCTCCACACTGACGCACGCCGCAATTCTCCCGCCGCTCGGTCCCTGCCACGGCGGAAGCCCCGGCGCGGAATCACGACGCGAACGGCGCGCCGCTCAAGGACCAGCCATGGCACGTCGCTGTCGAACGGCCTCATAGAGCAGCACGATCGCCGCGGCCGCCACATTCAGGGAATCCACCTGCCCGAACATGGGAATCTGTACCGTCGCGTCCGCCGCATCAATCCACTGGGTGCTGAGGCCATACTGTTCGCTGCCCACAGCGACGGCCAGCGGGCCGCGCATGTTGGCCCGCGTGTACGTCATGTCGGCATGGGGCGTCGCCGCAATCAGCCGAACCCCGTTTCGAGCGAGAAAAGCCCGGGCTTCTGCGGAGGCGCATTCGACCGTATGTACGCTGAATACGGTCCCGATGCTGGCCCGTATTGTATTCGGATTGAACAAGTCGGTACGGGGGTCGCAAAGGAGTACGGCAGTGACGCCGGCCGCGTCGGCGGAACGCAGGATGGTGCCCAGGTTCCCCGGTTTCTCGATCGATTCCGCCACCAGGTAGAGCGGCGGCGTCCCGGCGGGGCATGGCCCCGGTGCATCCAGAGTTCGATGTCGCTGCGGGGCGAGCGCCACCAGGCCCTCGGGGCGGTCCCGGTAGGCGATCTTTCGAAACACCGGCGGCGTGGTGGCCAGTAAACGCGCCCCCGCCGCACGACAGCGTTCGAGAAGTTCGGACTCGTTCCTTCCCTGGAACCATTCCGGGCAATAAAAGACTGTTTCGATGGGATAGCAGTTCTCGACTGCCCGGAGTAATTCCCGGTATCCCTCGATCAAGAATTGTCCGGTGCGGTCGCGAGCCCGGCGGTCCCGCAAGCGGACGGCAGCCTTCACTTTCGGATTCTGTAGGCTTGAAATCATGAGGTGTGGGCGTTCTCGGGGGGTCGCGTGTTCCCAGGGTTGAAACCCTGGGCTGTATTCGGCAGCCCGTTCCGGGCAAATTCGGGTGTCACATTCGCGGTCCCCGAGGGGGACGCCTGGTCCAGCCCAGGGTTCTAACCCTGGGATTACCGTATCCCCCAATTATCCGGT
>JAADHN010000027.1 GCA_013151865.1 Kiritimatiellota bacterium
CCTGGATCATTTCGAACGCCTGGGGATCTCTGCCGTACCCGTCCGGACCCCGGACCAGCTCGGCGAACTGGCTGGACTCGTCATCCCCGGCCGGCGAGGCGTTCGTTTTCCGGGATCGTCCCGATTTCGAGGCCGGGCATGGGGTCGCCCAGGTTCATCGAGGCTTCGAGTACTTTTGCCGGATCGTCGTAGTGGGCCGTGGCCTTGACGATGGCGCGGGCGCGCTTGGCCGGGTCCGCCGATTTGAAAATCCCGGACCCGACAAACACTCCGTCGCATCCCAATTGCATCATCAATGCGGCATCCGCGGGGGTGGCGATACCGCCCGCCGCAAAATTCACGACCGGTAAACGCCCGAGTTCTTTGACCTGCAGCGCAAGCTCCACGGGCATGCCCTTCCCTTTGGCGAACGGGACCACTTCTTCGACGGGCATATTGACCAGTTGCCGGATTTCGCGGTTCACCGTGCGAACGTGCCGCACGGCTTCGACCACGTTTCCCGTTCCGGCTTCTCCCTTGGTGCGGATCATGGCCGCGCCCTCGGAGATCCGCCGGAGCGCCTCTCCGAGATTGCGGGCGCCGCACACGAACGGGATCGAGAATTTCGTCTTGTCGATGTGGCACTCCTCGTCGGCGGGAGTCAGCACTTCGCTTTCGTCGATGTAGTCGATTCCGAGCGCCTCCAGAAGCTGGGCTTCGACGAAATGCCCGATGCGGGCTTTGGCCATAACCGGAATCGAAACCGATTCCTTGATTTCCCGGACCATTTCCGGGGCGGACATGCGGGCCACGCCGCCCTGCTTCCGGATGTCCGCCGGCACGCGTTCGAGCGCCATCACGGCCACCGCCCCGGCTTCCTCGGCGATCTTGGCCTGGTCCGGCGTGGTCACGTCCATGATGACGCCGCCCTTGAGCATTTGCGCGAGCTGGACGTTCAGTGTGTAACGTTCTTTGTCCATGGTCCCCGTCTCTCCTCGTTGTAAAGAACCGGCGGGAATGTCCGTTTCAGCCGGGATACATCCGGCCCCGCGGCATCGGGCGGGACCATTGGGGATTGTGCCCCGACAGCGCCCGTTCGACAACTCGCCCGGCCCTGTCCGGCGCCGGCCTTGTCGGTGTTCGAAAAAGGAGTTGTAGCATACCGTGACAACGGGCTGTCGTCAACCGTGAAGAGCGGGGTGTCGTAGCCGGGTGGAGCTGAACGGCAAGCCTCGATATCCGGGCCGCCGCGTCGGTTTTGCCTCATGGCAACCGGGCGATCTGCGGTTATGTTTCCTGTCAGGTCGCCCCGGCGCCTTGCCGCGGGCCCCAAAAAGGCCGTTTTCGGGACGGGGTGCGACGGCCGGCTTCCAATCGGAAGGCGTTTGTCGGCCCGTCGTCTCCAGTGACAGCGCATCGAACCGGCGAGGAACAGTATCGTGGACACTCAGACTATCGGCGTTGGCGTGATCGGATTGCGTATGGGGCGAAGCCATCTGGCCGGATACGCCCGAAACCCGCATACCCGGATCGTCGGAGTGTGCGATGTGGACGAGACGGTCCTGCAGGCGTGCGCGACCGAGTTCGGAGCCGAGCTGGCCGTCACGGATTACCGACGTTTGCTTGACTCCCCCGAGATCGACCTCGTTTCCGTGGCCTCCCCCGACTACTTTCACTCCGAGCAGAGCGTGGCCGCCATGGAGGCCGGCAAAGACGTGCTTTGCGAAAAACCTCTGACCCTGACGATGGAGGCGGCCAACGCAATCATCGACGCGGTGGAAAGAACCGGGCGGCGCTTCATGATCGGGCAGGTTTGCCGTTTTGCTCCCGGTTTCGCACTGGCCAAGCGCATGGTCGACCGCGGCGATATCGGAGAGCTGTACTTGGTCGAAAGCGAGTACGCTCACCACTATGGGCACGCCCGCGGGGTGGGCGACTGGCGCGTGGATCCGCGCCGCGATCCGTTCATCGGCGGCGGCTGTCATGCCGTGGACCTGTTGCGGTGGGTCGCCGGCGAGGCAGTGGAAGCCCACGCCTTCGCCAATCACAAATGCCTGCGCGATTGGCCGGTCAACGACTGCGTGGTCGCGATCTATCGGTTCAATTACGACATCCTCGGTAAAGTCATGGTGTCCATCGGCTGCACCCGTCCGTACACCATGCGAAGTGTGTTCTACGGACTCGAGGGCACGATCATCTGCGACAACACCAGTCCCGAGATTCACCTCTGCAGCAAGGAGAACCTCAGCGGTCCGCCCAAATTTGCCACGTTCCCTGTGAATATCGCCAGTCACAACGTGGGGGCCGAGATCGACGAAATGGTGGATTGCATCCTCAACGACAAGCCGGTGGAGACCGATGTGTACGAGGGCGCCCGAACCGTGGCTACCTGCCTCGCCGCGGTCGAATCGGCCCGGACCGGCCGCACGGTCCGGGTGGACGACCTACTGGCGCGCGACAAGTGACCCGGTCTCCCCGAACCCCGGAGGGAGCGGAAATGGATAAAACGCGTGTGGCCGTCCTGTTGGCCGAGGGCTTCGAGGAAATCGAAGCGGTCACCATCATCGACGTTCTCCGGCGGGCCGACCTGAGCGTCACGACGTTCGGCCTGAACGGCGCCGGCCCGGTTCTGGGTTCCCATGAAATCCAGGTGACCGCGGACGCCGCACTCGACGCCATTGTCGGGCAGCGGTTCGAGATGGTCGTACTTCCCGGCGGGATGCCGGGCTCGAAGCACCTCGCGGAGAATGAGACGGTCCGCACGCTCCTGCGGGAGACCGTTGCGCGCGGCGACTGGGTCGCGGCACTCTGCGCCGCGCCCCTGGCCCTGCACGCTGCAGGATTGATATCCGACGGCCGGCGCGTCACTGCCTATCCGGCCATGGCGGCGCAACTCGCCGGGGCCGTTTACACCGGGGCCCGTGTCGAGGTCGACGGACGGATCGTCACCGGAGCCGGACCGGGGGCGGCGTTCGATTTTGCTCTGACTTTGGTCGAGGCGCTCGATTCACCGGAAACGGCTGCGTCGCTGCGCCGCGCCATGCTGGTTTGAACCGACCGGGCTGACCGCCTCGCGCCGCTCGATCCCCTCTACCCGGGCGCCGCCGGACCGGCCGCCCTGCGCTCCCAGCCGATCCCGCTCGGCGGGAGAGACGGGTCCGCCTCAGGCGGACAGCGATTCGTCTCTGGCGAAGAGCGACAACTCCCGCGGCTCGCGCCCCCTTTGTGGCCGGGCTCTTGCTCGCGCGTTGCCGATACAACCGGAGGAAACCGCTCGATGTCGTTCAACGTTTTTCCTGCGCTGTCGTGCGGGTCGCGTCAAGCTTGGCCCAAGGTCCGGGGCCCCGCGCCGAAACGCTGCCGCCTGCCCCTCTCCCTCTGCTCCCGGACCCTCCGCCGCACGCTGCTGGGCTGTGCTGTCGCCGCCATCGCAATTCAAGCCGCTGTCAAGGGACCGGTCGCTGTGTGTTCGTTCGAACGCGACACCGACTTGAAGACCGTCCGCCCGGGCGGCGTGCGCGCCCGGCGGGTCCGCCAACATGCCACCGACGGCGATTTCGCCTTGAAATGCGTATTCCCCGGAAACGAGCGCGACACGTGGCCGGGACTGGCTTGGCGCCCGAATCAGGATACGCGGGTTTCGGACTTTGACATGCTCTCGCTGGACGTGTTCAATCCCGGGCCGGACCCCGTGCACCTCTCCTGGCGCATCGACGATGCCGCCGGCGGCAAGACGTTCGGCGGCACGGCCCTGCCGCCGGGCAAACTCACCCGGGTCGACATCGGCGTGCGGCGCAAGACCGGCCCGCCGAAAAGACGGCGGATCACACAAGTCTACCCCTACGTCCGTTGCCCGCGGAAGGATGTCGTGCTCTATTTCGATAATTTCCGCCTGACCTACTTCTCGCTGCGTTTTACGCCGTTGGTGTACCGGGAAGACGGTCCGTTCGTCGAGCCCACCGCCGAAGATCTCCGCCGGGGCTGCCAGCTTTTTCACCGGCATTGGATGGATTTCGTCTTCCCCGTGAGCCGCCCGCGTCCCGGCGAAGACGCACCGTCCCTGCGTCTGGCCGCCGCGCCGGGCGAGACAGAGCCGGCCACGGTGGCGCTCCGTGCGCTCCGTCCGCTGCGCAAGGTGCGTGCCCGACTCACGGCGTTGCGCGGTCCGCGAGGAACGGAGATCCCACCGTCCGCGGCCTCGGTTTACGTTGTGCGTGCCCTGAACAAGCGCGTAACGTATTCGTCGACGCAGTATATCGCCGACCTGCCCGTGTACCTGTCCAGGCAGGCGGACGTGGACGTCCCCCGGGGGCGCTCGCAGCGTTTCTGGCTCGATATTCATGTGCCCGAAAACGCCGCGCCCGGCCTCTACACCGGCAGCATCCGGATCGAAGCCGCCGACGGCGTGCAGTCCGTGGAAATCCCTCTCCGGCTCCGGGTCTGGCCGTTCCGTCTCGACGAACCGAAACAGATCCTCGGCGACTATTACCAATCGCCGCGTCCCGCCGTGACCGATGCCGAAAAGCACGCCCGACTCGAAAAGGACTTGCGGGACATGCGCGCCCGGGGCGCCACGTCCGTTGGGCTCTGTTTCGGCTGTCCGGTCGAGCAGGTGGTGCTTGGAGCGGACGGAACAGTCCGCCTGAATCTGCCGCCCGACTCTCTCTACGTGCATTTCATGGACCTGTACCGCGACCTCGGTTTCCCCGCGCCGGTCGTGCAATTGAGCGACTCGGGACAAGCCTTCGCCGCCGTCCGCAAACTTCGTTTTGGCACACCCGAGTACGCCGCTGCCTATAAAGGGTTTTGGAAAGCCATGCAGGCCGAAGCAAACAAGCGCGGCTGGCCCGAGATCATCGTTCAACCAGTGGATGAGCCCGGTTGGAAAGACGCCGCCGCAAAGGACCGCAACGTCGTTCTGCTCAAGCTGCTGAAACAGATTCCGGGGTTGCGGACCGAACAGGACGGCCCCGGGGACGCCTACTTCCACCGGGTCGCCGGCCCCTGGGCGGATGTTTGGAATTATAACGGCGCCCTCGGCACGGACGAACAGCTCCTGGCCGCCCGGCGCAGCGGACGCCGCCTCATGATTTACAACTGCGACGTGGAATCGTGGCGTCCCGAAATGGACCGCTATGTCGCCGGGTTTTTCCAGGAACGGGCCGGGATCGACGGTTGCTACAATTGGGCCTACATGTCGTACTACGGAAGCCCGTACGACGACCTCGACGCCAAGACCGGCACGTGGATGCACGTTTACCCGGAACTCGAGGACGAGCCGGGCGGTCCGTCCACCGGCTGGCAAGGGTTCCGGGAAGGCGTCGACGATCTTCGGTACGTCACCACGCTGCGCAACACCATCCGCCGGGCCCGCAAGTCCGGACACGCCCCCGTGTTGAAGCTTGCCGCGGAGGCGGAGATCAACTTGGACGGCCTGCTCCGCACCCTCCGTTACGACCGGCGCCAACGCGGTACGGCCCGCTGGGCCGAGAAGAAACGCGTCGGGAAGCAGTACGACATCCGCGGGCCGTACTCGCTGCCCAATGGCTGGTCGTTTGCCGAGTACGACGCGGCTCGGCGTCAGGCCGCGGTGGACATCTGGCGACTCCTGGCCGCCCTGGGCCGAACGCCCGCTCTGCCTGTCGGTGCCGGAGGATCGGCGAACGCGCCGGCGGCCTCCCCCATAATCCGTACGTTTTCGGCCGCCGATCGGCCGACTGGGGGGGCGGACGCGGCCGGCATCGAACCCCGGGCTGTGCCGTTCGTCAACATTCCAGTGCGGTCCACGGTCGACGTCAAGCTGGACGGACGAACCGATGAACCCGCCTGGCGGAACGCGGCTTCGATCCCGGGGCTGGTTCTCGTCCGCGACGGCGCCCGGCCCCAAGCCGCCACTCGGGTCCGGCTTCTTGCGGACGCCGCGACCCTCTACGTCGCCTTCGAATGCATCGAACCGAAGATCGGCCATTTGACCGCCACGGTCACAAAGGACGGCGGTTTGACCTGGAAAGACGATTGCGTGGAACTCTTCGTGGACCCGACGGGCGCCGGGCGGGATTACCGGCAGGTCGTTGTGAATTGCCTCGGCAAACAGTTCTGGAACGCTACGGACCGGCAATCATGGCGGGCCCGGTCGAGGGCCGCGGCCCGAATCGGCGCGGACCGTTGGACGGCGGAACTGGCGGTGCCCCTGGCCGACCTCGGCATACGGCCCGGACGTCCTTTCGGTCTGAATCTCTGCCGCGAGCGCCGGCCCATGGAGGCTTTCGAACTCAGTGCCTGGTCGCCCACTGGCGGCAAGTTCGGCCTGCCCGGCCGGTTCGGGGCTGCGCTCATCGGCGGGAATTGCGGACTCCGCAAAGTCGTGTTCGGCTCCCCAACTGTCGGGGAACACGTCTGTCGTGCGGAGATCGCCGGGCGCGGTGCGCCGGTCCGGTATCGATTGGACGCCGCCGTCGAGGCCGGCGGCAAACAGCAAATGTTCCGTGGCCGTCCCGTGGACGTACCGCCCGAGGGTGTTGCAGAACTCGAATGCTCCTATCGCCTCGACTCGCCTGCCCGGGATGCCGTGCTGCGGGCCGTCTTGGTCGAGTTGAAGGGGCGGAACGAAACAGCGGTCATCGCCTTGCAGCAGCGGCAGCGGATTCGGCCATTGCTCGACACCCTTGCGATCTCCCCCGCCATTGCCCGTTCGGGCACGCCGCGGGCTTTCCAGGCCGCGGTGTTCGCCCCCGTCCGCTTGCGTCCTCGGCTCCGGGTCACCGCCTTGCTGATCCAAGGGGATGTCGAAACGGGTCGGGAAATCCTGCGCCGCCGCCTTGTCTTGCCGGCGTTCGGTCCCGTCCGTGGCGAACTCGATCTGCGCGGTGTCCGCACTGGATTGTACAGTTTTGTGCTGCGTTGTCGTCCTCCCGGGTCGGGTGCGGCGACGGAAGTCCGTCGCCCCGTCCTGGTCGTTCCCAAGCCGTTTTGAGGACTCCTTGGTTGCCGCTGAATCCGCCACCGACCGCTCGACTTTCGCGGGCGGTTTTCGCGCGGCCGGGGGCGACCGGGATCTCGTCGGAAGTCTCAGTCCACGACAATGGAATCGATCCTCATGTTCTTGTTTTCCTGTTCGGCAGCGAGGCAAACAGTTCGAAACTCGATCATCGGCGTTGTCCCTGTCCGGGCCGGACTGCGGCTGCGGCGGGGGGTCGTCCCCGTCTCTGTGTTCCTGGCTGTGTTGTCCGCGCCGGCGGGTTGGAGCGGGGCGCCTCCGGCGCGGAATTCGATCCCGTGTTTCTATGCTCCGTTCGACGGAAGCATGCAGGCGTTGTCCGCCACGGGGCACACGCTGCCTGCGAACTCCGCGTCGGCAACGTTTCGGTTCGTCCCGGGCATTCGCGGCGGGGCGGTTCGAATTACCGGGACCGATTGTCGCTACACGGCAGGGGCCTTTTTCCCCAGGAATGCCGGTACGTTGGCGTTTTGGGTCCGACCGCACTGGGATGGGACCGACGGCAAGGGCCGCTATCTCTTCACGCTTTACGGTGGGGTCGGCGTGCGCGACGGCTACCAGCGAAACCGCTGGAGCGTGGGGATCGGCGGCCGGAAGCTCAACTTTGCTGTCTACGGGGCAAGCGGCCGCCCGGTGTCGGTGGAGACGTCGGTCGCGGACTGGCGCGCTGGGGAATGGCGGCAAGTGACGGCGACTTGGACGGGGATCAATTCCGGTCGTGCCGACGCGGAGATCGCGCTTTACGTGGACGGCCGGCCGGCGGGGCGACAGGGTGGCCTGCGGCTGAACGCAGGGCCGGTGAACGAGTGGTTCGCCCTGGGCGAGGACTCCGACAATTCGCCGGATTTCGCGGACGCGGACTTCGACGAGTTGTTACTCTACGCCCGCGCTCTGTCTCCCGGCGAAATCTTGCGTGGAGCGGCCGCGGTTTCTTCGGCGCCGGAATCCCGTCCGGGTCCGATCCCGAACGGCGGTCCCCGAGGAGATTGGTGGAACGACGCCTGGCCGTTCCGATGTCGGGTCGGCGTCCCGCCGGTGAAGTCGGGGGCGGAAGGAGCAGGGCGGAACGTGCGGTTGCCGCTCGATTTGCAGAACGACATCGATGCCTTTGGCTTCCAGGGACTGGTTGATCCCGCCAGTATTCGGCTGGTCCCCTGCAGTCCGGATACCGGACGCAGCGTTCCGGGCGCGACCCCGCTTCCGATGCGCGTCGAGCAGGACGTCATTGTGTGGGAGCGCACCGGGAGAAATGCGGCCGCCGTGATGCTGTATTTTGGTCTTCGCGAGCTGGACTTCTCGCTTCCTCTCCGAATCCGGCTTCGGAAGCACACTTGGCCGCTTTCGCCGCCGCAAACGCTTGACCGACCGGGGCGCGACTATGCTGCCGATACCTACGGCGGCGATGCATGGGACTTCGACGAGGGAGATTTCGAGGGGATCGATCAGTGGGGCAATAAGCCTCGGTATCTCAGGAATCGGCACGTGGCAAACGGCATCCTCAGCTTCGATGTCAGCACAGACCCGTGGTTCATTTGGGGGGACATGTGGGGCCAGGCAGGCAAAACGAATCGTCCGGTGGCGATCGATTTGAAGCGGTACCCGGTCCTCAGGATGCGGATCCGGCAGAGCTGTTCGGCGGCGACTTGGGAATTGTACGGGCGCCGACGCGGTGGCGGCGGCCGGTTGTTGCACTGGAAATTCGTGGTCAACGGCACCGGATGGCAGACGGTCCGCGTCGATCTGGGTCGGCAAGCCCGTTGGGCGGGGGTGCTGGATGCGTTTCGGATCGATCCGACTTCGGAGATCGCGAAAGCGCATGTCGAGATCGACTGGATCCGATTGACCGGCCGGGAGACGCCGGCCGTGCGCGGCGCCGTGGAAGTCCTGCCCCCGGCGCGGGCGGTCGTGGGGCGAGTGGAGCTGGAAGTGCCGCAGCACAAGGCATCGGCCGGCGGCCGACAGGCGTTGGCCGCGACGGTGCGCGATCAGCGGGGGAAACCGATTCGAGGGTGGCCGGTGACGCTGCGTTTTACCCGAACTTCGGACGGCCGATTCGACGCGCCCCGCGGCAGCGGCCTGCTCCGGGTGGACGTGCGCACGGTGCGGGGACTGACCGGTGCGGATGGGCGGTTGGCGGTGGTGGTGACGCACGGGAGCCGGGCGGGCGCCAGCGCCGACATCATCGAGGCCCGGGCCGATTTCAGTGCGGTCGCTCCCGAACGTGTTGCCGTTACGCTCGTTCCCGGGCCGCCGCACCATTATCGCGTCGCGCCGGAGAAGGCGCAGATACTCTCGATCACACGATTCCCGTTCGAAGTGACGGTCCAGCTCGTCGACGCCGCGGACAACCCCGTTGCATTGGCCGGTCGCAAACTGCGCTTCTCGTCTGCGAACGGACCCGCGAACTTCGCTCCGACTGCAGCCGTCACCGATAACGCCGGTCGCGCTCGGACCCGGCTCTCGGTGTTTCCGGACAAGCGTTGGGTGTACTGTGTCCGTGTCCGAGACAATGCCGGGCTCGAAGGTCGGAGCGGGTTGCTTGCGGTAATTGACGCGCGCCCGAAACAAGACCCGATTTCTCTGCTGCCCAACGGGTATTTCGGCCACGCCGACGGACGGTCTTTTGTCCCGCTGGGCGGGTTTTACGCGAATTGGGTCCAAACGCCCACGCCGGATGGAGAATGGGGGCGGCTGTTGTCCTTTACGGACACGACGGATGTCCAGAAACGGGCGTGGCTGCGATTCCTTGCCGACAACGGCTGCACGGCCATGCGGTTCATGCTGCGCACGCATCGCTCGGACGCCGCCGGCATCGAGCCCATGGACGTGGGGGGACGGGTCAACCGCGAGCTGTTTGCTGAAGCGCTGAACTACCTCGATCTGGCCCGGAAAGACAAGCTCCATTTCCTGCTCGTACTGCACGAAGACTACACGAAACCGGTTTACTGGAACAAGCAAAAGTTCGAACGGTACGCCCTGCCGCACTTCGTGGGCGAAGATTTGGATGGCTTGCCGCCGGCCCAGCGGCGGTTCATTCGGGACCGTCGTCTGCTGGATTGGATCGGAGAGAAATACACTGACCCGGACGCGATCGCCTGCCAGGACATGTACACCCGTGAACTGATCGGCGCGCTCCGCAACAACCCGCAGGTGTTCGCCTACGAACTCGAGAATGAAATGGTCGACTGCCCGGCGTCCTGGGTGAACCATCAAATCCGGGTGATTCGGGAAGTGGACAAGCGCACGCCGATCTGTGTCAGTCACGGCGGGGGTGGGCTGAGCACCGCCGACCCGCTGTGGTGGCTGCGGAATACGAAGATCGACTTCTACACCTACCATCTCTATCCCAGCGGCCGCACGACGAACCGCGAACTGGACTACGGCGCCGCGACGGACCTGCTGGCGCGTTACGGCCGGATGTGCGGTCCGTGTTTTCTGGGGGAATCGGCGGGCGACCAATTCCGGTTGCATCCGAGCGTGGAAACACGGCGCTGGACCATGCGCGACATCATCTGGATGTCTCTGGCGAACGGGAATCCGGGCGTGTTTTTCTGGAATGCCCGCGGCCCCGAAGTCCGGGAATTCCGTTTGGCTCGCGAGGCCCTGTCGTACCTGCATCTGGCCACGTTCGAGCGGGCCCGCCCCGAGATCGGCATCGACGTGCGCCACCCGCTGGACGACGACAAGTTCTACCGCACTCCGGCGGGACGTCGGGCGTACACTGTCATGGGGAAATACGTGCAGTATTACCTGAATGAAGGCGTGGATTTCGACTTCACGCTCGAGCCCGAGCGATACCCGCTTCGAGCCGGGCTTGCGCAGTTCGCTCCGCCGCGCCCGTCGCGCCGCCCGTTCCGGGTCTCCCCAGGCTGGCAGCTGAAGTACCTGGCGGACAGGGACTGGCGCGAGGGGCTCGTGTACATCCGCAATCTTGCCGGGATCGAGCGTTGGGATTCCGAAACCGGTCGACGCCGGCGCACGCAATACCTGCGCCGGCGCCGGGCCTCCCTCCTGACTGTTGAATTTCGCCTGCCCGGTGACGGTACGTATGCGCTGCGCATCTACGACTTGGATCGACAATCGGTGACGCGGCGGAAGGTTCCGGCTTCCCATCGACTCGATTTGGGAACGACCGACCACGATTTCGCCGTGGTGTTTGCCCGCAGCACGGCGCCCGACCGGTGAGGAGGCGTCCGGTCGGGGTCGGAGCGCCCTCGCGAGTTGCGCTTTTTGGGCGGGCGTTTCCGTCGACCGGGAGGCCCGGTGCCCGGCGGCGATGTTTTTCGCCAAGCAGGGACCGGGGACTGTTTCAGCGGAGGGGCATGGAGCTGCACGGGAGGTTCGGCCCGAATGGCGAGTTCCGGATTGGACCGGCTGCCGTCGTTGGACGGATTCCGTGCGATGGGGGATCAGACGACCTCCTGGCCGTCCAGCGTGCCGATGTGGATCTTCAGGTCCTGGCGATCCATGATCCGGTCGATCTTGCCGTCGAGGATCCAGAGGACCCGGTCCGAGGTGCTGAGCATCTTCACGTCGTGGGTGGCGGAGATAACGGTCACCCCGGCTTCGCGCTTGAGGCCGTCGAGCAGTTCGATGATTTCGCGTCCGGTCCGCAAATCGAGGTTCCCGGTAGGTTCATCCGCAAGCAAGACGCGGGGTTCGTTGGCCAGGGCCCGGGCCACGGCCACACGCTGCTGCTGGCCGCCGGAAAGTTCGAACGGGTGGTGGCGAAGCCGGTCGCCGAGCCCGACCCGCGCCAGGACTTGGGCTGCCCGTTCCTCGGCTTCTTCCAACGGGACCCCGGAAAAGATGAGGGGCAGCGACACGTTCTCGACCGCCGTCATCACCGGGATCAGGTTGAAGGTTTGGAAGATGTACCCAATGTTGTGGCAACGCAACCAGGCCAATTGGCGTTCGGTGAGTTCGGAGATGTCCTGGTCGTTGAAAAAGATGCGTCCGGAGGTGGGGATGTCCAGTCCGCCGATTACGTTGAAAAAGGTGCTTTTTCCCGAGCCGGACGGGCCCATGATCGACAGGAATTCCCCTTCGTAAATGTCCACGGTCACGCCGTCCAGGGCGTGAACGGTTTCGTCGCCCATACGGTAGTGGCGGCGGATGTCCTCGGTATGGATCAGGACACGGTTACTCACCGGACACGTCTCCTATCTGGATATCCATGTTCTTGCGCTCTTCGATGCGCTCGCATCGACCGTCCCGGATCCAGACCACGCGCTCGCAGCGGTCGAGGATTTTCATGTCGTGCGTGGCGCTGATGACGGTTACGCCGGTTTCCTCTTGGAGTCGCACGAGCAGGTCGATGATTTCGTTTCCGGTGTTCGTGTCGAGGTTTGCGGTGGGTTCGTCGGCGAGGATGATGGCCGGTTGGTTTGCCAGAGCGCGGGCAATGGCGATGCGCTGCTGTTGGCCGCCGGACATTTGGGGCGGTTTGTGGGTCAGTCGATGCCCCAGACCCACTTGGCGGAGAATGTTGCACGAGCGGTCGAACGCCTCTTCCGAGGGGACGCCTGCAAAGGTCATGGGCAACATGACGTTTTCGAGGCAGGTCATGACGGGGATCAGGTTGAAAGACTGGAAGATGTATCCGATCTTGCGGCATCGTAGCCACGCCAGCTCGAACGCGTCGAGCTGGGCGATGTCCACTTCGTCGATGAAGACTTTGCCGGCGCTGGGTTTGTCCAATCCGCCGATCATGTTGAAAAAAGTGCTCTTCCC
Organism: Kiritimatiellota bacterium; assembly: GCA_013151865.1. Lineage (GTDB taxonomy): Bacteria > Verrucomicrobiota > Lentisphaeria > Oligosphaerales > JAADHN01 > JAADHN01. The sequence continues at coordinate 12,710 of JAADHN010000027.1, forward strand.
CGACCCGGACGGGCCCATGATGGCGATGAACTCCCCGGCGAAAACGCACAGGTCGACGCCTTGCAGCGCCTTCACCTTGATCCTGCCGAGGTCGTACGTCTTATGCACATGCTGGGCGCGCACGACGATTCGCCGTTCCGCAATGTCCTCGTCGAAATAGAGGAAGTCCCGGATCTCCTGCTCCGACAGAGCCTTGGATGTCGACGTTTCCATCTGGAAACCCTTTACGCATTGTTCCGCGACAACCCGGGCGGGCGAATTCGCGGTCGGTGCAGCGCCCACCCAAACGATTCCGAGACGCTTCCCATCTCACACATTGGTCCGCAGAGCGTCGGCCGGCACCATTCGGGCGGCCACCACGGCGGGGTAAATCGCCGCCACGATGGCCAGGCCCGTGCCCGCCGCGATCGAGGCAAGGCCATAGATGGCCAGTTGCAGAAACGGCGTACTGTGAACCAGCAGACTTGCCCCGGCACTGAGCATGTAGGCCATGAACGGCACCAAGAAACCGAGAATGGTCCCGAAAACGGCCCCGAGGACGCCGATGATCAGGCTTTCGATCAGGAAGAGCTTGACCACAAACTTGGAGAGTGCGCCAAGGCATTTCATGGTGCCGATTTCGCGAATACGCTCCGTCACGGACATCAGCATGGCGTTGGCGATGCCGATGACCGTGACCAGCATGGATACGACGGTGATCCAGATGCTCCGTGCTTCCTGTTGCGCTTTGCGGCGTTGGGCCTTCTTGATTTCTGCTTCGCTCATCTGGTAACTGAGGGAGCTGTAGACGATCTTCGGGTTGATCTTTTGCAGCTCCGCTTCGTCGTACCGCCCGTGGTAGTAATCGAGAAGCACCGGCTGGCGCATCGAGGCCAAATACTTGGCCAACGCGGCATCGGAGATTCGGGGCAGTTCCCGGTCGAGCAGCAAAAGCACGTGCGCGTCCCGCACGCAGTCCGCAAAGTCCGAGGCCAGTTTGAAGGCGCCGGTCTTCATTTCCGCCGGGATCGGCACTGTGGCCGGGACGAGGCGGTCCGGCTGTGTTGCGAACACCGCGATGCTTTGAGGGTCGCTCCGGGCCGCAATGCGTTCGAGCATTCGACGCTTGTGCTCGTCGGTGACCGGTCCGGAAATCAAGACGGCGATCTTGCGTCCCTTGAAAGTGCCCACTTCGTCCTCGATCAGTTTCACCAGGCGCGTCACTTCCGTCTTGGTGCGGGTTTCTGCGGCAAGTCCGGCTCTGAAGGCGTCGCCGGAGAGAACGGACATCAGGAAAGCGATACCGAGAACCACGCCGCTCATGGTGATCAGAGACCGACCGAGACGGATCTTCAGACCGCGCAAGGTGATGCGGATCGCGATATTCCACGGCAGTATGACCTGCTCGTGAATGCGCTCTCCGGCCGGCAGGATGTCCTTGCCCCGTTCTTCTGGCATGATGGTCAGGTTCTTCTTTCGCTGCCGTTCAAGCTGCTCTCCCCCGCGCTCCGTATCGCGTGGGCAGGCCGGGACCGTTTCGGCGCAGGGCCGCTACAACGGTAATCCGGAAATGGCTTTCGAGATCAGGGTCACCGCCACGCACGCCATTCCGACCAGCCCTTCACCCACCATGTAACCGGCCATGATGACCGGCATGATGCGCAAGACAGTCTGACGTCCGTATTTCTTGTGCAGGTAATACCGGGCGATGATCGCCCCAATGATCTCGAGAACAAAAGGATGGCAATGGCGTCCTATGCCACGGACGAAACCGTACACGAACATGATCGGGGCCCCGAACGAGCTGAGTATGAGGAACATGGTCGTGGTTGTCAGCGTGCCGATGCCGATGATGCCGGGCTTGAACGCCTTGTCGAACATGGTCTCGGTGAGTCCGTCGCCGGTGGTGGCCGAGACCATGATCAGCCAGTTCTTGACACGCAGGTCCCACATGACCTGGGTGAAGGGGAATGTCTCGGAGGGGATGGGGGTCGAGTGCCAGATGAATCCCCAGAAGATGAATCCCAACAAGATGCTGAGGGGCATGCGGATCAGGTCGATCTTAATCAGGCTGGTGAGTTTCGTGCCGGTCAGTTCCGTGACGCGCATACTGCCTGCGACACCGCCGAAGTTCTCTTTGGGGAAGGGCGCCAGCCATACGTCGAGGCCGCGGCAGCCGGAGAGAAGAATGGCGCCTTCTCGAATGAAGGGGATCTCGACGTGTTGTCCGTTCACGGCGATGAGGCGTGCGTTCAGGTATGAGATCAATGGGGTATAGAGGAAACCGAAGAAGAATAGAAACACCAGCGGAAAATCGGGCACCAGCTTTTTGCACAGGACGATCAGCGCGGTCGCGGCGATAAAATAGCCGACGAAACAGAGCTTCAAAGACCAGTCACCCCGGCCGGGGGGAGTATCCCACACGCTTCGCCTGTCTCCGAAAAGCTCACGTCGGCGACGCCGGCTCTCGGCAAAGCTTTTCTTGAGTGCGCGGATGGTCTGACCGACGGACACCAAAGCAATCCCGAGGGCGCAGCCGATGCCGAAACTGAAATAGAAGTCGATATTGTTCGAAATCTGGGTGTCGACTGTGCCCATGCCCGGTTGCCATGTGGTCAGGATGCCCGTCTTGACCAGGATGGGATTGAGCAGGAAGGTCACCAGGATCGCCAGCCCCGTGCCTTGCACGGCCCGCCACGGAATGATCATGCCCGTGATGACCAAACCCAGGCGCCAGACAATGCCGGTGGGCACGGCGGGCAGGAGTTTCTCGGTCAGGGTCGTCGTGTCGTACCATGGCAGGGGGAAGAGCATCATGGGCTTGGCGAGAAAGGCGCCCGAGAGCACGGGCAGGCCGATGTAGAACAGTCCAAACACCAGTCCGATCATTGTTCCGGAGGAGAATGCGCGCCATTTCCAGGCGTTCTTCTTGTCTCCGGCTTCGGCAATGGCCATTGAGCCTTGGGCGGAGATGGGGGCGAACGGGAAGGGAAGACGTTCCAGGTCGGATGTAATCCGGAACATGGCGTACCCGAGCGTATACTTTTTGACAAGCGAGAGGACCGATGTGAAGAGAAGGATGGAGACGGGCAGGAGCCAATCCGGATGCAGAAACGTGCGCTCGGTAATGGCGGCCGAGTCGGCGGCGGGCGCAAACCATTTGGGAAACTGCCCCGCCAAGCCCGCGGCCAGGACCGGGTCGCTGCCGACCAGGAAAGCTTTGTAAACGAACCCCCCGAAGATGCCGCCCGTGGCGGCCATCATGGTGTTGGCCACGAAGAGCAGAACCACGACTTCTTGCCGGTTCATCGTCTTGAGGGCACGACGACTGACCTCTGAAAAGATGATGAGCGTCACCCAGGACGCCGCCCCCAATTGTCCACCGTTGATCAGGCTGAGGTAGATCGCCCCGGGGTACATGAGAATACCGCAGAACAGGGCCCCGACCACGGTCGTCCAGGTGAAGCCGTCCTTGAACTCGGTCGGCTCCTCCATGATCGTGCGGTAAAGCTCGAGTTCCTTGTCGGTTGTTGCGCGTCCGTTTTCCGCCACGACTCAAATGCTCCGTATCAGGGCAGGGGTTGTTTAGGCCGGCGCCGGGGGAACGGCCTCCGCGGGGGGCGGGGCGTCCGGGACCGAATCGGTTGTGGTCAAAACTGTCCGCGCACGCTCCAGAAACGCTTCCTTTTCGTCTTCCGGCACCACGCGCCAATCGAGAAAATGTTTCCGCAACAATTTCAGGAACAAGTAATTGGTGCGCTGCCACGATGAAATATCGCCGGAGAGGCGCCGGAGCGTGAGGTGGGCCAGGGTCATTTCGTTTTCCGGGTCTTCGCTGAAATGGATCACGACTTCCTGACTCACGCCGAGGTCATAGGGACGCAGCCAAATCACCACGCGGACCGCAGCCGCGACTCGGTCTTCGAACGCTTCGATGGTGCAGGTCGGCGGGGCGGCGAAGAACTTGGCGGATGAGCCTTCACCGAATTCGTCGAACCACCCCATGAAATAGGCCACGATCGCCACGCGGTCGCGGTGGCTGAATGTGAAAGGAAGGTAGAAGGCGATCACGTCGCCGACAGGATCGGGCACCCGCCATTTCATTTCTTCGGAAGGCGCCGCGAGTCGAGCCGCGGCCCGGGCCGGAAACCACGTCGAGACCAGGACCGCCGCCATGATGACGATCGAGTACATCACCGCGTAAATCGAGGAGTAGTTGATGGTGAGGCCGGCGTTCCAGCCCAAGATCCCCAACAGCTTGCCGGTGAAGTTGGCCAGCAGGTAACCGCCCAGGGCCCCCACCACTGCATAAACGCACGCCTCGGCGATGAAGAGAAAGAAAATGTGGGACGGGTTCAAGCCGACGGCATTGTAAACGTATATCTCGTCTTGTCGTTCGTAGACGCTCCCGCGCATGGTGTTGAGTACCGTCAGCGACGCGATCAGCAGAGGAATCAGCAGTTCGAGGTAGTTCGAGCCCCGGGGTCTGCGGAACCGGGCCCCAAAATAGGCCGTGGCGCCGATCCCATAAAAAGCTTTGGCGCCCGTTTTTTCGAGGTATCGGTCCAGGACTTCCCGTACCCGCTTGTGCGACCCCAGCTTGCTCAGGTCGATCGCAATCGAGGCCACGTGCCAGCCGTGGGTGGTCGAGCGGTCGTTGCAGATGATGATGTCGCTGCCGGAAAGTCGCTTCATGGCTTCCGGCATTTCGTCTTCCTCGAACGAATCCTCCTGAGGACGCCCGACGATGCTCTCCACATCGTACGGGGCCAGGCTCTCCTGATCGAGATCGTGGATCTGGTCGAAAACGGCCCCGTCGTAGATGCCTTTCACGGTCAGCACCGTACCCTGCACCATGATGCGAACGTCCCCGGTCTCGACCATGCGCGGCGTGATGCGCATTTCGGCGGCCATGCGGGCCGGGATGAAGCAGGTCTGCGGGTCGTCGTCTCGGAACCAATAATGTTTGTGTCGGGTGTCGCCCTCCGCAGGCGGTACGCGGGTAATGAACATGCGGTCGAAGTTGATGGGTTCTTTCTGGTTTACCCGCAACTTGCCTTTGAAGTGACTGGTGATTTTTTCAGGTCGCGGCTGCCGTTGGGTCGGGAACAGCACCAAGTTTGCGGCCGGGATGCGGACGGGTTCGCGGGCGGGCTTTTCCGCGGTTTCGGCGCCGGCGGTGCCGTTTCCTGTCGTGTCGGATGCGGAGTTCGCGGTTTCGGCCCCGGCCTGTTTCTTGTTCGCGGCCGAGGATGTTTTCGCGGCTTTGGGCGAGTCCGCAGCGGCCTTGGCGTTCGCCGCGGGTGCGGCGGTCTCGGGAGCGGGGCCCTTATCGACGCCGGTCGTTTTCTCTCGAGCGTCGGCTTCGGCCTTTTCCCGGGCCTTTGCCGCCTTTTCCGCCGCCAGATCGATGGGGGTAATGGGCTTGTCCTTGCGGTCCCGATAGGCATCGAGTTTGGTCTCGTCGAAAAGGTTGATGACTTCGAGGTCTCGTCCGTCCACGCGTACTGTGGGATACGGGCCGTCGCCTTTCAGCATTTCGGGCGTGATACCGAGTTTTTTCGCCGCGCCGAGGGGCAGGACGCAGCTCTTGCCGCTTTCGGTCTTGAACCAGCGGTCGGGGAAGACCAGGAAGGCGTTTTCGTCGAAATTCGGACCGGGCCCGATCCCCATCGAGCCCTGTGAGGTCCACTTCAACGTCTTGCCGTCCACGATCCGGACCACCGGCACGGGGAGGTTGTCCACCTCCTCCGGGCTGATATAGGTGTCGGCCTCGAGTTTCTTGTTCAGAGGCATGAGTCCCCACAGTCCCGCCACGTCCCAGCGGCGGACTGCAACGTCGTAATCGTTCTCGAAGGCGTTGACCAACACGGTGGTCTGCGTGCCGAGGTGCCCCAGGGTGTTCTTGCGGATTTCGATCCCGGTGTAGGGGGATTTGCCGATCGGGTATTCCACTTCGATGTAGTCGTTTTCGACCGCCGTGAAGCAGATCATGACGAACGTGATCAGCACTAGGGTGATCGCCGTCAGGGCCGTTCGCACTTTGCGTTTCCGCATGTTGTTGATGCCCAGCAGGAAGCCGGTGAACGCCGCGCTGGCCTTGGTCACCTCGGCCGTGGTCTGCTGGCCCTGGACCATTTTCTGGTACTCCATGACGGCCCCACGAAATTTCGAGCCTACGAACGACGTCACCACCAGGCTGAGGATCAGGGTGATGAACCCGAGCAGGATCATGAAGGAGGAGCGGACGATTTCGAAAGCGGGGTGAATGGCTCGGAGGGCGAAGAAGACCACGAGGAAAATGATTCCCACCAGCAGCATCTGATAGCGGATGTCCGGATGGCCGAAAAGCAGTTTTTCCATGAAGAAACAGAATGGGATCAACAGGATGAGATAGAAAATGATGCCGTAAACCGCTTCCGACTTGCTGTCCCGAATCACCGGATGGATGTTGGTCGAGTACGCCAGGCTGTCCTTCATGGTTTGGAAGGCTTCGTACTGTTTGTCGGCGGCCCTGAGGCGGGCGCCCTCGATGGCCAGGCGGCGCGCCTTTGCGGCCGCGGCGACCGTCGGTTCATCGAGCAGGTCGTATTTCTTGTACTTCAGAACGCGCCGGGTGTTGATGGCCGACATACTCCGGGCAAGGTCGTCTTCGGGATGGTAGAGGAACTTGGCGTCCGCAGCGAGATAGCCTTTGCCGAAAACTTCCGACTGGTCCGCCGTGATGTTGTTCTCGAATTCATCCGGACTGATGTTCAGGCTGATCCCGGAAATGCGCAGCAAGTTCGGGTTGTGCGGTGCGCCGGATAGAAAGACCGGGAAGAACACGGCATCCGGCTCGAGGTAAAGCACGTATTCGCCGGCATAGAACTGCTCGGCGAAGTATCGGCGCGGCTTGGCGAACCCACGGACAAGCCGGGCCTCGACCCGGTCGTAGAGCTTCATTTTCTGTGGGTTTTCGGCCTTGAAGATGTTGACCGGGTCGCCGCGGAACATGACGATTCGTACCAGCTCGGGCACCTGGTACACCCGCAGATCGTTTGTCGGATACTTCTGTTCGTAGCCCAGGTCGCGAATCCATTGGATGTTGCCGGTCTCCGGGTTCGAGCGGGCCGCGTGAAACGTGACCTTCCACCAGCGGTGCGCGAAATAGGATTCCAAGTTGAAACGTCCGAGTTCGTCGCTGATGTCCAAGGGGTAGGGGTCCATGTGCGCGGTGTAATAGCCGCCGCCGTTTGTGTAATGGAGCCAGCTCCGCGGAGTCCAAAAGGTCCCGATCAATTGGACGACGGCCCCGGGTTCCGGGTGGTTGGGGACCAAGGAGTTGCCCTTGACAGATGTCACCAGCCCAGGGAAATCCCGACTCCAAATCGGCATACTGATCGGGATGATTTTCGCCCCGCCGAGAGCGATCTGTTCGAGCCCGGCCAGGATTACACGTTCTTCGTCCACCACGTTGGCCCATTTGATCCCGTCCGGCGTGTCCATGGGTGTGGCGAAGAATTCGCGGTCGTCCCCCTTGGTGATCAACACGAACGACGTGTACCCATTGAAGACCATGTGCGTACTGTGGAAGTAGTTGATGCTGAAGTACCAGCAGCCTGTACTCCAGCAGTCGCCCTTGGGAACTACGCTGACGAACTTGTCTTCGTCCTGCACCAGCGGATTCAAGTTTTCCTGGGCGTACTTGAATTGGAGTGCAAACTCACGGTCCGCAGGGATGCAACGAGGCGACCACCACCAGCCGCCGGAGCCAAGCACGAGCTTCTTGGTTTTGTCCGTGAAATTCAGTTCCAGCCCGGCCACGCGCCGCTGGCCCTGTTCGCCACGAATTTCCCGGAACACCCTCAGGTTCTCGTCCAGTTGCTGCAGGTAGAAGCGGTTCCGTTCGATGCGCAGTGCGATCCGTGCCTCGAGGTCCTTGACTTGTGTCTGCAGGTAGTCGTCGTAGGTGGCTTCGTCCATGACCGCGCGGACGGCGCTGGCATCGGTGGTGTCCGCCTGGGAGGGGGGGGCGTCCCGGGGGATTTCGAAATACTTGACGTATCCGCCGCCGTCCGGCAGGAGGTACGGTTTCGAGTTGGCTATGCTCCGGTAGATCTGCGACTTCTTGTTGGCTCGCAGAAAGGCCGTCAGTTCTTTGCCGCGCCCGGAACCGGCGCGCACCCAGGCAACCCGCGCCTGCAAAGCCTCCTCGTCCACTGCGGCGGCCCGTTTCTCGAGAACAAGGGAGAGTTCGTCCCGGAAGAGCTTCTCGACCTTCCTGCGCCCCTTCCAAAACCGGGCATGGTCTTTACGCGAATGGACTTCGCGGAAGTACCGCGGGACCAAGTCCTTGAGTTGAGTGAGTCGTTCCAGCTCTTCGCGGAATTCGGTCTGTTTCTCCGCGATTTTTTCGAGAGTTCTTGCCGGTTCCGGTTCGCTGCCCAAAGCCGACATCAGATGGCGACTGCCGGCCCCCGCTTGACCGCGCCCGGCGGCCACGAAAAAGACGATTTTGCGACGGAACTTCTTGCGGTTAGGAGAGTTGGCCAAGTGCTCCGCGGACAACATCAGGGCCTGCAGGCTCAGGGTCTGCCGAGCGCCCGGCGCCAAACTGGGCACCGGGCTCCAAGTGTCGTAATACGCCGACAGCAGAAGGGTCTCGTTGCGGACTTCGGCGAAATCGGGGTCCGGGTCAAGCACTGCCAGGATGTTGCGGACTTTTTCCTTTTTCCAATTCACCCGGGCCTTGATCGTTATCTTCTTGCCTACAAGTGACTTAGCGTCACCATCGACAAAGAATACGGGCACGTCGATGGAAGCGTGGGATTCTTTGCGCCGGAATTGCCAGGCCTTCGTGTCTTTGGCCTCGTCATTGTAGTAAAGGACGGCGCGGGCGCCGAAATTGGCGTAGTCTTGGAAGCGTTCCCGGATCCGCAGCAGGATGATGTTTCCGTCGCACTGGTCCAGGGCCTGGATTTTGTCGTCCTCGGCGGGATCGCCTTTGAAGACCACCTTTCCCGTGATGCCCTCCGGCGGGGTCGTGGCCGTGCGCAGTCGGTTCGGATACCAGGGATGGAGTGTGATGCCCGGGACCGGCTTGCCGTCTTCGCCCAGGAGCCGACTGAAAGCCGTTTTGGGTACCACTACTTCATGGGTCTGGGTCAACACCCTGTAGCCCAAGTCCTTGAAGCGTTGGATCAAGGCGTCGCCCAGCTTGCGAAAGCCTTCCGACGCGGTGAAGCGCGAGCCGAACTTCATGTACCAGTCCAGGTCATCCTCGAGGGCCTGGCCCGTAACCTTCTTCGCCACGGCGTCGTAATCCGGCTTCTCCGAATACGGGTTGGGCAGAATCGCCTGCCGTGGGCGCAGCAGGTGATCATACCCCAGGCTGAGAGCGGCGGCGACGGCCAGTCCCAGCACGATCCACAGAATGTTCAGGACCCAATTCTTCATGCTTTACAGTCCGGAAAAAAGCCGCGGCAAGGCGATGGACCGCGGCCTGCGTCAGAGCACGTTCGGGACGCAGAACGTGTCCATGTAACCGAAGGCGTTCAGGGTCAAGCCGATGATGTCCCAAAAAATGAAGGAACTCACGGCCCCCAGGAAAACACCGACGAAAAAGGGCGTCATGGTCTTGCGGACCGTCATGACGCCCCCGACTTTCAAGGCAATGAACTTGATGAGCATGGCCGTCAGCAATGAGCCCCACACCATGTTGATGAAATACGTGTTGGCCAAGATGTACCCCACGGGGTGTAGAGGGAAGTTGACCCACATGCTCTTGCCGACGAAGAGGAGGATGGTCGTCACGAAGGAAATACCCAGGGCCCAGAGCCGCGGCTTGTCCAAGTAGTTTCCGTACTTGTCCCCTGTTTCCTCGGCGTGCTGTCGTCGCTGATCCTGGAAGGCGACCTCGCGCGTTACGATTCGGATCTGGAAAGACTGGTTCGCCGCCCAGTCGCCGATGTACGGGACGTTCATGGCGCCTTTGCCGTAGGCGATGGCGAACAAGAAATACCCGCCCAACAACAAGCCGCCCAGAGCGCCGAAGATCGCGGCCTTCCCGATGGACCGGGCCTTGACCTTGAACAGGTTTCCGAGCTGGAGCATCTCGACCTGTGTCGGGGCGCACAACAGGTAGGAGGCCGAGCACATGAAGCCGCCGGACACGATCATGATGACGAACATGTCGATTCCGAACAGGTAGGTGCCTCCAAGCGCCGTAAAGATGATCAGGGGCGTGTAGGGCGTCAGGTAACTCCACGGAGTGCCGCATTCGGTCCGGATCCGGGCCGTGGAAAGCCCGCAGGCCATGAGGAAGAGGAAGTAGAGCAGTCCTTTCCACGCTCCCACGTCGACATACCACATCCACCAGCAGAAAAAGACCATGCAGGCCAGGAGCAGGACCACCATGGCCCGGTAGCTCCAGGCTTCTTCGCGGTCGTCCATGCTGTTCTTCTTGCCGAAAAAGACCTTGCGCAATACCTCTTTCAGGTGCCGTCGCGCCGCGTAAAGGGTAATCAGGGCCAGCGCCATGTACGCTCCGGTGTGTTGCTCCCGAACAAACGGAAAATCCTTGATGGATTTCCAGCTTGGGAACATGTCCTCCCGCAAGTAATACGGCAGTTGACAGATAAAGAAACTGAGCAGAATGCTGCCGAGCAGCTCGAGTTCGATGAAAAACGCGATGGGCAGCACTACCAGCGAAATGTTGAAGGGGTGCCAATAGAACCCGCGGAAGAAGGAATAAAGGGGACGGTTGTTCTGAAAGAACTTGGCCAGGTCCACTTGCGTATGCAGCGACGGGACTTTGAAATAGTGGTGCAATCCCTGCAGCAGGATCAAAAAGAAGGCGATGCCGAAGCCGACCCAAGTCACGCGCTTGCGGAAAAGCGGATAGAACGTGAAACCGTTTTCGTCGGTGACCTGTTCGAGCAGGCAGCGGGGCACGATCAGCATGGGAAAACCGAAGCGTTCGTTCTCCGCCCACTGTTTTCGCATGATCACCATCAGAGCCAGAAGCGCCAGGAAGACCGCCATGATCAACGATCCCCACAGCATGGCCGGCCGGGCCCATTGATCGACCGGGATGGCCGCACGCAGTCGGTGCAGGATCCCGCGCGGGGACAGCTCCCGGTCCGGCCGAACGTCCACCCGGGCCCGCTGGTTCGGGGGTAGCTCCGACAGGTCGGAGGCGCGAACTTCGGCACGCCCCTGATACAGCGATTGGATCGCCTCGTTGTTGTAGAACCGAATGTCCGCCAACCGGATCGTGCCCGCGCCGCGAAACTCGAACACCAAGTCCACATACTCATCGATCCGGTCGGGGATGATCACCCGCGCGTTGGTATACGGCAAGAACCCGGACGGGGTCGAAAAGTTGAGCTTGGTGTCCCGGTTGAGACTGTTGATGGTGGTCTTGTCTTTTCGGTCGGTAAGCAGGTAGCAATTGAGCAGCGTGCTCCCTTTGGCCCCCTCCACTTTGGCCAAATAGCTCAATAAATAGTTCTCGCCGGGCACGATGACCGCACGCCCGTTGCGGAGCCGCGGAATACGAAACTTCAGCAAGATCATCTCGTCGTCGACGGTTTTCAGCACCAGGGCTCGACGGATGCCTTGCGGGTCCTTCTCGAGATCTTCGACAAAAGCTCGCTTCGGGTCCGGCAACGTCGCCTCGACCGCTTCTTCGTCTTTGGTCGGCGCCACGGCCAGCCGATAGCCCGACAGCGGCGGATCGGCCTCGAACTTGCCGTTCTCGATGAGTTGGGGTCCGTGAGGCCAGAGCTTGTCCGAGTAATGGTAAAAGAGTCGGGCTTGGTTCCCGTCCCGGGGAATGGTGTACACCAGACCGATGAACCGGTACCAAATCCCGTGGCCCATCCACGGCGCGGCGACCATGAGCATCGTGTACACCACAATCAGTTCGCGACGGGGGAAACGGAACCTGCGATTGACCAACTCGATCAGGAGAATGACGACAAAGACGGCAAGGAAGATCCCGAAGCCGCCGATGGGCGGAGAGTTGTCGTTCAACGGCGTCCGGTTTACCGAAATGACGTTGTGCCAGTGGGACCAGACTGCCAGAAGCACCAAGCTGACCAGCCCAATCGCCAGTGTGCGCGCGTTGAATGCTGAAGGTTTGCCTTGCGGCGATTGAGACTTCACCAGTAGAACGACTCCTCACGACAGACTGGAGCACCTCCATCCGAGGGGACAGGGGGTCGATAACGGCCTCCCGGGACAGAGAGCAACGGTCGGCTGGGGCAATACCCGTAGAAACGCATCGAACGATGGTTGCCGGTGGGTGTTGGCACACTTGGAATCGGAGTCCGCAAACCCGGCGGAACGGGCGGCCGAGGTCGTGCCCCGCGATGCGGGAAGTGCTTAATCCAGAGCCCGGCCACAACGGGGGCGTGAGCCGCGGGAGTTGTCGCTCTTCGCCAGAGACGAATCGCTGTCCGCCTGAGGCGGACCCGTCTCTCCCGCCGAGCGGGATCGGCTGAGCGCAGGGCGACCTTTCGCCGTTTCCGCCTCCCGCCGAGCGGGATTACCCCTGAGGGTAGCATCGCCGGACGAAAACAACGAAATCTCACCCAAAACCGTACTCGCGCGCGGCCACGCACCTTTTGTGGCAGGGCTCAATCTAGCGGGTGCCGGAGTGAGGTCAAGTCCCGGGCCGGCGGTTTTCCGATCTCGAACCCCGTGCAGTGCACCGCGGTCAAACCTGACAGCGACGATTTTCGCGCCCATCCGGTTCGCAGTTCGGCGGCCCGCTCCGGGGATCGGTGGGAGCGCGAAACGGAAAACGGTCTGGGCCCCACACGGGATGCCCGGCGGGTATCGGGGGGGGCGGGGTCAGAGTTCGGCGTTTGGGTCGTAGGCTTTGCCGTTCTTCTCTGCAGGTATGATCGCGGCTTTTTTGCCGGCGCGAATTTCTTCGATGGTCCGCACTTTTTTTCGGGCGGCGCCGCCGGTGACCGGGGCCCGGATCGGAATGGGATGCTCGAGCGCACTCCGTGCCTGCTCGACGCCGGCCTGATACTGGGGCAACCACCGGGCCTGTGCCGCGAGCATTTCATCGGTGAGCTGCCAGATTTCGGGCGGATTGAGGACCGCAGCGGTCAAGGGATCGTGGAGCATCGCCTGTTTGAGCAGGGCGACGTCGCCGCGGACGGCCGCCTCGACCGCCATCTCCTGAACCCGCACGCTCGCCGCGCACGTGGCGGCGCAGGCCAGAGGCAAATCGCCGATCACCGGGATATGCACGCCGGTGGCGTCCACGTAACCCGGCACCTCCACGATGCACCCGTCCGGCAGGTTGGTGATGATGCCGCGGTTGACCACGTTGAAGTGCCCGCGGTACGTGCGCCCGGTTTCCAGACCCTCGACGATGAACGACCCGTGTTCGTGACTGCGATTGTCCGGGCCGATCCGGGGCGGGTCTTTTTTCAGGAGGTTGGGATACTCGGTGTCGAACCAGTTCCGGTTCTCGGTGCAGACCCGGAGATACCCGCCGGTTTCGCCGTGGATCCACTGCGCGAGGTCGATCCAGTCGCGGATTTCGTCGGGACGTTTGCGGTACCATGGGACGTACTCGGAGACATGCCCGTTGGACTCGGTGGTGAAGTAACCGAACCGCTTGAGCATGTCGATCCGGACTTTCTCTGTCCGACTGTAGGTGGGGTGTCGCTCCAGAGCGGAGGTCAGTTCGTCCGCAGTGATGTCGCGCCCCTTGTGCTTCAGCGAGATGTACCAGGTCTGGTGGTTGATCCCGGCGCAGATGTAATCCAGTTCATCGCGGGGAATGCCGAGGGCGTCGGCGAGCAGGACGTGGCCGCCTTGAACGCCGTGACACAAGCCGATGGTGGGCACGCCGCCGTATTTGTTGGCCGCCCACGTGTTCATGGCGTTCGGATTGGAGTAATTGAGGAACAGCGCTCCCGGCTTGGCCGCCTCTCGGATGTCCCGACAGAAATCGAGTATGCATGGGATTGTACGTTGCCCGTACATGATGCCGCCGGCGCACAAAGTGTCGCCGACGCACTGGTCCACTCCGTATCGGAGCGGAATTTCGATGTCGAGTTTGAAGGCCTCGAGTCCGCCCACCCGGACGCAGCAGACCACGTAATCGGCGTCGGCGACGGCGGCGCGCCGTTCGAGATGCGTGGTTACCCGGGCCGGCAGTTCGTTCCCTTCGATGTCCCGGCGCAAGAGTCGCGACACCATTTCGAGGTTGTGCTCGTTGATATCGTGCAGGGCAAAATGGGCATCGCCGAATTCCGGGACCGCCAGGACGTCGTAGACGAGACGCCGGGTGAAGCCCAGGCTGCCGGCGCCGATGAAAGCGATCTTGAGTGCCATTGCTTATTCCCTCCGCGGGCGCTATTCGGCCTTTGCCGGCTGTACGAGCACCTTGAGTGTGTATTGGCCCACGGACGCCAAGGCGATCGACTTGCCGACCGCCACCCGGACGCTGCCGTTGGCCCGCAACGTCTGAAGAGAGTCGTTCTCTTGTTCCAGCTCAATGGCCGCGTCGAAGGTCAGCAGCAGGCTGCCGTCGGGCTTGTCCGCCTCTTTCAAACTGCCGGTCACTGTGATACGATGATTTCGGCCCGGTTGTTCGGCATAGCTCTCGATTGTGTAGCGGGTCGTTGCCGTGCCGACGGAAACCGCCGGCAGATCGGATGGCTGAAAACTGAATTCGAGGCGGACGGCCTGCCCCAAAGGTTCGGCCTTGCCGGATTCGGCGCGCCATTCGTCTTGTTTCCGACGCCACCACTGCCGTACCTGGTCCGCTGCTTCATCCCGGGCCCGGGCCAGTCGCTCGCGCAATTCGCCGATCTGGTTCTTGAGGTCTTCCAAGTTCTCCTGCAGGTCGTTGCGCAGTTCTTCGTCTTCCTGAGCGCACGCCGGCAAGGGGAGGGCGATCAGGCCCGCCAGGCACCCCAGGATCGCAATTCGTGCAAACCATCGTGAAGTCCGCATGACTCTGTCCTCCCATTCCTATTGTCCGGCGCCGGGTCCGCAGAAGCGCATCCAATCCCTGCGACATGGCAATGCAATCAAGATATTCCGTGCGGGGCAATTGACAAGCGCCCCCGTCCGTCCGGTTTCGGCGCTTCCTCACGCCCCCACGCGGCTATCTTCCCGGTTGTTCCGGGCAACGGAAGCGGCTACATTGCAGAAAACCCGTCCGCGCCCCGGCCGTAGCGGACCGCCGCGCGGGCGGAAGACCGGTTCGAGCAGCGGCCTGTCGGGTCGGGCCCCCAGCCCAGCTTTGCCCAAAGATGGGGGCCGTCCGACCCCGCTGGACGGGGCCGTGGCACACCGAAACCATTGACGAGCGAGAGAGGACCGCAGCCGCGGAAAAAAGCGCGCGGCGCAGCCGGGAGAGGGCCGAATGCCAACACTGCAACGCCGCAAACTGCCGATTGGCCGGGTCGGGGTCGTGGCCGTCGGTCACCATGTGTACTGGGACCAGTTCGACGGACTGAGGGCCGAACTCCTCGACAAAGCCCGGTTCCTGGTGGACAGACTCGAAGGCAATGGAGTCGAGGTGCATGATTTCGGACTCGTGGATCGGGCGGCTTCGGTCTACGCTCTCCTGCCGAAGCTGAAGGCCGCCGACCTGGACCTGCTTTTCATCGATATGGTCACCTACGCCACGTCGGCCACGTTCGGCGTGCTGGCACGCGGTTTGGATATCCCGATCGTGCTGGTGGCGCTTCAGCCGCGCGCCGCCCTCGACTATGCCGCGGGGACGACCTACATGCAGCTCTGCAACGACGATTTCTGCTCGGTCCCCGAATTCAGCGGTGTGGCTCTCCGCATGGGACGGTCCGCGCCGCCGGTTGTGCTGGGCACACTCGAAAACGATCCGGTCGCGGAGGCGGAACTGGCCGAATGGTGCGCGGTCGCCAATGTCCTCAAGAGTCTGCGGACTGCGCGAATCGGGCACATGGGTCACGTCCTCGAGGCCATGTTGGACATGCACACCGATCCAACGGCGGTGACCGCGGCGTTCGGGTGTCACGTGGTCCAATGCGAGGCGGAAGAACTCCTCCCGTTCTATCGCAACGTCTCCGAATGCGAGTTGAATGCAAAGAAGGCCGAGATTCTCGGGTTTTTCGATACCCCCGATCCGGGGGCGGACCCGGTCGCGCAAAAACTCGACTCGAAAGATCTCGAATCGGCGGCGCGCGCCGCTGTGGCCCTGGACGCATTTGTGGAGGCAAAACGCCTGGATGCCCTGGCGTACTACTACGAGGGTGCGGCGGATTCGGAACTCCGGGAAGTGCTGGCCAGCCTGATCGTGGGCAATTCCCTCCTATGCGCCTCCGGGTTTCCCATGTGCGGTGAGTTCGACCTCAAGACCTGCCTGGCCATGCTGATCATGGACCGGCTCGGGATGGGGGGGAGTTTCGCGGAGTTCCATCCGATCGATTTCGAGCGCGGTACCGTGTTGGTGGGGCATGACGGCCCCCATCACATCGGCATCGCCGACGGCAAGCCCGTACTGCGGAGTCTGCGCAAATACCATGGAAAACCGGGGGCGGGGGCCGGTGTCGAGTTCCGCGTGCGGGAAGGTCCGATCACCATTCTCAGTATCGGGGTCACGGCTGTCGGCGGGTTCAAATTCGTTGTCGGCCAAGGGGAATCCGAGCGCCTGCCGATTCCGGCCACCGGCAACACGAACACGCACGGTCGGTTCGGACCGGACATTCGCTCGTTTCTGTTGCGTTGGGTGAGGGAGGGCCCCACACATCATTTTGCCCTGGGCGTGGGACACCGGGCAGCGGCCATCGAGAAGGTCGCGCAGTGCCTTGGAATCCCCTGCGTCCGAGTGACGCCGGACGGCGCGCCGCGGTGAACTCGGTTTCGGGGCCGTTTCGGCCGGTCCGGGACCGGCCCGGTAGTTGCGCCGCCGGGGTCGCCCCGGCGGCGAGGCGTCGATTACACGGCAACCGGCTCGATGACGACTTCGGAAAGCGGCAGGACGTCGGGCGGGACCAAACCCCAGATGTCCGGACCGATCCGACGACAGGACTTCAGAGAGCCGTATACGTACGCCTTGGCTCGGTGCAGCGCTTCGAGCGGCTCGAGCCCGCGGGCCAGGCAGGCCGCCGCGGCCGCACTCAGAGCACAACCGGTCCCGTGCGTTGTCCGGGCAGATACTTTCGGGCTGCTCAGACGCCACACCCGCTCTCCGTCGCTGACCCAATCCACCGAAACCGCGTCGGAATGGCCGCCCTTGATCATGGCAAAACCGCGACAACGCTCCGCCAACTCCCGTGCCGCGTCGACGCAGGCTTGCGGACTCCGCAACGGGCGCCCGAGCAAGATTTCGGCTTCGGGCAGGTTCGGGGTCACGATCGTGGCCCGGGGCAGCAGTTCGGCCTCGAGGATTTCTGCGGCGTCCGCCTCCAGGAGCCTGGCCCCGCTGGTGGCCGCCATGACCGGGTCCAGAACGAGCGGGGTGGATTCATGTCGTGCGACGGCCCGAGTCGCGGCCCGGACCCCGGCCGCGTTGGCGAGCATTCCCGTTTTCACGGCCCCGATTGCGAACTCCGCAAACACGGCCTCGATTTGTTCGAACAAGTTCGCGGCGGGCACGATGTGCACGTCGGCAACCTGGCGGGGGTTCTGGGCGGTGACGGCAGTGATCGCGGTCAGGCCGAACACACTGAACCAAGCGAAGGCTCGGAGGTCGGCCTGGATCCCGGCCCCGCCGCCGCTGTCGCTGCCGGCGATGCTCAAGGCGCAAGGCAGAGAGGCAAGTCGGTCGTCGGGGCGTGGGGTCTTGGCCGGGCGTGGGGTCATGGACCGAAGATCTCGACTTTCCAATGAGTCTTGACCGCCGTGATGTGCACGGTAAAGTCGCCGCTGCCGTGAATCCAGCTCGTCCGTTCGCCGGGATCACTGGAGTTAGCGGCCAGCGCCACCAAACCCGCCCGGTTGCGGACCATGATCTGCAGCATACCCGCGCCGGTATTGGAGTGAACGATTTTCCAGGAGCCGGTCACCGGCAGCGTGACCGCATAATCCGCGTCGGTGTCTTCCCCGAACCAGACGGCGATCTTGCGAAGGGTCGGTTTCGGTTGCTTGGCCGCTTCGCGGAGCTGCCATTCTTCGAGAATCGACAAGTACTGTTCGACCGTGACTTCCCAACTTGTCTCGATGCCGTTGATGGCCAGGTATCGGTCGCCGCGCCCGGTGAGTGTGTGGACCCCGGAGACAGGTTGGCGCAGGTTGGCGGCCATATCGAGCAATCCGCCGCCGGCATCGTAGACGCCGATCTGAAACAGGCCGTTGCCCTGATGGCGATGCCGGACGCGCCATTTGCTCCCGTAGATCCGGAAAATGCGCGTTTGACACGTGCCCGTTCCGGACCATTCTCCGGTTTTAACCCAGCGACGGTCACCGGCCCGGAGCACCACTCCCCCCAGGATGCAGCACAGCACGATCGGAAGAACGGACACACGGTTCATCATGGACCCCCGGATCATTTGGATTCAATTCATCCCGGTCGGTTGGCCGGTGCAAGCCGGAGTGCGCGTCGGGGCATTGCGACCGCTGCCGTGCCGCCGCAATCGGGAAAACACGCTCCACGGGACGCACCCGCTACGTGCGTGGCTCGAAAAATACAGGCTGTCCGCCGGACTGCAACTCCCCGGATCGGGCCGAGCATCCGGGGCATCCAACCGTGGTTCGGAATCGTTTCCATGCCTCACTTGCCCGCGGGTTCGAGGGTGGGGACAGCCTCGACCGAGACCGTCCAGATTTGTCCCGAACCGCCTTTGCCGCTCGCGACGCCGTGGGCCCCCACGCAGACTTTGCGCACGTCGTCCAGGTCGAGCTTGCCGTTCGCGTCCCGGGTCCATGTTCCGTGCTTGAACCGGGAGAAGGGGATGACGATGGATTTCCAGGTTTCGGTCGGGGGTGGGGGCGGGGACGCGTAATACTGGGCGCCGCCCGCCTCGACCAACATGAACAGGAGCCCGCCAATGCCCTTGGGGAGCTTGGCCTTGTAAGTCAAACGTATCCCTTTGTAAGCGCCGAGTTCGAGCGGGCGAATGGGGTGCGACGGCACCACGTACATGTGGCGCCCGCCCGGGAAGTTGAAATCGAGTCGAGAGCACTTCCGGCCGCCGGGGCCCGGAACGTCCGTTTCGATCGAGGCCTTTACGGCCGGGTCGTGCCCGACACTCCAGGCCAGAGGGCCGTCCGGCAGCAGCGAGGCCGGTCCCACAGGACGGTAGGGGCGGTCAGTGACCCGGATACCCGAGATGGACACGCGGCCCTTGCCCGTCCCGTCCACGACGAACCCCAGCCAAACCCGGTCGATGGCGTTCCACTCGATCTTGCCCGACGCGTCTCGGCTGAACGCCGCTTGTCGCAGCGATTTGAGCGGCAAGCGCAGCCGCCCGCCCGGCGGCGGCGGAAGGGGGGCGCCGGCGCTCAACTTGACCCAGACCCCGCCGGACTTTTCGAAAAACAGGACCGCCGGAAGCACCGTCAGGCCGGGAGCAAGTTCCGCACTGCAATCCAGTTCGAGCGCCTGCAGTCCGGTCAGATCCCGAGTAACCGACCGGGAAAGCGCCACCATACGGCGTTCCGGACCGGCCTTCTCGAAAGTGACGATCAGCCGCCCGGAGGTCGGGTCGGAGGGCGCCTGCACCGAAACTTTGACGGCGTTCCCTCCCGCCAGGGCCGGCCGCCAGTCGTCCAGGCCGCGGGGACCGGCGCCCAGCGGAAAATCAGCCCCGGCGTGCGCCAGCGCGACACACAATACACCCACTCCCACTCCGACTGCGAGACGCGACGCGCCCTGAAACGGGGTCTTCATGTTTTCAGTCTCCCCATCTGGGTCCGACAGTCCGGCACGATCGACTCGATTCTTTCCCTAAAGACCTGCTCGCTCTGTCCCGTCGTCTCCGAGTCAAGCCAGCACCGGCGGCGTGTGGTTCCGCCCCCTTTTCGGACGGGCTCAATTTAAGGCTGTTCGGGCAATGCGCAAGCTGTGGGGGGCGCCGTGAAGACCGGCGGGTTTGGGCATTGAAAAACGGCCCAGGCGCATTAGCATATCGTGCTTGTGAACCCGGATCGCACCGCCTCGCAAAGGGGTCGGCTTCTTCCGATGGGGCCGGGTGCCGTCGTCCTTCTTCGTTCCCACGCGTCGGGGGCCTGCAGAATGGCTTTCATACGTTTTCTCTCGACAGATCTCCCGGGCCGTTTCGGCCGGGTCTGGACTGCGTGCGTCTTCCTCGCCGGTACGGCTGTGGCCACCGCGGGGTGGGTCGAGGACGCTCCGGGTAAGACGATTATTCACGTCAAGCTGTACTGGCTTCCCGACCCGACGCGTACGGACACGGCGACGCGGGCCGACGTGGCCGGAGTCCGTGAGTTCGTGCGCCGGTTCCCGAAGATATTTGCGGCGCGCTACCGGGACAAATACAAAGCCAACCCGGAAAAATACGGCCGGCACGACTGGGACCATGTGGAAATACGTCTCCACAAGTCGTCCGGCATCCGGGTGGAAGGGGTGGAGAACGACCTGTTGGCTATTGCCGGCGGTGTGGCTCCCGACGTTCTGTACGTGAATTTTCGCAAGTCGGACACGTACATTACCCAGGGCTTCTTGTATCCATTGGACAATCCGGAGGACGGGTATCTGACGTCCATGTCTCAGGAAGAGCAGGACTTCCGTATCCACCCCAAGATTTGGCCGGTGATCCGCCGGAAAGGGCCGCATGGCGTCAAGCGCGTCTGGGCCATTCCCTACGGCGGGGCCCTGGGCAAAGTCTTGCTCTACCGGAAAGACCTGTTTGAACAAGCGGGACTGCCTTACCCGACGAACGATTGGACCTGGGACGACTTGTACACGGCCTGCCGGAAGATCACCGATCCCGGGAACGGCGTTTACGGGGTGCGCTTCGGTCGGGGCAAGCACGAGTCATGGTATTGGATCACGTTCCTCTGGTCTGCGGGCGGAGATATTCTTGTCGAAGACGAAAAGACCGGCAAATGGCGGGCGGTGTTCGACAGTCCCGAAGCCGCCGTGGCGCTGGATTTCTACACCCGGCTCTGCACCGAACCGTGGTTGGACAAAGATGGACAGAAGCGCTTCGGCTATGCGTACAAAGAGGCCAGCGAGGCCAGCCAGAAGTGGGACCGCGGCGAAATCGCCATGATGTTCGCCTATATCGACGAGAAGCTCTTTCAGACCATCAATCCGGACGTGACCGGGATGGTTCCGGTGCCGAAAGGGCCGACGGGCATACGGGCCGCGGAACTCAACAGCCGCATGATGGGCCTGTTTTCGGACATCAAAGACCCGGTCGTCCGGGACGCGGCCTGGGAATACCTGCGTTTCTACGATTGCAAAGATGCCGTGCGCATCAAAACCCGGATCATGGTCGAGGGCGGTTTGGGGCGTTTCGTCAACCCGAAGTATCTCAACATGTTCGGATACCCGGAGGTGGCGCGCCTGGCGCCGCGGGGCTGGTCGGAGACGTTCAATATCGCCATCCGGACCGGAAAGCCGGAGCCCTACGGTCCGAACAGCAATCTGGCCTACAACATCATGACCTACCCGATCCAGGATGCCGAAGACATGGCTCTGAGCGGGGACTTGCCCAAGTATGTTCCGGGACGCAAGGTGCGTTACAACGAGAAGCGGCTGTCCATCCTGAAGGGGTTGCTCCACAAGGCGGTCCTCAAGGCCAACGAAGAGATGCTCCAGGAGTATACGCCCCGGGAGTTGTTCAAACGTCGCGTTTCGGCGGCGGTCCTCCTGGTTGCCATTACCATCACCTTCGCCCTGGTTTTCCGGTATATCAACAGAGTCTTCAGCGGTCCGGACCTGCCCGCTGGCGTCAGGCGGCCCACTTTCCTCGACGAGTTGCGGCGCTTTCGTTGGGCCTTCGTCCTGCTGTTGCCGGCGCTGGGGACCATTCTGGTGTGGCGCTATTTTCCATTGCTGCAGGGCTCGATGATGGCGTTCCAGGATTACCGTATTCTCGGCGATTCGAGATGGGTGTGGTTGGACAATTTCGGCCACGCACTCTACGATCCGGACTGGTGGGGTTCTGTCTGGAATTCTCTTCGGTACAGCTTCTTGGTGATTGCCCTGACCTTCCTGCCGCCGGTGATCCTGGCCATCCTGCTCCAGGAAGTCCCCCGGGGCAAGGTGGTGTACCGTACCATCTTCTACCTGCCCGCCGTGATCACCGGCCTGGTCATCATTCTGCTCTGGAAATCGTTCTACGAACCCAGTGAGCGCGGGGCCCTGAACGGGATCCTCATGCACATCCCGGCGGCTGCTTACCTGGCGGTCGGCCTTGTCCTCTTCCTCATCGCCGTGTCCTTTTCTCGACGTCTGCTCTACCACCGGATTTATGCCGTTGCGATGATCTTTTTCCTGGTCGGATGCGCCTTGCTCTACACCTGTTACTGCTTGGCCCACCCCATCCTTGCCCGGCCGGGCTTTTCGCTGTTCGCGCGATTGTTCACCCTGCGGCTCGACGTGCCGTACCGATGGCTCGGGGACCGCGAAACCGCCATGCTCGCCTGCGTGCTGCCGATGGTCTGGGCCGGAATGGGGCCCGGATGCCTCATCTACCTCGCCGCGCTCAAGGGGATTGCCGACGATTTCTACGAGGCGGCGGACATTGACGGGGCCACGTTCATCGACAAGATCCTCTTCATTGTGTTCCCCATCCTCAAGCCGCTGCTGATTATCAACTTCGTGGGCGTATTCATCAATTCCTGGCGCTCCACAGCCAACATTCTCGCCATGACCGGCGGAGGCGCCGGCACCGAGGTGGCCGGGCTGCACATCTTTTACAAGGCCTTTATTTTTCTCAAGTTCGGTCCGGCAACCGCCATGGCCTGGATTCTCGGGTTCATGCTGATTGGGTTCACCGTGTACCAGCTCCGCATCCTTTCACGTCTCGAATTCCGGACAACGGGGAACAAGACCTGATGGCCATTATTTCAGAGATCGGGCGAAAGGCCCCCAAAGTCAGGCTCCTGATCTGGAGCATCTATACCGTGCTGACGCTCGGGGCACTCTCGATGATTTACCCGTTCCTCCTCATGATTTCCGGCAGTATGAAGAGCAGCGTGGACCTGAAAGACTTCGACGCCGTGCCGAAGTTCCTCTACAGCGATACCGATTTGTACCGGAACCATATCAGCAGATACCTGCAGGGACTGTCCCGCCTTTTCCATGTCAGCGCCTTTCGACCGGCAGATCCCAACGTACTCTACCGAAAGTATATCGAGGGCTTGTTCAATGAGTCGTTGGACGTGGTGCGGGAAACTTACGATATCGAGTTCCGCTCTTTCGAGACGGTCGATCCGCCCGCGACGATCAACCGGGATCGGGTTCGGCTCTGGCATGAATTCCTGAAAGACATCCGGCCGTCGCAGCTCGCGTCCGCCTGCGGCTTTGTCTCGACCCCGGCCTCCCGGACCGAGCCGGAAATGCTGCGGCGTTTCAAACGTCGTATCATGAAGAAGACCGAGGGAGATGTGGACGTCGCCAACCGCGAGTACCAGACTCAATTCGTCAACTGGAATGCCTTTTACGTGCTGCCCGAGGACTACCTGCTCCGGCGGAACAAGCCCAACCCGACCCCGTTCATGCGCGAATTCTGGCAGTTCAAGAGTGAACAGCCGGAAGTCGACATCTATTATTTTTCTGTGAAAGGGTTCTATAAACGCGTTTTCCTGAAGGCGCAATACACCAAGGAGATCGAGGCTTACAACAAGGCCCATCACACGACATTCGAATCCTGGGACGAGGTCGTGCTCCCCCGTCGTTACCCGGCCGAGGCGCCGGGACCGGTGCGCGACGACTGGGAACATTTCGTCCGGAACACGCTCAACCTGCTCTGGGTCCGGGCCAAGCCCGAGGCCGCGCCGCTCTATCGCGCTTTTCTCAAAGCGAAATACGGCGACATCGGCGCCTTCAAACGCAACTATGGCCCGAAGTTCAATGCCTTGCGCTCGTTCGACGAGGTCCCTCTTGTCCGAGATCCGCCACTGACCGGCGTCGTGCTCAGTGACTGGGAGGCGTTCCTGACCGGGTGGAAAGACCCGGACACCGGCCGAATGCACATGCTCCCCGCCTCCATGGTGTACATCCAGTGCCTGGACTTCCAATTCCAGGATTGGCTCATGAAGCGATTCGGGTCGCTTGCGCGGGTCAATGCCGCCTTGGGCACGAACTACGCCGTTCCGGAGCAGATCGCCATGCCGCAGCGGGAGGCCCACTACGCGGCGTTCCAGGCCAACAAGGGACGCCTCCGCCGCGAGTTTGTCGTGCGCAATTACGCCACGGTCCTGGATTATCTGGTCTTCCACGGACGCGGTATCATGAACACGGTCATTTACTGCTCCCTGGCCGTACTCTGCGCGCTGTTGGTCAACCCGTTGGCCGCCTATGCCATGAGTCGCTACAAGATGCCGTCCACCTACAAGATCCTGCTGTTTCTCATGCTGACCATGGCGTTTCCGCCGATGGTGACGCAGATCCCGGTTTTCCTGATGCTCCGCAACTTCCATCTGCTGAACACGTTTGCGGCTCTGATCCTCCCGGGGCTCGCCAACGGATATTCGATATTCCTGCTCAAAGGTTTCTTCGACTCGCTTCCCAGGGAACTCTACGAGAGTGCGGCGCTCGACGGGGCCGGGGAATGGACCATGTTCTGGCAGATCACCATGAGCCTGTCCAAGCCCATTCTGGCCGTGATCGGGTTGAGCGCGTTCACCTTGGCGTATTCCAATTTCATGTTCGCCTTGCTCATTTGCCAGGACGAGAAGATGTGGACCATGATGGTCTGGCTCTACCAGCTCCAGATGCGCAGCGGTCAGGCAGTGGTCTACGCGTCTCTGATCATTGCCGGGATTCCAACCTTGCTCATCTTCGTTTTCGCCCAGAACATCATCATGCGCGGCATCGTGGTGCCGGTCGAGAAATAACACCGCAGCCGTGTACTGCCGGGGGTTAAATGGCACTTTTCGACGACCTTCCCGAGTCACTCCTCGCCAACCTCGAGCGGACCGCGCGCACCGCCGGTGCACTTGTCTTGGACCATTACGGCGCCGTGCAGGCGTTCGAGAAAGTCGACGGCAGCGTCATTACCGAGGCGGACAAGGCTGTCGAGAGGTTCCTCCGGCGCGAACTCCCCCTGCTTTTCGAAGGGGCGTACATCGGGGAGGAAACGCCGCGGGACGCAGCCGTCTTGAAAGAGGCCCGCCGTGCCGAATGGCTGTGGATTGTGGACCCGATCGACGGGACAGCGGCGTTCATGGACCGGCTCGACACGTTTTGTGTGTCCATCGGCCTTTTCCGGCGGGGCCGTCCTTATGCGGGCCTGGTTTACTTTCCCGCGGTGGATCACTGTTATCGGGCCTCGCGTGGACGCGGCGCCGAGTGCGACGGCCGCCCGATTCATGCCCTGGAAGCCCCTCCCATTCCCGACCGGGCGACCTTGTATGTGGATGCCCGCGCCCACCTCAGGTACCGCATCGGATACCCGGGAAAGACGCGTTCCCTGGGCAGTACGGCCTTTCACTACCTGTTGGTCGCCCGCGGCGCGGCGGTCGGGGCGCTCTCCACGGCCCGTATTTGGGATTATGCCGGGGCCGCGGCTGTTTTGCTCGAAGCCGGCGGTGTGCTTCGCCACCTGGACGGGAGCGAAATCGACTGGTCCAACTGGTTCGCGGGGCAACGTCTTTCGCCCCCGGTCCTCGGGACCGCCCCGTTTTTCTTCGACGAAATCCGGGGACATGTGACTTCTCTCGAAACGAGTGGCTGCGGAAGGTGCGAAGAACAATGAACCGGGCCGCAAGCGTCTCGCGGCGCAGCAATCGCGCACTCCCACACGCGGATGGCGCGACGTCCCTCGTGGCCGGCCCGGGGGAGGTGAGGAGATGTTTGGGACAGGCGGCTTGTCGGTACATGCCCGGGCGGGAACGACGGTGACGGCCGGGCGTCCACCGTTCGTGTCCCTTGTTTGGGGGAGCTGCCTGGCGGTCGGTCTCGCGAATGCCGCCGTACCGGTGGAAAAGGCGGTTCGGACCCCGGCGGGCACTGCGCGCGAACTGATTGCAGACCGGCATTTCCGGCGTGGCTTCATCCTGCTCAACCCCAAAGCCGGTCGCGTGGTCAAAGTCGCGGAACTGCGGTGGGCCGGGGCCGGACCCGGCCCGCCGGTTTGGCGCCTGGCCCAGTGGAACAGCCGCTATTCACTGGCCGGCGTCGCCCCCGAGCAGCCGGCGAGCGGCGTCGTCCGGTTTGCGAACAAAGCCAAAGAAGTGATGGTTGCCGTTCCCGGACGTCCGGAAGCCGACTTGACCCTGACAGTAAACGGCAGTGCCGAATACGCCGGGCGTCCGCGTCGCAAAGGGCAGCCGTGGCCTCACTTGCTGGTCTCCCAGCGTTTCGCCGATCCGCCGCGGGTTGCGGAATTGTCCGAGGCCCGCTTTCGCGTTTCGGCCAGACTCCTCTTCAGCCGCCTGCAGAAAACCCCGGATTTCACGCCGCGGCTGCACGCCGCACAGTTTCTGGTCTTCCTGACGATTCAGAACCTGAACCGGAGATCCGCAGGGTACGGCGATTTCCTGTACTTGGGCATTCCGCTGTACGACAGTCGTTATCCGACCCCCAGACGCTTCACCGCCCCGGACCAGGCGGGAAAGTTCATTTATACTCCCGACGGGACGGTTTATACCCGTCGGCGTCTGGCGGACGGCAAATGGGTCTCCATCGACAAAGACGTGTTGCCGATCATACGGTCGGGATTGCGCGAGGCGTGGCGCCGGGGGTTTCTGGCGGCATCGCACGACCTCGTCGACTACCGGATCGCCGGGATGAACCTGGGCTGGGAAGTGCCGGGAATCTACGATGTCGGCGCCCGCGTGCGGGACCTGTCCCTGACGGTCTTCTCGGCCGATCCCCGCCCCGTCGCGTCCGACCGGAACGACTGAGGAACAGATCATGCGTGCTTGCTCTTTTTGTCGCGGCGGAACTTCGCTTTTTCTCGGTAATTGGGGCGTGAGCGCCGTTTTCAGTGCCGTCGTCGCGGCGGCGGCGCTCTGCATTTCGGTCGCAGCCGGACAGAACGCTCCGGCGAACCTGGTGCGGAACGGCAGTTTCGAAGCGGACGTCGACCGCGACGGCCGCCCCGACGGCTGGCAGCAGAGCGAACACGCGGTGTTGAAATCGGACGGCCGCAATCGTTGGTTGTTGCTGGACGGTGGAGGCGTGAGTTCCGGCCAGAACATTCCCCTCAAACCGGAATGGTGGCGCCTTACTCTGAGTATGCGAATGAAAGCCACCGGCGTGGTCCGCGGCAAACAAAGTTGGCAGGACGCGCGCCTGGCCATGGCATTCTACGACAAATCCGGCAAACGGGTCGGGCCGTGGCCCAATGTCTTCCATGCCGTAGGCACGACGGACTGGATCCAGTGCCGCCGAGATTACTACGTGCCCTGGGGCGCGACGGAACTGCAGTTGGGGGCGGCGAATTTCGGCCGCGCCGGAACGGCCGAGTTCGATGACATTCGCATCGTCGTCAGCGCCCGTCGTCCGAAAGATCCGACCGACGCCTCACTGCCGGCAGGCGTGGTCCGGCCCTGGGCGATGGAGTCGGCTTGGCGTCGGGCGAATGCCGCACGTGAGCGGGTCTGCCTGAACGGGCTCTGGCGTTTCGCACCGGTTGCGACCGAGGAGCACGCCGAAGCGCCGCCGCCCGAAGGCAGAGGCTGGTGGGGCTGGTTCAAGGTGCCGGGGACATGGCCGGGACGTTTGGCGCCGGATACGTCCGGGGATGTCCAGGCCGTCCGCTTGTCGCCCTGGTTCTTTCGACTCACCGACAAGACCGGGTTCGATCAGGCATGGTACCGCCGGACCTTTACCGCGCCGCCGTCGTGGAAAGGACGCCGCATTCTGCTCGACCCCGGACTGGTACAGACCCATGCCCGGGTCCGGGTGGATGGGCGTGACGCAGGCCGAATATGGTTTCCGGGGGGGCGACTCGATCTCACCGATTTTGTCCGCCCCGGCATGGAACAGACTCTGGACATCCTGGTGACGGCCCGGCCGCTGGCCGCGGAGAGCACGGCCTTCATGGCGCCGGACCGAATCGTGAAGCAGAAAGCGACTGTGCGTTGGAAAGGACTCGTCGGCGATGTGTTCCTCGATGCGGAGCCGGAGCGTGACGCCATTCAGGCCGTACATGTAATCACTTCGGTGCGCCGGAAGACCATTGCCTTCGAGATCGAACTGGCCCGGGCGAGCGGGACGGTGCGCCGTGCCACCGTACGTATCCTCCGCGGGGGAAGGGTGGTGCGACAGTTCGAGTTTCCCCAAGTGCACCCCGGACGGAACGGCGCCGCGCTCCGTTTGGAGGCCCCGTGGTCCGATCCGGACCTTTGGGACCTGGACACACCCGAGAATCTCTACGACGCAGTGGTAACCCTCGATGATGCGACGGGAGGACTCGTGGACGAATCCCTCCCGATCCGTTTCGGGTTCCGCGAATTCCGGATCCAGGGCCGGGACTTCTATTTGAACGATTCGCCCATTCACCTCCGGGCCCTGTTGTCGCGCAATATCAATTCCGCAGCGGACAAGGCCGACCGTGCCGGCGGCGTTCGCACCTGTCGTCGGCTTAAGGCGTACGGGTTCAATTTCCTTATCACCTCGAATTACAACTTTGCCCCGGGGGCGGTGAGCTACATGAACGGCCTGCTGGAAGCCGCGGACACCACCGGATATCTGGTTTCGTTTTCTCTGCCCCATGTCAAGGACTTCAACTGGAATCTGAGCGCCCCGGACCAACGCGCCCGTTACCGGGCCATCGCCCGTTGGATCATCCGTCGCGTTTGGAATCATCCCAGCGTTGCGACCTACGCCATGAATCACAATGCCTGCGGGTACTTCGGGGACCAGAATCCCCTTAAGATCGACGGACGCTACGACCCGGACACCGTCGCCGGCAGGCCGCCCCGGCGCAGTCGGGCCCAGGCCCGGATCGCCGCCGGGATTGTCGAGGCCATAGATCCCACTCGGCCCGTCTACCATCACCAGTCCGGCAATCTCGGGGAGATGCACACCGTCAACATCTACCTGAACTGGGCCCCCCGCCGCGAGCGCAGCAATTGGCTCGAACATTGGGCGACCACCGGAACCAAGCCGGTCTTCTTCGTCGAGTGGGGATTGCCGCACATTTCCTCGTGGTCAAGTTACCGCGGCCCGCGATTCATCTGGCGGTACGCTGCCTTCCAGCGACTGTGGGACAGCGAATTCGCCGCGGCGATCAAAGGCGAAGGCGCTTATCGTATGACGAAGATCAAACAGCAGTCCCTCGATTTGGAGGAGCGGCTGTGGGCGACGGGCAAGCCGTTTCATTGGTATGAGTTGATACGATACTTGCGCGGTCGGGAAGAGGACCACCTCGACATCAAGGCGTGGTTTGCCGCCGACAATTGGCGCTCGCACCGCACGTGGGGTGCTTCCGCCATGCTGCCCTGGGACCAGGGCGGTTTTTGGACGCGGGTGAAAGAGACCCCGCCCACCGACAACCCCGCCGCCTTCAAGAACCTCCAACAGCCGGGCATTGTCCCGGACCGTTTTTTGGCCGGCGATCAGTACATCGACGACACCGGTTCGGAATCGAATTTCGAGCCCACGATCCTGGGCCGTACGTTCCTGCGCTGGAACCGACCGGTGATTGCCTACATTGCGGGCAAGCCGGGAGAGTTCACGGAACGGAGCGGCAATTTCCGGCCGGGCGAAACGGTCCGCAAGCAACTGATCGTCGTCAACGACTCCCGGCGCACGTTGGAATGCCGGTGGTCGTGGCGGTTCGTATCCGGCGGACCCCGGGCGCACGGCGCCGTCAGGGTCCGGCCGGGCGAACGGGCGTCGGTCCCGATAGCGATCCCATTGTCGCCGGATGCCCCGGCCGGTCGTCGACGCATCGAAGCACGGTTCGACTTCGATCACGGTCTGAAGTCGCAACAGGACGCAATGGACGTATTTCTGCTGCCGGTACGCACCGCCGACAGGAGTGGTGCGGCGACGCGACGCGTGGTCCTGTTCGATCCCAAGGGGTTGACCTCCAAACTCCTCCAGCGCCTGGGCGTGTCGTTCGAGTCGGTGCGGGCCGAGGCCGTGAGCCAACTATCGCCTGCTCTAACTCTGCTCGTCATCGGGCGCGAAGCCCTCGGGTCGGACGACCCGAGCCTCGAGCTGTCGGCGGTGCCGAAGGGGTTGAACGTACTCGTGTTCGAACAGTCCGCCAAGACCCTGGCCGACCGTTTCGGGTTCCGGATCAATGTGCATGGCCTGCGCCGGGTCTTCCTGCGAACCCGGCATCCCGGCCTGTCCGGCATCCGACCGGAAATGCTCGAAAACTGGCGAGGCAAGGCCACGCTCACTCCCCCGTACCTCGATGTGCCCGCAGTGGAAAACGGCAACCCGAAATGGAAATGGTGCGGGTTCGAGAACACCCGTGTCTGGCGCTGCGGCAACGAGGGCAATGTGGCCTCCGTGTTGATCGAGAAGCCGCCGCGGGGCAACTGGCTGCCGCTTGTCGACGGCGGCTTCGACCTGCAGTATGCGCCCCTGCTCGAATACCGCGAGGGCAAGGGACGGATCGTGTTCTGTCAACTCGACGTCACCGGGCGTACCGAGCCGGATCCCGCGGCGGATCGGCTCTGTCGAAACCTGCTCCTCGACCTGACGCAACGGGCACAGACAGGTGCGCTCGAACGGGCGATGTCCTCCAAACGCGTTTTCGTGCTGGGGGACGGCCGGGGGCGGCGTTTACTCGAGACCTTGGGCGTGCTTTTCACGCCCGGTTACGATCCGTCCGCATCGGACGCAGTGCTGGTGGTGGGGCCCGGAGCAAAACCCCCCGTGAATTTCACCGACGCCGTGAGGAAGAATGGGTTGCGGGTGCTGTGCCTCGGCCTCGGCGCCCGCGAACTGGAACGGCTGTTGCCCGGGATGACGACGGCGAAACGGGTGGAGAGTACGTCCGACCTGTTCCGGCCCTCGGGCAGGACGGTCGATCCGGCCCTGGCCGGGATTTCCGCTGCGGAACTGCACTGGCGGACGAAACTGGCTTACACCGCAGTGAGTCGACCGGGTGCGCCCGGGGCGCCGGCCTTGCGTGTACTTCGTCTCGGGCGCGGTGTGGTGGTCCTGAACCAAGCCCCGCCCTGGATGTTCGATTCGAGAGAAAAGCCGTACTTGCGGACCACCTCCCGCCGCAGCGTCTTTCTGGCGGCACGCCTTCTGGCGAACTTGGGCGTCGCGTTTCGGACTCCGGTGATTGAGCGATTCCGTTCGCCCCCCGGGCCCTGGATGCTGTCCCTGAACGCAGGTTGGAAAGGCCGTGCGGATCCGGACGATTCCGGACGTGAAGGCGGGTGGCAGCGGCCCGGTTTCGCGGACTCCGCATGGCAGGCCATTCATGTGGGCGCCACGTTCGAGTCCCAGCGCCCGAAACTGAAAGACTTCAACGGTGCGTTCTGGTACCGCCTGCACTTCCGGGTCCCGGCGAGCTTCGTCCGGCGTGGGGTGCGACTGTGGCTCGGACCGGTGGACGACGAGTCGTGGGTCTGGCTCAACGGGAAGTTCCTGGGGCAGGTCACCAAGAAGACGCGGCCCAAAGACTATTGGGTGTTCCCGCGCGAGTATGCGCTCGATCGCGGCTGGCTGAACCCCGACGGGGAGAACGTATTGGTTGTCCGCGTAAACGACACCTACCAAACCGGCGGCATGATGGGTACGCCTTATCTGGCCGTGCCCGCGCCTTGGCTGGATTCTTATTACGTGCAGAAACCGGAGTCGGTGGACGATCCGTATCGCTACTATCGGTGGTGACGCAGGTTGTGCGGAACGCCGCTTTGCGGACTTCGCAGCGCGGGCGAGTCGGGCTGCGCTCCATGCTCGACCGGGGCTCGCTCCACAACAGGCGTGTCACTGTCGTGCGCGGCCGTCCAACGTGCACTGTGCCCGAACTCCAAAGCGCCAGGGCGCGACTTGGACGGGATCCGACTTTCGCACCGGCCGCCGGAGGGGTCCGTGCTGCAACATCGCCTCGGTCGGCAGGGAGCGACCGTGCTCTGCGGACAAGCGAGACGCGCCGTCGTCGACGGATCGCAACCGAGTCAGGTCGAATCCATCGGCTCGACTGCGGCGACGGGGGGAACGTCCGGAGTGCGGCGGGAGAACAGTCGCGGCAGGAGGGACCGCCGACGTCGTTGGAGTAGTCGAGCCTGCAACCGCGGCAGTGTTNNNGGCGGCGGCTTCGCCTGCCGCAAAGCACTCGTCGGTTCGGGAGAATTCCGACCAGTGGATGTCGGACACGTCGGGCGCAATCAACACGTCGGCGGACGCCGCGCTCCGGCGCCGGACCCAGTCGCCCCGTACGCGAAGGACGCGCCCCACGGTTTCGGCCCCGGATTGCGGCACACTGTGGTCGATATCCGGAGACACGTCCACGGCAATGACGAAGTCCGCCGCCAGTTTGCGCGCCGACTCGACGGGCAGCTCCTGCAGCACACACCCATCCACGAACGCGACCTCGGCGTTTTGGGTGCGTACCGGCGGGAAGATTCCGGGGATGGCGGAGGTGGCCCGGAGCGCGGTGGCCAAGTGCCCGCGCCCGATGATGACATCTTCGTTTCGGGCCAGATCGTAGGCCACGGCATAAAACGGGATGTGCAGTTCGTCGAACCGGACATCGCCCACCAGCCACTCGATGAGTTCGATCCCCAGGCCGGGATCCACCAGGGCGGGACGCACGGCCTGCCGATTCCAAAGAACCAGGCGTCGCACTTTCCCCACCAAGCCTTGGAGCCAGCCCTTCCAACCTTCTTCCGACGGTGAACTCAGAAAAGCTTCGAAGCGTTTCTCGATGTCGCGGACGGCCGAGCGTTGTGCCCCGGTGCGGATCAGCTCCTTGAGTTCGGGGACCGACGGGGTCGCGGAGTACGCGGCGCCGATCAGCGCCCCCATGCTGGTCCCCACAATCAGGTCGGGCCGGATGCCGGCCTCTTCCAGGACAGAAAGAACGCCCACGTGCGCCAGGCCGCGGGCGCCGCCCCCGCCCAGAACCAGGGCAACTCGAAATGGTCGGATCAGCTTCATGTTTATGGAACGCCTCGGATTGATTCGCGGATTCCACCGAAGCCGCCGGCTCGCCTGCGACCGAGATGATCGAGACGGCCGAGGCCGGCGAATGGGACCACGGCGGTCGCGGGACCGGTTGCCGTGGGCGGCCGGCCGGTCGGATCGAGCCGGACCGCCGGGGAGGAAGTTGAAATGCTGCGGTATCCTCAAAGTTCGTGCTGGAGCAGGTCCCTGTCAAGCTCGATCCGGTCGGTTCTCGGGGCGGCGAAGCGCGAATTGCAGGGCTGGAAGGCCGGAGGATGGGCGCAGTGCGAGGAAAAACGGGAGCGGGGCGCGATCGGCGGCGCGCGACAGGGAGGTTTTCAGGCAACCGTCCGGGGCACGGCCGCCTGCCTGCACGAGCGGCGCTGTCCGGGGCGGCGGCCCCGGCGGAGCAGCCACATCCAAAACTGCCGGCCGTGCGGGGTTTTGCAAAAGCCTCGGTTGCTTTGTCCACGGCCCGGGGCGTGATATACTTCAGGGGGCGTCGGTGGGTGAAACCGACCGGAGACGTTCAGGGTCGGGCAAAGCGTGCAGAATCGACCGCCACGAATCGCCCGGGGTTGCGGGCGATGCAAGCCCGGCCGGATAATGCTGGGGCGTACCACATGAGTTATTCTTCCGAAGAACTTCGCAAACTCATTGCAGAAGAGGAGACGGTCTTGCGACGGCCGGGGACGGTGCTCTTCTCCCAGGGGCGCTACGAGATTCGCCGCGTCCTGGGTGAGGGCGGTATGGGAATCACCTGTCTGGCGGACGAATTCAGCGCGGCGAACCTGCGCCGGCCCGTGGTCCTGAAATTCGTCAAGGACAGCCTCGATCCCGAGCGCTTGGCCCAGTTTTTCAACGAAGTCCAGTTGAGTGTTCTTTTCAACCATCCGAACCTGGTGCCGGTTTATCGTCTCGAATCGGAGACGCTGCGCCTTGAACTGCCGCAGGTTCGGGGCCGGCGCAACCACCCGCACGAGCACACCGTTTACTACGCAGTGATGCAGTACATCGACGGCTGGAACCTGCGCGAGATCGTCAGTCGCACCCGGGCGTTGCGGATTTACATGAATTGCGACATCTCGGCTTTTCTCATCGGGCGCGTGGCGCGCGGACTTCAGTATGTTCATCACTACCGCGACGAGAACGGGGAACACCTCGGCCTGGTGCATCGCGATGTTTCGCCCGAGAATATCCTGATCGACCGGTTCGGACGGGTCAAGGTGGGCGACTTCGGAATCACCAAGGGCTCGCGCGAACTGCGCTATTCGCGGAAGACCAACCCGGGCAAGCTGCTTTATGCCTCTCCCGAACAGTTGCAGCGGGCCTCCCTCGATGCACGGTCGGACATCTACAACGTGGGGTTGCTCATGTATTTCCTGTTCACGAACCGGGACCGTTTCGGCCCCGAACGCGGGCAGCCTCGGGCGCGCGAACGCATCCTCAAGAAAATGCAGAAGAGTCCCCTCCACGAGCTGGATCATGTGCCGGAGCAGTTGGCCCGAATGTGCGCCTCCTGCCTGGACGTCGACCCCGAAAAGCGCTATCAGAGCTGTGAGGACTTGAGCAACGACATCGACATCTACTTCAAGAATAACGGCAAGGTGGTGACCAACGACCTGCTCGAAGAGATGCTCCGGGATCTGTTCAGCAGTTCGCCTGAATTCATTTCACGGCGCTTCATCCCCTTGACCGGCACCGCCAAGCTGGAGCAGGCCCAGTTCGACCCCGCGTCCGAACCGCTGCCGGAGGATGCCCCGAGCGCCCCGGCGCCCACGCTCAAGCTCGAGACCGACACCTGAGTCCCCGCGCCCCCTATCCCTTCAGGGCCTCGTCCAGGACGCGCCGAATGGCCCCCTCGCGCATCTCGATGCTTTCGGTCAGGCGGAATTGCACCCGGGCCCGGCTCAGGTTCTGGCCGTCGTGCCGGGTCTTGAAGTACACGTCGCCGGCGATGTAATCGGCGAAAAAGCGCAGGCCGAGTTCGAAAGCGATCAGTCGGATGGCGTCGAACAGGTAATGCCGGTCCGCTTCGGTGAGAAACGTCCGTGCGTGGGCCAGATACCCCCGGATGATGGGCCGGCACAGGTCCGTATCGAAATAGACCTGGGACAAGTCCCGCGCTTCCTCGCCGGCGGGATTGCAGCAGGAACGCAGGCAGTCGCCGAAGTCGTAGTGGATCAAACCCGGCTTGACCGTGTCCAGGTCGATGATGCACGTGCCTTTGCCCGTGGCGTCGTCGATCATGACGTTGGCGATTTTCG
The DNA here is from genome assembly GCA_013151865.1 of Kiritimatiellota bacterium. GTDB lineage: Bacteria > Verrucomicrobiota > Lentisphaeria > Oligosphaerales > JAADHN01 > JAADHN01. The sequence goes on from JAADHN010000027.1 coordinate 48,122, forward strand.
GGTCGCCGTGGATGGGGCGGAGCTGCAGTTCGCCCCGACTCCGCGCATCCTCCAGAATCGAGCACCATGTCCGGCGTTTTTCCACGAAGCGCAGGCAGCGTTCGGCTTCGACGGAACTGTGCAGACGGGCCTGTCCCTCGGCCGTGGCGAGAGCGGCATCGAGTTTTTCCAGATATCCCGGGGTCACATGAAACCCCTCGAGCGTGTCGTGCAGACGCTCGACCGGAATGTCGCTGATCAACCGCTGAAATTGCCCCAGCACAAACCCGGCTTCGAACGCGTGCTCGGGACTTTGCACGCGCTCGTACGAATGGGCGGAAGCAATCAGGGAAATGGCGCGCCAGTACTCGCCGTCGCCGTCCACGACGAGATCGTCGCCGTTCTTTGCCGGGATGACCCGGGGCAACTGCCAGATCCGGTCGGCCAAATGGGCTTCCCGCTCAAGCTTCCGGTGCACGTGTTCGGTCACCATCCGCATGTTCTCCATGATATAGCCGGGCTGGGGAAAGACGTGCTTGTTGATGCGCTGCAGGATGAACCGCTCCTCGGAGAACGTGGTGCGGAAGATGGCCATGTACGTATCGTTGACGTTGCCGGAACCGTGGGGTTCCACGGTCACCAGGCGTCCCGCAACGTCGAACTTTTGGGCGATCAAAGCGGCTTTCACGAAAAGTTTCCTTTGCAGTCCAAACCGGTTGGAACGAGGCACGACCGGGAATGGTCAGGCTTCGCTCATGCGCCGGACTTTCTCCTGGATCACGGGGCGCGCTTCTTCCATGATGTCGCGCACGTCTTCGTATCGGAACGTCCGCTCCTCGAACGTCCGGCGCTCGAGTCCCTTGAGGAAACGCGCCCGGAATTCCGGGAAGTAGGCGCCGTAGATGTGGTAGCTGTCCGCCATGTGGACGTATCTTCCAAGCCGCACGATACGCTCGGTCCGGGCGGCGATCTTTTCCGCAATCAGCCGCTGCAATTGCACGAGAGCGAACATGTTCATGAACGCGGCTTTGTACGCGTCGTTCGACCTGAAGCGCACATTCGTGTTCAGCCGCCAAGCCCCGTCGGGGTCCTCGGTGACGCGACACCAGACGCTTTGGAGGCAGGCAGGGTCGTAACAGGTATTGTCTTCCCAGACCTTCCAAGTGATGGCCTGCGCACGGCGTGTGTACGGGGTCCGGGCGAGTTTGTCGGCGATCAGATCGACCTGGTCGAAGGCCGGTCCGGTCCTTCCCGGAACAGTGTAGTGAAAGAGACGTTCGTTGTACGTGTACTCCCAACGGGTGTCGTTCGGGTCGTCCGGGTCGCGGACCAAGTGGTTCTTGATGCCTTCGACCACCTCCATGACGTACTCTTGCAGGTCTTCAAGACCGCCGGGGAAGTCTTTGTGGATCATCGGTTCGGCCAGCGGATCTTCGATCGTAACGATCATCGTGGCGTCTTTGCTCGCCGGGTCGTCGGCCTTGTCGTACTGAGTTTTCAGCACAGTGCCGTTTCGATCCAATTCGATCAGGGAATTCTCCCAGGCTTCGGCGATGCCGGTCCCTCGAGCGGTCAGTACGGGGATGCCATTCACGTCGAGTGTCCTCCCGAGGCTGTGCCGGCAACGCGTCGCGACGCGCTGCCGGGGATAACGGGGCACGGGTGCCCGCCCCACCGGACGATGCGCCTCCGAAGCGTCCGGAGGACCGTGCGGGCCCGGCGCGTGCGCCCGTATTCAACGCTGTTTTGCAACGACCGATAACCTAATGTTTGCGACGGTCGCCTGCAATCCGCGCGCCGGTCGCAGGCTCCGGCCGCCCTCAACGCCCCAACCGCAGCACCACCTCGGCGCGCCCCTCGGCGCCCGGCTCGAGACGCACCGCGCCGTGTGCCGTCTTCCCCGCGACTTCGGCCCTGACGTCGTAAGTGCCGTAGAACGCTCGCACCGCCGCCCGCCCGTCCGAACCGGTTCGGCCGGTCCAATTCGTCCACCACTGGCGAAACACCAAGTCTTCCCAGGCGGTCTGAGCGGGGCGTTTGCTCCAGTCGCGACGGAACATCGCGCCGCCTTCGTTGCCGCGCCAATGGGATCCTTTCCAAAACCCCCACATGATAAAAGCCGTGACCTTCGGGTGACTGAATACAGCGGTCATGAAGTCGCGGACATACGCGGCGTGGACCCGGTCGTTGCGGCAGCCCAGATCAAACTCGGTAATCTCGATGGACTTGCCGAACGCGGCCCATTCGTCGAGGATCTCGAGCACACGTCGGATCGGCGTCAGCGGGACCCGCATGTGCGCCTGCACTCCGAGCACATCCAGCGGCGCACCGTTGTCCAAGAGGTATTGGATGCGTTCCCTGACCTTGGCGCGCTGCCGGGGACGCGTGTCGTCCACGATGCCGTAGTCATTATAAGAGAGCAGCACATTCGGATCGGCGCTGCGCGTCCAACGGAAGGATTCGGGGAAGTTCTTCCAACCGATTTCATTCCATAATTCCACGTTGGTGGCGGCCTCGTTGACCACGTCCCAGACGTAGACCTTTCCCCGCATTCGTCCGGCATAGTCCAGCACGTGAGCGCGGCAGGCTTCGAGCAGGGCGCGTCCCCGGAGTTTGCCCGTCGACGGCGGCAGGTGCCGGTACGCGCCCCACAATAGGCAGTGACCCCGCACGGCAATGTGCCGGGCCTCGAGCCACGCCAGGGCTTTCGCGACCGTCGCCAGGCGTTGCGGGCTCATCATCCGCCACTTCAAGTCGTTTTCGAATGTGACCGTGTTGTAGAGCCGTTCGACTTCGCGCTGGAAGCGCACGTTGTCGGGATTGTCCCGGTCCACCAGGCGGGCCGCCGGTACGCACGTGCCGAAACGGAAAAAGTGCCGCCGCTGGCGCACCGTCACGGCGGCGCCCGGAGCGGGCCGCCCGGCGGCGTCCATCACCCGTACCACCAACTCTCCTTTGCGAATCCGCTCGATTCGTTCCTGCGCGGCGGCGCGCCAAGCGTCGGACGGCTTCCGTCCGCCCCAATAATCGATGGTTTGCTCGATGCGATCCAGCGGCGTCATGCCCACATTCTCGACCCGAACCCCGGCAATCTCGACCGTCCCGGGATCGTACCCGAGGAACAGCTTGGCCTGAAGTTCCCCCGGCTTGAACGTGCGTTCCGCAACTCCGGCAAACACGACGGACTTCCACTCCGGTCCGAGTCGGACCATTTGGAATATGCTCTTACGGTACGGGGCTTTCGCTTCCTCCACCACAAAAGCGACCCGGGCGCGTTGCGAACTGCGCACCCACGCCCGAAAGCGGACCACTTCCTTGGGCAGTACGAGCCCCCGGCACCCCTGAGCAAACTGAATCGACCATGGATCGGCGCCGGGCGCCGGCTTCACTTCGAGACGCACACATTGCGCCAGACCGTCCGGGCCGGGCCCGGCACGTTTCGCCTCAACCCGGTCGTCGGGGAACCAGCGCCAATGTGTTTTCAGAGGGCCCCCGAAGTCTCCGTTCGCGATCAAGCTCTCGGGTTTGTCGAGACTCGGGCGCGCGGGGCCGCCCGCCGGCGCATCGAGGTCGAACAGGCGAACCCCCGCGATTTCGATCACACCCTTGCCGTAACCGAGATGAAACCCGAGCGTCGCTTCCCCCGGCCCGTAATCTGCCACGGCCTGCCCGGAAAACGTCACCTCGCGCCACCGGGGCGACAGGGACACCGTGCGGCCGATGGACTTGGCCCACGGCGGCTTCGGGACTTCCAAAAAACCGAGGACTTGGAGAGATTGCGGACTCCGCATCCAAGCCTTGAGCGCCAAACGATGACCTTTGCCGATGAATCCGGCAAGTGCCGTGTGCATCACAATGGACCATGATTTGCCGCCCGCCGGCGGCTGAAGCTCGAGGTGCAGGGCTTTTCGGTACGGCCCCGCCTGCGCCGGTACAATGTTCGTCCGACGTAGCGACGGGGCGGTCAGCGTCCAGCCCGTCAGGCCGTCCGCGAAATCCCCGTTGCGACACAGGTTTCGGTCGGACGCATCGGCCGCCGACACGGTCCCGGTCAAGAGCAAGGCCATCGAAGTACATGTCGACAATGAAGAATTGTGCATGAGCGTTCCTGTTCTGCGGCGACTTCCGCGCGTTGCGGCGGCGAAAACGCCGCCGGCCGGACGATACTCGCGCCCGTCCCCCGGTCTCGACGTCGCCTCCGGACAATCCTGAGACACGCAGTACAGTACCGACCGTCTCGGAATTGTCTATTCCGCGGGCTGACTCGCCGCCGCGCAGGAAGAACGCGGGCGGCTTCGAGGGCTGTTTCGGGCATGGAAGTCACGTCGGACAGGGATCGAAAACGGAACGCCTCGGCCCATGCCCGGCCGGCGAACGGAGACTGAGTCTCGGGAGGCGTCCCCAACCGGAGTGTGTTGCGCCATGAACCATGTGCAGAAACTCGACCTCGGGCACGCCGCCGTCACACCCGCGGGACCATTCCAGGCAGGGGCGTGGGTGAGCCTGCGATACACGTACACGGCGGGGCATCCGGTCGACGACTCCGGTGCGATCAAGATCGCTTTTCGGTTCGCTTCCGACTGTGGTACGCCCCAGTTCGACGACCCCGGCGCTCCGCATTACTGCAGCATCCACACCACCGGCGACTGCCGCATCCAGCCCCGCTGGGACCCCAAGGGCAACACCCGGCCCTGGGGGCGATGCCTGATCCTGAAAGTCGCCGGCGGTTACCTGGACCGCGGCGACACCATCACCGTGGTTTTCGGCGACACCGCCGCCGGTTCGCCCGGCTGGCGGTTGCAGACGTTCTGCGAGGACACGTTCGAGTTTAAAACCATGGTTGATCCAATTGCCACATATAGGTTTAAAGAATTACCGAAATCCCCCGTCATTCGTATCGGACCCGGCGTACCCGCGCGCGCGGTCTGTATTGCCCCCTCGCAAATCTCCGTCGGCGAACCCGTCAAGGCCCACCTCAAGCTCGAGGACGGCTGGGGCAATCCGGTGACCGTGCCTCGAACGATAACGTGCGAAGCGTTTCCGCGAACCGGCGTGCATACCGTGACATGCACAGACCCGGAAACGGGCCTGGCCGCGCGGAGCAATCCTATCGAAGTCGGGCCGCCGCGCCGCTACCGCCGGTTTTGGGCCGACTGGCACGGTCAGTCCGAGGAAACCATCGGAACCAACACCATCGGTGACTACTTCAGGTTCGCCCGCGACTTCGCGCTGCTCGATGCCGCCGCGCACCAGGGCAACGACTTCCAGGTGACCGACGAATTCTGGGAGGTCGTCAACCGCACTGCGGCGGAGTTCTATGAACCCGGACGGTTCGTCACGTTCCCAGGGTACGAATGGAGCGGCAATACTCCGCTCGGGGGCGACCGCAACATCTACTTCAGCGCGGAGGGCGCACGCCTCGTTCATAGCTGCGCCGACCTGCTTCCGGGGGAAGCCAGCGCCAACCCCATCGCCATGACCGCGACCGAGCTGTTCCGCGAACTCCACAAAGAGACGGCGGCGCGCCCGTTCGCTTTTGCCCACGTCGGCGGGCGTTTTGCCGACATGGCCAGGCACGACGACGCCATCGAGATCGCGGTCGAGATTCATTCCGCCTGGGGCACGTTCGAATGGCTGGCGCTCGACGCCCTGGCACGTGGGGCCCGGGTCGGCTTCTGCGCCAACTCGGACGGACACAAGGGCCGCCCCGGCGCCTCGTACCCCGGCGCCTCCAAGTTCGGGTCGTACGGCGGCCTGACCTGCCTCCTGGCGGAACGGCTCGACCGCGAAAGTTTGCTCGACGCCCTGTTGCACCGCCGCTTTTACGCCACCACCGGGAACCGCCCGCTCCTTTGGGTGAGCGCCCGGACCGCGAACGGACAACCGGCGGTCATGGGCGAGATCCTGGAGGCGTCCGAGACCGGCGCGCCCGTTCGACTTCGGATCGTTGCCCACGGGACCGCTTCCCTCGAGGAAATCCGGGTCCGAAACGGCGCCGAGCCGGTGGCAGTGCACCGGCCCTTCGACGCCGACTCCCTTGGACGCCGGCTCAAGATCGTCTGGGGCGGCGCGGAAGTGCGCGGGAGGGACCGGCTCAGCCGCTGGCAGGGCGACTTGGTCGTGCACGGCGCGCGCTTACTCGACGTGCGTCCCGTGAGTTTTTGGAACCCCCACAATCTGCCCGAAATATGTGGGAACACGGTCCGCTGGCGGTCCGTCACCACCGGCGGGGACGCGGGATTGATCTTGACGCTCGACGATGCGGCTCGCGCCGAGATCACACTCCGCCTCAACGGGCGAACATGGACTTTGACCCCGGGGCGACTGGGCCCCGAACCCGAACGCACCGATCTCGGCGGACTCGGTAAGCACATGACCGTGCAACGCCTGCCCGACGCCGACCCGCCGTGCGAACTCCGCATCGACGTCTCGGTGCGCGGACTCCGCTCCGGAGACAATCCACTGTGGGTGCGTGTGACCCAAGTCGACGGCCACCGCGCCTGGACAAGCCCCATTGTCGTTCGGCTCCCATGAACCGGCCCGAGACGGCCTCCCGTCGTGCAGCAAGAAACTTCGGGGCGAGTTTCGTGTCAGTACCAATGTCCTCGCTGTCCCGTCGCCGAATCTCGAAGCGTGCCGAGATCGGCCCGCCCGGAATCCGGTCGGAACCGAGTCGGGCGTAGGCCAGTTCGGTAGGTGGCGGCTGTGTTGCGGGAATCGGGCCCGGGCATTTGCCCGGTTGGATCGCGGACCTATAGGGCAACCGAATTTGCCCGGAACGGGCTGCCGAATTCAGCCCGGGGTTTCAACCCTGGGCCCTGTCCCGTCGCCGAATCTCGAAGCGTGCCGAGATCGGCCCGCCCGGAATCCGGTCGGAACCGATTCGGGAAACATGGGCGGCGTCCCGGGGCGAGTGTACATTGTGTCGGGGCCGAAAGCGGCCTCCGTACGGTGCGCGGAACGGTTGGGATGGGGAGGAACCAACCGCGCGGGCGGGCGCTGGACCGTCCGCCGAGCGGGACATCGAAGCACAGCAAAGGCAGGTTGAATGAATTCACTCTTCCGTCGGGTCTCCCTTTTTCTCGGGTGCGCGGCCCTGTTCGGGGTCGCGGCAGCGTGGGCGTGCGATACGCCGGTTTACCAGTATGCCCGGATGAACTGGGAATCCGACGCCTATGACGTCGTCGTTTTTCACCGGGGCCCCTTGGACGCTGAATCGGCCGCATTGACGGCGCAACTGAAAAAGGCGGCCGAGCAAGTCAATTTCGTGTTGCATCTCGTGGACTTGGACAAGCAGAAGGAAGCCTTTTTCAACGACCTCTATGCAAAGACGGGGGTCAAGTCGTTGCCGGCGTTGGCGCTGTTGTATCCGCCGAAGACCTTGAAAGACCGCCTGATCTGGAGCGGACCGCTCGCGGCGGGGAACGTGGCCAAACTCCTGGATTCTCCGGCCCGCCGGTCGGTTTTCCGGGAATTGGATCCGGGGCAGACGGCGGCGGTGTGGGTTTTCCAGCCGGGGCCCAACGCCAAAGAACGCGCCGCAACCGAGAAGCGGCTGCGGCAACTGCTCAAAGACGTATCCAAAGAGGTTCGGGACGTCTTCGGAGGCCAGGACGACCAGGAGCCGCCTTCGTTTAAGATCGTGGTCGTCGAGCGCGATGCGGCCGTCGAGGATGTTTTCAGGAGCATGTTGACCCATATCGAACCGGACCTGAAAGATTACACCGACAAATCCATGGTGGTGCCGGTGTTCGGGCGTGGTCGCGCCCTGTTTGCCCTGGTGGGCGATGGGATCAACCGGGACACGATCACCCAGACTGTCGGCTTCTTGCTGGGGGCTTGCTCCTGCGAGGTTAAAGCGATGAACCCCGGCGTGGACTTGCTCCTGCGGGGGCGGTGGCGTGAAATGGGCGCCGGCGATCTCGAATACGGGGAAGTGGCCCTGAGTCCGTTGCGGGGAGTTTCGGCCGTAATCGAAGCGGAAATGGACCCGCAGGGCCAGGCGCAACCGGCGGCGGTTTCGGTCCCGCCGGCCCAAGAGACTGCGCTGGTCCCGAAGGAGCAAGCCTCCCCCGCGCCGGGGGACGCCGCCGCGGCCGCACCACCTGCCGCGCCGCTGCCTTCGGAGGAAAAGTCGGTCGCGGCCGGTGATGCGGAGGTCGAGCCCGCTCCTCTTCCTCCCGCAGCCGGGCCCGGTGTGGTCGTGGGCACTGAGTTGCCGGAAGCCCGAAGCCGCCTGGCCAAGGATAAAGCGGATACCGGCAAAGTAATGTTGCTCTGGCTGGCCTTGGGGACCGTTACCCTGGGCTTGTTTGCGCTTGCCGCCGGCGGCGTGGTGTGGATGCGTCTCGGTCGCGGCGACTGAAAACCGGCCCGCTGCGGAGGCCGCCGGCGTCCGCCCCGAGATTTCGTTGCAACGGAGGCCCGGTCCGGTGAGAATCCTGATCCTGGCATTCAAGGAACTGGCCTTTCGGAAATGGGCGTTTCTGGTGGGGTTGTTGTCGGTCGCGGCCGCCACGGCGTCGGTTGTGGGCGCTCTGATCGTGCTCCGAGCCGATGAAACCGTGACCCGACTCACCTTGGCCCGGAAGGGCGCCGAGACGGAAGCCCTGCTCGCTCGCATGAAGAACGATGTCCGCAAGGCCATGCTCAAGCTGGGGTTCAATGTCTTGATTCTGCCCGAGAAACAGGACGTGGGCGATTGGTTCGTTCAGGACCAGGGCCGGGAGTATATGCCCGAGGAATACGCCCACCGGCTCGCGACATCCGGGATCCTCATCGTCCGTCACCTGTTGCCCACGCTCCAGGCCAAGGTTTTTTGGCCGGAAGCGAAGCGCACCGTGATCCTGATCGGTACACGCGGAGAGGTGCCCAACATCTTCAAAAAACGGGTCAAACCGTTGCTCGATGTGGTGGCCCCTGGCACGATCTTGCTGGGGTACGAACTTCACAGCCAGCTCGGACTCAAACCCGGGGACAAGGTGACGCTGCTCGGACGGAAGTTCACCGTGGCCAAATGCCATGCGCGGCGCGGGACCAAAGACGATGTTTCCGCCTGGATCAATCTGCGCGAGGCCCAGGAAATGTTGGGGAAACCCGGAAAGATCAATGCGATCCTCGCACTCGAATGCGTCTGCACCAACATCGCCGATCTTGCCAAGATTCGCGAGGGGATTCGTCGTTTTCTTCCGGGCACGCGAGCCGTTGAGCTGGGCACGAACAAATTGCTGGCCCGGGCCGAGGCCAGGGTCAAGGTGGCGCAGCGTATCAGGGCAGCGCTCAAGCTCGAAAAGGAGAATCGGGTCCGAATGAATCGGCGCCGGCGGGCCATGGCGATTTCCGTCGGCCTGGTTATTCTGCTCGGGGCGGGGGTTTGGGTTTTCTTTCTGTCGTTCGCCAACGTCCGGCAGCGCAGCGGTGAGATCGCGGTTTTTCGAGCCGTGGGCTATCGGTCGGTCCAGATCCTCGAGTTGGTCCTGCTCCGCGCCCTGTTCATGGGGCTCGGCGCCGCCGTTTGCGGGGTCGTGCTGGGAGTCGGCGGCGGACTGTTCCTGGCGTCGCGCTTGACCGCTTCGGCCCCCACTCCCGTGGACCTGTGGAAATTGGTCGCACCGGCGACTGTCCTGCTCGGGTTTTTCATGGCGCCCGTTCTCGGTTTGGCGGCGGCCTGGGTCCCGGCCGTGGTGGCTGCCGCCCAGGACCCGGCAGATATCCTGCGCAAGGAATAGCGTGGGGGCGTCGTTGCGCATTTTCCCCATCACCGCCGGAGGGGGCGACCGCCTATCCGCGGCACGCCGTGAGCGGTGACGGGCGACGTGTGGGGCCTCGAAACCGCCTCGTCAAACAAGAAGGACTGGCCAATCATGGACATAGGGCTTCTGACGTCTCCGTTCAGGACGGAAAGCATGGAACAGGTGGCGGCATTTGCCGGAAAAACCGGCTTCGCCGCCCTGGAAGTGAACGCCCGACCCGGCAGCGCCCAACTCGACCCCCGTCGCTTCGGCCCGGAACAGGCGGACCGGATTCGGACCGCGTTGGATCGGAATGGACTCCGCATCTCGAGTCTGGCCTGTTACGTGAACGTCCTGGAACCGGATTCCGGAAAACGACAGGCCGTTGGCGAGTTGCTTCGCAAAACGATCGACGCCGCCGCCGATCTCGGGGTCGATGTGGTTTGCACTCTTGCCGGGATGCCGCTGCCCGGGAAAACCAAGATGCAGACCATCGAGCAGGATTTGCCCGGTGTGCTCGAACCGGTGCTCGAGTACGCCGGACGCAAAGGGATCCGGATTGCCCTCGAAAACTGGTTTGCCACCAATATCCAGCATTTGGAACATTGGCGGCGATTGTTCGAGTTGCTGCCGGCCGAGAACTTCGGCTTGAACTTCGACCCGTCCCATCTGTTCTGGCAGCAGATCGATTACCTGGCCGCCGTCGAGGAGTTCGGGACCAGGATCTTTCATACGCATGCGAAGGATTGCGAAGTCCGCGCACACGTGTTGCGGCGGGTGGGCGTCCTGGAGCGCGGTTGGTGGCGTTACGTCATCCCCGGATTCGGGGGGGTCGACTGGGGAGCGTTTGTCGGTGCGTTGCATCGTGTCGGGTATCGGGGTGTGTTGTCCATCGAGCACGAGGACGGCGCCGTCGGGCGCGAGGAGGGGTTCCGGCTCGGGTTAAAGCATCTCGGTCGTTTCGTCTGAAGCCCCCGTCTGTCTCCGGCGAGCGCGTCGACCGGGGTGGGGGGAGACCGCACTGGAAAGAGGGCCGCGAAAGCCTTCGAATCTTGGTTGCAAACCACGCCGGAACGGATAGAGTAAGGGCGTTCGTTGAAATCTGCCCGGTGGTGTAACGGCAGCACAACAGGTTCTGGCCCTGTTTGTCTTGGTTCGAATCCAGGCCGGGCAGCCATTGTACTCGATGCACGGCGGCGACCCCTCCCGCCGTGTTTTTTTTTGCCTTGTCCGAAACCACGTCTCTTGGGGCGAAGTGTCGATTCTCCGACCCGCGCCGTTGTCGCGGCGCGACCGCAGCCCTGTCCGGCTCCACCCGGAGGATGAGCCGGGACGAGCCGCCTCGAACCGTCCCTGTCCTCCCCCTCGATTCCGCCCGCTTCCCAGTTCCGATCATGCCCCGCATTTGACGCGCGCCGACAGTTGCGCCATCTTACGGTCGCCATTTGCTCCGGCTTTGACACGCCGGCGCGCTTCCGTCCGCTTTCGGCGCGGGAACGCCCCCGGTCTGTGGGAGGTGTAAACGTGAAAGCATCCGCGATTCCGGGGGGACCTTCCCGGGCGCCCTGGCTCTCCGGCGAACCGTCCCACGTCCTCATCGCCCTGTGCGGCTACAGCCCGGCGGTCATCACCGAGACCGTTTGGGCACTGGCGCACGAAGAACCGCCCGTCCTCCCGGCGCGTGTCGTGGCGGTCACCACGCGCGCCGGCCGGGAGACCATTCGCCGGGAGCTGTTGGACAGCGGCGTATGGGAGCGCCTGCGCCGCGTGCTCCGTGCCGGGCCCGACCGCCTGCTCTTCGGCGATTCCGCCGACGCCGTCCGCATCATTCCAAACGCATCCCGCGACGCGGAGTTGGAGGATATCCGGGCCGGCGACGATACTCTGGCGGTCGCCGATTTTCTGCTCGAGACGCTCCGGCAGTTCACCGAAGATCCGTCCGTCCGCATCGTGCTCTCCATCGCCGGCGGCCGCAAGACCATGAGCGTGGCGGCGGCCCTGGCCTTGACTCTTTTGGGCCGCAGCGGCGATCGCATGTGCCACGTACTGGCCGCGCCGCCTTTCGACCGGCCCGACCTCGAGCCGCGTTTCTACTTTCCCGATCCTGCCGTACCCGAGTACACTTGGTCGGGGCCCGACGCGGGGCGCCGGGTGTACGCCCCTGCCCGGGCCCGTATTGTCTTGGCCGATATTCCCTACGTCCGTGTCCGGTATCTTCTGTCGGCCCGGTACGGCCCGACGGCGCCCGTCGGCTACCGGAAAATGGTCGACGCGGCCCTGGCCTGTTCCGACGCCGTGGCGCCGCCGGTCCTTTTGCGCCTCGCGCCGCGGTCTCAGGCGGCGTGTGTCAGCGGCATCCAGGTATTCTTCTCGCCTGCGCCGTACGGCTTGCTCCTGTTCCTGGCGGCCCGGGCGCGTTGGGATTGTCCGCCGTTGACCACCGCCAAGACGCTCCAGGCCGAACTGGGGCGTTTCCTCGAACGACTCGAAGGGGCCGTGCGAACGCCGTTTGCCGGAGAAGCCAAACGGCGTATTGCCTCGGCGGGGGAACCCGATTACGCCCGAAAACTGGTGCACAGCGTGGAAACGCGCTTGGCCGCCCTGGATCTGGCCGGCCCCGTTCGCAAGCGGCTGCGCTTGCGCCTGCCCGATCGCCGCGGGCACTACGCACTGACCTTGCGGCCCGAGGAGGTCGATGTATCCGACCTCGCGGCCGAACTTGTCCGCGACCGTCCGTGACAACCGTCGCCCACGGTGAGCCGGGGCTATAATGGGCCCGTCCACAAAGGGTGCATGGTCGCACGCGCACGCTTTTGGGTGAGATTTCGTTTCCGCCGAGAGTGGGACCACCCCGCGCCCCAACGCGGCTCACGACCCCTTTGTGAACGGGCACTATGATGATGCCGGGCACACGAACCATCGACAATAGGGAAAGGCGGCGGCAACCATGGGGAACGATGCGTCACAGCGACCGACAATGTGCATCTGCACTGTCGGGACAGGAACGGCCGGCCGGTACAGCAACCTGGCTCAAGGGATCGTACACGCCATGCTTCAACGCCGCCCCGGCCGTTGTTGTCTGACGCCCAGCCGACATTCAGAGTCTGAGACGTTGGCCGATCTCGTGACCGAAGCCTTGGAAGCACAAGGCCTGCCGTGCTGCCGGCACGGGGCTTTTTCCGATCCCGACGACCTGCTTGGCTGCCGCAACGAAATGCGGCGCATCATCCGCGAGGTTCGCACTCGGTATCCGGAGGTGAACATCGTTTTGAATCCCACCAGCGGCACCAAGCAGATGACGGCCGGAGCGGTCCTGGCCGCCGTGGACGAAGGGGTCGACGCCGTCGAGTTCATCTCCGGCGAACGCGCCGACGGCGTGGTCAAGACCGGCACGGAGCGCGTCGTTCGTGTAGACCCCCGCCGCATTATCGCGCGACAGACCGCCCGGAACGCGCTGAGCCTGGTCGAGCACGGCGCGTATCGCGGGGCCGAACGCATCCTCGAACCCTACGCCGACCTGTTCCCCAGGTTTCTGGCCCTGGCCCGCGCGCTCGGCTTCTGGGGTCGCTTTGCCTACCGCCGTGCCTTGCGGGCCGTGCCGCCGGGTGATGCCTTCGCCAACTTGCGCAAGACCCTCAATGACCTGGCCAACGCCCCGTTGCTGTCGCTCGAACGTGCCGCAGACATGGCCGCCTTCGCCGACCGCGCCCTCCTTGAGGCCGGCGAACCCGAAGAAGCCCTGGCCGTACTCTATCGTTTGGCGGAACTCCTGGGCAAAGTCCGGCTTCACGAACTCGGGGTCGACGTCGAACACCCAACCCCAGGCAACATCGATCAAGTATTGCGCCCGCCCAAACCGCTGTTCGACAAGATTTCCGGTCTTCTGCGCGCCGATTCGATCCCGTTCCTGGGCGTGGCCACGCTGTATGAACTGCTAGGCGCCGCGGGCGAGCCTTTGCCGGACCGCATTCGTGGCGACTCGCTCACATGGCAACTCTTGCAGCAGCGGCACGAGACGCGCTATGGTCACGGCGTCCGCTTCGTGGACCCGGCTCACGTCCGCGAATTGCACAGCCGGATCGTCCGTGCGGCCACGGGGCAGTGGCCGCATTTCCCGGACCTCGTCCAGAAATTCCGTTTTCCCAATATTCACCCCTTGATCCAGGAGGAACTCGACCATGTCTGATCTGCTCGCGAGAACCGACGCCGATTTTTGGAAACGCAAACTCGCCGCTTTCCTGCATGATCCGCCGCATAAGCCGCTCGATTTCGGGCCGGCGCACGAAAAAGACGCTTTCCAAATTCTCAAGGCCGCCCTCCCCGGCGTCGCCCTCGAGCAGGCCTCCGGCCTCGTCGCCAACGTCAAATCCTCAGACTGGACGGCCGCCGCCGCGGACCGCTTCTGCTTCCGTTCGGGCAAGGCGCCGTCCAAGTTCACTGGTGAACCGGGCGCGACTTTCCGCCATCCGCTGGGTGCAGCGGAGTACGAAATAGAAAAACTGCCCACGCCCGGCCTCGCCCTGGAATGGCTGCAACATGCGTTCGGCGGTATCAAGCCCGACGAAAACGCGCCCGAAGCCGAACAGTGGCGCCAGCGCTTTTTCCTCTACTGGCGGCGCTGGCTCGAGCAGACCGTGCTGCAGAACCCTGCGGCCCGGAATCTGGCGTTCTACCCCGCGGACACGCGTATCCCGGACCACACCATTTGGAACCACATGAACCTGGCCTCGGCCCTCGAAGCCTGCCGCGGCCAGGGCGACATCGGGCCCGCTTTTCTCGTCTTCCAACTCGGGCCGGTCCAGGATTTCATCGCCGCCGCCCGCTCCACTCGCGACCTCTGGAGCGGCAGCTATCTGCTCGCCCTGCTCACCGCCCACGCCATCAAGGCGGTCACGGATCGCCTCGGCCCCGACAATATCATCTTCCCGGCCCTTCGCGGTCAGGGCGTCTTCGATGTCCTGCACCAGGAGGAGATCTATTCCAGGATCTCCTACAAGGCCGGGGACGACGGCCGCGAAAACACCCTCTGGGAGCGCATGTACGGCAGCACTGCCGAAAGCGCCCTCAAGCGCTTGCTCAACCCCACCCTGCCCAACCGCTTCGTGGCCCTGGTCCCGGAAAACCACGGCGAAACCCTCGGCACGGCCGCGGAAAAGGCCGTTCACGAAGCACTGGAAAAAATCGCGGAAAAATGCTTCGAACGGTTTGCCCGACTCGCCGCGAAAACCGGCGCCTCCGAGGCGCTCACTCGAGACATGCACGCGCGTTGGGACGCCCAGGTCGACGCCTTCCCCAAGATCACCTGGGTCGCGACCCCGTGGCTGCATGACATCGAAACCGCGATTGCGGACTTCGCAAACCTGCCTGTCAATAAAGCTCCGGATGAGGACGCATGGACGCCCCGCCGGATTTTGGAGAAAAACCTCGAAATCGCCAGGAAAGTCGGCTTGCCGCCCGACAACGTCGGCTTCCTTTGGATGCTCAACTACCACCGTGCGGAGTTCGCACTCGCCGCACGTCGCAACACCCGCGACTTCGCCCAGTTCAAAACCGACGCCGGCCAGGCCGGGACCCCGAAAGACGCCCTCACCGGTAAAGAAGAAATCATCGGCGATGAGAAGTTCTGGGCCAATCCGCCGGAACCGTTCAAACAAAACGAAGGCCCCTACGGCGCGATCACCATCATCAAACGTCTCTGGTGTCGCTCCGAAACCGGTCTCCTCCCCGATCTCCTGCAACAACGCATCCGCGCGACACGGGCAGCCATGTCCGTCGAGTCCGTGGCGGATATCGCCGCTGGAAACGAGGCGGGCGCTTTTCCTGAACCGGATGAAAACGGCGACAGGAAGCCGAGGAATCCCTACGTGGCCATTCTCGCGCTCGACGGCGACGAAATGGGCAAGTGGATCAGCGGCGCCAAAACGCCGAAACTCCTGGACCAAGTTTCCGAGATCGCCCGGAAGTACCTGGAACGCATTGGAGTGTCCAAAGAGTTGCCCCGGGCCCTGACCCCCTCCTATCACATGCAGTTCTCCGAGGCCCTGGCGAACTTCGCAACCTATCTCGCCGGGCCCATCGTCGAAAAATACAAAGGCCAGCTCATCTACGCCGGCGGCGACGATGTCCTGGCCATGCTGCCCGCGGACTCCGCGATCGATTGCGCCAGGGCCCTGCGGGCCGCCTTCCGCGGCCGGGCCGACGAACTCCCGGAAGAACAGCGCAATTACGAACTGGCCTCCACCCAGAACGGCTTCCTGCTCGTGGACAAGGAGTACCCCCTCATCGTGCCCGGACCGGCCGCCGAAGTCTCCGTCGGCATCGCTATCGCCCACTACCAGCACCCGCTGCAGGCCATCGTCCGCGAGGCGCAGGCAGCGGAAAAACGCGCCAAGCGCGACGTGGACAAGGGTGGGCACGGACGCGCCGCTTTCGCCGTCTCTCTCATGAAGCGCGGCGGCGAAACCATCCACTGGGGCGCCAACTGGGACTCCGGGGCCCTCGAACTGCTCGACTCCTACCGGGGTCTCCGGAAGGCGGGTAAGCTGAGCGCCCGTTTCCCCTATAACCTCGCCGCTCTGCTCATGCCCTACCGGCTGCACGACGGAGAGTTCGACAAAGCCCCGGACATCATCCTCGCTGAACTCGAACACGTCATGGAGCAGCAGGGGCAGTGGGAAGGAGACGATCCGGAAAAGAACAAGTTCCGCAAAGAATGCGCTTCCTACTTGAATAACCTTGAGGACAAACGCCTTGCGGACTTCGCAAATCTCTTCCTCACCGTCGCCTTCATGGACCGGGACCGCTCAGATGCGAAGCAGAACGAGAAAGGAGGCGAAGACGTATGAGAGCATTCACCATACACCCTCGCGATTTGCTGTTCTTCCGCGACGCCCGGCCCATGGGCGGCTCCTCCGAAGGCGCCGGCGCGCAATGGCCGCTGCCGTCGGTCCTGCACTCGGCCCTGCTCAGCGCCTTCCACGACCGCTGGCCGGAGGACGAACAAGGCTGGGAAAGCAAGCATATCCACCACACCGACCGCGAACAGAAGAAGTTCGCGACCGGGAAGAACACGACCATGCGCTTCGGCGGACTCCGCACCGTCGGGCCCTTCCCGTGGCTTCAGACCGGGCGGGAAAAAAAGAAAGACGCCAAGGCATTGCCGGCCGGGCTCTACCTGCCCACGCCCGCCGACATTGTCGAGGGCGGCCTCATGCAACCGGTGAAACTGATCGGAAGCCACAACCTGCCGCCGCCATTGCAATACGCCGTCGCCAGTCCGCTGCCGCCTTCCAAGGACAAACCGGGCGCCTGGATCGCCGCGTGCGAACTCCGCAATTACCTGGCCGGGAACGCGGCGGCAATCCCGACCGCCGAAACGGGCGAACTTTACGACACCGAGGCGCGCCCCGGCGTGGGTATCGATCCGGATACCCACGCCAATCGCCAAAGCGTGTTCTACCAAGCCGAGTATCTTCGGCTTCGCGCCGATGTGGGCATGGCGTTCCTGGCGGAGGCGAAAGCCAAGAAATACGGCGAAAAGTCGGGCATTGATTTGTTCGAGAAATTCCTCGCAGGCGATACCGCCCAACCCCTGATTCTCGGCGGACAGCGCGGCCTGGCGGCTGTGCGCCGGCAACCCGGAGCCGATGATCTTGCGCTTGCTTCGCCGAAGGGAAGCATTCGGATCAAATGGGTGCTGCTCGCGCCGGCCTTGTTCGAAAACGGCTGGCGCCCCGACTGGGTCGGCGAAAACGGCAAAGTACTGCTCAAGCAAATGCCGGACCGCGCCGCCTTCCCCACTCGCAAGGCCTGGCGCGAGGCGGCCAGGACTTGTCCGGAAATCCCGGCAGTCCTTGTTGCGGCCAGAATCCCCAAACCCGTTGCCGTGTCCGGCTGGAAATTGCGGGTGGACGGAGGCCCCAGACCCGGCGGGCCGAAGCCGACTCGCCTCCTGGTACCCGCGGGAGCGGTCTACTACTTCGAATGCGCCGACGAGGCCGCCGGCGCGGCTCTCGTGCGGCAATTGCACCTGAAAGTCAAGTCGCAGCGCCTCGGCGAACAGGGCTTCGGCTTCGGCGTCTGCGGAACCTGGGAGTTCTTGCAAGTCTGATCCACGGCGTCGCAAGGCCACTGCGTCACGATTTCCGGAAGCAGAAAATGACCCAGTGACCCAGTGACTCTGGGGTGGGAAAAAGGCCCCGTCCGCAATACCTGCGTCGCAAGGTCACTGCGTCATTGAGTCGCAAAAACAAGGAGAAACACCCCCATGGAACAACGCATCCTCACACTGCTGGCCCGCACCCCTGTTCACGTGGGCGCGGGGAACTCCGTCGGCGCTGTCGATTCCCCCGTCATGCGCGAACGCCACACCCGCATCCCCATCATCCCGGGAAGCTCGCTCAAAGGCGTGCTGCGAGACCTTTTCCTCGGTGACGCCGATGCCGCTGCGTGGCTCTTCGGTACGGGTTCCGACACCGAAGCCACCGCCGGCGCGCTCCTCGTCGGCGAGGCCCGGGTCCTGGCCTTTCCCGTGCGCTCCGCCAAGGGCGGTTTCGCCTGGGTTACCTGTCCCCTGGCCCTGGCCCGCTACAAACGGGATGCCGGTGCGCAGTTCGCAATCCCCGAGGGGATCGGCGAACAGGAATGCTTGGCGTCGGAGGAATTGAAGCTGGACGGCAAAGTGGTCCTCGAAGAATACTGCCTCGCGTGCACAGGCGAATCCGATGTTTGGCAGGAGTTGGTCGAAATCGCGTCCGACGAGGTGTGGGGCGATCTGGGAAAACGTTTCGCGGTGCTCTCAGACGACATGTTCTGCTACTTCGTCGAACACGCCTGCGAAGTGGTCACCCGCGTCCGCATCGACGACGACACCGGCACCGTGGCCGGCAGCGCGCTTTTCAACCAGGAAAACGTGCCCAGCGAAACCCTGTTCTATGCCGTCATCGCGGCCCAGGACGAGAAGCGCAAGGCGGAAGACGGCGTCCGCAAGACCGCCGCGGCAGCCCTCGACGCCTTGCAAACCAAACTCGCCGAAAACCCCGTGCTCCAGGTCGGCGGCGATGAAACTGTCGGACTCGGCTACTGCTCGGTCGCCATGATCGGCGAAAACGCCGCCGAGTCATGAGAAAGAAAAACCTGACTCGGTGACCAGGTGACGCAGTGACTCAGACCGGGGAAAACCCGGCTCCGGAAAACCGGCGTCACCGAGTCAAGAAGTCACTGAGTCACAAAGTCACTGCGTCAAAAAAAAGGAACCACCACCATGAAAAACCTCGACCAGATCCGCGCGAAGAACGCGTTGGCAGCTGCCGATACAGGCTATAAAGGCGTGAATGAGGGCGAAGTGGTCAAAAAAGTCCCGACCATGATCCGAGAGAACGGCATACTCGGGGCCCTGGCTTTCGCGGCCGAAAGAAACGACAAGGGCAAGTTGAAAAACGAAGGTCATTATAGTGTCTTCGGCGCGATCATAACCCACCTTCGTAGCGTGAAGCGCATTCCCGATGCTTCCATGACCGTTGAACAATTCATTGAGCATCTTGCGGAGGTCGATGCCACCCAACTCCGCGAAATCACCGCCGAAACCATGGCCTACCTGAACTACCTCCGGCGCTTCGCCGGTAAGAAGGGAGGCCGGGAATGATCGTCACCGCCACCAAAGAAGTGCTGGAGGCGCTCGGCGGCAGAGAGTTGCCCCGTCTCACCTCGCCGTCATTGCGCCTGGAGAAATTCGTACGTCTGGCACACGCCAACAAAAGAAACGAAATCGACGCCGTAGTCACCCGCCACAACACGAAGCGGGACGCGTTTCCCAAGTTGTTCGCCCCGTCCGCTCTCCCCGGAGCCGTTACCCTGCACCTGAAACTGCAGTACCGCCTCATCGTCAACCAGGCGGGCGGCATCCTCGAAAACGCCGGACTCTGCCTGCACCGGCATTTCGGCTTCCCCTGCATCCCCGGCTCCGCCGTCAAGGGCGCCGCCCGTCATGCCGCCTGGTGCCGGTGGTGGGAAACGCTGCAAAGCGGGGGGGACGCCAAAACACAGGCATTGAACATCGCGCTCACCTTCGGCTATCCGACCGGGGACAAATACAGACGGGATCACGGAAGCCGGGAGCCCTTGAGACACCTCGACAACGCCTTGGCGGAAGCGGAAGCCTTTCCCGATCTGTTCGGCGAAAACGGCCGGTTCAAGACTTTTGCCGGAACCGTCTCCTTTCTCCCCGCTTGGCCGGCGGACCCGAAAAGCGTCAAACTCGTCACCGACATCGTCAACTGCCACCATCCGGACTACTACTCTCAAAAAAAGGACCACAACGGCCAAGTCATCAAACCCCAACCCCCAATTCTTCCCGGCGGTCGAGCAAGGCGCAACGTTCGTTTTCACCCTGCTGCCGGTGCGGGGTCACGCTGAAAAGATCGCCGCGGAATTCGGCTTCGAGCCACTCGATTTCGCCAGGAACGCTCTCAAAGACGCCTGCGAAATCCACGGCCTCGGCGCCAAGACCGCCGCCGGCTATGGCTGGTTCGAAACCGATGCACAGGCGGAGGAAAGGGCTGCGAAAGAACGGGAGGAACTCGCAAAAGAAGCTGAAAAGAAACGAAATCTCGAGAAAATGACGCCGGAGGAACGCCAGGCCGCTGAGTATGCGGAAACAGTCCTTGGCCATGGAGATCCCGAAGGCGTGCTCAAAGGGAAAATGCGGAACATCGCCGGCTTGCCGCCGGAAGAGCAGCGCAACATCTGCCTGCTCCTTCGCGGAGACTTTGCCGAGGTCTGGCGCGCCGACGTTCACGAAGCGAAAAAAGCCGAAAGGCAATCCGAGAAAAAGCGAGCCAAGAACAAAGGCCTGAAGCGCGTCACGGCGGTTCGCGCCGTGGCCGCTTCACTGGGGATTGAACTACCATGAAAAGCACTTACCATCTCGAATTCATCACCCCCTGCTTCTGTGCCGGGGCCGATCAGGGCAAAGCCGAAATCCGGCCGGCTTCCATCCGCGGCGAACTCCGCTGGTGGTTCCGTGTCCTCGGCGGCACGCCCGAACAGGAACGACAAGTCTTTGGCGGCGTGCGCGGCGACGTGCAGGCCAGCACGATCGTGGTCCGGGTCGCAAACCCGAATGTTCGCAACGGAGACAGCACTGGTTTTTTGCCCAAAGACCTGACATTCTTCACCAGCAGCCGGAACAATGCAGCAGCCTTGCCTGGATCGGCATTCGATCTACATCTCCTGCAACGGCGATCTCCTCCACAGGGACACATGAGGTCGCTGGAGGACACGGTTGACGTCTTCATCCAGTTGGGAAGTATTGGGTTGAGAACCGGGCGAGGCTGCGGCGCGTTTTTCGTTCCGGACAACGTTTGGGGCTTGTCTCACTTCGAAGCCTGGGCAAAATCCCTTCGGGACAAGGGGCTGCTCGTGTACTGGATCACCCCGGTAGAAAAGTCCATGACGGCTCTTGATCGCCTGGAAGGTTGGTTCAAGGAGTTCCGGGCCGGGGCGAAATTGGAAAAAAACGCCCACAACGCTTTGGGCTGGGTCCAAGGCAAATCACGCCACAGCTCCTGCCTGCGCCTGCGCCCGGTCAAGGTCAAGGAGGGCTTCCTGCCGGTGGTGTTCTACACCGAACGGCCGCTCGCCCCCGGCGTCAGGAGCATCAGGCCCGCGCTGGAAGCATATTTCGGAAAGAAATGACCCAGTGACCCAATGACTCAATGACTCAGGCGGGTGACCCGCCTCTGCCTTCAACCTGCGTCACGAGGTCACTGAGTCACTGCGTCACGATGTCGCAAAGAAACCTGACCCAGTGACTCAATGACTCAGTGACTCGGGCAGGCACCCGGTTACCGGCCCCCAACCGGCGTCACCCCCCCAAAGAAGAAACGAAAGGCCTTCCCCCCATGTCCGAGCTGTTCGACAAAAGCGGCGGTTATCGCAAGCTCTACTCCTTCACCTTCGCCACCATGATCCACCTCGGCACGATCCGCTTCTGCAAGCGCTTCATTTCGTATCGGGACGACCCCCTCGGCAAAACCGCGGGCCAGATGATCGGCGCAGCGCGCTCCGGACGACAGAACATCATCGAGGCCTCCGAGCGCGCCGCCACCTCCAAACAAACCGAGATCCGGCTCACCGACGTGGCCCGCGCCAGCTTGGCCGAGCTGCTCGGCGATTACGAGATCTACCTGGCCGACAAGGGCGTCATCCCTTGGAGCCGGGAGAACCCCGAGCGCTGCGCCCTGGCGCGACTGCGCCTCCTCGCTTTCGAATACACCGACGACTCGCTCCATGACTACTGGCGCTATTTCCAGGAAGTGAAGAAACCCTTCGACCGCTGGCTCGAAAGCGACGACGACACGGTGGTCGCCAATGCCATGATTTTTCTCATCACTCGCACCATGGCCATGCTCGGGGCCCAATTGCAGCACCAGGGCGAAGATTTCCTCGAACACGGCGGGTTCAGAGAACGCATGCACCAGTGTCGGACCGAGGCACGCCGGGAACAGACCGATACCGTCGCTCCGCCCTGCCCGGAATGCGGCGCCCCTATGCGCAACCGGACCTCCCGTATCGGGAAGAATGCCGGAAAACCCTTCTGGGGATGCTCCAATTACCCGAATTGCAAAGGAACGCGCACAATGGGACCCAGTGACCCGGTGACACGACGTCCCGGCGACCCAGGGACGCGCTGACGCCGGGGACCGGGCCTGCCGGCCGCCCCACTGAGTCACTGCGTCACCACCCTCCCAGAGGAAGAGCCATGAACATCCTCGTCACAACCCTCGGGACCACCTGGGCCGTGGTACCGGAACTTGTGGGCTTCACCAATCCCGAACGTCTCCCGCTCTACCGCGATCATCCGCAAACCGCGGCGTTCATGCGCTGGCGCGAGCAATACGGCGTCGGTCCCGTGGACGAAATCTGGATCGTCACCACGGAGAGTTCGAAAACCGCCCGCGCCCTCGAACAACTCGATGCCTGGGCCGAAGCTCTTGACTTCCCCCGCCGCATCTTCCGCTACACGGGGGTCTCCGAGTTGGCCGGCGTCGAAGAATGCCGGCAAATGCGGGACCTGATCTTTCGCGTCCTGCTCCATGCCGCGGAGTCTGCAAATGGTGGCCGAGTCATTGTTTCCCTGGCTGGCGGCCGCAAGACCATGAGCGCCGACATGCAGGACGCCGCCGCCGTCTTCGGCTGCCGGGCGCTCCTGCACGTCGTTGACGCCGGCGACATCCCGGAGCATTTGCGCCGTCCGATCCCGGAGACCATGCTTCGCCCTCTTGCCGCAGAGGACGCCGCCTGTCTCTCGCCCATTGTCATCGGCGGGGTTCGCGAACCCAGCCCCGTGCTCTTCGTCCCCACCCGGATCGAGGCCGGGGCGTACACCGTCCGCGATGGCGTGCCGGCCCCGGCTTCCACCGAACTCGCGGACGAAATCGACCGCCGTTTGGCCCGCGCCCAGGACTTGCTGCAGAATTTCTATTCCGAACACGCCAAGCTTGACGCCCTCGGCAACTTCCACGCCCTGCACATCCAATCCCCGCGTCTCCTGAACACCCTGCGCACTTACCGACTCGGGATCGACCCCGCGCGGGAAGAGTGCGAACTCGCCTGGATCCGGAGTTTGCCCAAGTCGGAACTCCACTGCCATTTCGGTGGGATTGCCTCACCGTCCGAAATCCTGGAGATCGCCCGCGCTTGCGCCGACGACTTGGCGCCGTACCGCGTCGCCCTCGCCTCCTGGCTCGCCCTCTGGCAACCCTTCGTCGAAGCCCGCGACATGCGCGGACTCCGCAATGCCATCGAGGCCGAGTACGGTGCCGGACGTTCCTTCCGCGGACTCCGCAAGCCGGTCGGGCACGAGGTACCCGAACCCAATGCCGTGGTCGCCTTCCTCCTCCTGTTCGCCGATCGATTCGACGGCGCTGAACTCCTCGACGAACTCATCTACGGAAACCTGCGC
Organism: Kiritimatiellota bacterium; assembly: GCA_013151865.1. Classification (GTDB taxonomy): domain Bacteria; phylum Verrucomicrobiota; class Lentisphaeria; order Oligosphaerales; family JAADHN01; genus JAADHN01. The sequence goes on from JAADHN010000027.1 coordinate 71,795, forward strand.
GATGAGACCGAATTCACCGCAGTTGGAATTGACGCCTACGAAAACCTCGGCGACCTCCAGGGCTCCGGGATCCTCCAGTCCGAGAACGCCATTCGCGCCGCCTGCACCGTCCTGCGGCGCCAGTGCTGCGAACATAACATTCGCCTGTGCGAAGTCCGCTGTTCGCCCCTGAATTACACCCGTGGCGGCCTCGACCCCCGGCGCGTGGTGGAACTCCTGCTCGAGGCCCTCCCGGACACGGAAGCGACCGTCTTCCGTTTCTTGTTCATCGTCAGCAGGCACCGACGCATGAGCGACATCTACCGGCACCTTGAACTCATAGAGGAGCTTGGGGGCGGCTGTTCCCCGCTCGCGGGGTTCCGGGAGCGCTTCGCCGGGGTCGATCTCGCCGGCAACGAAGCAGTCCGTCGGCCCACTGAATTGCGACCTGCTTTTTTGCCGTTGATGAAAGAATGCCGCAACTTCACCATCCACGCCGGGGAAGACCAACCGGCCGACCTCATTTGGGAAGCCGTCTATCATCTGAGTGCCGACCGGATCGGTCACGGGCTGTCTCTGCATGAAAGCCCGGAACTGAGGACCCGGTTCATGGACCGTCGGATCGCCATTGAGATGTGTCCGTCCAGCAATCTCCAGATCGTCGGGTTTCGCGATCTCCGTATCGAGGCAACGGAAGGCCGTCGCCTGTATCCCTTGGACGAGTATCTCAAATACGGCCTGCGCGTCACCGTCAACACGGACAATGCCGGGATTTCGCGCACCAACCTCTCTCGCGAATACCTCCGGGCCGCCCGCATGTCGCCCGGCGGCATGACGCCGTGGCAAGCGCTGCAGATCGTCCGCAACGGGTTCCAGGCTGCGTTCCTGCCGCACGCCCGGCGCCGGTCGATGCTCTTGAAGGCCGAGCAAGAGATCATGTCCTGCTGCCGCGCTCCCGGCGTCCCCTGGGCCTGAGCCGACTTTTCCGGCGGACCGGCGTGTGTCGCGTGGGACAAGTTGGAGGGAATATCATGCCCGCACTCTATCTCAACGGTCACGAAACCGAGGCGCGCCTCGACGGCAGGACCGTCGAAGTGACGCGAATCGACCCCGAAAAGGACGACCTCCGGACGTTGAAGGTCCCTTTTTTCGATATCGAGCGAGTTGTGGTGCTCGGTCGAGCGTCGTTCACCACCGCACTCCTGCAGCGACTCGCCCGCGAAGGGATCCCGCTCCACCTGGTGAGCCGGCGCGGGCGTTGGCTCGGCACGTTCTACCCGAATGCCAACGGCCACGCCCTGCGACGGCTGCGCCAGTACGAACTGGCCGGAGACGGTTTTTTCGCCCTGGCGATCGGCGCCGCTGCGGTCGCGGCCAAGATTCGCAACAGCCGCCGGGTGCTTCAGCGCCTGGCCGCCAGTCGCGACGAAAGCGCCGATCCCGAACACCTGGACGCCTGCAATACCCTCCTGAAGTTGGGCCGGCAAGCCCTTGAATGCACCTCTCCGGATAAGCTGCGGGGCTACGAAGGTTACGCCGCCGCCGTATACTTCGACCGGATCGGGCGCTATTTTCCCGAAGACGCCCCGTTCAACGGCCGAAACCGGCGGCCGCCCAAAGACCCGCCCAATGCGCTCATGTCCTGGACCTATACCATTGTCCTCACCGAAATCGACGGCGCCGTCCGAGCCGCGGGACTCGACCCTTGCCTCGGGTTCTTTCACGAAATCAGTTACGGACGCCCTTCGCTCAGTCTCGACCTGCTCGAACCGCTGCGCGCTCCGCTGTGCGACATGCTCACACTGCGGTTGCTCAACCATAGGCTGTTGCGGGCGGGCGAACATTTCGAGTTCCGCAGCGACGATGGCGGCACGTATCTGAACGAAGAAGGCCGCCGCCGGTTCTTTCCCGAATACGAACGCACCATGCAGCGCCGATTCGCTCCCTCCAAAGGGGCGCCCCACACCGATTTCCGCACCGTGATCCGCGAGCAGGTGGCGGCCCTGATTCGCGCCATGGAGAAACGCGACGAAATGCGCTTCTTCCTAATGCCCTGACCCTGCCCGACCTGCCGCGTCGCCCGTGCTCCGGCGGCAGACGGCACGGGAGGCGCCCCGGCGCGATGAAACTCGGCCGAGCGCCCGAGAACGGAAAATGAACGCATCGACCAACGAGTTCGCCGAACCCATTGAATGGCACAACGCCTACCAGGCCGGGGTTACCGAGTTCCATCCGGGCGCCGAAACTCGGGAGATTCGCAACATGTTGTTTATCGTGGCCTACGACATCTGCGACCCGAAGCGCCTTCGTCAAGTGGCCAAGACATGCGAGGAATACGGCGCCCGCATTGAGAAGAGTGTGTTCCAGTGCGACCTGCGCCAAGAGCAATTCAATGCCTTTTGGCTCGAATTGATCGACCTGATCGACGAAGAGGAAGACGCCGTGGTGGCCTACCGAATCTGCCAGTCATGCCTGCGCGAAGCCGAGAGCATGGGCGTGGCGCCCACACTGGACAAACCCGTTTGCTATATCCTCTGATCCGCCTGGTTCCCACCGGCTCGCGGCCATGATCCAACACGGACGCGCACGCTTGGTCCCCTCGGTCGGCGCGGGACGAAAACCGGCAAAAAACCCGGTCCCACGCCGAAAGTCACAACATACGATACACCAGTGAATTGCGGCGATTCAGAGTCGGTCCGGCCGGCGATTCCGGACCGACAGAACACCCGAAAAGCAGTCCCACGCCGAAATACCCCTCTAACCTCTTGACGCGCAAAGCCTCCGGCGCTATACTCCCTGAAGAACCGATTCAGCCGAAAGGCGATTGAGACGCGTCAAGACTTCCTGTTCTTCCTGCTGTACCTTGTTCAGCCCTGAAGAACCGATTCAGCCGAAAGGCGATTGAGACTCATATCGAATTTGGCGAGGAACGTGCAGGC
>JAADHN010000008.1 GCA_013151865.1 Kiritimatiellota bacterium
GCCCCAGGCCGTGTTGGGTTTCCGGAACATGCACCCTGAAGGGGTGCTTCAACGTATTCCTTACGTGTAGGTTGAAGTACGCCTTCAGCGTCTACCGGTATGGCGCCGACCAACCTTGGGCGTTGCCCAAGGCTACGGTAAAGTCGGCCCTTCAGGCCGTCTGGGGACACGCACAATTATAAAGCGACAGGCCCTGAAGCCGGGACTCTGACCGGCACGTGCCGCGGCGGGGATCCAACCGGTGAAATCGTCCATTCTGTACCCATCTCATGCCAACAAGCGCAAGTCCCAAAAACGCTCGCGCCCGCCCTCGAGTCCGCGGCCCGCCCTCTTTTTCGGCCGGCCGGCCCCGCGCCGCTCTCTCGAATGCGCCGTTGGACAAGCGTCAACGAGCCGGGAGAGGCGTCCCGGCCCGCAACGCCAATGTCACTCGCGCTCGCGGCCGCGCGGCCGCTCCTTCGCAATCGAACTCAACCCGGTTCTCGCCGGTCCCGATGCAGAGGTCGGCCCCGCTCGCGGCCGGCCGGTCCAAAACCTCGCCTTTCGGCCCGAACACCGTGCAACCGGCCGCGTTCCATTCGAGGACCGTCCCCGACGCCAATTCCGTCGGGATGACCACACTCCGTCCGTTCACCGTCAAACGCGGCCGGCGCAACACATTTCGGACCACAGGCAGGGCGCGGACCGGACTGATCCGGGCGCGCACCGGCGGCGGGCCCGTCCGGACGTTGTTCAACCACAGATGCAGGGCGCAGACCGCATCGTATTCCACGCCGTGCCGGTGCAATTTGTACACAGCCCGACCGTAGGGCCATGAATACTGAGCGTGACGATCACTCTCGGGTTCGATCATCTCGATGTATCGCCATCCCTCGAAGTCCAGCACCACATAGTGATCGGCCAGAGAAAAGAAACGGCCGGCGGAGCGAACTTGAAAGTTGAGGACCGCACCGCTGCCGTCGCCCCGGACCCAGCAACCCAAAGCCTTCCGCTCCCCGAGATCCAGCTCGGGCGTGAAACGCTTGCCGACCCGTACCCACGAGGCGATCCGAGGCCGGTAAATGCGTTCGCCATGGTCCAGGATCGAGAAATCGTCATCCGGAGCCGAAGACAGGACCGTTTCACGAGTAGGCTCGCGGAGGGCCGCGAATTCGCCGCACGGACCGCCGTCAGGCCCTCCGTCCGGCAGCGGGACCAAATCTGCCGACATCCCCGGGGCGGCCGGCGGATAGCTGAAATCTTTGCCGCTGTTCAGCAGCACGAGGACGTCGCCGTTGTCATCGAATTCAGACTGATCCGCAAACTCCGCAATCGTGACGCCGTCATCCGAATCGTAATCGGCGGCCGACCACAAGGCTTCGATCCGTACCTCGGGTATCTGGGACCGGAACGCATTGGTCACCTGCCAGGCGCCGGTCCCGGTCTCGGGTTCGAACGTTCGGCTCTGCCTCTGAACCGGGTAAAACCGAGCATTGTCCCCGTCGCCCTCGAGGGCGAACTCCGCACCCGGCGACGCCAGTTTCTGCCGAACGGGTTCGGGTACCGTCCCGGCCCGCCGCAACGCCTCGAACCGGCGAAACACGGGGGCCGTCCGGGCCAGGTGCGGCGTGTTTTGAACCGTGGCGGGCGAAATCCCCTGGAGCGAAAAACCCACATTCTCGGCCAATGCCTTGGTGCAGAGGTACGCCACATCGTCCAGGTATGTCGTCTCGTCCTTGGGACCGCTGCTCACCCGCGGCGCCCACCAGCCCAAGTGCGCCGGCAGGAATATCCGGGCGAAGTTCGCGTTCGACCGGCAATGCATGTCGATGAACGTCTTGTGCCCGCGGGCCGGACAATCCCAGGCGCCCATCCGCGAGCGAAGGAACCAGAGATGGTGCAGGAACGCCGCCATTTCCATCACGACGGGATGGTCCAAGCGCTCGTAAACCTCGAAGGCAAAACGCCCGCCCTGGTACCAGCGACCGGCTTCGCCCCCATAGATGTGCGCGCCGTCGAGTCCGTCCAAGTACACCATGTCAAACCCGGCAGCATTGATCAGATCCGCGATGTTCGCCGCAATCTCGGTGAACAAGGTCGAGTCGGCGTCGGGCGCAAACATGGCCCAGCAAGCCTTGAGATGACGGACCTCCACCCCGGCACGGTGCCGAGACCGGGTCGTGCCGTATGCCCCGCGGGCGCAGCCGGTCAATGCATAGGGCGCTTCCGAGCGGACCGACGCGTAGTCGATCAGTTCCTCGTCGATCTTCAACGTCATGCTCGTCCGGATGTGATAGCTCGTGCGGCGTGGCATATCGGCCGTGGACTCGACAACAGGGACGGCATCGTCGTCCGGCCCCAAATCGCTGGCGAGAGTGAGGCAATGGTCGATCCCCAATCGAGCGTCCGGCACGGGCGTGACGTAGCCGGAGTCTTTGGCGATCGAGAACGAGAGAGTGTGAAGACCAGCCTGAATGTCCGCCGCATGCAGACGATCCACGACCCGCCGCAGGCTGTCGACCCCGTCGGGAAAAAGGTTCGGCGCCGGCGTGTAATCGCCCAGACGGAAGGCCCCGCCACCGCAAAAATGAAGCTGGCCGCAACCGAAATCGCGACACAGACCAATCCATTCGTCCACGGTTTCCTCCGTGGCCACCCCGAACAGGTACGACCCGCGATTGGCCGGAGCGTCCAGGGCCCATGGACCGCCGAGCGGCGAATGCGGCAAATCAGGAGAAGCCGCAACCACTTCCCGCAGCACGCTGCGAAGCTCGCAAAAACGTCTGCCCGCCACCGCCACGCTCGAGCCCACCGTCCCAAACTTCGGATAGCAGGCCGAAAACAGGCGCGCCTGCGGGCCCGGCAACTCGTCGACCCGGGTCTGGAGATTCCGGGCCACCGCACAGAAGCAGAAGGAATCCGGTCCCACAGACGCGGGATTCCCGGTCAGCGGAACATCGAGAAACTCCAGGCGATCGAAGGGCGCCGCCGCCATCTCCACAACCGTGAGGACCAAGTGCGCGGCGTGCGTCTCGACGCGCAACGCCAATCGACTGTCGTCTTCAAAGCGAAACTGCAGTCGATCACCGCGCAGTTGAACGGACACCGGCCCGACGACGACGCCCTCCCGGACCAGGCGGACCGCACCGCCACCCGCTTCCGCCAAGCGCTCGGCGCCGGTTTCCAACTCCACCAAACTGCGGTTCCGGCCCGTCGAATCCAGTTCCCATCGAAACGTCTCGGTCTGCAGCACGATCATGTCACCGGCCTTTCAATTCGTTCATGTACGGCGCCAATCGCCCCTTGCGTTGTCGCCCGGGGGGCATCCACTCGCACCTTGTCTCGGCTCTTGCCCCCGTCGTCCGGCTTGCCGCGGACAACCGTTCCGCCCGGTCCCCGACGCGCCGAGGTCGCGGCGGCGCCGCGCCGCGGATTGCGCGGCTGCATTCCCGGAAGGCGTGTTCGCCGCGGCGATGCCGCGAAATCTGCAGTATTCCGGTTCATGCAGTACAGTAAGGCGCGAATGGAGCAGAACTCAACCCGCCCCAGCGACTTTTTCGTGACTGGTCGGTTATTGGGGGAAACAGCTCGAGATCGAGACCGCATCGAAATCGGGATCGCAATCGACCGCGACTCCGACTACGAGGCCGATTCAGTCCCGCCACGAGACTGAGGCCTTGCACTTCTACCGCAGGGACCGGCATGAAGCCACAACCCCTGAAACCGGGACCGGCGATTCGCGGCGCGTGGAACGACTCCGCGTCCATCCATGGTTTTTCTCCCACGTCGCCGCCATTGAACGGAGAGCGGCGCAGCCTGCGCTTGGCGCCGAATCGGAGCCGCCTATGGACCGCGCCAACAACCTCTTGAACGGGTCGTTCCCGCGCCGTCCCGTTCCCCTGGAGGGGCGAACGCCGGTGCGGCCGGCTTCCCGGGCCGTCGCGCTGGTCGCCCTGGCGCTTGCGGCGTTTGTGGGCCTTCATGACGGTCGCTGCGCCCCGCCGCCTCCCTTGCGTCATCTTCTCTTCGACTTCGAACAAGGCGTCTCGGGTTGGGTGGGGAACCCGTGGGGCGGCGGCGCCTCGGGCGCCGAGGCCGAGCCTGCCGCGGCCCTGGGCAGTGGTTCTCTCTGTGCCTGGTACAGGGACGTACCGCGCGGGGCCACGGTCATTGCGCCGGAATTCCCCGCCAACGCCTCGTGGCGCGATACCCGCTGGGGCGGCATCTCATTGTATGTACGCGGCGACGGATCGCCGGACACCGTCAAAGTGCACTTGGCGACCCGCGCACCCGAAGGATTGTTGTGGAGTCGGTCCCTGGCCCTCGAAAACCGAACTTGGCATCGGGTCTACCTGCCGTTCGCCACGTTCTGGAATCGACAGGGGAAAAGACTCGATCCGGCCAAGCTCCAGAGGTTGTATTTCGGCGGTCGCGGCACGCATCGCGTTTGGATCGACCAAATCCGGCTCGAGGCCCCGCACCAGGTCCAGCCGCTCGAGAACGAGCGTCGAACGCCGCAAGCCGCCCCCGGAGTCGGCCCGGCCTGGCTCGATTTCGGCAGCGGTCTCTATGCGGCACGCTTCAACGCTTCTCGGCTGCAAGAAGCGAACCGAACCATTGCTCTCGAGGTTCGGCTTCGTACCGGAACGATGGAAATGACGGCCCGGGACGAGGCGCCCGCCGGACAAGCCCGGCAGCGCGAATTATTCGCCGTCTTGCCCCGACCCGTCGCCAACGAGGGACCCGCGATAGTCTCGCTGACGGTCCGCGCCGACGACGGCAAGCTCGTGGTCCGCCGGACCGGAAATTTCCGGGTGTTCCTGCCCCCGGGCCGCCCGGAAGAGTTCTCTCTGCCTCTCATACCCGTCCCGAAAGAAACGACTTCCGGCAGCGGAACTCTGCGACTCCGCGCCGCAGCGGCGGTGTACGTCGCCGGGCTGCCGGCGACCGAAAAGCGTCCCCTCCGACTCCTCGCGAGGACGCTTGAAAACGAATACGGTATTCGGGTTCGGACAGTTACCGCTCCCGGGGAGGCCACAGTCCGCCTGTACCACACCGGCGGGAAAACGTCCGTCCAGGTCCCGAACCGACTTGCGGAGTTCGCAACCCGCGTCACGCGCCGCTACGCCGCAGAAGGTTACGTCTTGCAGATCACTCCAGCCGGCGTCGACGTCGTCGCCGCCGCGGCGCACGGACTCTACAATGGATTGCAGAGCTTCCTGCAACTCCTCCGGGCGGATACGCCGGCCGCCGACGCCCCGCAGGTCCGCAGTCTGACGGTCGTCGACTGGCCCAGTACGGAGTGGCGCGCCCTGACCATGACACTTCCCACGGACCGCTGGGGGCACCCAAACAACGCGCCGGTGGACAGCGCTTTTTACTGCGATTTCATCCGCCGGTTTGTGGCCCGCCGCAAGTTCAACGCGGTCGCACTGGGGATCAACGCCGGCTTCCAATTCGCTTCCCATCCGGAAATCGCCGGCCCGGCAGCCTGGACGCGACAGGAGTTGGGACGCGTCGTCAAGACCTGCCGAGAGAACTTCATCGAGCCCATTCCATTCGTGAATTCCTATGGCCATACGGGCTGGCTGAACCTGCGACACCCGGAACTGCGCGAGGACGGCGACCTGAACACGCTCTGCGTCCGAAACCCCGAAACATTCAAGGTCCTCACCGACCTCTACTCCGAACTGATCGGCCTGTTCGAACCGATCCGGTTCTTTCATGTCGGCATGGACGAAATCCGTTGGAAGACCCTGAAGGTCGCACCTGAAAAACGCTGCAAACTCTGCGCGGGCGTTCCCAAGTATCAGTTGGTCGCGGAACACATTCGGCGCCTGCACGACTGGCTCGCAGCACACGGGGCGCGCACGATGATTTGGGGAGACATGCTGCTTCCCGAACACAACGGCGGCCCTCCGTTCCATACCGCGCGCGCCCTCCCGCTCCTGCCCCGGGACATCATTGTCGCCAACTGGTCCACCTCGCTCGCTCCGGACTCCAATGTGCGCTTCAACCGCCTCGGATTCACGGTGTGGCAGTCCAATTCACGGGGCGTGAATCGGGCTCAGGCCGCGTACTGCGTCGGGAACATGTTCGGCTCCTGGACCAAGACCCCGTGGTGGGCCGATGCGCCCTGGCGCAGCGGACAGCGCTTCAATTTCCTCAGTTTCCCCATTGCAGCCCAGTATTCCTGGAATTTGTGGCCGGACGTCCGCACGCTCCAACCGGGCTTGACCGCAGACCGCTTGGCGCGAATGCTGCCCGGCTGGATACACGAGGGGATCGACCCGGTCCCGTCCGGGACGTCCCGGACGTTCGCCCTCGTTCTGCCCCTCAATTTCAGTTCCAAGGCGGCAACACCTCCCGACCCCGCACATTGGTTCGGCGCCGGGCCGGCGCACGACCTCGCGGGCTTGCCGCGCGGCAAAGTGTATGTCGGGGGAATGCCGTTCCAGATGCTCCGCACCGACCGGGACTGTCTGCGCCCGCCCCCCGACGGCGGAGAAGTCGAATTGCCGGTCGGCCGTCGGGTTTCCGAACTTCGTTTCCTTCATACCGCCTACGTGCCGCCCGAGCGCCGGAAGGCCCTGGACGAAGGCTTCAAACGCGCCGAGAATTGGCGAGGTATCCCCGTCGGACGGTACACGATCCGATATGCCGACGGCAGTCGCGACGAGTTGGTCATTCGCTATATCGCCAACATCAAGCGATGGGATGAGGGCGACAGGATACCGTACCTGGCGCGTTCCGCCGGCTTCCTGATCGTCGCCGCAAAAGCAGAGGAAGAGCAGGAGCCGTCGCGCAAAAACGCCTGCCTTTACGTGGCCCAGTGGGTCAATCCGCACCCGGAGAAAAAAGTGACGGCGGTCCGTTTCACCGCGGGGCCCGATGCCCCGGCCATCCCGGTCCTTTTCGCCGTCAGCGGACGCGGTGTCCGGGCCCCGCCCGTTCCCTGACGGTCCTTGTCCGAACTCAGAGACCTGGACCCGAAAAACCTCGATGCGGGACGGGACTCCGCCCTGTCGGAGGCAGTTTGCCGCCGAGCCCAGCGGCGTGCAGCGGACGCCTCTGTGCACTGAAGCGCCGAACGCGGGGCGGCCCGGATCCCGTCGCGGAGTGTCGCGATTTTCCACGAGAAACCCCGCGGTTCAGCACCGCCGTGGGCGCACCGGGCCCTCCGTGCCCCCGGGAATGGCCCCGGTCTTCGACAACGGACCTCGAATGACGTGAAGCCCGCCCTCAAATCTGCAGAAGAAGAAACCCGCCTCCGAGACTGGTTGACGGCCCGGGGGGAGCCTGCCTTTCGGTTCGGCCAAGTGCAGTCATGGCTGTACCGCCGGTACGCCCTCGGGTTCGACCGGATGGTGAACCTTCCCTTGTCTCTACGCCGGGAACTCGCCGACCGCTGGCAGGCGTTTTCGCTCGTGCTCGAACAGGAACTTTCCGCTCCGGACGGGACCCGGAAATTCCTTTTCCGGCTGGCGGACGGCGCTTGCATCGAGTCGGTCCTGATCCGCTCCGGGAAGCGCACGACCGCGTGCATCAGCACCCAGGCGGGCTGCCCGGTCGGGTGTGTGTTCTGCGCTACCGGCCGGGCCGGGTTTGTTCGCGATCTTCGCACGGCCGAGATCGTGGACCAAGTCGTCTTTCTCTGCAACGCTCTGAACGAACGCGTCCGCAACGTGGTGGTCATGGGGATGGGAGAACCGTTGCTCAACCTGTCGGAACTGATTCCCGCCCTCGAGTGCTTGTGCGATCCCGGCAGACTGGGCGTGGGAGACCGGCACGTTACGGTCTCCACCAGTGGAATCGTACCGGGCATAATAGAGCTTGCCAGATTCCGCCGGCAGTGGAACCTGGCCGTCTCTCTGCACGCGGCCACGGAGGCGCTGCGACGACGACTCATTCCGGCCGGACACCGACACCCCATCGCCGAAATCGCCGACGCCTGCCGGACATACCGGGCCGAAACCAGACGGATCGTCACGTTTGAATACGTCTTGCTGGCCGGGATCAACGACTCGGACCGGGACTGCCGGGCCCTGGCGGACTTGTCCAGGGGCGTGGGGGCAAAAGTGAACCTGATTCCCTGCAATCGGACCGAGGGCCGCTTTCTGTCGCCCCCCAGGTCCCGAATCGACCGGTTCGCCGCGGGGTTGCGCTATGCCGGAATCGCCGTTAGCGTACGACAGAGCAGGGGGCAAGCCATTCAAGGCGCCTGCGGCCAGTTACACCGCGTCTTCGCCGGGTCTTCGGGACAGACCCCGGAGGATTGAGGATTGAGGGGCGTCGCCGGGCCGCCGCGTGCAGGGAGGGAGTGGAATGAGGACTGCGAGAGAAATTCGGACCCGGGTCGTCAGTGCCGTGGCAACTTCCGTCGTGCTTCCCCTTATGATCGTCATGTATCTCATGTCCCGATGGGCGTCCGGCAGACTGAACAGTCCCGGCACCATTGTTGTCTTGGTTCTGCTCGCCTTGGTTTTAATCGGCGGCGGCCTCAACATCCTGCGTACGATCGATTCCGGGGAGCCGCCCCCCGCCACCGTCCCCGCGCCCGGCCCGAGCGGCGACGAAACCGAAGCGGACACGTCCGACGTCGGTTGATCCGTTCTTGCTGGAAACCGGGAGAGTCATGGATGGACCGTGCGCGGCGCCGCGCGCCGACACGCTTGGACCATTTCCGCCGACGGGTCCCAAAGCAGGACCGTACGCTTCCCGTCTTTCCGGATTACCAAGACATACGACCCTTCACCCGTTCCGCGGCCCAAATCGGTTGGAGGTCCGAGTCCTTCCCACTCGGCCCGATACTCGGTCGCCGATGCCGGCGCCATCAGAAGGACATCCTCACGAAAATCGATGGTATGGACACGGCGACGCCATTCCTTGTTGTAGATGACGTCAATATCGAGTTCGCCGCTCGTAAAGGCGTATTCGTATTCCCGGTTCTGCCGCTTCAAGAGCGCCCGGGCGCCCCATACAACGGCGACCAGAACGGCCAGGTACGGGAGCAGCAAGCCGGGCAGCAGCACCGCCGAGGCGCCAAGTGCGACCGCAACGGCCGCGACAAGGACAGCACACCGCACCGCCCGGTCCCGTTTCGACAGCACCCGCACCACGCGTTCTTCTCGGAATTCGTCCATGATCTCCACCTTCTGGCCAACCCGTTCCCCACGACATGCCTGCACCGTATCCGACTGCGGTCGTTCGGTCGCGGTCCACGACTGCATGATGACAATATACCGCCTGGGCGCTTTCCGCGCGGGACAGGCAGCCGTGCAGTCCCCGGGAGTGCATCGTGAGTACCGGCGCCGACGCCCCCGCACCGTACCGGGCGCCGCCTTTTCGAGGGGCGCTCGGCGCCGCACCGTCCGACGGGTTTGGACAGCACCGGGGTGAACGGGTACAGTATGGACCGAAGAACGCCCGCGGGACCGCAACGACCGTGCGCACGGCCCGGGGGGCCGCCAACCAGGAGACAACCAATCATGTACGTCGGACGTATTGTTGCCGTCGGCCGAACCCGCCGCGGGGCCGTGACCGCAATGTACCGGGTTTCCTCCCGATCCTTTCCGAATCGGCAGGCCAGGATCCTGGAAAAAGCCGTGGCGATCCTGCCGAAGGCGGGATATGAAAAGGACATCGAACGCAACCCGTACATCGCCTACAACTGCCTGCGGCTGGCGGGTGATTGCGCCGTGGCGGCCAACGGTTCGCACACCGACCCCATCGCCGATAAGATCGACGGCGGCATGGGCATCCGCGACGCCCTGGCTTCGGTACTCTTGGCCATGGATTACGAACGCGATGCCTACAATACCCCCCGTATTGCCGCGGTGGTTCGGCACGGGGCACGCTCGGGTTTTCTGGGGATCGTCCGGCACGATGCACTCTTGGTTCGGGAATTCCCTCTCGAGCCGGGCACGGCTTTTTATGTCTGCACCTATGAGCAGAACGTCCCCGACCCCCGGTACACCGACCCCGCATTCGAAGCGGAGTCCGCAACCGACGCCTGTCGGGTCATTCTCGGGGCCGGAGCGTTCAAAGATTTGGAGAGGCCGATCACGGCGGCCTGCGCCTTGGCCCAGAACGACGGCACGTTCGAGGTCGCCATCGCCGACGCCCAACCCCCGAAACGGTGACCCCCTCGTTCCTCGGGACCGACCCCGGGTTCGTCCCGCCCATCCGCCTGCCCGCCGGTCGCGAACAATCTCAAGCCGTGCGCCCCGCTGCGTGACACCCCCCGAGGAGGGAGTCTTTTTCGTCCCCGTGTTTCCGGAGGAAGCCCATGAGAGTCATCCGATATGACAGTCCCGAATTCGAGGCCGGACTGGCCCCTCTTTTCGGGCGGACCGCCTTCGACCCCGAAATCGACAAACACGTGAGTGCTCTGCTCGAAACCGTGCGCCGCAACGGAGACCGGGCCGTCTGCGAGTTGGCTCGACGCTTCGACCGGGTGACGCTCACACCGGCGGAATTCACCGTGTCTCCCGAAGACCGGGCCGCTGCCGGAGACGCGTTGTCCGCGAAGGCCCGCAAGGCCATCCGGCTCGCAGTACGCCAGATTCGGGACTACAGCCGACAGCAGCTGCCCAGGCCGTGGTCTTACGCCCCTCGGAAAGGCGTGGTTCTCGGCGAACGCTTCGTGCCGCTGCAGCGCGTCGGCGCCTACGTCCCCGGCGGCGCCGCGCCGCTGGTCTCGACGGTCCTGCATACCGTGACGCTCGCCGCCGTTGCCGGAGTGCCGGAAATCATCGTTGCAACGCCGCCCCGGGCCGACGGCAGCGTGCACCCGGCCATCCTGTTCGCCGCCGAAACCGCCGGCGCCACCGCGGTCTATCGGCTGGGGGGCGTCTACGCGATCGCCGCCCTGGCCTTTGGGACCGAAACCGTGCCCCGGGTCGAAAAAATCGTGGGACCGGGAAACGCCTACGTAACGGCGGCCAAGCGACAGGTCTACGGGGCCGCTGCTCTTGACCTCGTGGCGGGACCCTCGGAGATCATGATCATTGCGGACAAAACCGCCGACCCGCGTTTCGTGGCCGCCGACATGCTCTCCCAAGCCGAGCACGGGTCCGGCCGCGAGCAAGCCGTGCTGCTGACGAACGACCTCGGAATCCTCAAGGCGGTTCGCCGGGAGCTTGTACGCCAGGCTCGAACACTGAGCCGCTCCGACTGCATCCAAAAGGTGCTCGAACACGGCGTGTTCCTCGTGCTGGTCCGCGACCTGGACCAGGCCACCGGTATCGCCAGCCGGTACGCACCCGAACACCTCGAAATCATCACCGTCCGCCCCGGGGCGCTCGCCAAGAAAGTCACCGCCGCGGGCGCGGTCTTTCTCGGTCCGTGGACCCCGGAACCGGTCGGGGACTTCGTGGCCGGTCCCAGCCACGTGCTGCCCACCGGCGGTGCGGCGCGCTTTTTCAGTGGCCTGACCGTGCGCCATTTCTTCCGCCGGATCAGCGTGGTACACTACCAGAAGGACGCGCTGGCCGCCGAAGTCGACGCCATTGCGGAGTTCGCAGATCTCGAAGGATTGGACGCGCACGGTCGCAGTGCGGCCGTGCGGTTCGAACCTTTGTCGTGAAGGTCGGGCCGGCGGGCGCCGTAAGGAGGGACAACGGTGGATTACACCCGAGAAAACATCAAACATATGCACGGGTACGTCCCCGGCGAACAGCCCCGGGACCGCCGGTATATCAAGCTCAACACCAACGAAAACCCCTACCCGCCCTCCCCCGAGGTTGCTCGAGCCCTGAAGGCCGTCGACCCCGCCGGGCTCCGGCTTTATCCGGACCCGCTCGCAACCGACCTGCGCGATGCCGCGGCGCGCACGCTCGGGTTCGAACGGGATTGGGTCCTCTGCGGCAACGGCTCGGACGACCTCCTGACCCTCGCCGTCCGGACGTTCGTGGATCAAGGCCCTGGCCCATCCCGATCCGACCTACTCCCTCTACCCGATCCTGGCCGCCATCCAAGGGGCGCGCACGATACAGGTGGCGCTCGATCCCCAATTCCAGTTGCCGCCCGACGCCGCCGAACGCGCCCTGCCGGCCCGGCTCTTCTTCGTCGCCCGTCCCAATGCCCCCACCGGCAACGCCTATCCCCTCGAAAAAATGCACCGGCTCTGCCGCGAATTCCCGGGGATCGTCTGGATCGATGAAGCCTATGCGGACTTCGCAACCGACAACTGTCTCGATTTCGTCAGGGAACACGAGAACGTCGTGGTCTCCCGCACTCTGTCCAAAAGCTATTCGCTGGCCGGGATCCGACTCGGGTTCGCCCTGGCGCGCCCCGAGTTGATCCGCGAAATGCTCAAGGTCAAAGATTCCTACAATGTCAACATGCTGACGCAGCTCCTGGCCGTCGCGGCCCTCGAGGATCAGGCGTACATGATCGAGACGACCCGCAGGGTCCGCAACACCCGGGACCGGGTCCGCACCCGGCTGGAAGGACTCGGGTTCGATGTCTTGCCGTCCGCGGCCAACTTCCTTTTCGCCCGCCCGCCCATTCCCGCGGCGGCTTTCTTCCATGCCCTCCGCGAACACGGGATCCTGGTGCGGTATTTTCCCGGCGAACGCACCGGCGACCGGGTCCGCATCACCATTGGCTTGGAACAGGAAATGGATGCCTTCCTGACAGCCGCGCAGATCATTGTCCGCGGCTGACCGTCCCTCTCCCTGTCGCCTGCTCGGGGCTTGCGCCGCTACGCGAAATCCGACTTGTCGCTTGCAAGGCTGCGGACGGATTACGGCCCGGTCGCAGCCGTCACCACAAGATCGCACCAGCCGACCCCGTGCGGCACGCGAACGTCCGCCGCGGCGGTCCGGCGAATTCGTATCAGGCCGGAAGCCGGTCCGGCGGCGTGCACCTCCGGCGCCGCCCCGCGCCGGGAACGGATACGCAGACGCGTTGCAGTGCCCTCCCGTCCGTTGAGATGCAGCCTCAGTCGTCCGGGCTCGTCCTGTACCCCGACCAGCCAGGCGTGGACCGGCAGGTCGCCGCGTATGGACAGCAACGCCCCTCGCAGCGGGGCCTCGAACCACGTCGGCCGGTCGGTGTTCTCCCACGGGTTGCACGCGTAGATCCGTCCGCCCACGACCGCGCAAAACGCCGTACCCTCCGGCCTCTTCTCGGTCCCGGCGGCAGAACCGACCAGGCGCTTCAGGCGTTCCGGATGCGTCAAATCCCGGTCGTTCAACAGCACGGGGAACGACCGGCGCAGAGCGAGGTCGGACAGCACCGGCAGTACCGGCACGAGCGTGCACGGCCCCCGAGGAATCATTTGTGCAAAGTAAGACAGAGGGCCGCAAACCGCTTCGAACAGGGGTTTCAGGCGCCCGTAATCCATGTCGGCTCCGTGATGGAACCGATCATTCACCGGTCCCGGCGATGCGGCGTCTCGTGGGGACGCCGGAAACGCAGCCCGCACGGTCTTCCGCACTTCGTCCCGGGCAGGAACGAGGCGCCAACGAACCAATCGGCGGAACAGTGGAATCACGACGTCTCGAGCGGACTTCGTCAAACGGCCCCGTTGAATCGGGACCGGACATTCGAGTTCATAGGCCGCCGCGCCGCCCGCCGCTCCCAGCAGCATCATCGTGCCGAGAAACACCGGCGGCATGAGCCGGTAGTCGGTGGGGCGCACGCGCTCGCCGGACGGCACTTCGTTCAACCGTCCGAAGCCGGCCTCGAACCAGTACCATGCTTCGGTCGCCACACCCCAGTTCCGGCTGGCGCCGGCGAACCATAGCCCGAGCACACTCGACTGAGTGAGGTACGGTGCGATGGCACTGTTCTGTTTCCACATCATGCACACGTTCTCCCGCGCCTCGCGAAAGGTTTGGAACAGGTCCGGGGTCGCCCCGAGGCGCAGGAAAGGGCGCACCCCGGGATTGTTCTTTTCGGCCAGGAACAGAGTCCCGCCGTACTTTTTCGTGAGGAGAAGCAGGCGGCGCAGGTATTCGTCCCGCAATCGCAAACGTTGAGGCGGACACCCCCACCAGATCAGACCTTCGGTGAATTCGGCGACGAATGTTCCGGCCACGGCCGGATACGTGCGGTAGATCTCTTCGATCAAGGGCAAGGGCAATGCCGCGATGTTCCACTGCACGACCTGAACGAGACCGCGAGCGCTCGAACGCGCCAGAGAATCAAGCACGGCACGGGCATCCGGCCGGCGCGAATAGTACTTACCCATCCGGATGCGCAACACACACCGGTTGCGGATGTCTTCCGGAACGACATGCCAGTCCCGGTCGATGGTCGCTCCATGATGCCAATACAAGATCAACAAGGGCCGGTCGTGACCGAACTCGAGGCGCGTCTTCGTCTCCGGGGCGTGCGGCGGTCGCACATCGAATGCCCGGGCCGGTCCCCACTCTCCACGCATCGTGGACACCCGCCAAAACCAACGTCCTTCCCCCAGGTCTTCCGGCGCGAAAGCGGTCTCTTCACGAAAAAAACTGGTGAACCAAAGGTCGCCGCCGTCCTTCCATCTCCGGCAGCCGTGCCGCTGCCGCCCGGTGAAGATCTCGAGCGTGCGGGCATTCAGGAAATCGCGAGACCGGGAGTACTGCAGTCGGTAACGGACTGCGGGCGGTCTCGCCTTCCAAACGAACTGCAGCGCCTCCGGAGAGAGAACTGCACCGTCGACCGGAAAGATGGGGTCCGGGATCTTTTTGTCCATGTCCGACTCGTGAGGCTGGGAGATTGTGAGGTCGTCGATGATTACGGACAGTTTCCCACGGGCCGCGAACTTCAATCGGTAGTCGGCGGCGTCGCCCAGTACGGTCAGTACACGGATTCGTCCCTGCGACGGCAACCCGAAGATCTTCCCTGCGTAGACCGTCCGGTCGGATGGGCCGTCGCCCCAGCGGAGCACGCCCCGGTCCGCCGCTCCTCCCAGGGACGGTGCGTGCCAGAAATGAGTCAGAAACGCGTCGGGCGCACTTCGCACGATTCGGTAGCGAAAGGAAACGAGCGCCGCTCCGTTCCGCGGGCGGAGCGCCGGGGACGGTTCGATGGTGAGGAAGGTTGTCCAGCCCCCGGCGTCCGTGGCGTCGCATTTCAGGGCGCCCCGCCCTGCGAGTACCAGGCCCGGTTCATGCGTGATCTCCGCGCTCTTTCCGATCCGGACCCCGTCTTGTTGGGCGGCGGCGTCCTCGAAAGCACAGCGCAAAACGGCCTGCCGTGCACCTGCTCGAGCGGCCCAACCACAAGTGCCGCAGAACAGTGCCAGGAGTGCGATCAAACGGCGGCTTGCCCCGGCGGTTGTTCCTGACGGCATGTCTCCCGCGACATCGACACTCCGCATGGGCGACCTCCTGTTGACGCGTGCTCCGACCCGGAGCAATTCTCATGGGGACCCGGCCGGTTTCCCGCGACGAGTCAGCCGGAAGATACGGGTGTCACCCCGCCGGGCGTGTACTTGGAACCGAGTCGTACCGGCCCCGATCCTCGCACCGGTGAACGCATCGGTCACGTCGCTGGGATGCGGGAGCCGGATCGTGCGCGGACCGCCGCTCGAAAAGTGGAGCGCCAGCCAACTGCGGTTGGCATAGACAATGTCGTCCGCATCGTCGTAGACGTGTACCCCGGCGTACCGGCAGAGGTTCCGCAGCAAAGGGGCGGGCAGCACCAACGCCGCCGACCACACGGACCGCCATGTCCCAAAGTCGCGGACCGCCAAGCCCGGCCGATCCAGGCCGACGACGAGGCCGAGGATCTGCGCCTGGTCGTCGGCCGCGAACAGCACGGGCGCGCATGCCGGCCGCTCGGGATACCATTTCGGCGTCTTGAGCGGCCGGAATCGGCAGCCGAACGCGAGGCCCTTGGCCAGCCCGCGGGTGATCGGATGGGACGCGGCCGCCACGCGCACTTCTACCGGCATTCTGCGACCGAGCGAGCGAATCCGAATGCCGGTGACGCTCGAAACATTCTCCGCGCTCACGCCGTTCTCGCCCGCGATGCCCGTCGCGTACACGAACACGACCGTGCGGCCCTCATGCTTGAGCGCCGCAATCGCTTGGCGCTGCGCGTCGTTCAACCAGTAGGCGTTGAACAGGATGACGAGCTTGTACGGGCGACGCGCGACGGCGTCGATGTCGGAAAGAAAGTAGGTGTCGAACGGTGCGCCCATGCGCGCGAGTTCCGGCAACTGGTAGTAGACGAAGCCCGGCAGGTACGAATGCGGATGAATGCAGAGCATGCTGTGGTGGTCGACGACAAACGCGACCTCGCTCGCGGTCCCGCGGTCCGTTTTCAACGAGCGCGCCATCAGGTCGTTGAGTCGGCCGGCAACAGCCACGATTTCGGGCGCGCGGTCGAGCATGCGCGGGCCGCCCAAGCGATCGAAGAACCACCACTGAAACATCCCCTTCGCAAGAACCGCGGCGACATCGCGCTTCATGACCTCGGTCGATTCCTCGAGCGTCGTCGGGCGCAGCCACCCGAAGCCCTTGTGGATGTACGTCGGTGTGTCGGCCTCGTTCACCACGAGCTTCCCGTGCAACTGGAGCGTGTCGACCGGCAGATGCCACATGCTCGGACAACCGATGTTGCGATCCCAGTAGACGACCGGCGACGCGAGGTAATCCACGGCCGGCGACAGAATCACGGGCTCCGGCATCGAGTGGCCCGTCTGCTGCATCTTCTTGCCCAAGAAATCGCCGTACCCGCCAAGATAGCTGAAGAGCGCGCCGACCAGGAGCCTGCCGCGGCCCGCCTTCTTGATCGCTTCCCCGAATTCAACGATTCGCCGCGCGGTCGTGAGCCCGATGAATTCGTTGTAGTCGGTGAACATGCGATGCCTGCGCGGATCAAAGAAGTCGCCGAGTTCCGGCTTCGCGAGACGCACGCTGCGGCCGGGCACGAGTATTTGGTCGAACGAGTCGATGCCCTTCGCATCGTCGCGCCATGCGCGCTGGAGCGCCTCGATTGTGCGGTACCGCTCGCGAGCGAAACGTTGCCACGCCCGCTTCGCGCTTTCGCAGAAGTCGAGCCCGCAGTCGGCAGACTGGCCCGCCCAGGCCCATTCGGCGCTCATGCCCGCCGCGAGCGTGAGTCCGATGACGTGGCTGCGATAGGGCGCCGCGTCGATGTGCGCGATGAGTCGCTGAAGCATCTTCACACCGTCTTGCGCCCACCGTTCCGAAGCGAACGACGGATACCCCATCCTGCGCAAGCCGCCGCATATGCGGGCGACGATTCGGAACGGCGCATCGGTGTCCGGACGAATCCACAACGACATGCGGTCGTACTGCGACATATCGCGCGCGGTAACGGCCTCGACGCCCTTGCACACGAGCGCGTCATGTTTTCTGTCCTGCACGTGTTCCCAGAGCAACGCGCCTTTACCGGCCTTCACGACGTCGTGCACAATGAGCGGCGGCTTGGGGTCGCGACGCTGATCGTGCAAGCCTTGGGGCGTCTCCATGTCCGCGACCACAGTGCGCTTTGTCGGGTCGGCGCTTGAAAAATACTCGACGTCGTCGATGTAGAACCGCAGCTTCGCCTCCTTGGGTATGTGGGTGTCGCGACGCCAAATCACAAGATCCACGAAGCGGACGATGCCATTGCGGTCGGCACGTGAGATGTCGAACGTGAGCTGCGTCCACTTGCGCGGCGGCGCATCGCGTTCGGTGATTTCGCCGACGGTGAACCACCTGGCGCGCCCGAGCATGTGGGTCCAGCGCTTGCCGTTTTCCGCGGTGGCGATGTCGGCCGCGTTCTCCTCGCCGTCGAGATACTTCGGCAACGCGACTCGAAGCAAGAGCCGTGTGTTCGGGGCGCCGCGCAGCATCGCGGCGACCTTACCGTCGACCTCGCGCCAGTTGTTCGGCTCCCAGACGTCGATCTCCCAAACGCGCATCCCCACTTTCCCGAACGCGCGTGCTCCGTCAGGCGTGGCCTGCACATGCTGCATGATCAAGCCCGGGAACGGTTTCCCGTCGATCACGAGCACGGGGCGGCCATCGGGCCCGATTTGCCTCGCCGCGGGGGCGGAGCGCAACGCCGATGCTGCAAGGCCGACGGTGAGAAGGATGCAGCAAGCCGCAGCTCTGCGCCAACTTTTACGTGAATGTGTCGCCATCGTTCTTTATTTCCATAGATAAACATGCCACGGCTCGGCCGTCAAGCTCCCGTTGTCTGTAGCGACCTGACGGCCATCCACCACGTCCCAGACCGACCCGTCCGCCGGCACTTTGCGCTCCAGCGGCTCAAACGCGAAGAGCACGGTTCGGCGGCCGCGCCGGTCAAACCATTCCACGCCGATCCACTTTTCGCCTTTACCCAGAAGCCGCCGACGTTGCATGAACGGCAGGGCTTGCAGATAAGCGTGGTTGAATGTCACGATGCGTTTCCGTGCAGTGGCCGGCAGTTGCTCGAACGCGGAAATGCTCTTGATGCCGATCACGCCCTTGCTCGCCAGTGTCCGGAAAAAACTTTCCGGCTCGACGCTCGTATCCGCCATGTAGCAATAGAAACCGTATTCCTTGCCCGTAATGCGCGAGAAAAACAGGGGGCGGCCGAAGCCGCACCCGCCGCTCGAAAGCCCGTACGGACCGCATCCCTCGATGTTGATCTCGGTGCATCCCATCGCCTGCAAACGTCGCTGCATTTCAATCGTCTCATCCAGTTGCGGGTAAGGGCGCGACGCGCTGAAGTCGGTCAGAATTCCGAACGTCAGGAAAGAGTCCTGCCAAACTCCGTCGAATCCGGTGGCCGTGTGGATTCTTTCGTATTGCCGCATGGCGTACTCGAAATACCCACGGCGCAAGCTGATGCCGCTGATGTCCTTGTATCCGAAATGTTCCGGTTGGCCGTCGGCTCGCCACGCAAGCCAGCCGGGATGTTCGCTCAGAAGCGGCGACGAGTTGGACAGATGCGCCGGCGTCGACCACAGCACGGTTTTGACTCCGTACCGGTGCGCCGTGTCGCAGAGATGTTTCAGGCCGGTCGTCCCGCCCATGCAGGGGCTGACCGCCAGCCGCCACGGCGCGCACACCGATCCGAAGCAGATGCTCCCCGGCAGCCGGTCGGCTTTCGTGTAATCGGCGTCGCTCTCCAACGCCCCGTTCACATAAATGACGCGGACGCCCCATCGCGCCAGTTTCGGAATCTCGCCTGCCAGCCGGTAGAACCACCGTTTTTTTTGCGGCAAACCGCTTCGTGCCGCGCTGTAATAATCGCGTCCCCACGATTCGCTATTCCAGCCGGATTGCCATAGCAAAGTCGGCTTCGGTTCGACCGGGGCAATCCCTTTCTCGGCTCGGTAGCGTTCGTCGAGCGCATCGAACACCGCGGTCCATTCGTTGAGCGCATCCCATTTCGAGGAAAAATCGCCCTCCCTGAAAAGCCAGACCTTTTCGGGAGTTTCAATGACGTTGTCGCCGCGCACGGGAATCCGGCTTCGCACCACGATTCTGTCCGCCTCGCGCCGTTCGCTCACCACAGCATGAACGACGTGGTCGAAGAAACTCAGCACGGCGCCGGATTCGCCCGCAAGGAAGAAGAACGGCTGCTGCCGCGCAAAGTACCCGCGCTCAGGCATGCGCAAGTCGCAGAAGAAATCGAGCCGAAATTCCTCGAACGGCCCCCAGACCTGAGCAAGACGCCAGTCGCCCGCGGAGAAGGCAACGGGTTCTTCAACTGTCACTTCGTAGGCCCTGCCGATGCCCCGAAGGCGCAACTTCCACCGGACGCCCTTGTACGTCCCGTCCCCGATCCGCGCCTTCGCAGGGGCGAAGAGCCATTCCGCCTCACCTCGTTCCGATTTCACGGAAATGCAGACCCAGTCGCCCTCCTTGTGCCATCCCGCAAACGCCCCCGCAACCGGCGCCTTCTCAGTCTTGAGTCCGCCGTGCTTCGGGAACCTGCCGCTCTTGCCGCAGTCGCGCTCGCGCTGCGCGAGGTACGCCGCCCAATCTCGAACGGGCTCGATCTTTCCACCCACGATGATCGACGGCTGGCGCGCACCGCCGAGAACCGACGCGAGGACCTCCCTCTGGCCGACCGTGATGCGTCGTATTCCCTCCACGCGCCCTTCCTGTGTTTCGAGCCGGACGCCCACGCCTTCGGGAAAACGAATGTCGATCTCTTGATCGCGCACCGCGACCGCGGTGTCGTTCCGAGGATACGTGAAGGCCGGCGCCGACCTCGCGAGTTTGACGCCTCTGCCCTTCCAGAAAACGAGCGCGCGATGGGACGATCCGGGCGCATCGTGGAACTCCAACCGGTTCGCGCCGTGCCGCAGACTCAGAAGTGGGAGCGCCGTGCGCGCATCGAGTTCGGCGGTCACGAAAAGATCGAAGAGCACGTTCGCATTCTGCCCCCGGAACTTGACGAATACCGTCTTTGCGCCCTTCATCTCGGGCGGCAACTGCGCATCAACCGGCGTTCTGCCGCCCTTGCCGTGCGACTGCCAGATAAGCGTCCAAAGTTTGCCGTCGGCGGAGGCGAAAACCTTCACCGCCCTGCCGACTTTCCGCCATTCCCAGTCGCCGACCATGGTGCGCCTGCCGTTCGGACTCTCGAGTTTGAGCGACAGGACCGGAAAGGCAAAATTGAAGCGGTAGGTGAGTTCTCCCGTCCACCACAAAATATCTTCGCGGGAGTTCATGAAAAGACGCGTTGCGTCGACCTTCCAGACGTCGAGTAGGAATTTCGGCGCCCGCGCCCGCGCGGCAGGAAAATGTCGAAACTCCTCGATGGGGCTTCCGCTTCCATCTTTCGCGTTCAGGAGCTGCTCCCGGCCGCGAAAACTTCGGAGAAACCGGTCCGAATAGGAAAAAACGGCACGCCCGTCCGGCCGCAGGCTGAGCACACTCTCCGCCGGCATGCTTCCGGCCAACCGCCGACCGTTCATGCGGACGTCGAGAAGCGAGTCGAGCGCGACGATGCCCAACTCCATCCGCTGCTTTTTGGGGGAAACGAGCACGAACCGGTGAGGCGAACGCTCGATCCTGAGGCCGCCCGGGTGTGCGACCGGCAAGACCAGCAGCCCCGAGACCACGATCGTCTGGACATTCGGCCGCATTGCCGTATCCCCTCGCTTTTGTCTCGGGCTATTGCTGCGGAACACCGAGCCGCACCAATTCCCGAGTGGAGCACGCCCCCAGGTCGACCGAGCCGCCAAACCCGGAAAACGGCTCCATGGCAGACCGAAACTCGCCCTTGACCGCCTTGTCGGTCGGGTTGTGGGCGAACACCCGCCACCGCGGACCGTCGCGAAGCACGCTGACGACCACGTCCGGAGGTGCGCAAGTCATCGCGTTCCCGATGACGAACTCGCCGCCGGCCGAAGGGAGCAGGACGTACGCCGAGTCGCCCACGGTCCCCAAATGCCGCACGACGCGGCTCGCAGCATCGTACACGACCGCATCCTGAGTCGCGTTCACTCCCCGCACCACCACCGGCAATCCCGGAGACGGGACCAAACCCTCCAGTCGTACACGCACAACCCCGCCCCGCGCCCGGAGTTCCACCGGCAGGCCGGTATCGGTCGGATCGCCGTGTTGCATGACAATCCGGTAGGCGGGGCTGCCGCGTACGCCCAAGTCCCCCGGGAGTTTCACCAGAGCATCGACCCCTGTGCTGCCGCGATTGTCCAGAACGAACAGGAGACGCGTGCGGAATCGTTCTCCCTTGCGCACAATGGGCGCGCTCGCGACGACCCCGATCTCCAGGAAATTGCGCCACTTGTTCGATCCACTCACGAAGGCGTGCAGCCCGTTCGTGGTCGTCCCGACGCGCGCGACGAGTCCCCGGTCGCTGAGTGAGAACACCCCGATGTTGCCCGCCGGCGACGGGAACAGGATCGCGCCGTCGCCGCGCCCGAGACGCATCCGACGCAACTCGCGGTCTCCGCTCGTCGCCGGCGCCCGACAATCTCCGGCAAACGCAACCCTCCCGCCTTGAATCATAGCGTACCGCGGGTACGGATTCATCGCGGTGTTGGTCTGAATGCGGAACAACCGCACCCACTCCCGGCTGCGAGACAGCGGGATGTTTTTGAGAATACGGATGTCGTGCTCCACGATCAGCATGTTGATCCCACGTTCCCGGGGGCGAAAATACAGCGTTTGGATGCTCGCACGAACGAACGCCGTGTCGTACGCGTCCTCCATCACGATACAGTCCTCGCTGCTGAGGCGGCAGCGGCGCGTCAACCGGCCGGTGCGCGCCGCACGGTCTTTCAGGCGGCTCAGCGTCTGCCGATCCAGGCCGAATTCCGGACGCACTTCCCAAGAATTGACCGGGCACCAACTGGCGTCTTCGCCCGCGGGTACGATCTCGTGCGACGGAAGCAGCGGAAAGATCGCCCCCACGTCCCCTCCGGCGATCCAACCCGCCGCCATGCCGAGGCCGGACAGATCGATGATGCTGTTCTGTTTGTCAACGCACATGGTGTAATGGAATCGCCCGCTGTAGGGTTTCCGAAGCGCGTTCGAGTGCAGCGCCCGCCCGGATGCGTCCCGCGCCTCCACCGTCCAGACATCTCCGGCGGCGGCGGTCGCCGCGGCCACGTCTACCTTGAACTCCCTGGCGCCGGGCCGGAACCGGCGGTACAATCGCGTGCCGCGGAACACCTTCACCTCGAGAATCGGACTCGGGGACCGAAGCGCGATCCGAACCAGTTCGTTGTGTGACGGACCCACCGGGTACGCTCCGGCAAAAACCCTGCCGCCCAGGGAAGTCGCCACTCCGAATCGCTCCAGGACGATGCCGCTGCCGACGTACGACGTCCCGCAACCGTACATCGTGCGCAGCGGTCCGGCGTGCTTCCAGTCTTTGTGCGCCGTCAACTCACCCAGTTCGCGCGCATGAACAAGCGTGACCGCCCGATTCTGCACGGCGCGCAATTCCCGGACGTCGTAGATACGGTTCACGACCACCGGGATAAGCCGGTAGTCGGACGCACTCAAGTCGCGGTAGAGCGCCCGGGCGTCGTCGATCCGGTCCCCACGGTCGTACGTCATCAAGGCGATTCCCGTGTAGAACCGGAGTTGCCAGGGGCTGAGCCGATTCCGGCCCGGTTCCGAAACAAGAATACTGGGCCAGTCGAGGTTGAAGAGCAGGCGCGCCCAGCGCCGTTCCCCGATTTCGTCGGCCCTGGGAAAGCGGGAGAGATTGAACGCGATGCGTACGCCGGAATCGTCGCGAATCTCGAGTCCCGGAACGGCCAGAAAGCCCCGGCCGGCGGCGGCTTCGCACGCCGCGACGAGGCGACGCCATTTGCGTTCGTTCATGTGTTCGAATGCTTCGGTAAACACCAGGAAATCGAATCCGAGCTTCCGGGCCGCGTTGCAGACGGTATCGACCGGCGCCCGTCCGTCGCTGAGCGTGCTGTGCACCCCGATCACACCTTTGAAAGTGCGCAACGAATTCCAGGGCAGGGCGTCGAGACGCCGGCGAAGTTCTGCGAGTCCGACGTCCGGCTTCGGTACCGGCGGCGTGCGGCGCGCGCGGGTGGCGGAGGCCGGGAGCGGCCCGGACCCCGGAAACACGCGCCCTGCACGGATGGACGGTCCCCCGAGCCAGTCGTACAAACGGCGGAGCAATCGGAAGCCGTCGCCCTTGTCGAGAGTGTACCCGCCGTAGGCCGGATGACAGCCGTCGTTGATGAAGTAGCGCGGATCGAACGTCGCCAAGGCTACACGCCCCCGCCCCCACTGCCGTACGGCAACCAACGGCGGCGCGGAAGACACGGTCCGGCTCGATGCCGTTTTCTCGCCGCGTACGAGCACCTGCCAGTCGTTGCCGAGGCGCATGGTGCCGGCGGCGACCGGCGCCGCATGTTGCCCGCCGCCGCCGGGATACCACAGAGTGCGGAGTCCGCGAGTAAGAGGGGATTCGGCGAAGTTGCGCGTGGAATAGTAGGTGTAGTTCAGGATGCCGCGGAATTCGGCCTGATGCCGGGGGTCTTCGACTTGTTCTCGCAAGATGCTCGCGCCGAAGGGCTGGAGCAGGGCGTTGATGCGCCGGGTCAGTTCGGCGTGATCGCCGTAGCCCATGAGGCCTGGCATGAAGAACAGTCCGCCGCCGGCTCGGACCCACTCGGCCAGCTGTTCGGCGACCCGTCGCCCGAAATCCATTTTCCCGATCCGCGTGCGCCCCACACGGAACTGAGTGAATACGAGCACGTTGAATCTCTGCAGGGTCTTCAACTCGAACGCATCGAGCCTTCGGGCGTCTATCGGATAACCGAGGCGTGCAAGTCTCTGTGCATAAGTTGGACCTACAATAGGGAAGCGCTCTTCCCCCATGAACAGCAGTCGCGGCCTGGGTTCGTTCTCGGCCGCGTTCCGGGCCGCCGCAGGTGAGGACGCAAGCCCCGCAACCGCCCAGACGAACGCCAGCAATGCACCTCCCGGCCGCATATCCACCATCATGTTCTCAAGACCTCCGTGCATGGACCGGCAGCCGGTCCCGCACTCCGCCTGCCGCGACGCCCCAGCTGTCCTGCGAGTCAGGGGTCGCTGCCGCGAGGCAGCCGCCGGAGCTTCGCCGTGGCCCCGCATGTTTTCCGGAGGGCGGTCGCCGTCGCCTCGGCGTCGGCTCGGCGCAAGAGCAGGTTCCGCGGCAGATACACCGCTTCGTGTTCGTGCAACCGGTCCGCCCCCGGATACGAACGCCGGTAGTTCTCGTCGACTGCGCCGAGATCGTCGCGACGCAAGACCCAGCGCCTCCATTCGCCGGACGAAAAAAACGAAAACCGATTCACGGGTGTGAAGGTCCCGGGATGGCAGGGGATACCCTCGGCACGGAGTGCTTCGCAAAAAAGCGAGCGCTCGATCCCGAGTTCCTCGGCAAGAACACGAAAACCGAACCGGGTGTAACTCTGCGCCGTAATCCGCGGGTCCTCGAGGAACAACTCGAGACCGCGACACTCGCGCACCGTCTCCTCCACCACACGCGCATTCGCCTGCAATTCGGACAACACTTCCGGATACCGGCGCAACTGGGCCAGGGCCACCGCCGAAGCGAAAGCCGAAATCCTGCCGTTCCAGCCGAGGACGCGCACGTCGTTTTCCCCGGTTAGCGACCACAACGCGCCCCGGCCACGCAGCAACCGGCATTCGAAGGCAAATGATTCGTCGTCCGTTACGATCATGCCGCCCTCGCCGGCCTGCAGCGGTTTCGCATACCCGAAACTGCAGACGGCGGCCTTGCCGAAAGTACCTACCGGGCGTCCCTCCCATTCGGCCCCCAGCCCCAGACAGCAATCCTCAATCAGAATCGCGCCATAGGCCGTCGCCGCCCCTCGCATCAAATCGAGATTCTCCGGCCGGCCCCACGTATGAATCGCCACCAGCGCCTTCACGCGTTCGCATCCGGCGAGGGTCTCATCCAGAGAGCGAGCATCCACTCCACCGGTCCGCGCATCGACGTCGACCCACAGCGGAACAGCCCCGGCGTGAATCGTCTCGAACGATTCGGCGTGGCATGTATTGACCTGAAACAGGACCTCATCGCCAGGCGCCGTTCCTGCCGCTCGCAAAGCGATCCGGAGCGCCATTCCGCCGGTATTCACCGCCACGGCAAACTTCCGGCCGCACGCAGCGGCAAAGGCTCCCTCGAGTTCCCGGTGCGTGCTCCCGCCGGCCACCGCCGTCCACAGACTGCCGTCTCCGATTTCGAGCACCCGCAGCAGTTCCCGGATTTCCTCGATGCCCCGCGGCGGATAGTCCGGCAGCCCGCCCCCTCGGACAGCCGTACCCCCGAGCAAAGCAGGTTCTGTTCCCGACATGGTTGTGCACCCCACGGCTGTACGCCCGTTGCCCGACAATCGTTTTTCGGTCACGCCGTCTCGGTCCGGAAACCCTCGGCGCGCTGTTCGAGCGGCTCGACCCAGGTATCCGGTATCGCGAGGTTGTCGCGACCGGTTCCGATGCGGACGCCCGGAATGTTGTCCCCATGGAAATCACTGCCCCCGCTCGGCAGCAGGCCGAATTCCTCGAGCAATTTGCGAGCCGCCGCTTCTTGGCGCGGGCTGTAGTCCACGTAACAGACTTCGAGACCGTCGAGGCCGTGTCCGAAGAGATGCCGCAGAGGCCTCCGCGCCCGGGCCGCCGCCGGCCCCCGCGTCGTCATCGGATGAGCCCACACTGCCACGCCGCCCGCCGCGTGGATGGCGGCTACGCATTCGGACGGCAGCGGCAGCTCCCGACGGACGTAGGCCGGCTTGCCCCGCTTGAGGAAGCGCGCAAACGCCTGTGAAACGCTCTGGCAATGTCCCCGCCGAACCAGGGCACGGGCCACGTGCGGGCGGCCTACTGCGGCCAGGGGTTCCTCCGGAGCAATGTCGCAGGGCTCGAGCGGGCAGCCCAGTTCCGCCAGGATATCCAGCACCTTCAGGTTCCGTTCGGTCCGGGCGTGACGCACCCGGGCAAGCAATTCCTGGAGGACCGGACACGCCGGATCGATAAACAGGCCGACCAGATGCAGGTTCGCGCCGTACCAGCGGCAGGCGATCTCGACGCCCGGTATCGCGCGCACCGGTCCACCGCGAGCCGCTTCCATGAATTCCTCGATCCCGGCAGTGGTGTCGTGGTCTGTCAGGGCAACGGCACTGAGACCGGCCTGTGCGGCCCGATGGACGATCCCGGCAGGGGAGAGGGTCCCGTCCGAAGCCGTGCTGTGCGTGTGCAGGTCGATCATGGGCAAGCCTTGCTGATCGCAACCGTGAAGCAAATCTTTGGGCGGCCCTGCCGAAAAACGCGGCAGGGCGCAAGAGGTCCTGCGGATCGCCTCGAAAGGGCTTGGAGCCTCTATGGAATCCTTCCGCAATGCTCCGAGACCCGCTGTGCCGTGCCGCAGTCCGCGAGATCAGTCTCGTGAATCGAGAGCGGCCAACGGCGCCTCTCCTTGTTTCGCCAGTCGTTCGGCGGTCGCATAGCGGGCCCGGAAAAAATCTGCCCAGCGACGAGTCAAAGCGACCTGCTTTCGTTTATCGCCCAGTTCCCTGGCCATTTTCCCGGCCTCGGCGTATGTGAAAGGCAGCTTCCGGAGTTCGACCATGGCGGCCGGGACGTTCGCCGGACCGCCCGCGTCGCAGACGGCCCGCCAAGCCCGGGTCAGTTCGTCGTGACAGTCGATGATGGCGACGCGTATCAGGATTCGAATGAGTCCGAAGAGTCGCGCGGTCCAGCGGGGATGATACGTGAACCCGGCGGCAAGCTCGAAAGGACGGGCGTCCGGGTCCGACATGCGCCGACGGTCCTCTGCGGTGTAAACGTCGCGCCGGATCGGCAGACGCCGGAGCGCGTACCGGTCGGGACCGCCCGGCACACCGCGCCGATAATCCCACAACCGCTGGCCCGCTTTCGAAAAGACGAAGTCGATGAACGTCCTGGCCAATTCCGGATGCGGCGCGCCCCGCAGCATACCGATGGGATCGGCCGACACCGACGACCCGCCGGCCGGGGTCACGTACCGCATGACCTCTCGCCCCACATTGCGGGCGGTCCACTCGGCCTCTCCCCGTCCATAGAAGTCGATGCACATGCCCGCTGCGACCGCTCCCTGACCCACGTCCACCGGCACGCGTCCGGCCGAGAAAGTGAAATACCGGGCGTTACCGCCAATTCGGCGGACCAGGAGGAAAGCGTCTTCCCAGCCCCGGGCCAACGCCGCCGGGGTAGCCGCACCCCCGTTTGCGGCCACACTCCGCGCCATCTGTTGCTGGATGAGCATCTCGAACGCTTTGGTGATCGAGCCGCTCTTGGACGGGTCCGCCACCCCGATCTGGCCGAACAGCTCGGTCCGACCCAGATCTTCCCAGGCCTTGGGCCACGTGTCCGGACCGTCGCCCAAGCCTAAATCGCGCCAGCGATCCAAGTTGAAACAGATACCGAAAGCTGCGAGACAGGCGCCGTAGTACCGGTCGGCGGCGTCGTACCACACTTCGCCGCCGACTCGCTCGAGCAAGACCGGAGTGGGACCGGAGAAAAGTTCGGGACGACGCTTGCGGAGTCCGCACGGCACGAGTATGCCCCGCGAAGCCATACGACCGAACTCATACTGACCGCCCCCGAAAAACAAGTCGATGCCGATGCCTACGTCACTGGAGAGAAAAGCTTGGCGCGCCGCCCATTCGTCCGGGCTGGCAGAGCTTTCCCGGAGCTTCCGGTTCAGGACCGCCGCCGCGATGCCGGCGCTCCAGGGATTGCCCAGCCGCCGCCATACGCTTCGAAAAGCCGAGATGTACTCGCTGTCGATGTACCGAACAATCTCGCTGGTGCCGCCGGGGATGCGCCAATCGATGTCCACCTCGCGACCCAACTCGCGACGGCAGTAGGCGGTGAAAGCCCGCTCGAACTCGTACCGGATGGCCTCGTTGTGCGGGGAAATGATGACGAGCTGCTCGGCATCCGGGTTGTCGCCCACGTCCCGTTCCCGCAGAACAATAGGCAGCAGCAGGAGCAGAACCATGGCCCCCACGGCGCCGGCGCCGGCGCCTCCCCCAAGGCGCCTATTACTCCAAGTCCCGATCCGCATGATTCACATGCCTCCCAAGCGAAACAGCACGCCGCCGCCCTGGGTCAACCGGAAAGCCAGCCACTCGGAAACACTCCACAGAAAACGACCGGCCGGCGTCATAAACAGAACCAACAATACAACGATCCCGACCTGACCCCGGGCCTGGGCACTGACGCGCCGCATCCCCGGAATCAGGGACTCGTACACTGTCCATCCGTCCAGAATCGGCACGGGAAGCATGTTGAACACAAAAAGAAAGCAATTGGCGCGGACCCCGACCAGGGGAAGCAGCAGGAACGGATTGGACGCCCCCGAGCCGGAAAAACGCCTGGCGACGATCAGGAGCGGTACGAATACCGCCGCCAAGACCAGGTTCGAGAGCGGACCGACCAGCGCCACCCAGAAACGCCCGAAGCGCCCGCGAAGAGCGCGGGGATCGATGGGCACCGCACCCCAGGCGATCCCGAAAAGAAACAGCATCGCCAGCGACATGGGCCCCATCACCCGCAGTGGATTGAGGGTAAAACGCCCGTACCGCGCCGGTGTCCGGTCGCCCAGATGCACCGCCATCCAGGCATGGCAAAACTCGTGCACACAGATCGAGAACGCCACCAGCACGACCCAGGTCAAATAATACTGCGGAGATTCGAAGAGCTGTTGAATAAACATACGTACGATCCAGCGTCCCGGCGGTTGCGGCCATGCCTTCCCCTGTCCGATCGGGTCGGACGCCGCCGTGTTCTCTTGCCGCGGCCGCATCCGGTGAAAGGCCGACAGAATACCCGCGCCGCGCACGGAAATCAACCGATGGCAGCGGACTGCGGACGATCCACGCGCGGATCGCATCCGAACCTGAACTATTCACGCGTCGCCTGTGCCGCAGATGATTTCGCGGCAAGACGCCGGCGTGGTGACCATGCCCACTCCAGCCGAGGCGTAGCCGAGACGGCCGCCTACCGGGACGGAGTGATCCGCCTCAGGCGGAGAACGCCAACTTGCAGCCATGAAACCGGATGCCGTGCCGGCCTTCGCCAAGGCTACGGCCCGACAGGCAGGCGGCACGCCCAAAGGGTGAAGCGCATTGCCGTTTTTCCCGACGCACGCGCCAAAAACCCAGTCTGTTGCAGCAGCATCTGTAACCGCTTTGCGTCCGGCTTGTATCGAGACAACATCGCCGGCTTCACGAATAGTCCAGGCTAACATTGTCGTGACGCGGCGGGCATGCCGTTTTCCCGCAGCGTATTCGGAGATTCCCGGTCAGGCCCGGAATTCCCGGCTGTCGGCGATACAGTAGGGGGGATTCGACACAAGTCCAGCACGGCGCCCTTTCCGCGGTTCCGGGCCGCAGCCACACAAGGAGGTGCAGGGTGCAACCGCTCGAGGTGATCCGACTCGACGACAGCCCCGGCGGACGCTTCGCCGCGCGCGAACTCCGCAAATACCTGACCCGCGCCACCGGCACACCGGTCAGTCTTCGGCGCCGAAAGCGCTTCGACCCGCAGCGTCCAGTCTTGTGGCTCGGGACATCAGCCCAGCTCGCCGGCGCAGTCCCGGCGTGTCGGCAGCAGGTCATTGCCCCCATTTTCGGGATCACGCACGAGAAACTGGAGGCACGTCCCTGAGCACGGAGAAGGAACAATCCGCCCGCCTGAACACTGTCGCCTCGGGTCGGACTTCGACCGGCCCCTTGCGTCTGGTGTTTCTCTGCAATTCGCCGGCAGTCCCCGCGGGGGTCGAGAAGACCACGTGCCTGCTGCTCGAACACCTGGACCGCGACCGGTTCGAACCGCGGGTCGTTCTCAACGGCGAGGGTCCGTTCGCGGACAAACTCCGGGAACTCGGCGTGGATCTCGAGATCCTGCCCTGCCGAGGCCGGACCAGCAGGGCCTGGCGGCGCGCCCTCGGGAAATCGTTGAAGCAACGCCCGGCCCACGTCGTGCAATTGCACCTCAGCCGACTCAACGCGCCCCTGTTGCGCCGAACGGGAGCACGGTTGGTCGAACGCCTGAACATGACCCGGGACCCTCGCATCCGCCATCCGCTCGCCCTGCCCTGGCTGGACCGATTTACGGCGCGTTGGATCGACCGTTTTATCGTGGTCTCGGACACCCTCCGCAACGCCTTCCTGGCCCGGGGGTACCCGGCTCGAAAGCTGCACGTGGTCCATAACGGCGTCCAAGCCCCGGAAGCGACGGACCCGACTCGGCTCCGGCGTGAGCTGGACGTCGCCCCGGACGTTCCCCTGATCGGAGCCGTGGGGCGTCTCACGGCCCAGAAAGGCATGGATTCTTTCATCGAAACCATTTGCGAGCTTCGCACAGGACACCCGACGGTCCGGGCCGTGATCGTGGGTGAGGGCGAGCTGCGGGCCGGGCTCGAAGCTCGGGTCGAGCAGTGCGGACTCCGCAGTACACTTCACTTCCTGGGGTTCCGGCAAGACGTTTGGGACATACTGGCCGGGCTCGATGTTCTCGTACTTCTGAGCCGGTGGGAGCCGTTTGCCAATGTCCTGCTCGAAGCCATGGCGGTCGGTACGCCGATCGTGGCCTCGAACGTGCCCGGGAACCGGGAAGCCCTCACGAAGACCGAGACGGCCGGGCTGCTCGTGCCGCCCGAGCGTCCCGATTTGGCCGCGGAAGCCGTCGGGCGAATCCTGACAAGCCCGGAATTGCGCCGCAAACTCGCCGAGGGCGGCAAAAGACGAGCCCGGGACTTTACCGTGGAACGAATGACCCGGCAACACGAGCAAGTTTATTCCTCGTTGCGCGCAGTCGCCCGGCCGCGTCGGACGGGCCCGGCCCCTGCCCGTGACCCGTAAACGGCCGAAGACAAATGGCCCGAGTTTCCGGAGCGGCGTCCTGCTTGAGTTCCGCGATCAGGGCCTGCCGCCCTATCGGTTCGCGGGGACGCTCGCCCCCAAGGCGGGGCGACCGAAAACTCAGGGCTGGAAAGCGAGCCTGCTGAACGGGAGAGCCGTGTTCTCCCCGATGTCGGGCAATAAAGCGCGTCGGGAAGTCGGGACTCCGACTTCGGCAACCCCGGTCATCGCGTTACATTTCCCCGTCCGTTTTTTGGACGCGGGCAAAGAGCAGCCTCAGCCAGAGAGAGGAAAGCCATGACGACGGCCGTTTTGTCCGGTTCCGTTTGGGTTGTCGGGGCCGCACTGCTCACTGTCGCACTTCCGGGCGGCGCGACGGCGGAGCAACCGCGCCCGGCTCCGGAGCAGTTGCCGGGGCCCGGTGTGGTGTTGACGTTCGACGACCGTTCCGTGGCGAACTGGGTCCGAGCGCTCCCGCTCTTCAGTCGATACGGGGCACGCGTCACGTTCTTCATCGACCACTGGGACAAGTTGTCGTCTCAACAGCTTCGCGGCCTCGAAAAACTGGTGGCCGCCGGTCATGCCGTGGGCTGCCACGGACTCCGCCATCGCAAAGCGGTCGAGTACAGCCGGACACATTCGATGGCGCAGTACCTGGCCGACGAGATCGCGCCCGCCGTGAAGCTGATGCGCAGGGCCGGGTTCGATCCGACATGCTTTGCCTACCCATGCAGTCAGCACAATGCGGACACCGATACCGCACTGCTCGAGGTTTTTCGGCGCCTGCGCAGTGGTTGCGGACGCGGCAAGGGGCGGCGCCTCGTGCAGCTTACCCCGATTTTCACCCCGCTCGATCGGATCAAAGACCGTGGCTGCCTGATCGGCACGTGCGTCCAGCCGCACACTGCCGACGCCCCGTTGATCGCGGAAGTTGCGGAGGCGTTCCGGCGCGTGAAAAAGCGGCGCGAGGTCGTCGTGTTCTACGCGCACGACATCCGGCCGGAAGGCGCCCCGGGGCCGGCCAATTACATTACGCCCGACGCACTCGAAGCGATCTTGCGGAGTGCACGGGCGGACGGGTTGCGGTTCTTCACGTTCGACGATCTGCCATAGGAGGCATGGTATGCAGAAGCACGACGAGGTTGCCGGGGACCGGGCCGTGGCGGCAGTGGCTCTCGATTCAAGCCGTCTCGAGGCCCTGCTGGAGCAAATGCCGTCGGCCCATGTGGGTGTGATCGGCGATTTCTGTCTGGACGTCTACTGGGTTTTGGACCTGTCCCGGTCCGAGCGATCCGTCGAAACGGGAAAGACCACCCAACCCGTGCGCGAACAGCACTACTCCCTCGGGGGCGCCGGGAATGTGGTGGCCAACCTGGCGGCGCTGAGGGTGGGCGCCATCTCCGTATTCGGAGCGGTGGGGGACGACCCGTTCGGACATCGCCTGCTGCGGCTGCTCGAAGCCTGTGGCGCGGATCGCAATGGCATGCAGGTCGCGACCGGCCCGGCTTGGCAGACCCTGACCTACTGCAAACCGTACGTCGGCGACGAAGAACTGCCCCGGATCGACATGGGCAATTTCAACGACCTTCCGGACCGGCTGGCGGACGCCGTTCTCGAGGCCCTCTCCGCCGCCCTGGACGGACTCGATGTGGTCATCGTCAATCAGCAGGTGCTCACGGGGATTCACACGCCCCGTCTGCGGCAGCGGCTGCGGGCCCTCATCCGGCGTCGGACGGATAAGGTCTTCGTCTTCGATGGCCGTCACTACACCGACAGTTATCCGGAGGCTTGGCTCAAGGTCAATGGACACGAGGCGTTGCGACTATCCGGGACGGAGCGCGACCCGGCGGAACTGGTCATGCGCGACGAAGCTTTGACGGCCGGCCGGAGACTTCACCGTCGGTTCGGGCGCCCGGTTTTCGTGACCCGCGGCGACCGCGGCTGCCTCGTGGTGCTCGATTCCGGCGTGTATCAGGTGCCCGGGCTCGAGGTCATCGGCCGTGTGGACCCGGTGGGGGCGGGCGACAGTTTCCTGGCCGGGCTCGGCGCGGCCTTGGCCGCCGGGGCCGCGCCCCAGGAAGCGGCCGCGGTCGGAAACTTCACCGCCGGAGTCACCGTCCGAAAACTCCGGCAGACCGGCACGGCCACGCCCGAAGAAGTGCTCGAAATCGGTCGCGAACCCCGATACGCCTTCGAGCCGGAGCTGGCGGAAGATCCGCGACGCGCCCGACATCTCGGCGGTTCGGACATCGAAATCGTGGCGGACCCGCCGGACGCAACCCGGGCGCAAATCGCCATCTTCGATCACGACGGCACCATCTCGACCCTGCGCCAGGGCTGGGAAACGGTCATGGAGAATATGATGATCCGGGCCATCCTCGGCAATCGGTACGACGACGCGGAGGAAACCCTCTACCACAAGGTCGTGGATCGGGTTCGAACCTTTATCGACCAGACCACCGGTATCCAGACGCTCTCTCAAATGCAGGGGTTGGTGAGTATGGTCCGCGAGTTCGGAATCGTGCCGCGTGAAGAAATCCTGGATGAGTTCGGGTACAAAACCATCTATAACGAGGCCCTGATGCAGAAGGTGCGGGACCGACTGGCCCGGCTCGAACGCGGGGAACTCGAGGTTGCGGACTTCGCCATCAAGAACGCCGTCGAGTGGTTGCACATCCTGCACCGGCACGGATTGCGGCTCTATCTCGCCAGCGGTACGGACTTGGACGACGTGAAGGCCGAGGCCCGCGCCATGGGGTACGCGGACCTCTTCGAAGACCGCATTTTCGGGGCTGTCGGAGACGTGACCGTGGAAGCCAAGCGCGTCGTCCTGGACCGCATCCTCGCGGAAATCGGCGAGGTGGCCGGCCGCGTGGTCACTTTCGGCGACGGTCCGGTCGAAATCCGGGAAACACGGCGGCGGGGCGGTCTGCCCATCGGCGTGGCCAGCGACGAGGTGCGACGCTTCGGCCTCAACCCGGCCAAACGGACCCGGCTGATTCGGGCGGGGGCGGTTGTGATCGTCCCCGATTTCTCCCAATTGACGGCCTTGAAGCGATTCTTCGGGTTCACATGACCGTTGCTCGACGTCCGGAGGCAGCCCCGGGCAGGAACGCCGCCAACCCTCAGTCCTTCAGGCCTTGCCGCGCTTTTTCGATCTGCGCCGCGAGGATGCGGCGACTGTCATAGATGAAATTCGGCTTCACGTGCGGGCAATTGTCGAATGCCAGGATGAAAGCGTCCGCACGTTCGAGCACGGCCCGGCATTCCGCGGCAAGTCGCCGTTTGCCCGCCGCACGCAACGTCTCTTCCAGTCGGGACAGCAATACGTGGTACTCGTAATCCTCGAGTCCGTCCCGCAGCATGGCCAGACGGATTGAAGGCGACACCGTGCCGTCGGGATTGGGATACAACAAAAAATGGTCGCCCAAGGGTTTCTTGGGGCCGGGACGCGGGGTCTTCCAGGGGTTGTTCAGCCAGCGGTTGACGGTCCACACCAGATACCCGTCGATGCCGTACTTCCAGTTCATCCAGAAGAGCACACGGTGATCGACCCCCCGGGCATTGATCCGGGTCCCGGGACGCGGGTCGCGATAGCCGTTGTACCACCACACTTCTTTGCCCAAAGCGTGCTGTTCCGCAAGGACGTCCGGGTCGAAGGCGTTCATATTCATGCACCAAATGTCAATCCCTCTGAGGAGCGGGGACGGAGTTTCGGCCCCGAAAATCCGGACCTTCGAGTGCGCCGCGTGAATGGTGTCGAAAACGCGGTTGAGCAGGTTGAAATCGCGTTTCGTCGTGTGCTTGTGGACGACGCATTCATCCACGCAATAAACGTAACAGTCGTCCAGCCAGCCCCTGCCGTCGAGAAACTCCGCGGCAAGCTTATAGGCCGCTCGAATGCGCTCGAGGTATTCTTCTGTTCCCTTTTTCGCTCCCAAGAACGACGGACGGTCGAAAAAGTACGGGACCGGCATCAGATCCATGCGGTGCCCCATGTCCAGATACGACTGCACGGTCCGCACGAATTGGCCGGTGTCGCGGAGCGCCACGCGCTTCTGCTTTTTGTCGTAAGTCAACGGTAGGTGGCGCAACGCCGACGGCGACAACCGGTATCGGGCCAGCATCCGCACGATCTTCGGCCGCCATTGGTCCATGAACTGCCCATAGGTGAGGTCGCCGTACCAGCTCTTGATGTCCTTTCGCCAGCCCCAGGGCCCATAAATGGTCGTGCTTGTGCGCAGCGATTGCCGAACCGGAATGTCGAAGTCCCACACGTGCAGACGCAATTCCGCCGTCAACTTCCCTTGCGAAGTCCGCACGACCACCGGAGCGCTGTAGTCGCCGGGAATCGTCCCGGGCGGGACGTAGACTTCGATCCAGACCGGATGATTCCACTGCCGATCGACCTTGAACGGCGCGGCCGACGGCAGCGCGTCGGGGTAGCCGCCCGTCGGTCCGCCGGCGTCCGGCACATACCCAATGGCGCTCCAGGCGACGTTTTCCCGGGCGATCTTCGCGCCCCCGGGGCCGGTCAACTCACCGATATCGAGCGTTGCCTCGCCCATGCCGCCGGGGGTCGTCGGACGCAACACGAGTTGCACGGCCTCGGTTTCGTTGCGGGCAGCCCACATCCGGGCCGTGGGCTCCGCAGCAGCCCCCGCGAAGTCGACGCTCTCGGTGCGCCTCACTTTGCGGGCCGGGCCTTCGAACCAGAGAATCCCTGTTGTGGACCGGGCCAGAAGATGCCGGACCGGTCGGACAACCGGGGGCCGGTAGGCGTCGGCTTTTACGGCGCGCAGGTCGTCGATGTAGAAATCGAGTACGTCTCCGTCGTCGTAGACGGATTCACTCAGCCAAAAGCTGATCCAACGGAAAGAGGCCGCCGCCGGAATGTCCCGAATGCAGAGCTTCTCGTGCGCCCATTTCCGGTGTCGCAGGTCGGTCAGCACCGTGCTGTAAATCGTGCGGTCGGCGGCGTCCCTCAGCGTCACGTTCAACGCAAAATCCGGATCGACCCCGCGCTGGCTTTCGAAATACACGTCGAACTCGATGAAGTCATACGCAGACAGGTCCAAACGCTCCTTGTAACGCTTCCTGACGGAAGGCCATCCCATGGGATACTTCACCTTCCGTACCTGCTCCCCCTGGGAGTGGTCGATCTCGACATGGAGGCGCAGGGCACGTTTCCCCTGACGGACGTGGCGCTCACTCAGGTCGAACCGGATCTCTTTCTGGCCGCCGGTCTCCCAACCTTCGGTCGTCTCGAACCCGTCCACGAGACGCGATTCCCCGCCGAAAAGACTGCCGCATGTCAACAACACGCCGAGGCGAAAAATGAACTTGTGAAGCATGGCGGTCTTCCGTTTCTTGTCCGTATTCGGCTTGTCGGGCACAACTTCCGGACACTGTGGACCGGATCGAAGTTGTCCAAGATGGCTCGTCGGCAGGTACAATACCGCCGAACGCCGGCAACGGAATACCTCCTGCCGGCGATGAACGGCCGGTCGGTCCATGCACTCCGCACCGGTTGACCTCCGGGCAGGATCGAAGTAGGGTGGGACCGTCCACCCCGGAGTGGGCCGACCGCGTTCTCGGACCGGCGAAGGGAGATACGTACTCATGGATCCGTTTTCATGGAGCAACACCTCCACGCTTCGCCCCCACGTTCGGATCGTCTCACGATTCGGCTGGGCGCACATCGCCGTCGGAAGCACGGTCGCGGCGGTCCTTGCGGGGCGCCCCGCCCTGTCGCCGGCAGCCGAGCCGGCGCCGGCGGCGCATTTGGGCGCCTCGTATTTTTTTCGTTCCACGCGGCCCCTCGCCCCTGCGGAGGGGATATATCGCAAGTTCCTCAACCCCCTCCCGGTTCGAATCGAATGGCGAGACGGGATCGTGTATCGCGACGGCCGTCCGTATTTCCTGGTCGGTTCCCAAATCGGGGCCGGACAATGGAATCAGAAACTCATGTTCCTGCCGCGCCTCATGGGCGACAATTATGCGACCATCAGCGTGGGGACGAACCGGCATTTCTACACGCGGTTCCGGGCGGGCAAGCTCGAACTTGCATGGGAACGGATACCGTTCGTGAAGTCCATGGCCAACGAGGCGGCGCGCAACCGAATGCTGGTGTATCTCGACCTGGGCGGCGGGCGGGCAAAAAACATGGCGATGGTGGTGCGGCGATTGCGGGAGCACAAATTGGCGGGCGCGCAGGATTGGCTCGATCAGTGCAACGCCTATTACGGTCATTACTATCCCATCGACGTGAATTCGGTCCTGGGCCAGCAGTTTTATCTCGATGCCTTCGCGGCATGTCTCCGGTACTTCACCGGCGGCGACGTCGCGCCGCTGGGCGTGGAACTGCGCAATGAACTGGCGGTGTATGCGTTCACGCCGCAGGCGCTCGAGGGGTTCCGGCGCTACCTGCGCACCAAGTACGGCGACGTTGAGAAGCTCAACCGTGTGTGCGGTACGAGATTCCCGTCGCTCGACCGGGCGGTCCCCGCCTTCCTTCTGGACCGCAAGTTCCTCGCCCAGGCCCGCGAAGACCCGTTCCACCAAGTTTGGAGTCTGTGGGTCCGGACCATTGCCGAAGCGAAAAAGCAGTACCCGGAGCTGTCCAACGACTGGATCGAATTCACCCGCGGGGACTTTGCCGCGGGTTTCGAGCGCCTGGTAGCCGAAGTCCGGCGGCAGTACGGCAACCCATTTCCGCTCACGCTTCAGACGCGGCTCGAACGTGTGGTCAGCGACGGGTACCGGACGATAGACATCGAGCGTATCGCTCCCTGTCTGGACTTTTGGGGACAACAGATATCGAACGTCCTGTTCTACCATTACAACGGCCGACCCGCAGACCCCGACACGGTCAAGGAAGCCATGAACCGCCTCACGCTCTACCCGGACTTCGGCCGGGGCATCTGCAGCAAGCCCATCGTGAATACCGAATGCATTGTCGAAGGTTCCTTCCCGGCCGAAAGAAACCTCGATCACATGCTCGAGCGCGCCATCGTAAAACTCCACACCATGTGGAAGTACCGCGCGGACGCGGAAAGTGCAGGTGAAAAATCGGGTTGGGCTCAACCCGATTTCGACGACTCGGAGTGGCCCGCGGTGAAAGTGCCGAATCTCCGGCGCGACAGTCCGGCCCGACGTTTCCGCGGCCGGGTCTGGTATCGCTTCTCTTTCCCCATGGACGCCCGATACCAACGCCTGCGCGACTTCGACTTCAAACGCTTCGTGCTCTATGTCGCGCGTCTTGTGCCCGGCGGTCGCGTCTATTTCAACGGAGATCTCGTCTGCGTCCGCCGCGACCGCGAGGGTGAATTCATCGTCGATCTCTCCGACCGCTTGAACTACGGCGGCAAGAACACGCTCGCGGTCGCCATCGACAATCCCAGAGGCTGGGGCGGCATCGACGGCCCCATCGCTCTTGTGGATGCCGACGATCTGCGCGTTAAACGCGCCGTGGACGCCGGTCAGACCGCGGCGCTTTTCTGGCAACAAGCGGTGCACGGATTCTCGGGCGTCAACTTCTGGCAGGTCAAGCAGCCGGCGATCAATCCGGAGATCGTCCGTACGCGACTGGCGATCGAGTCGGTGGCAGAGGTGTTGCTGCCTCGCCCCCGGATCCGCGGCAAGGTTGCGGTGCTCTATCCCTTCGAGTCCTTTGGTGGTATCGTGCGGCACCTCGACGACTTGCCTGAGTTCTCGCAATTCATGAACGTCTATGCCGGACTGCTGTTTCACCATGTCCCGGTCGATGTTTTGTCCTGTCGGGGCATCCTCGAGGGGCGGCACAACCAATACCGTCTGCTGGTGTTGCCGCTGGCGCGCCTCGTCCGCGCCGGTGTGTTCAAACGCGTACTCGAATACGTCGAGCAGGGCGGGACCGTGCTGCTGACCCCCGACTCGCTCATTCGCGACGACCGGTTCTACCGCCCCCTGCCCCTGGAACGGCTCATCGGAAAAGAGGCCGCGGCCGCCGCCCGCCGGGGCAAGGCCGGCCCGACGAACTTGACGCGTCGGATCGGTCGCGGACGGGTCCGGTACATCGCGGATGTGTCCGACTTCCATCGGGTGTACGCCGCACTGGGCGACATGCTGCTTGGAGAAGCGGACGTGGCAGGGCCGGCGAACGTCGCATTCGACGAGAGCGAGGAATTTCCGTTTGTCGAGCTTCAAGTGATCAACCGTCCTCCGCGGTTCCTGGTCTATCTGATGAATTGGGGTGGGGTCGAACACCGCGGCCGCTTGCGGCTCCGCCCCGAATTTCTCGGCCGTGGGGCGCGTGCCTACCGAGTGCGGGACGTCCGGCGAAGAAAGACGTTGGGTGAGAAACAATTCAAGACCGAGACGCTCGAGGCGGGAATCGAAGTTACCGTTCCGCCCCAAACGCCGGTGGTTCTGCTGTTCGAGGCCGCGGACCGGCCGCCGCTGCGACTGAAGCGTCCCGCACCACGCCGCATGGCCGTCATCCGGCGACTGGCCCAACTCCGCAAACCCCGGGCATTCGACCCGGCGCGACCTTCGGTGCTGATCTTGAAAGCACGCGGCGAAATGCAAGGCGAGCACGGCAAAGCCGGTTGCCCCGTATTGGTGGACCTGCTCGAGGGCGCGGACTGCCGAGTGTACGAGCGGTTCGTGTCCGAGCTGTCGAGCCGCGACTTGCGCCGCTTCGATCTGGTTTTCATCCAGGAAGATTACCAGGGAATGTGGAAGCAAATCCAGACGATGCGTCCCGAATTTTGGGACCTGCTGCGGCAATTCCTCGAGGCAGGTGGCAGTCTGTTCGTTGCCGGCACGGTGCACGCCGGTTGGAATGCCGCGAGTTTCGCGCTCAACGGCATCCTGAATCCCTATGGCATTTCCACGCCAAAGCGGTACCCGCGCGACCGAACTGTTTGGCTGGCCGACCCCCGTCGCTGCATCCGGAGCGATCCCCTCGACGTGGTTCTCACCGACGTCCGGGCTCACCCGACCACCCGGGGCGTCCACAACGTGCAGCTCCATTGCGCAACACCGATCCTGGACCGCGACCGCCGCCTGACCCCGCTTGTGCTCAGCACGAAAAGCGACCCGAACTTCCCATCCCAGTCCGTAATATGCGCGGGCGCCATCGGCAAGGGACGACTCGTCGTGTCCGGCGAGCCGTACTTCCTGCAGCCATTCCGCATCGAGCAGGGCGACAACCTCGTACTGGCTTGGAACCTGTGCCGCTGGCTGCTCCGCGACCGCCTGCCGGCGCGGACGGCCCAAGAACTGCGGAAGCGGCTGCTTTTCCGCGAAGCGGAAGTCCTCCAGTGGGAGCGCGACGAACAGCAGCGAACAGGCCGGCGGGAACATTGACCTCGGAACTTCACGCGGCGAACCCGCCGCGCCGTTCGGAGCTGGAGGTGCGCGTAGTCCGGCGGACTGAAGCCTGCAGCGGACTTCCGCGTAACCCCCTGTCTATGTGCGGCACGCACAGGCAGACGAGACCGTTCCCCGGTGCGCCGCCGCCGGCTCCCGGAAAGAGGAGAAGTTTCAAACCAACGGTCGGCTCGTGCAGACTTTCGTTCCGCCGCCGCACAGCCGCAGCGTTGTTCGCAACAAACGCCACGCCAGTGAGTTCCCGTGCTAAGGGGTGGGTGAGTTTGAAACAACCCCGTCTTTCCCGAAAACGGTCTTGAAACGGGAGCGGTGTTCCCTATAGTTGTACCAAGGCACTCGATATCGCGCGGTCGACTGTCCGGACCCGAATGCGACGGCGCGTGCGTGCGCAGATTCGGGGCCCTTTGCCCGGGTCGAACGCCTCGCCCCGCTCGAACGCAACAAGGAGGTCGCTGGGACAATGAAACACTCAACGTTTGGTTTGGGAAGTCTGACGACCCTGTGTCTCTTGCTGATGGTCCCGGCCATGCCCGCCATGGCCCGCTGGTATGCCGTCCCGGTAGCCGTAATCGAGGGATTCAAGACCCCCGAATCGGTCCTGGTGGACCCCGCCGGCGGCGTTGCGTATGTGTCCAACGTCGAAACTGCCTCCCGCGGCTACTGGATGGTGGACGGCCAGGCCTTCATTTCCAAACTGAAGGTGGGCGAAAGCGTCCAGCTCGAAGCGCTGCGGTGGATCGACAGCACTCCGCAGCACACCTTCAACGCACTTAAAGGACTCTGTCTGCTGAACGGGAAACTCTTTGCGGCCGACATCGACCGGATCCGGGAAGTCTCCATTGGGACGGGGGGGCAGGTTCGCACCATCCGAATTCTGCGTGCACGGCAGCTCAACGATATGGCCACGGACGGCAAGAATGTCTATGTCTCCGACACCGGCGCCGGACGGGTCTGGCGCGTGAACTTCACCGGATACGGCCATTTCCCGATTCAGGCGCCGCCGTCGGTGAATGGCATCACCTTTTTCAAGGGGAAAATGTTCGCCGTGAGCTGGGAACTCCATGAAGTTTATGAACTCGATCCCACTGGGCGTCGGGCGCCGATCTCGTTCGGCCTTTCGCGCCATTTCATCAGTCTGGACGGAATCGAGGTGATGGACGACGGCACGTTCCTGGTCTCGGATTTCAAAGGAAACAAAGTCAGCGCGATTTCCGCCGACCGGACCCG
This sequence comes from Kiritimatiellota bacterium, assembly GCA_013151865.1. GTDB lineage: Bacteria > Verrucomicrobiota > Lentisphaeria > Oligosphaerales > JAADHN01 > JAADHN01. Next base: position 41,885 of record JAADHN010000008.1, read on the forward strand.
GGTCGACCCCCTGGTCCGACTCGAGAGCCCGGCGGATATCGGTTACGACCGGCAACGGAAGTTGCTGTTCGTTCCCCAATTCATGGTCGACCGGGTCGCCGTGTATCGACTGACAACCGAGAAGCCGTCGCCCGCGGAACTGCGGCTTCCGGAAAAGAAAACCGTACCTGCGCCGGCGGGGAAGTGATCCGTCCGCTCGGGCGACGACGACCTCGCCCGTCCAATGTCGCCGGAACACCGATTAACAGAGGGACCTGCCATGTTGCCCACCGTTGACTTCTGCGGCCTTGAAACGACTCGGTTGATCATCGGCGCCAATCCGTTCGGCGGTTTCAGCCACCAGAGCGAGGAACGCAACCGGGAAATGGTGTCGTATTACACAGTCGAGCGTATCATCGAGACCTGGGGTCGGGCCGAGGCCGCAGGGATCAATACGATGATCACCAACAACGAAACCCCTCACGTAATCGAGGCCGTGCGGCAGTACCTCGCAAGCGGGGGAAAACTGCAATGGATCGCTCAGGTCAGTTTCCGCAACTCTCCGAGCATGCTCGAGGCAGTGGATACGGTGGTCGATATCGGGGCCAAAGCGTTGTACTTCCACGGGGGGCTGGTCGACGAACTTTATGCGAAAAAAGACGCCGACACACTCCGGACTTGGGTCGAGCACGCTCGAAAAAGGGGCGTCCCCGTGGGCGTGGCCGGGCATCATCCGGGGGCACACGACTGGGTGAACAGCTTGGACCTGGTGGACTTCCACACGGTCTGTTTCTTTAATTGCGGCAGTCTGCACTACGGTAAAGGCGACAGGTTCCACCTGGCGGACATCTTTCCCGCCGTCGAGTGTATTCGCCGAATTCGGAAACCGTGCATCGGGTACAAGATTATGGGCTCCGGTCGGATCCAGCCGCTGATGGCCTTCGAGTTTGCGTTCGAGAACATCAAGCCGGGCGACGTGGTGAACGTCGGCGTACACCGGGGCGACAAAGACAATATGGTCGAGGAGAACGCCGCCATGGTCGCCCGAATCCTGGACGGGGGTTGACGGGGCCCGGTGATCTCCATACGCACAATGCGCGTGGTGGACTACTGGGTCGGGCTGCCCTTGGTTCGACTGTTGAGCATCGCCCGCGCGTTGACGGCGCCGCTGCGCCGCCCGCCGCCGTCTGCGCCGCCCGCCGCCGTCTGTTTCATCGAGCTGTCCGAAGCGGGAAGCACGGTCCTGGCGTGGCCGGCCGTCCAGCGCCTTCGCGCCATGTTCCCCGAGACCCGAGTGGTCTGGCTCATCTTCGAGCCGCACGCCCAGGGGCTCGAGTTGGCGAAGACCGTGCCGCGCGACAATGTGCTCACCATCCGGACCCGTACGTTTGCGGAGTTCGCAATCGATACCTTTCGGGTCCTGTTCCGGTTGCGCCGACTCGGCGTCGATACGGTGGTGGATCTGGAACTCTTCAGTCGGTTCACCGCGCTGTTGAGTCTCTTGTCCGGAGCGACGCGACGCGTCGGGTTCGACCGGGGCGCCAACGAGGGCTTGTACCGCGGGAACTTCCTCACACACCGCGTGTTTTACAACCCGCACCTGCATATCAGCAGCAATTTCCTTGCCTTGGTGAACGCACTGGCCCGCCCGGCCGCGCCGACGGCGCCGGTCGTCAAAGAACTCCTGCCCAGGGAGGTACCGGGCCCGGTCATTGCGCCGCGCCCCGAAGCCGAGGAAACGGCCCGGCGCATCCTAACCGCGGTTTTTCCCGTCGACCCCGGAACGGGACCGCTGATTCTGCTCCATCCGGACCCCGGCGCCCTGCCGTTGCGCGGTTGGCCCCTGGAGCGGTTTGCGGAGTTGGCCCTCCGCGTCGCCGAGACGTGGCCCGACGCACGCGTCGGGGTGTTGGGAGTGCCCGAGACCCGGGACATGGCCGAAACCATCGTGACCCGGGTCGGATCAGAACGCTGCCGGAGCCTGGCCGGGGCGACGCGCGACCTCCCGGAACTGGTGGATCTCTTCCATGCCGCCGACCTGCTGGTCGCGAACGACGGCGGGCCGGCGCATTTCGCGGCTGCCACGGGCCTGCCGGTCATTGTGCTTTTCGGGCCCGAAACACCGCGGGTGTATGGACCGCTCGGGCCGCGCGTCCGTTCCCTTTTCGCCGGCCTGTGCTGCAGCCCGTGCTTCAGCGCCTGGAATCACCGGCGGAGCACCTGTACCGCCAACGCCTGTATGGACGCCATCTCGCTCGAGACAGTCTGGAACGCCGTGCGCAATGTCCTTGATGATTCCGCTCCGCCCGGCGGGTCGTGACCTCGAGGTCGCCCGCCGCACAAGCCGCGGTTGACGCCGTGTCGACCGGTCGCTAAACGCTCTCCCGTGCAGCCGGTGCGGCACTCGGCGTGGATCGGCGACTCGCGGGCTGTTCCGAAGGTTCCGGGAGAGGTTTACGTCGCCCTCGACAGGACAAGGCCGGACGCCCGAGCGAATTCCGCAATCGTTTCCGATTCGCCAGTACGCCACACACCCGTCGGTTGTGCGACGGCGCAGGCCTGTCGTTTGCGACCGGCGATACACAGCGTGTGTCGGCGTTCGGAAGGAACATGGCATGAAAACTCGTTTCCCGATGCGATTCCTATTCTGGCTCATCCTGGGGCTCATGCGGACGGATGCCGTGGGCGTGCCGGCTCGAAAGCCCGCCGTTCTCTTCGTGGGCAACGGCGGCGGTCGATGCGGGTTCCGGTTGGCCCGCAAACTCGCCGCGGCCGGCTTTGTCTTGGACGTGCTGCCGCGACCGGCCCTGAGCCGTGCGCCCCTCACCTGGGAGCGGGCACGACACTTCAACGTCATTGTCGTCGAGGGATTGGGCCGGGCCAACGCCGATTCGAGCCTGCCCCCGCGCGTCCGGGAAACCCTCGAGGTGCTGGGTCGCTTCCTGGAGGCCGGCGGCGGCGTGCTCGTGCTGCCCTACTTCGGCCAACAGCTTGTCGAAAAACCGCCCCAGGACGCCTTCCTGATCCCGCTCGGCCTGACGCCGCTTTTCGACGAAATGCCCTCCGACCCCACCGCTGTGGCAGCCACGGCCTGGAAACTGCCGTTCGCCTGGGCGGACGACGTCGCCCCCGCGCCTGCGACCGCGGGAGTGAACGGGCTCTGGTTCCCCGTGCCCGACCGCCGGGTCGGCGCCCAAAACCATACCAACACCTTCAAAGCCGACAGTCGGTGGTCCGTTCTCGTGCGCGGGGGCGCGGCCTCGTTTACACGCAAGGGCAAGCTGCAGGAGAATGCGCCCAAAGCGCCGGGAACATACGCCTCTCGCGTGCCCCTGGTCGCCTCGCGCGAAGTGGGAAAAGGCCGCGTCGTCTATGTCGGCATCACTCACGAATACCTGACCGGTCCAAACGCCTGGACCACACTCGAGGGGATCGTGTTGGAGCGCGGACTTCGCGAACGTCCCTCCGGCGGATATCGTTTGATCGCGAACAGTCTGAAATGGCTGGCGGCCCCGTCGCTGGCCGCTGCGGACCTGGGCGGGGCACCCGGCAACCCGAGCCTCGAACGAGACCCCCAAAAGACGCGGTTCGGGAAGCCGTTCCGCTGGACGCCCGAGCCGAAATTCCCGACGCCCGGAAAACCGGCCCCGGGCGTTGTCGGGGCCCGTACTCGATACTCGACCGGTCGCGCCAGCGCCGACGAATGGGTCGCCGCAGCCAAGAATGCAGGACTCGCTTTTCTGGTCTTTCTCGAAGATTTCAGCCGCCTCTCGCCCCGGGCCTTTCAGCGGCTCAAAGCCGATTGCGCCCGCCTTTCCGGGGAGGACTTCGCCGCCGTCCCCGGGTTTGCCATCGACGACAATATCGGCAACCACTATTTTTACTTTGGTTCCACATTCCCCTATCCGGATGCCAAGTTTCTGTCCCCGGACGGCCGCACTTTCCGTTCGCGGGACGCGGAACTCGCGGCGGGGGATCCTTATATCGATGGTCAACTCAGTATGACCACCCTGAACTACGCTTACGCGACTTGCGGCTTCAAACTCACGGCCGGCAACTGCCTCTTCTCCGACGACGCGGCCCCGTTCAGCGATTTTTTCTCGAACTGGGACGCCTTTGCCGTGACCACCGGGGAAGACGGCAAGCTTCTCGAGGACGCCCTTCCCGACTATCTCGCCGTGGTCGACTCCGGCCAGGGCCCCGTACCGCTGGCCGTGGACTTCCTGAGTTCCCCGAAGAAGCTCAAAGACGTTTCGCGGCGGACCGTTCTCTGTCTCGCACCGGACCGCCCGGTCGGTCCGCAAGTCCGCGAGTACTTCGACAGTTGGCGGTTGTACCCGGACAACCCGCTGCGCTGTTTCGTCACCGCCGGCCCCACAATCCGCGAGTGGGCCTACGCCGGCCCGCGCGATTACGAAGGAAATACCCGCGGCAATTTCGTCTGGCAGAACTATCGGTGGCGACTCCAGGGCGAGGTCGGCTCCGAGACGGGACTGAGCGAAGTAAGCGTGTTCGACGGTCCCAACTTGTTCCGCCGCTATCTGCCGGGCGGGGCGAAGTCGTTCTCGTTCGAACTCGACCTGACCCACGACCGCCAGCACAATCTCGTGCTCATCGCTTTGGACAAGAACGGGAAGCGCGCCGTGAGCCGCGAACAATGGGACCGGAACCACCGCCTCGAAGAGTTTATGTGCAGCGACCGGAACAACCAACTCTCCTACGGGTATGTGACGGCCACGGACGGCGTCGGTCTGCTTCTCGGCGGGAATCAATCCCTGGCCACGCCCTTCAAACGTATTGCCGGCGGCATCTCTCCGGCGGGCACGTTCAAGAACGACCCCCTGCTCGGGGCGCCGGCTTTCGACGGCGCCGCCGGCGGCGAACCCCAGGTCTGGGAAAACACGGCGCCCCTGGGCGTCCCGGGCAACCTCCCGGCTCACACTCCCAATGTGAATCGCGCGGTGCGGCTCTTCCATTCGGGAGACGTACACGTGGGCGAAGGACGGCGCGAGTTCTATTTCACCGACGGCATCCGCGTAGCCAACGTTTGGCACACGCTCGGGAAAACCGCACCGGCCGACGCCTGGACCGTCTGCCGGCGCAATACCTTCTTCCAGGTGGACCCGGACAGCCCGCTGGCCGTCTTCCTGTGGCGCATCGACCTGAAACTGCTGAAGGATCTACCCAACCGGGGATTCGAAGTCATCGTCGTGAGCCCGGCTGAAAGTCTGCTGTGGATGCTGCGGAGCGCCGGCGGCCGTCAGTTGTCGGGCATGTGGGAGGGACCGCCTCGGTCCGCGGGCCGCAGCCTGATCATGCCGTTCGGGCCGGGCGCTTACGCCGCCTTTCTCGGCTCCCCCCTGGGCGGGTGCGCCGTCTTCACGCTCGCGGGCGACCTCGAGGCCCGCCTCGGCCTGCCGCGGCGAAGTTCGCTGCGGGTGCGGATCCCGCAAGAGAAAGCACCGGCCCGGGCCGGCGAAACCCGTCGAGTGGAACTGCTCTTGGTGGGCCTGCCCCGTCAGACGGACCGCACCGCCAGGCTGCCGGCTCTCTCGAACGAAATCGTCGAGCGCTTCTATCGCGAATTCGGCCTGGACGGCGGCCCCGGCGGCTACACCGTCGCTGTCCGGGCCGGCCGAATCGCCGGACGTCGCTACATCCTGCGCGTCGACGGCGCCGCGGACAACGGCTTTGCGGGAATGATCGAAGGTGACTTGGTGTCCGCGCTGCCCGTCCGGGTCGCCGGCTTGAACGACCGCTGGTCTGCAGTCCTGTACGATGCCGCGCTCGGAAAAGCCCGACCGGTCGGCGTGTTCGAAAACGCCGCCTGGGCCGTATTCCCGCTGCACGGCCGGCGAGAGGTATTCATCGGTCACCCCGTCACGGCGGGCCGCCGCGAGCTTTTTGTCCAGGTGACGCAGACGGGGAACGCAAGTTGGCGCGTCGAGGTGCACAATCCCACCGACACCCCTCTCCGGACCTCGCTTGTCTGCAATCGCTTTTTCCCGCCGTTCCAGGTTGTTGCCGGGCTCCCCAAGCAACCCGTTACGGTCCCGGCAGGCGGGTCCGAGTGGTTCATCCTCCACACCGACCACAAGTGACGCCGGCCGGTGTTCTCGGGAGGGCGCCCGTTTCAATTCCCGGCATGGGATCGGTCTCCCGCCCCGAGCACGCCCGGGTCCGCCTCGGCCTTCGAGCGTTGCCGCGAACCGGAAGCGAACAGGATCTGTCGCGGGCACCGTCCCGCCAAACGGTTCTCATCACGAATTCGGCGCCGAAAGCGGATGTTCTATTCGGCAGTCCACCGCACAGCGGAAACCACCCGATTCAGGTCCTTCGCTCGACCGGCAAGATCCACACGATCCGCCAGAAAACCCGCTGTTCCTGCCGTACGGTCGCATCCGGACAAATCCGAGTCTCACACTATATTGTGGACCGGGACGGTCCATGCCGATCCGAAGGGCCCACCTCGCGGGACCGTGGCCCCCCCGCCGCCCCTCGGACTTCGGGGCGCCGACCGAGATTCGAAGCGACAATGGCCGACCCCGTGCCCGGCTGCGGAAAGACGTCGACGAAAAAGGAGACCGACCGATGGCAGAACTCGCGATCAACGGCGGCCCGAAAGCGGTGCCGGAAGGCATGATCAAACCGTGGCCACCCGTCACGGACCTGGACCGGCGCTACGTGCTCGAATCCCTCGCGAACGATGTCCATACCTACGGCCCCAACTGCCGGAAACTCGAAGAGGAATTCGCCGCCTGGAACGGCAACCGGTTCGCCATCCTCACCAACAGCGGCACAGCCGCCCTGCACATGGCGATTGCGGCCTGCGGCTGCGGCGCGGGCGACCACGTCTTGGTCCCGGCTTACTCCTGGTCCTCGAGCGTTACATGCGCCCTACACCACAACTGCGTGCCGGTCTTCGTCGACGTTCGGTTCGACACGATCAATATCGACGAAGACAAAATCGAGACCGCGATCACACCGCGGACCCGGGCCATTCTCGTGGTGCACTTGCACGGCATGGCCGTGAACATGGACAAAGTCTGCGCTATCGCTCGCAAGCACGGATTGAAGGTCATTGAGGACTGCTGCCAGGCCCACGGCGCCCAGTTCCGCGGCCGGAAAGTGGGTCTCTGGGGGGATGTGGCCGCCTTCAGCCTCAACCAGAACAAATGCCTCACGTCCGGCGAAGGCGGCGTCCTCGTCACCGATGATCGGACCGTCTGCGACAATGCCCGGATGATTTGGTCTTTCGGCGAGACACGGACCCCGGCCGAAGACCGGGACTACCATGCCTACGCCTTGGGCTGGATGTATCGCAGTTCCGATCTTGCCGCCGCTTTCGGACGGGCTCAGTTGACGCGCCTGGACGCCTATCTCGAGATCCAGAAAAAGAATGCGCAGGTGTTGCTCGACGGTCTGGCGGATGTCCCGGGATTAATCCTGCCTGCCGTGCCCGAAGGGTGCACCCCGAATTGGTACAACTTCCAGGTTCGGATCGACGCCGACGCTCTCGGCTGGAACGGTCCACCCTCCCGGTTGCGCGACGCAATCATGCAGGCCATTCAGGCCGAAGGCGTTCCGGCGGGAATCTACCAGCGCTTCATTCTGCCGGACATGACCGTGTTCAAGGCCAAGAACGCCTACGGCCGCGGTTGCCCATGGTCGTGTCCGTTCACCGAACCGGTCGAGTACGATTCGGGTGCGTTTCCCGGAGCGACCAAGCACCTCGAAACCCATTTCGGCATGACCACGCCGCTGCGTGCCCCGAACTCGACCGACGTGGCCTCGGCCGTGACCGAAGGCATCCGCAAGGTCTTCGAGAATACGGACCGACTCGCCCTCGACTGACGGCCCGGCAGGAGTGATCACCGTCATGTTGAGCCGGCGCGTTTACGCGAGCGACGGGAAAAGAAAGACGTGGCGATTTGTGAATGCCTCGAAGCGTTGATCCAAAGAAAAGAAGACGCTCAGCCGACTCGGCGCAAGACGATTCTCGGCTGCTATGAAGCAAACGGCGACAACATCCGGGAATGACTTGGCGCCGGCTGCCGGGGAGATGTGCCCCGGGCCAATCCAGAGATCGTGTCCGACCGCGGCGGTCAACACACCTCGGAAAAGTTTCGCAAGCCGATGGGCGAGCCCTGCCTGAGCCATCCCTCGGTTCGCCTCGCCCGACACGAAAAACGCCGGGGGTCGACCGCGGCCCCATCTTCATCTGTGCATCCCTGCCCCCTGGGTGCGCCGGGCGTCTGCTCGGCATTGAGTTCCGGTCGTACCATCATTGCGCCCCACCAAACGCCCCCCGTCCTTCATTCAGTACGCATCCGTGTAAACTCGGAGGCGCGCAACCTGATTGGCCTGAAAAGCGGAGGGCGCGAGACGCTTCATAACCTCTTCTTGCCTCTCGCCGTACCGATAACGACCCGCCGCACTTCCGCCAGAGGGCAGCGGACGACGCGTGAGCGCCCGGCCCTATTCGGCAGTGTGGCCCCCGGCCATATCTCGATTCGGTTGACCCCGCCGAAGAGCACCCACGGAGTGATGTTGAATTGCATTGTGCCGCGAAATGGATGACCATTCCCGTGGGCGTTGAGCGGATGACCGTTCACCATCACCGTACTGATGGAGCGCCCGTGATCGCGGTCGGCAGTCACTTCGAGAAGCACCGAGCGATCTTTCCACGACTCGGGGACACGAACCTGATTCGCCAGATTCCGGCCGGGAACGCCCGGCGGCAAACGCGTGGGGCGAGAGTTCCGGTTGTCCAAGAACAGGCGCCAGCCTTCTTGTAGGTCGATTGTTTCGTCGAGTCTCTCGAGGGCGAAGCAGACCAATTGCCCGAGCGCGCCGCCGCGGACATCCCGCGCCTCGACGCGGAGCGCGAGTTCATTGGGCCCGGGATGCACGGCGGAAGTGATGTCCATGAGGTCGTAGTTCCACCAGCCCTGGCCCTGGTAGACGCCGACGGTCTTTCCGTTGACGTAGGCCTCCGCCTCTTGCAGAAACACGGGGGTATCGTAAGAGGCGAACCCCAATTGGATGCGGCGCCCCTGCCAAGATTGCGGCACCGTGAACCGGCAACGGTAGAGGCCGACGCCCTTGGCCGGAAACCCCTGCTCCTCCCAGTAGCCATAGCCGATGTCGGTCCAGTCCCGGCCGTTGGCCGGGGCAGTTGTCCAGCCCGTGTCCGTTCTCGCGCTCCCGTCGCCCATCCGAAAACGGAATCGGTCCAGCACTACGGCAGTGTATGGCGGCAGGCGGGGCGACACGCTCGTCTTTCCCGACAGCCGCGGTCGCGAAAAGTACTTCGCCTTGATGCGGTACCAATGCTCGACAGCGTCGAGAAACGTGCCGTGCCGTACACCGAACACGCGCAGTTCCCAAGCTCCGAGAGTAAGATTGCCGACCCGAACCTGCCCGTTTTTATACGAGAACGGGACGGACTTGCCCGTCATCATATCGAGGACGCTGTCCGGCCGAGGCTTCGTCGGAAACGAGAGTTCCACCCCGGACTGCTTGTCGTCGGTCGTGTTGCACAGCATCAGCCAGTCCTGCAGGCCGTTTTTCGTGACGTGCCGGACGGCCCAAACCCGCTCGCGGTCGCAGTCGACTTGTCGCTGGATTCCGAGCCCGGCCAGGAGGTCGTTCAAAAACACGGTCTGAATCGTGCCGTTGAGTGTGACGCCCGTGCCGGAGCGGTCGGAACTGCTCCGCCAGAAAGTCGATCCCAGCACCACCACCCGACCTTTGCCGAGGCGGCGCAGGCCGACGGCCGCCGTGCCGTCCTCCCAGCGGGCCAGAACGACGGCGTCGGGGCTCACCGGTTCGAGGGCTATGGGGCGGTTCGCATGGTCCACTCCCATCCAATTGACAGCGATCCCCGCACCGTTGAAGGTCATTCCGGCCAAACGGTTCAGCACGGGATTATCTTTGAGCACAGTCACCAACATGTTCCGACGCTCTCCCGCTACGCGAAACCCGGTCAGCCGAGAGATCGGCCACGTATCCGGTTCGAGCAGGCTGTGCCGTCCGGTGGCGTTCAGCGCAATGAAGGTGCCCCCGGCTCGGACATAGGCCTCGATGGCGTCCAAGTCCTCCCGGTCGAGTACAGGAGAATTACCGTCGATCAGCACCGGATAGTCGCCTGCCAGACCGGCGTGCAACTCTGCTTCGGTAACGTAAACGCAGTTGTAATGCGTCGCTTGAATCGCGCCCCGCCCGAGGTCCCACGTGTTGACGAAGTCCGCCCGCGGAAAGTACCGGTGCGCCTTTGCGGAATTCAGCAGAGCGATGGACGGTTTGCGCCAAAGCGACTTGCCGAACAGTTGCAGCAGCCGCCGGTTCTTTGTGAACCACCCGGTCTTCTTCTCGAACCGGACATACTGTTCGGAATCCCAGAAGAAGTTGTGGTGGGCCTCGCCCAGGAACAGCAACCAAGCGAACTGACGCGATTGATAGCGCACGTCCGTGGACGTGCCACCCTCCTCGGCCGTGCCGAACGCGCCGATGACGTACCCGAGCCCGGGCCACCACGGCCGGAACGAACTGCCGCTGCCCGTGTTGTGGATCGCCGTAATCCCGAAATCACGCTTCAATTCCAGAAAATGGTCCGCCAGTTCAATGGATGTGCCCGGCACCAATTGCAGAGGCAAGTCTCGGGCACGTTCACGTACCGGACGCACGATCCGTTTCCAGCCGTGGATCAGGCTGTCCACCTGCCACTCCCGGAAGTCCACCCAACGCGCGTTTTCCCCGCGCCCGAGGTACGGATAGCGGCTGGGCTGCGTGGTGGTCAGAAACACCGGGCCGCGCAGGATGCCGTCGGGGTCGCGAACAACCAGGAGGTTCTTTCCTTCCCGGAGCAGGGCGGTCACACGCAGTCCGACCGGTCCCATGGCCTCCACTTTCGGCGTCATCAGGCCCAAGTACGCATCGTTCAGGAACACCTCGACCGGTTGCCGGGCCCAATCGTACGAATTGACGACCAGGTAGAACTGCCGGCCCCGGTTCGCGCGCACCCATTCGCCGGCATCGAATTCTTTGCGAAACCAAGCTGCCCGCGCGGTCCCTTTCCGAAGCGACTTGTCCCGCTCCGAGCCGAACAGAAAGTACTGCTGGAACGACGGTCCGAGGTCTACCGGAGTCCATTCCGCACCGGGTTTGTACGCGGACGTTCCCCAGCCGGCCGTGTGGGCCTTGTCCGGATCGTCCGGACGCCAAAGCCAACCCCGGGCCAGCACGAGTGATCGGTCGTCCAGCCCCCCAAAGAAGTGGAAGTACGAGGGCACGCGCACTTCGGTCCACGTTTTGAAGCGGTCCCGGTCGCCGTACCAGCGTTCGCCCAAAGCAGGCAAATCGAGACCGCGGTCCTCTCGCAACCAGCGCCGGAAACCTTTCTGGTCCGCCGGACCATAGCACATGAGTTCGGTGCTGAGACTGTGCAGGCCGAGTTCGTCTCCCGGCCGTCCGAACGCAACGCGCAGGTAGGCCAAGTGCCGGCCGGCCGATGCGCGTATCCCGGCCAACACCTCGAGCAGGTTCCGGGTCACGTAGCCCACGGCTTCGTCGCTCGCCCAAAGACTGAGCCAGCCGTTGCCGGCGCTTTGGCCGTCGAGCCAGCCGGGGACCGAAACCGGGTCGAACCGGACGCACTGGTCCGGAAAGCGATTGCGCAGCCAGCGCGGCAAACGGACCGCGCCGATGTGAAACGCCTGTGCCTGGCCCGCGGCATTGGCCAGTTCCACGTCGTACACCAGCGGAAACAGATGCGCCGGTCCGTCAACCATCTGACTCTGGTACAGGTACCAGCGGTGCATTGCGCCCATGCCGATCCCGAACCGATCCCAAAAGCGGTAGATGTCGAGGTTCGGCTGCCGGGCGAACCGGCGCAGTCCGGGGGCAATGTCCGAGGGCAAGTAGTACGGATGCCGCTCGAACTTAATGCACTTGAGGTCAAACGCGTCGAGCGAATCCGGATACTTGACTTTCGGTTTGAGAATCAGCTCGGCCGGGACCAGCCCCCGCCGTTTCAGCAGCCCGCGCACTTCATCCGGGGTTCGGCCCGCAACCACGATGACCGTGGGTCCCTTGCGTGCGGCGAGAAGCAAATCATATCCGTCGAGTTGCAGGACGGTCAGGCCGGCCCCGATAGACACTCTGCGGATGCCGAGACGGCCGTCCCAGGTCAGGTCCGCGATCAGTTTGCCCAGAACGAAGTCTGCGTAACGCTCGTTCTCGCAGGCGAACTCCGCAACGCCCCCCGTCGGCCCGGACCGATCAACCGACATCCGGACCCGGCCGTAGCCGATCAGGTCCGCCTTGCTCGGGAGGGTCGGCGGTTGCGCACCCAGACGTCCCGAGGAGAAAACCATGCAGAAAAAGCCGAGTGCCGTCGCAGCCCGTTTTCGGATCTTGGCCAGGCTTTGCATCGCGCTTTCTCCGACTGTGTTCCCCGGTCCCCGACCGGATTGCGTCGTACGACCGGGTGCACGCGACATTCCATTCCATTCCACGTGCGAAACAGAACAAAGGAAGATAGCGGCGGGCGAACGGGGAAACAAGGACCGACACGGCATCGCGTTCAGGGCCTGTCGTCTTGCGCGGCTCGCGGGGAGGCTTGCTTTCCGGGCGCGTCTGCCGGGGGGCGCCCCCGCGGCGGCGGTTGCGGTCACTTCGAACAAGTCTTCTTCGGGCGGCGCGGGAGGGGTCTTGGCGGATGCCAGCTCCCGGGCCCGGAGCCAGATGTTGAAAAACAGCTCGCGCAGTTCCGGGAAGCGGCCCGCCAGGATTTCCCCACTGGAGTAGGCCTCTGCGCATTCTCGGCGGAAAGGGATGCGTCCAATAATGGGCGTCCCCACCCGCCGGGCATATTCCTCGATCAGCCGGTCCTCGACGTCGCAGTCCAGGAGCTGCACCGGCCCCGAAAAACCTTCGTTGCCGGGCCAAGGTCCAGGCCAGATTCACCGCGACGGTGGTTTTGACCGTACCGCCTTTGCCGCTGGCAATGGTTAGTCTCACGTTGAGGGGCGTCCTTTTCTTCAGGGATGAGATCGGTCGGATCGGTCGGGTGCGCTCTGGAATTCCGGCGGACGACTGTTCCACGGATTCAGCACGCCACCGCCCCGCCATATTTGGACGCGTTGCTTCAGCGGGCGCGCGTCATCCGTGCACCGCAGCTCGGACAGGTCATCTGGTTGCACGGCGCGCCCCGTTGATGAGGAACTGTCTTGCCGCAACTCGGGCAGACGCAGTTGCCGTCCGGCCCGAGGCCGAACCCGCCCATGCGGCCGCGACCGCCGCCGCGGCCCATTCCGTGTCCCGTTCCGGGCCCTCCGCCGAAGGGGCCTGTTCCGTCTCCTCTGGGCATGACGCACCTCCTTTTTTTCAGATCACTGAGCGACATCCGGGCCGAGGGGACGGCGGGCCCGCCCCGGCGTCACGGGTCCCGGACATTCTCCCGATAGTTCTCCCGTTCCTGCAGGGGCGGAAGATTGGTCTGCGCTTCATGCACTTTCGGGCCGGCCCATCCGCCGCTATTCGGAACCCGAGGGCACGTCGAGCACCTTGGCTAGGGCGTTTGCTTGCGAGGGATTGCATAAAGGGTGCCACGGCGCTGGGCGGAGGAAGCAACATCCTGGCGGGACGAAAGATAGGCCACATGCTGACATCGAACGGCCCGCCCACAACTGAGGAGAAGGGGTGCATTTCCGCAACCATTGAAACGCCGCAACGGTGCAGGGCTGCACCCCCCGGGCCCCCGGGCGGGATGGGGCGAGTCGGCCGGGCGGCTTGATCCGACCGATCCGTCTAATCCGACCGATCTTCGGGGGGTGCGACCGGAAGCTTGCGGCGGGAGGGGAATGGGAAATCGAGTTTTTCACCGGAGACCGAGTCCTGGAATGGTGACGCCGAGGCTGAACAAAGGAAGGCCGGGGAAAAATACCTCTCCCGCCCCGGAAAGACAGTCTTTCGAGTGAGATTCTTTCCTGACGGCAAGTAAAGTGAGAACGATGAATCTTCGGACGCAGACAAACGCAGGCCTGTGATTCCGGACTCTCTTTCATGGCGCAACGTCCCGAAAAAGAGGAGAATCGACATGGGCGACCAACTGATCCCGGCGGAATTGGGCAGGGTCCGTCTCGAAGGGAGCGTGGGGGAAGAACTGGACAAGGTGCTCGCCGCCCGAATCCTGTCGGAAAAGGCCGCACACGCGATCCTGCCGGAGGCGCTTGCAGCCTTTCGAGACCGCGTAGACGACCGAATCAGGCCGGGTCAGGGACTGTGGCAGGGAGAGTTTTGGGGGAAGTGGGTCCTCGGCGCGGTCGGGGCCCAACGATACACGGGCGATCCCGGACTCCGGGAAGTGATCGCCCGCAGCGTCGACGACCTGATTGCCACGCAGCGCGCCGACGGGTACATCGGTACGTATGCGGACTCCGGGTTCGTGGGTGAAAAGACCTGGAACGTCTGGTGCCGAAAATACACGCTCTGGGGCCTTTTGGACGCCTACGAGCTGTTGGGTGAATCGAGGATCCTATGCGCGGCCGCCGGCCTCATGGATCATTTGGCCACGGAGGTCGGCCCCGGGAAGGTCGATATTGTGCGGACGGGCAATTTCGTCGGCCTGCCGAGCTGCTCCATCCTGCTCCCGGTAGTCAAGCTGCACCGGCTCACGGGCGAACCCCGCTATATCGAATACGCACGTTACATCGTCGAACAGTGGTCCAAATACCCGGGCGCCCCCCCGGACATCGTCGGTCACGGCCTCGGGGGCGCGCCGATCCACGCGTGGTTTCCGGAGGCGGGCGCATGGACCAAGGCCTACGAGTTCATTTCATGCGTCGAGGGCCTGATCGAGCTGTACCGGGTAGATAATGTACCGGCATACCTGACCGCCGCCCGGAACATTTACGAAGCGATCCGCAAGTCGGAGCGGGTGATCACGGGCGGAATCGGCTGTCACGACAAACTGGCCGAAGCCGCCGTTCGGCCGGACGGTCTGAACGAGCCCTGCGACGTGGTGTACTGGGAGCGCCTCTCGCTGCAGCTTCTGCGGCTGACCGGAGACCCGCAGTACGCGGACGAAATTGAGCGGCTCGCCTACAATGTGCTCCTGGCAAGCATGAACCGCGACGGTTCGTGGGGGCTGCGGCGGCTCGCCCTGTCGGAGCCTCACCTGATCGCGCCGCTGCACTGTCTGCTGCGATACCACCAGTGCTGCGTGGCCAATGTGCCCCGAGGCCTGCTGCAATTGGCGGAGACAGCGGTGATGAGCGCTGCATCGTCTCCGGATGTGGTCGTCAATCTTTACATTCCGGGCACCGTAACCACGGCGCCGGCCGGGGGCAGAACCGTCATGCTCAAAACACAAACGGATTATCCTCGAGACGGCGATATCCGAATCGAAATCGAGGCGGCGCCCCCCGTACCGTTTACATTGAAATTGCGCATCCCGCCGTGGAGTACAGACACTCGGCTGACGGTGGCCGGCGAGCCGGTCTCGGATGTCCGGCCGGGAACGTACGCGGCGGTGGACCGCACCTGGCGGACCGGGGACGTTGTCGAGTTGCACCTCGATCTCCGGGCTCGGGTCATGCCGCTGCCCGGGTCGGCGCCTTTTGCCGCGGTGGTGCGCGGGCCGGTGGTCCTGGCCAGGTCTGGTTTGGTCGACTCGGGCGACCTCCACGCTCCAATGGCCCCGCGCGCCGACACGGACGGAGGGGTGAATCTCATGCCGGTGCCCGAGGCTCCGGGCGTCGACGCAGTCTTCGAAGTGCCGACCGCGGACGGACGCAACATTCGAATGTGCGACTACGCTTCGACCGGTAAGGACTTCCTGAAACCCCGAGACCCCTATGCGTGGAAAGAGATGATCGACAACCGCACAAAGTTCGATCTGCGTGTGTGGCTGCCGCGTCCGTGCACGGTCGGGAGTACCGGAGAGGAACCGCAGATGAACACGGATAAGGAGACGGGGCTGAGGACTGGGCCCTGACTTCCCGGTCCGACCCGGCATTCGTGTGCATCGGCGTCCATCCGCGGTTGAAGTGCCCGGAAAAGAGAACCGCAGATGAACGCGGATGAACGCGGATGAGGAGAGGGGGTTGATGGCTGAGCGCTGACTTCCCGGTCCCGCCCGTCATCTGCGTGCATCAGTGTCCATCCGCGGTTGAAGTGTCATGCCGGGAACTGTCTCTTGCGTGCGCCGGGACTGCACTCATTCCTCTCACTTCAAGGCGTTTTCCAACCGCTTCTTCTGCTTGTCCTGCTGCTGGTCCAACTTGCGGCGACCATACTGCTGGACCCGGAACGCCCCGCCGCCGGTGTTCTGCTCGGCAAGCTGTTCGAACGCGTTCTTTTGCGGTGCGGACTTCGCTGTCCGGCCCGTCTGCCCGGCAGTCGGGCCCGCAACGCCGCTCCCGCTCGTGCGTTGTCCGGACTGCGCCGGGGCGCCGCGGGCCGGCGGCGGCACACGGGGCGGTTGCCCCTGCAGCCAGAAGATGAAGCCTAACGCGGCCAGAATCAAAACGATAAGAAAAAGCAGAACTTTCATTCTTCACCTCCCGCACATACATGCCCCCCCCGACACGGACCAAGGGGGACACAGCCCACAGCATCGTGCCCGGACAACCAATATACACCAAATAGAGGCAGAGCCACGGGAGCCCGGGGACCTCGTATGCCCGTCATGGGGTCCGGGGTTTCGCCCCAGGTCTGTATTGACCGTCCCCGGCGGGCGCCGACGATTCCGGAGAGGGGGACGCGGCGGGGCCGTCGGCGCCGTTGCCTTTTCGCCCGAAAATGGATATACTTCTGAAGATGGCGGGGCGCCGTCCGGCGCTCGGCCGGCAGCGCCTCGGATGTGGCACGACTTGTGCTCAACGGCTTAACAAGATAAAATACCGGAGAGTGGGTCAGTCGGCGGTCGACATCGAAGTTCCTGTCGGCTTTTCTCAGAATTGCAATGGGTTGACCAAGATCGGACGAGACAACCGTGAAGACAACCGAACAAGCTGGAACGTTTTCGGCCGGACCGCACCGGAGTTCCCGCGGCGTGTTGCGCCGGGCGCACTTCTCGCTGGTCGAACTGCTGGTCGTCATGGCGATCATGGCGATCCTCATGGCGGTGGTGGTACCGGCCTTCAAGAGTTTCGGAGGCGGCGTGAGCGGCGCCTCACGGATGGTGGGCAGTCAACTCCGCTTGGCCCGACAGTACGCCATTGCCCATCGCAAACGCATTGCCGTGTTGATGCCGGGCTTGAACCAGGGACCGGCGGAGAACCGATACGTCGCCTTTCGGGCGTGTCAGGTAGACAACCAGAGCCCACCGAATTTCATCGCCTGGATCACTGGGACAAAATGGGAATTCCTGCCGACCGGCAGCGTGATCGCAGAAGCAGACCAAGACAGCGGTATGCAGAGCCCACCGAACGATGGTACGTCCACTTTGGTGACGGGAGTCGACGGGTTTTCCGCCGGCGTCAGTTGTCGTGCTGTTGTGTTCAAACCGACCGGGGCCACAGCGGGTGGGGCACAACGCTTTGTCACCGTGGCAAACGGGTTCGTCTCAAACGGTAGTTTAACCATTAAGAACGCCCAGGATTACGTCGACATCAAGGTCGATCAATACACCGGCCGGGTGTCGTATGAGAAAAACCTGTAGCGGTTATACCGGCGTGGGGCCCGGAACCCCACGGTAAACCTCGAGCCCGTGGTGACATATCGAAACTCAGAGAAGACACAATGAAAACGCGTAGACGTACTCATCCCTTCACCATGATCGAGATCGTCCTGGCCTTGGGCGTTATCGCCATTGGCGTGGTCAGCGTCCTCGCTCTGTTCCCGGTCGGGATCAAGGCCGGAACGGACGCCATGGCCACCGATTACTCGGCGCAGGTCGGCGATGAAATGCTGCATTACCTCGAGCAGCAAATCCGAATTAAGACCACGAGCTACGACGGGTGGATCGACTACCTCAACAACGGCGCTGGCACAAAAATACCGGAAGCGGGCTCCACTCCTGCGCCGAATGATTTTGACGTGGCGTCGGCCACCGGGCACAATCAGGAATGCACCCTGTATTGGAACGGGACGGCGCCGAACATTGTGTACAAGGTCATCCGCTATGTCGACAAAACCGGCGGGACGGCCAATCAATACGATCCCGGCATTGACATTCTCGATTATTCCGCCATTGCCGTCGTTTGGCGGAAGAAGGTCGTTATTCCGGGTGGACCCGCCAGCGGCCTCGATTATTCGGTTGCGGCGTGTCTGAACGTCGAGATCAGTTGGCCGGCGCAATTGCCGTACGGTGCCCGCGAAAAGCGGACCTATTCACTCGAGCTATTCAATCGGTGAGGAGACCGAGATGCGAAAAACGCGTTTCACCCTGATCGAAATCCTGGCCGCCATGGCCGTGCTCACGGTACTCATGGCCATGGTCTTCACCTTCTTCGCCAGCGCCCAAAAGGCCTGGAGCATTACGGACACCAATACCCGAATCTACGAGAACGCCCGGGTCGTTTTCGACCTGATTTCCCGCGATTTGCAGTGTGCTCTGGCTTCGAAAGAGTCGGGACGGGAGATTCCGTTCTACCAAGCTTTCGGCACGGATTTCGACCCAAATAACTGGAACAAGCGCTTGGCCTTGTATTTCGTTACGGTTGCTCCGCCTACAACCACTGCACAGACGCAGATTTGCGAAGTCGGTTATCAATTGTATACCGGTAGCGCCTCATCGCACAGTGGAGACAGATACTGGCTGCGCCGGAGCCGTACGTGCGATTCAGACGGGGCTGTGTGGAACTTCTACGGCGTGACAGCGGTCGCCGGGGCCTTGTCCCCAGGGGGCTCGAATTGGACCGACATCGGCGCGACCGGAACCCAAAAAGTCATACCAGGGGTTGAGAGCATCCGATTCGACTTGTTTCCGGCAACCACGTGGAACGCCAGCCAGACCCGGAATGAACTCCCGAAAGCGGTTCGGGTGACCATTACCCTCTTCGACCCGAAACTGATGAATGTTCCAGACCCCGTGCGCAACGCGGAGATCGAAAAAAGCAAACGTACGTTCAGCAAATTGATCTTCCTGCCGACCCAACAGCAGGTGTATTGACGAGGTGTTGGAGACCGCGGTCCCGTTAGAGTTCCGCGTTGCCGCTTCGCTGCCGACATCCGGATGTCAGCCCGTCTCACTGCGTTCGGCTCAGGCGGCAGTCTCGGGAGGTCGTTCACGGCCGACCGGAGTGTGCGGATCGGGCAACAGGCGTCGCTTTTGTGGCGAAGGCAGTTGAGGGCGACCTTCTCAGGTGCGCGGGTCGCTGAAGCTCCCCGCAACTTCCGCGTGAACGCGGAACTCAGACAAACGAGTCGTCTTCGCGACCGAAAACGCAATCACAATCGGAGGCACGGAACCATGGTTCGGTGGCCGTTCAAGAAAAAAAGCCCAACCCCTTCTTCCCCGGTCGGGGACAAAGAAACTCCTGCCCGCGACTCCGAGCATGGTGTGGCTTTGCTGCTCACCCTGGGGGCACTCGCCTTGCTCATGGTCCTGGCTGTGAGTTTCGCGTTTCAGTCGCGGGTCAATCTCCAAGGGGCGCAAGTCAATGCCGACACGATTCGCGCCCGACTGCTTGCCGAATCCGCACTCGAGCGGGCCATGGCATTCCTCCATTACAACTATGACTACGCCGGTCCGCCCGCCCAGACCGACCCGACAAGAGACGTTTATCCTGCCACGCGAACGAACGGCAAGTACATCTTCGGCTACTGCAACGACGGGGACTGGACTGGACGTTTTTACGCTGTATCCACGGCTCCCTCTCTGGACCAAGCCGGTGTTGAAACCGCCTTGGCAGCCAATGTGGGTTTCGATTTCACACCGAGTTGGATGTATCAGACTGACGCCTCAAGTCCTCATCCGCTGGTACTGACGAACGGGCTGGGCAGCACGTGGCAACCGAGCTGGCAGCACACATGGGGCCCGGAACCCTATACCGACCAGAATGGCAACGGCGCGTACGACAGCGGCGAACCTTTCACGGATCTCAATGGGAACGGCAGTTGGGACAACGATGGGGCTCTTATGGGCCGCATTGCCTTTCTCGTTGTGGATGAGTCCGGGAAACTCGATCCCACGTCGTGCGTGACCTTTCATGAGCCGTATTCCGACTATGACCGCAACGGTTCTTACACTGCCGGGGAGAAATTCTGGGATTGGGACGGCAACAGCGCCTACTCGACCGGCACTCTGCCTGAAGGTTCCGAGCCTCGTGTGGGGGCCTCTACCCAGGAAATCGACCTCATCCCTGCCGCAATAAACAACACTATTGCCAACCTCTTTCGCTCCAATATGCCCGGGGCTTCCGGCGGGACGCCTCTGCAGTGGTTTTCCTGGTACAACATCCGGCAAGGCATCCCTCAAGCATCCATGTCTGATGCCCAGGCCAAACTGTGCACGCTGACGCTCTTCCCGTTCAGCTATGACATCGAGGCGTACTACACGGGCGGTGTCCCCAGTTCACCCGCAAATCAGTTTCACCGGTTCGATCTGGTTAATGTGGACTGGCCGAATGCGGTGGCGGACAAGCCGACAGTACCCTCTCTGACCGGCGGGTCCGGCACGGCATTCTGGGATACGAGCACCACCCCTCCGACCATCACTACCAGCCTTCCGGCCGGCGGCGGTGCGATCCCGTGGTTGTCGCAGATGGTAGCAGAGGACGGCACCACCAGCGTGAGCAATCAGGTCGCCGCCAATCTCATCGACTACTGCGATCAGGACTCGGACGGCACGGAGAACGCCACGAGCAATTATAACCCCGGCGCACTTACGGCCACCTACTGCGGACTCGAACGCGTCCCGTATATCAATGAGGTTCAATTTGAG
>JAADHN010000143.1 GCA_013151865.1 Kiritimatiellota bacterium
GATCAAAAATCGTATTTGTCGATATTGTCCCGGGTGAAGACGAGGATTTTTCCCAGGAGAATGTTGTCCCCCTCGATCTTCTTGGTTCCCAGGCGTCCGGCGGCCAGCGCGGTGTCCCCGGGTTTCAATTCGCCGCGAGCGAGTGCCACCGCGGCTCGGACAGTGAGGTAGCCCAGGTCGACCGTGTTCCAAAGCACCACGGAACGGACCGTCCCGTCTTTCACGTACTCGCGCATGTTGTTGGGCGTTGAAAGGCCGGTCACGAGCACTTTCCCGCTCTTGCCCGCCTGCCTGACCGCCTCGGCCGCACCGGGGAAGGCCACGGAGCTGATGCCGAAAACACCGCGGAGCTTCGGATATGCCTTCAATAAGTCCTGAGTCACCTGGAAGGCAAGCTTCTGGTCTTCGTTCGAGGGTTTGACAGTGACCAGTTGGAGACCGGGATAGGCGCGGAGGCGTTCCTTCATGTACTTGATCCAGGCATTCTGATTGGCAGCCGTCAGCGTTGCGGTGAGAATGGCGACCTGGCCTTGGGCGGTCTTCGGGTTTCCGGCCCCGAGGTCCGCCGCCATCACGTCGATCAAAGCGTAACCGATGTCCCGGGCCGTGGCCTGATTCACAAAGAACTCGCGAGTGTCCCGGCGTCCGTCCGCGTCCCAGGTGATGACGTGCACGCCCTTGGCCAGCGCCTCCTTCATGGCCGGGGCGAGTACTTCGGGATCGTTCGGGGAAACAGCGATCACGTCCACCTTCTTCAGGGTCCATTTTTCGATCATGGCGGCAGCTTTTTCGGGCGAGCCGTCGGTCGGTCCATCGTACACCAGTTTCACCGCTCCCAGCTCCCGGGCCGCTTCCCGAGCGCCGTCGGCACAAGAACTGAAATACGGCAACCCTTTCTTCTTGGGCAGCAGACAGACCGTGACCGGAGCCGCCCCCGAGCCGGCGGTCGGCGGAGGGCCAACCCTGTCGTTAACGGCCCCTTCGTCCGTCGGCGGCCTGCGCCGACCGCACCCCTCCGCCGTCAGAAACGTCAGAACCAATCCCGTCGCGATCCAGGTCTGCGCCCACCGTCTTCTTTCCCGATACATCTTGCGTATTCTCCCTGCTTTGTCGGTCTGCCGCACGCGATTCCACGCCAACACGGGATTGCCACCGCCTGTCACCCGCCCTCGGACTGCCGGATCAAAGACGACCGAGAAGACTCTCGTCGGAAGTCCGGCATACGGTCCACTGCGCAAAAGCGCCGGTTTCAACTGCCCACCGCACAACCGGATCACTAGTCTTGCGGCTCGGCACGTGCCAGGAAACGGTAGAAACCTACCGGGTCGACCCAGGCCGCGCAACGGTCTCGGGTGCGCCAGCGCAGGCCGCCGTCGGCCGTGACCAGCCAAATCTTGCCCTCGCCGCGGAGTTCCGGGAGCCGGTCCACGATGTAATTGTCGGCGTTCTGTTCCGTACTGCGGCGTCCGGCGAAGACAACCGTTAGCTGCCCCGGGCGCTTCTCCGAGGTTGTCAGCGGCCCATCGCCGTCGTAGACGATCTCCACGCGTTCCGCGGGCAGGGCCCGACCGCAGAGCTGTTCGAGCCTGCGGCGCGCCTCGGCCCCGCCCCGAGTCCGCTCGACGTTCTCGAGTGCGGCCACGCCTTTGATGACGTTGTAACCGTCCACCACGAGCGTAATCGGCCTGCCGCTGCGGCGGACCCGTTCCAACTCGCGTCCGAAGTCCAGCAGTTCCCAGGCGCCCGGCTCCCCGTAGTGTTCGTCTTTTTGCGGTCCGGTGCCGACCGCGAGGCGCCGTTCCCGAAGTATGCCCTCGATCTGCTCTCGCCGGGCCAGGAGCTGCCGGCGCAATTCCCGGACGATTTCCGTTCCCGCGAGGGCCCTGAACGGGCGGATTTGCAAGAGCTGCTCGATATCCCGGAGGGCCTCGAGTCCCTGTTCGTCCGGGGTTGCCCCCGCAATGTCGCGCTCGAGGCGCCGGGCAAGCGCACCGTCCTCCTTTTTGCCGTGGCGGTGCAGCAGGGCGCGGAGTTGCTCGAGCCGCCCCCGGACCTCCTCGCGGATGCGGTGTAGTTCGGGCAGGACGGACAAGCTGTTGCGTGCGAACTCCGCAATCCGCTCGAGGGCCGTCTCGAGTCGGTCGATTTCCTCGCGGACAGCCGCGTATCCTCCGGCAACGGGATCGTGTCGAGCCTGTTGCTCGAGGACGGCGTCCACGCGTTCGAACAGGGGACGGTCTTCTGCGAGAACAGCGTCGGACTCCACGAGTTCCACGGGCAGACCGGCCAGCCCCAGCAGTTGCCGCCGGGCTTCCCAGGTCCGCCGCGCCGCCTCGGCCTCGACGGCTTCGGCCAACACCCGGTTTTCGGCCTCGAGTGCATCGAGGCGCGCCCGGAGCCGCCGGCGTTCTTCGTTCCACTGCCGGGCATTCTCCCGATGCGCCTCCCGGAGCGCCTCGATCTCGCCCCGGGCGGCATCGCGTTCGGCGGCAAATCGTGCCGCCCGGCGTTCGAGCGCCTGGAGCCGGCGGGAGGCGCCCGGGCGGTCCGGTCCCGCCGGAGCGGGCGCCGGCCGCTTTTCGACGGCATCCTCCCCGGGGGGAGCGGGTTCAAGGATTGCGGCCAGGGCGCGCCATTCGCGAGGGACGGACCGATTCTTCACCGATCCTTCCATTTCCCAGAGGCGCTGTCGGCGCAGAAGTCGGCGACCGCGGCGGGCCACGGCGCTGCGAACATCGCACGCCATGGCCGCCGCGAGCAGGGGGAGGTCGTCGAGGTCCTCGGCCAAGCTGCGCCAGTGTTCGAGGAGCCACGCTTCGTCCAACGCCGCCAGCGCCTGCCGCCAAGGCGCCCAGGGGGCCGCTGGAAACCGGACCAGGGAGTTGGCCAACTCGGGACGGTGCTGCAATTCCGAGCAGAAGCGCCGACGGATCAGGGGGCGGCCGGCATTGCGCCGGTCGATCTTGAAGCCGCGAAAGCAGTCGGCGAACAGGCCTGGGTCCCCGGAGAAGAATTCGTGGAGCTGGGCGGCGCTCAAACAGGCAACGAGACGCTCGGCAACACCGGGACTGAGCACGATCTGCTCGCCCGAAGCCGAGAAGTCGTGCGGAAGCGTGTGGGCGCGTTTCATGCAATGGGCCCCACTGAGTTCGGACTTTTGCAATGCGACTCGGAACCGGTCGGAAAAACTGCGGAGCCTGCGGGTCAGTCTGCAGTCCAGATCATTTCGAGACGAGCGGCGGCCGGCACGGTCCCTGGTCTGTCACGCCTCGGTGTCGGGTGTGCTCTCGGCGGTCTTGACGCACGCCGCCATCAAGGCACTGATGCGCCGACTGAAGCGAAGCGGGTCGTCGATGGGGAGTCCGACCGTCAGCCGGGCCTGGTCATAGAGCAGCTCGGCGTACTCTCGAAGCGTGGGGTGCTCCGGGTCCCGGACGGCGAGATCGCGCATCGCACCCACGGCGGGGTGGTTCGGGTTCAATTCGAGGATGCGCTTCGACGGCGGCAATTCTCGCTGAAAAGCTTTGAGGATTTTCTCCATCTGCACGCCGAGATCGTGCTCGTCGGACACGAGGCAGCAGGCGCTCTCCGTGAGCCGGCGCGACAGACGCACTTCCCGCACACTGTCGCCCAGGATTTTCTTGACGGCCTCGAGCAGGGGTTTGAAGTCGCCGTCCTCGGGAGGAGGTTCAGCGGGGTCGTCATCTTTGGGTAAATCGATTTGGCCCCGGGCAATGTCTTTCAGTGGCTTGTCGCGGTAATCCGGCAGGCCCTGGACGACCCATTCGTCGATGGGATCGGTGAGGAAGAGGACTTCCAGGTCGCGGCCGCGGAACGCTTCGAGGTGAGGTGAGTTTTCCACAGCCTGGCGGTTCTCGCCCGTGATATAGTAGATGGCATTCTGGGTATCCGGCATACGTTCCACGTATTCGGCAAGGGACACCAGTCCGCCCGCCTCGGTCTTGGAAGACTCGAACAGGACCAGTTCCTTGAGCTTGTCCCGGTTGGCCAGGTCGAAATGAATCCCTTCTTTGAGGACCCGGCCGAATTCACGCCAGAAATCCTCGTACTTCGCGCGGTGCTTTTCTTTCATATCCGAGAGGGTGTCGAGCACTTTCTTGACCAGGTTGTTGCGAATCACCTGGATCAAGCGGTTGTCCTGCAGGGTCTCCCGGGAAATATTGAGCGGCAGGTCGGCCGACTCGACCACGCCCTGCAAAAAGCGAAGCCAACGAGGGGTGAGGGCTTCGGCATTATCCGTGATGAACACTTTGCGTACGTAGAGGTGAATCCCATGCCGCCGGGCATCCGGGGCCAGAAGATCGGACATGGCCTTGCGCGGCAAAAAGAGCAGGGCCGAAAACTCGGTGACTCCCTCCATGCGCCAATGAATGGCCTCGAGCGGATCGAGAAAGTCGTGACTCAGGTGCTTGTAGAATTCATTGTATTCGTCTTCGGTGACGTCTCCCCGTGACCGAGTCCAGATGGCTTTTTGGGAATTGAGGACTTCTTCCGCCGCTTCTTCCCCCTCTTTTCCGCCCTCTTTTCCGCCCTCTTTCGCCAGCACAATCGGGTGCTCGACGAAATCCGAATAGGTCTTGACGATCTTGCGGATGCGCCATTCTTCGAGATATTCGTCCATTCCCTCTTTGAGGTGAAGGACGACGTCGGTGCCGCGGGTCTCTTTCACGCATTCCTCGACGGTATAGTTGCCGGTCCCGGCCGACTCCCACTTGACTCCGGCGCTCTTGTCCGTTCCCGCGCGTCGTGTAAGGACGGTGACTTTGTCCGCAACCATGAAGGAAGAATAAAAGCCCACCCCGAACTGCCCGATCAGTTCCGGCGACAAGTTTCCCTCGTTTTTCTGGAGTTCTTCGAGAAAGCGTCGTGTCCCGGAACTGGCGATGGTGCCGATCGTTTCGTCGATCTCGTCCGGGGCCATGCCGATACCGTTGTCCGACACCACCAGTGTGCGCGCATCACGGTCGACCGAAATCCGGACCTTCCATTCGGGGTCGTCCTCGAGGACGTCCGGGTTGGACAGCGCCTCGAACCGGGCGCGGTCGATGGCGTCGGATGCGTTCGAAATCAGCTCGCGCAGGAATATGTCTCGGTTCGTGTAAAGCGAATGAACCACCAGATCGAGGAGCTGTTGGACTTCTGTCTTGAACTTTCGTTTCTTGGCGGGCATAGGCGCGAATCTCCCGACTTCTTTTTGTTCAACCCCTGGGGTACCCCGACGGCCCGGGACGAACCCCGGACGCCGCTCTCGTTATTCGGAACTTTACACCCGCGAACGCAGAACGCCTACGAACACGGGCGATACGGGCTGCCGAACACGGAGGAAAACCGGCGACGTTTGCGGCGTTCCCCCGGGCACCGTCCCGGAGAGGCGGGGCGGGGCAAGAACAAAGACACGCAGGACTCACCGGAGGTTTCAGCCGCCCGGGCAACTCCTTGGGGCAAACAATGGGCGCGTGATGCAACGCACCGGGCCCTTTTTGCATCTGTCGGGTTCGGCGTTACGCTTCCCACGGATCGTACACCAACGCGCAACCGTGCGCCGCCCAGGCGCCGAAACCCGCCGATTCTTGGCCTCTCTTGAGGAGCGGACGCCAACCGTCAGAAGGAGAATCGCATCATGCCATCGAGTCCTCACATCCCCGGCCCTGGCGCGCCCGTTTTATGTCAACTCGTTCTGACGTTGGGCGCATTCGCCCTGATCGGGAGTTCGTCCGCCCGGGACCCGGTCCGCGTCTTGAACGCCGGACGCGGCGGGAACACCACCCGCGACCTGCTGCGCCGGCTCGACCGCGACGTCTTGTCGCAACGTCCGACCCTGGTGACCTTGATGGTCGGAACCAACGATATGCTCAACCACGCCAAAGCCGTGCCGTTGGACGAATACCGCACGAACGTCGCGGAGCTGGTCAAAAGAATCCGCAATGGAGGAGCGCGAATCCTGCTATTCTCCCTCCCCCCGTTCTGCGAAGAATATTTGCTGGAACGACACCCCCGCTCGGCCTACGGGCCGGAGGGACCTGCCGGCGCCCTGGATGCGGCCAACGGTTTTCTGCGCGAATTCTCCCGCCGTGAAGGGCTGCCGCTGGTGGACATCAACCTCGTGTTCTCCCGCTTGGGCGCCTCGGAGACGAACGGCGGGGGTCTCATCCGAGCCCCGGCCAACAGCGGTGCGCGTGACGGCGTGCACCCCACGCCGGAAGGCTATCGCATCATTGCCGCCATGGCGTTTCAGGCCATTCGGGACAATCACCTCCCCGCGAAACGCGTTGTGTGTTTCGGCGACAGCATCACGTACGGTGCAAACGTGAAGGGCCAGGGGACGGCGGAGGGAGAGACCTATCCGGGGTTCCTGGCGCAATTCCTGGAAGACCCGCCAGA
Source organism: Kiritimatiellota bacterium (assembly GCA_013151865.1). Lineage (GTDB taxonomy): Bacteria > Verrucomicrobiota > Lentisphaeria > Oligosphaerales > JAADHN01 > JAADHN01. The sequence goes on from JAADHN010000143.1 coordinate 6,403, forward strand.
CTGACCGGGGGACGGCGCTCGCAGTCGATCCCGTTCGCGCACGCCGGTTCGCTTCAAATGCGCGGCAACGTGCGCAAAGGGCGGACCGCCCGCTGCTCCCGTGAGTTCCGGCTTCCTGGTTGCGGGAATTGCCGCCGCGACGGCGGACCGCCGGGACGTTCGACGTCCCCGAGCGGAATCAGACGGCAGGGGCCTTCTCTGCCGTGTTCGCGCACGGAAACACTCACCCGGAGCACAACAAACTGCCAGTCATCCAGCCGGCAAAGAACGCCAACACCTTGCCGTCGACCTTGTCGCCCCGAGTCTCGGCCTTCTCCAAGAATGCCGCCATTTCTGCGGCCGGAACAGCGAAGACTTCGATGTACTCACCGGGATCGGGGTGGGGTGCCGGGGCCTTGTTTTCGGGGTGCAATTCATCGATCTCCATAAACACCAATGCGGCGGCTTCGTCGGTGAGTCCGGGGGAATTCAGGGCCGGCGCAGTCACGGCGGTGACGCGGCCGCGACGCCCGGTTTCCTCGAAGAGTTCGCGGACCGCAGTGTCTGCGGCCGACTCGCCCGGATCGACCAGGCCGGCGGGAAATTCAATGACGCACGCACCCGCCGGCGGGCGGTACTGACGGACCAGGAGATAGCGGTCGCCCGGCACGGTCCGCGCAATGATACACACGGCGTTCACGCCGCCGCATCGGGAGGCTGCTTCCCAAGTACGGGCTATTCCGGCGGCGTCGAAATAGTTCAATTCCACCAACTCGAGCCAGCGCCCCGAGTGCAGCACGCGGCGCCCGAGCGGGGCCGGCCCCTTCGTTTTCGTTCGCACCGATTCGCGTTTGGACATGGCTCGTCACCCCGATCATGTCGTCATTTCAGCCAAGAAAGCCGGCACGGCACATCGCGCCGCAGGCACGTCTGCAACCCGCGCGGAGAAGGTCATGGGAGCAGTCGAACGACCATCGGTTCGAGCGGAAGAAAGGACACGCAGAGTTCGCGACCGTCGAACACGGCGCCTGCGGCCGTCCCGAGCTGGACCTGGACGGCACTGAAATCTCGATGAAACCTGAACCGGGCAGCGGCCGGCTCGGTCGCCGCATTGACTGCCACCACGAAGGTCGCCCCGTTCCGGGCGTACAGACGCCAGGCGACCGTCGGGGGGGCCTCGACCCGGGGCGCCGGGCCGGGGTCGTCGGCGGAGAGCAAGACGGGAAAAAACCGGCGAATTTCGGCCGCCATGGCGGTAACGTCTTTCCAGCGTTCGATGAACGGCTGACGGACGGCAGGGCTCTCCAGTTTGTCCATGCGCCATAGATCGAACCACGAGTAGAATATCAAGCCGTTGGCGCCGGCGGCGATGCACTGCCAAGCCATGGAGCGCATCTCTTCGAGTGTGGGCGGACGGCTTTTCTTGCGATCTTCGGGGGTTTTCGCGTATGAGGCATGATCGAAGATCTGAGGCACCATCCAAACCGGTTTCAGGCCGAGAGCGCCGCGCACAGTCGCACGAGTCCAGTCCAAGGCCGTGCGTACCGGGAGTCGCGGGATGGGGTAGGGGTCGGTCCCGATCACGTCGAACGACGACAGGTACTCGTTGACCCTGGAAAACTGATAGAGCACGATCCAGGCCGGGTGATCGGGATCCAGTTCCTCGACCCAACGGCGGTGCGCCGTGAGGCGATCCATGTACGACGGCGGCAGTTCGTCGTTGAGATACCAGGCGAGAAGTGCGGGATGGTCCCGAAACCTGCGGACTGTTTTCTCGACGGCCGGGCGCTCGTCGTCCGCTGTACGAATGTTCGGGGGACACCAGCGTGAACCCGCATAGTAATCTTTGATACTGAAAATCACTTTCAGTCCGCGTGCTTCCGCCTGATCGAGCTGCCCGCGGGTGGGTTTCCCATACGGCATCAAGCAGTTGAAAGGGGACTGGGCGTAGAGATCCAGGTCCTTGATCGAGATGCCCGACCAATACGTCCCGAGTGGAAAAAACGGTTTGCCGTCAACCAACAGGCGCTGCCGCCGGTCGAAGGTCACGCGCCGCCGCGGCAACTCCTTCACGCGGCGAAGTTCGCATCTCGCGTTGCCCCGGGCCTTCCCCGCGGGACCGAGTACACGGCTCTCAAGAGTGTATTGCCCGGGCGACAACTTCGCCCCATCCACGACGAACTCGATCCAATCGTCGGTGATGTCGGCGGGCTGCACACGGCTCCGGACCTTCCCGTCCGCGCCGGTCACCGTAAGAACGGCCCTCACATCCCCGACCCCAAACTTGTATCCGGCCAAATTCAGGGCCGCACGCACCCGGATGGGCCCCGGGAGCGCCACATTTCGATAGCAATCCGTGGCCATGTTGCCCAGCAGCGGCGGGAAATAAGGACGGACGACCACATCGTCCCACCAAGCCACCCCGGTCATGTTTTTGCGCACATAACAGATCACCCGGCACGATGCGGCGTTTTCGGGGACCGGGGGCGAGATGCCGCGCACCCGTGTCCACGAATCCTCGGTGCCCTTTACACCCGGGGGATAACTGCCGCCGATATACTTGCCTTGGGCATCGGACCATTCGAGACAGATCGTGGCGCCGCTGTCTTTGCCCTGCACGTCCCGGGTGCGGACCCACGCCTCAAACTCATAACACCGGCCGGGACTCAACTCGAGGGGTGCTGAACAGAGCACATACCGCGTCGAGTCGGAGTTCTCGAAACGGAGACAACGCCGCCCGCCATGCGGGGCCTTCGTGGAAACGGAAAACACCCCGGACGCCCCGGGCGCCCACTGCCTGGCCCAGCCCTTGGGTGTGATCTCCTCGAAACCGGGGTTCGGCGCCAGGTTAACGGCGGTTTCGCCCCCCGTCACCGAAAGGGCGATGGCAACCAGCAAGACGGGGAGGCAAGGCCCCCGGGAAGCAGTGGTGGGTCGCGTCATAATGGGCCTGTTCCTCAGTTCGGTCGCGGAGGGTCCGCCGTGGGGAAGGGGTCGGACCAACCCGACAAGCGCCCGGGCCCATGGAGAGAGACCACACTTGTCGGGACCGCAACGCGGTCTTGAAAGCGGAGAACCGTCGAAGAACTTGCCCGCCCCACAACTCTTCTTCGCGGGAGGGAGTCGGGCAGGGCCGAGCCACAGCAAACGGCGGGACGGATCAGCCGAGGTTCAGGTCGTAATTGTTCCGGACCACCTCGGCCAAGCCGAAGACGCTGGCGATCAGGGCGACGCGAATCCACATCCCGTTCCGGACCTGCCGCCAATAGACCGCCCTGGGGTCGGCGTCGACCGCGGTTTCGATCTCCGTGCGGCGAGGCAGCGGGTGCATGATGACCGTGTGGGGTCGGATCGCATCCAGATGGTGTTTCTTGAAAGCGAACTTGTCGGTGTCGATCCGACTGCTTTCGCCGGGGGTCTGATCCCATTCATCCTGGATCCGGGTCATGTAGATGGCATCCGCCTGTCGGATTGCCTCTTCGAAATTATCGGACAGTTCGTACTTGACACGCGCCTGGGCGAGCTGGGCCAACACGTCTTTGCCCACCTGCAACGGGGGCGGCGCCACGAAAACCTGTCGGACCTGCTCGTAATTGGTGAGCAGCGAGGAAAGTGAGCGGACCGTCCGGCCCCGGGCCAGGTCGCCCACGAAAACCACCGTCTTGCCGTCGATGCCGCCGAGGCGTTCGAAACTGCGCTGCAGGGTATAAATATCCAATAACGCCTGGGTGGGATGCTGATCCTTGCCGGAGCCGGCGTTGATGATGGGAATGGGGCGTTCCGTATTCGAGAGCACCCAGGCCATTTTTTCGGCAAAGCCCTGTTGCGGGGTCCGCATGATGATAATGTCGAAGTACGAGCTGAAGGTGCGCACCGTGTCTTCGGGGGACTCGCCCTTCATCTCGCTCGAGGTGCGTGTATCGCGCACTTCGGCCGGCTTCAATCCCAAGATCTGACAGGCGGCGTAAAAGGAAAGAAACGTTCGGCTGCTCGGTTGCGAGAAATAGAGCATGGCCCGTTTGTGGTCAAGGAGACTGCCGAGAAAACGCATCCCGCTCTTGCTCTTGGCCGTGCGCCGGATGCAGGTGGCCAGTCTACCGAGATTGTCGAGCATGCTCCGGTCGAACTGTTGGGCGATCAGGCAGTGATACGGATTGCCGTTCACGTTGAAGTAGGCAGCTTTTTCCCGAAGCTCTAGCGACTGCAGTTCTTTCCAGGATAGACGCATCAGGTTCCGCGGATGTCTCACGGTCCGGATCTCCTTCCTGTCGGTTCCATCGTCGACGGGACTACACCGGCGCGGCGGGGCCGGCGGCTTTCACGGCACGTCGGCCGGGGCGGCGAGGGTGGCCACCATCACGGATTTGAGAGTATGCAGGCGGTTTTCCGCTTGGTCGAACACCCTCGAAAAAGGCGCCTCGAAAACTTCGTCGACGACCTCGAGGGCGCCGCGGTCCCGAGTGTATTCCGTCTGGTCGTTGTGAAAAGCGGGCAGGCAGTGCAGGAATATGACCTGTTCCGCCTCGAGATTGCCGGTACGCCGAACCAACGGCATGGTGACGCGATAGGGACGCAGCAGTTCGAGACGCTCCTCGAACCGGTCTTCCTCCCCCATCGAACTCCAGACGTCGGTGTACAGAATGTTCGCACCGGGCACAGCCGCTTCCGGGGTGTGCACAACATCCACGGAGCCGCCGTTTCGATGGGCCGCTTCGCGGGCCGTCGCCACCAGGGACGGTCGCGGCGCGAGTTCCGGGGGACAGCAATTGACAAAGCGCATTCCAGCCTTGGCGCAGCCCATCATCAATGAATTGCACACGTTATTGCGACCGTCTCCGAGGAAAACCGTTTTGAGCCCCCGGAGGCGACCGAAGACCTCGCGAACGGTCAGCAGGTCAGCCAGCGTCTGAGTCGGGTGGGTGTCGTCGGTCAGTCCGTTCCAGACCGGGACTCCGGCGAATCGGGCCAGGACCTCGACCGTGGCGTGGGCAAATCCCCGGAACAGGATCCCGTCGAAGAAGCGCCCCAGCACACGTGCCGTGTCGGCGACGGTTTCCTTTTTCCCCAAATGAATATCGCTCTTGCCGAGATACTCGGGGTGTGCGCCCAGGTCGACGGCCGCGACCACGGCCGCACACCGAGTCCGGGTCGAAGCCTTCTCGAAAAGGAGCGCGATGTTGCACCCATCGAGATACCGCGCAGGTTCCCTGCGCCGCTTTTTCGCCTTCAAATCACCGGCAAGGTCCAAGAGCCCCAGCATCTGTGCGTCAGTGACGTCGGCAAGGGTCAGCAGTGACCGATTCAAAAGTCCCAAGTCGTGTTTCATAGACCCTGTTCTAGGCGGTTTCGGTGAATCGACGGCGAAGCGGCGCCCCCGCATCCGGTCCCCGCTCCGGGAGCGGATGCTCTGCCCCGTATTCACGGCGGCCACGGCAATTCTGCACGCCGAAACCACAGTACCCGGGCAATGGTTAAAGTAGCACCGGAATCCCGGATTCCCACCGGGACAAGGGACTGTGTGCGGTCCGGAATGCACCGGGACTCCGGCTTGGATTTCGGGCGGTCCGAAACTGTCCAAACCAATTACGGCAGCCGCCGGGGCGTCCGCCTACCAGCCTGTCTCAGGATGCTCGACACGCGGCTTTGCCGCCACAGGCGCCGTGCCCGCTCCCCCCGGCGGGGAGGTCCGCGGCCTCTCAACAGACTCAGTCCGCGGGCTCGATCACCACCACCTCGTGGATCTCGACGCGGGGGACAGTAATCATCGCGAGCCCGGCTGCGAACCGCCAATCGAGTGCCGTACCGGCGGGCGCCAGCGTCACGCTTTCGGGCGGCGACGCGAGGCGCACACGGAGCACAATATTCTCTACTGGAGGCAACTCGGACACGACAGTGCGCTGATTGCAGAGCATTTCTCCCGCGCCACGGTTGATGAGGTTCAACATGAGCCGCCCGTCCTTCCGCCGGGCAACCAATTCGAGCCGGGACGGTCCCTCGAGGGTCACCTCCCAGGGGATGTCCAGTGCCGCGACGATGTCCCCGACCAAACGGCGCACGAGAGGAAAGTGCGTGTGAAAATAGTCGCGGAACAGCGGGCCGTGAACCGCGACGATCGCTCCTGCTCCCACTTTGCGACAGGTAACGACGGGGGCGACCGGGGGATCTTTTGCCGGGTCCGGCCCCTTCAGTCGAACCAATAGGGAATCCACCCCGTCCCGAGGCGCGACCCTCTGCCAGGGCGGGGCCAGTTCGGCGGCCTCGCGCCCCACGGCTACGTAAATCGACACGTCGAGGGGATCGCCAGCCGGGTCGGCGCCGACCAAGTCGGGATGGGCGCCGGCAAGGTCCGCGCCGCTGAGCAGAACATGCCCGCCGGCCGCGGCAAACGCCTCGAGCGCCGTCACTGTCTCAGGCGGGAGCGGCGCCTGCGCCGGGACCACGACCAACTTGTAGTCGCCGAGATGTCGGCGCGCCGCGTCGGCCGTGAGCAAGTCCGTCGAAATGTGATTCTCGAGCAGGGCGTTCAAGGCCCCCTCAACGGACTGAACCGCGCTGCCGTAATTGAACAGAGGGCTGTTGCAGGTGTAGTAGTGCGACGCCAGATGCAGGACCGCGGCTTCCCGCAGGGGACGGGATTTGAAGCACACCTCCCGGCGCGCCCGACAGAAATCGGCGACTTCCGCAACGATCTCGTGTTCCCAACCGTTCAGCCAGCCCGTACGCTGCGGTTTCAAGTACACCATGACCGCCCCGCCGAGCGCCAGTACCTCGGCCACTTCCTGGCACAAGTGCAGGGCCGGTTTCATGGCCCATGGCGAGGGACTGGCGGCGTAGTTCCGCGTAAACCCCCAGACCATGAGGTCCCAAGTCATTTCCCGAGAATCGAGCAAGCGGGCCTCGAGCGCGGCGCGGTAAGCCCCGAAATTGGGCGTGTAATCGCCGCTCAGATAATCCACGTGCGCGACCACCGGCTCCGGCTGCCGCACCGTATACATCCAGTTGCTGCAGACCAGGCAATCCGGTTTTCGAGCATGCACGGCGTCCGCATACCGACTGACATACTCGGTGAACACCTCGCGCTGGAACGCCAGCCATTCGGCCCAGTGCGACTGCCCGGGCTCGGTCGGGACATCCGCGATCCCGGTACGCCGGGCAAATTCCTTTTTGCACCGGTCGCACCAACAGGGGGGCGAACCCCAATTCTCTCCGTCCACCCAAAACCCGTCCACATCGTACCGCTCGATCAACTCGAGCATCTGCGGAATCAGCAGTTCGTCCACGTACGGGCTCAGTCGACAGGTCGAGCGCAGGTCGGCCGTGCCTTTTGCATCGATGCACGCCCATTCTGGGTGCAGTTCGAGGGCCCGACTGTCGATGACCCCGCTGTAATGCACCCCCAGCCTGATCCCCAATTCCCGGGTGACGTCCCGATGAATTCGGAGGGCGTCCTCGACCACGCCGGGCGATGTCGAGCCGACCTCGGTTGGCCATGATGTGTAACCCGGGTGTCCTTTGCAGTCGCATTGCACCCAATCGGGCCGCGTCAACTCCCACCGTTCCCGGAGAAGCCCGGGCGTCACTTCCCGCCCGAGTTCTGTGTCTTTCGCATTGGCGTGCAAATCGTAGTGGATGCCGAAAAACACATCTTCGTGCCAATTCGACCGCCGCTTCTCGCTGGCCATGGGAGGGCTCCTTCCATGAGTGTGTCCGAAAACAGTGAGTGTCGCGGGACGCGCCGCCCGCCGTCGGCCCGGTATGGGCAAATTCGTGGAATGGGCCGGCAGAGAAAATACCGCGCCGGTTCGGTAGTGCAACGGGTTTGGAGCGGGGGCGGAACAGGGAGAGGCCCGGACGTCTTCGCTTGGAAGGTTGGACACAGCAATGTCACGGCCGTATCTTGCTCAACCGTGACACCGGGCGCCGTGTCGGGCGTTGTCTCCGCACTGCAACGCCCGCGGCGCACCGGACGGGTGGGACCGATGCCGCAACCCGACCGTTCACGGAACGTGGGCCGACCGGCGGTTGCCTGCCGCCGTCCCGCAAAGAAGCCAGGGAGTCATGCCATGAACTACGTGCCGCTCGGGAACACGGGGCTGAAGGTCTCCCGAATCTGCCTCGGGACCATGAACTACGGCTGGCGGATGGAGGAGGAGGCGTCCATCCGCATGACTCACGCGGCCATCGAGGCGGGGATCAACTTCATCGATACGGCAAACGTCTACGGAGGCCGGGACCACCTCTCGGAGAAGTGGCTCGGCAAGGCCTTGAAAGGCGACAAACGCGACCGCGTGGTCCTGGCAACCAAGTTCTGGGCCGGCGGCCCCGGTCCCAACGACCGCGGCGGCTCGCGGATCAATATCATGAGTTCCGTGGAGAAGAGCCTGCAGCGCCTCCAAACCGACCGAATCGACCTCTACATCATGCACCGAGCCGAACGGGACGAGACCGGAGCGCCGATCGAAGAGACCCTTTCCGCATTGACCGACCTGGTGCGCCAGGGCAAGGTGCGTTACATCGGCACTTCGAACTTCGCGGCCTGGCGCTTGGTCGAGGCCCAGTTGACGAGTCGTTTGGGCGACTTCGAAACGTTTTGCAGCGATCAACTCAATTACAGCATTCTGGACCGCTTTGTCGAGATGGAGGTGCTCCGAGTGTGCCGCAAGTACCGAATCGGTGTCACGGTTTGGGGGCCGTTGCACAACGGCTGGCTTTCCGGAAAATATCGACGGGGAGAATCGCCCCCGCCGGGGACTCGCGGCGCAGCGAAGGCGCGCGTCGACCTCGACTCCACCGAGGGGAAGCGAACACTCGACATCATCGAAAAACTCGTGCCGCTCGCCGAGGAACGCGGGATTTCCCTGCCGCAATTCGCACTCGCTTGGCTCCTGAAGAACGACGCGGTGACCAGCGTCATCTGCGGCCCCCGACTCCCCGAGCACCTCGAAGAAAGCATTGCGGTCGACGAAATCGGCCTGGACGACGACGCCATGCAAGCCGTGGACGACATCTGCCCGCCGCCCAACACCCATGGGGAGTGGTGGTAGGGGACCTTGCGCAAAAAGGACCGAAAGGACGCAAGGCGTGTGAGAGCCGGCCGCACACCGGGCGGCAGACGCTCGGACGCCCGCACCTTCTGAATAGCCTTCGTCCCTTTGGTCCCTGGCGTCGTTTTGGTCCCTTCGACCGTCGCGTCCGGTTTGCCGTCCGATCCCAGGCCGGGAGAATCCCGGCGTCCGCTTCATCCCCCCCAACCGGAATGTGCGGCGGCAGAGCCAGAAGGAGCACCTCATGCACACCTCTTTTGCCGGTCTCGTGGTACTTGCCGTGTGTTCTGCAGCGACGTCTGCCGCCACCGTCCTGCACGTGGCCTCCGAGGGGCGCGACGCGTGGAGTGGACGGCGATCTTCGCCGAATGCCGACCGGTCCGACGGTCCTTTCCGTACACTCGACCGCGCCCGCGACGAAATTCGCAAGATCAAGCAGGTCGGCGGCTTGCCGGCCGGCGGCGTGACCGTCGAGCTGCAGGCAGGCGTGTACGAACTGGCCAAACCGTTCGACCTGGACGCTCGGGATTCCGGGACGACCGACGCTCCGGTCGTTTACCGAGCCCGGACAGGCGCAAAAGTGCGGCTTTTGGGCGGACGCGTCGTCACGGGCTTTCGACCAGTGAGCGACAAAAAAGTTCTCGATATGCTGCCGCCCGACGCCCGCGCTCACGTGGTCGAAGCGAACCTGAACGCCCAGGGCGTCACCGAGTACGGTTCCGCGGGGGGTGGAGGGATCGAGTTGTTTTTCCGCAACGAACCCATGCAAATCGCGCGGTGGCCGAACAAGGGCTTCACCAAGATCGTGCGCATGGTCGGCAAACCGGTCAAACGCGACCGTTTCACGACCCACAAAGTCGGGAAATGGGTGTACGAGGGCGACCGCCCCCAACGCTGGCTCCACGAAAAGGACGCTTGGGTGGACGGCTACTGGTTCCACGATTGGTCCGAACAGCGACACCGGATCAAGGAAATCGATCCCAAGGCCCGTACAATCGAGGTCTATCCGCCGTACCACGGGTACGGCTACCGTAAAGGCAAGTGGTACTTCGCCTACAATCTGCTTTCCGAAATCGACACACCGGGCGAATGGTATCTCGACCGCGAAACCGGTGTGCTCTACTTCTGGCCACCCGCGCCGCTCCGGGAAGGAGACGCCGTTGTCTCGGTCCTGCCGACCTTGATCGTGATGAAAAACGCGGCGAACGTCCGACTCGAGCACCTGTTCATCGAGGCCGGGCGCGGGGACGGTTTGAGCATGACCGGCGGCCAGGGAAATCGGGTTGTGGGCTGCACCTTCCGCAACCTCGGCGGCTGGGGCGTGCGAGTCGGGGGCGGCCGGGACAACGGCGTCGTCGGCTGCGACGTGTACAACACCGGCCGCGGCGGCATCTCGCTCGGGGGCGGCAACCGCAACACGTTGACGCCGGCCGGGCTTTTCGCCGAAAACAACCACGTACACCACTATGCCAGGATCAAACGCGTCTATCAGCCGGGGATCACCCTGTACGGCGTGGGCAACCGCGCGTCGCACAACCTCATCGACAACGCACCGCATATGGCCATGGGCTTCGGCGGGAACGACCACATCATCGAGTTCAACGAAATCCACAGCGTCTGTTACGAGTCCAACGACGCCGGAGCCATCTACACCGGGCGCGATTGGACCATGCGCGGCAACATCATACGCTATAACTACCTACACCACATCAACGGCTTCGAAGGTCGGGGCTGCGTCGGCGTCTACCTGGACGATTGTTTCAGCAACGCCGAGATCTACGGGAATGTGTTTTATAAGGTGACGCGCGCCGCCATGATCGGCGGCGGTCGCGACAACACCATTGTCAACAACATCTTCGTCGACTGCGTGCCGGCCGTGCACGTGGACGCTCGGGGAGTGGGCTGGGCCCATCGCTACATCGTGCCGGGCGGCGGCTGGCATATGCAGGAGAAACTCGCCGCGCTGCCGTACAAGAAACCGCCTTGGACGAAATACCCGCACCTGGCCGACATCCTCGAGGACGAGCCATACCTGCCGAAGTACAACGTGATCGCGCGTAACATCTTCGTTCGCGGCAAATGGGACGGTATTCGCCCCAAGGCCCGGCCGTACGTCAAGCTCGAAGGGAACATTGTCGACAAGAACGTGCGCTTTGTCGACGAAGCCGGCGGCGACTTCCGGCTCCGGGCCGATTCCCCGGCGCTCGCTCTCGGGTTCAAGCCCATTCCGTTCGACCGCATCGGGGTGTACCGCGACCCGGCCCGCGCCTCGTGGCCGGTGGTCAGCACGGTGCGGCCCCTGGCCAAGCCCCCGCCGCCGCAACCAAAACCGAAACGCGGTCCGACCCCGGTCTGGCGCGTTCCGAGAGCTGCGGGCCCGATTGCCGTCGACGGCCTCCTCGCCCGCGCCGAATGGTTCGGCCTGGACTTGAAAAAGGCCATGGTCGTCGAGCAGGGCATCCGAGGTGAGAAGCTGCGCCCGAAGACGTACGCTTGGCTCTGCCGCGACGACGCGGCCCTCTACATCGGCATTCGCAACGACGTGGACCCGAGCAAGCCATTGCGCACCAAGCCGGAATGGGGGCAGAACGATGCGGTCGAGATCGCGTTCCGCAATCCCGGTATTCCCGGCGCAGCCATCCTGGTTCTGCGCGGTTACCCCGGGGGGCGATTCGAGAGCAGTACCGAGGCCGGCGCCCCGTTCGAGGTCGCCAAAGATCTCGAAAACGCCACGCGCTACGCCGCCCGGACACCGGGCAAAAATCAGTGGACCGCCGAGTGGCGGGTCCCTCTCGCCGCGCTCGGGATAGATCTAAAAAAACGGCACACGCTCCAGTTCAACCTGTCCGTGCGTAAAACCGCCGGCGAACAATGGCTGATGTGGCGCGGAACGCTCGGCTATACCTGGCGCGTAGACCAGGCCGGCAGGATCGAGTTTGGCCAGCAGGAACCTGTTCAATCTCGATGACGCGACCGGGCGACGCTGTCTCCGTACCCCGGAGGAAGACGCGACGGCTGGAAGGACTCGAACTCTCTTATGCCATGCCAACCCCCTGCTCTGAATGACCCGCACGTTCCCGCTGTCGCGAGAGCGGACATCGTGGCCGGTCTGCGCCGTGTAGGCTTGGCGCCGGGCGACGTTGTTCTGGTGCATTCCTCGCTCAGTGCCTTCGGACACGTGGCGGGCGGCGCCGACACGGTAATCGACGCCCTCCTGGACGGTCTGGGCCCGGAGGGGACGGCCGTGCTTCCCACCTTCACCTGGGGCCGATACCACGCCATCACCGAACCGGTGGTATTCGATCTGGCTCGTGAATCCGTGAAAGAAGAGATGGGGATCATTCCCGAAACTTTTCGTACACGCCCCGGCGTGATGCGGAGTCCGCACCTTTGTCATTCCGTGGCGGCGCTGGGCCCTCATGCGCGGGACGTGATGGGAACGAACGGTCATGCCTGGGGCCCGGGAAGCACTTTCGCCCAACTGGAAACGTTGAATGCCTGGAACCTGTTCCTGGGCGTTGGAACGCGTTCCTGCACCTTCCTGCACCATGTCGAGGAACTCATGCACGTACCCTACCGGGAGCATCGGCACTATCGGGGTTCCGTTTTCCTGATGCCCGACGGCACGCGCCGCCCCTGCGATTCCGTGGAGTTTATACGCAAGTATGGATACCGTAACAACTTCGCCAAGATGGAACGAATCTTCGCCGAGCACGGCGTGCTGCACGTCGCTCGAATCGGGCGGGCGCGCGTCCTGAATATTCGCGTTCGCGACATCGTACGCATCAGCCGCGCGTACCTCGAACAGGATATTCGGTTTCTGCTGGACGAGAGCACGCATCCTACTGCGTGAATGCTCCTCTTGGCAACCGAGGAAACAGATCGTGAGACACGGCTGCATTTCTTTCACATGGCTGGGGCTTGCGGGCGCATCCATCGCTCCGGACGAAACATCCGGCCCGCACCCGCCGCCCTCGAGGCAGTTGCACCCGACGTGCGAGCCGCTCGCGTGCGCCGCCGGCGTGCCGATGGGCCGGAATCTGGCCGGTTTCGTCCCTTTCGGTCACTGCCGCCGTTGCCTGCCCGAACGGAGTTCGACACCATGAAACGCCTTCTCTCGGTCTTTGGCCTGGCAGTCGTGGTTTTGGGGCCGCCTGCCCGCGCGGCAACCGCCTATGTTCGGACGGGAGCACACGATGTTGCCGTGATCTGGCAGGGCGATGTGGTGATCGCCGGCGGCAGTACCGGCGCCGTGGCCGCCGCCGCAACCGCCGCCAAAGCCGGATGCAAAGTTTTCCTGGTCGAGCCATTCCCGTATCTCGGGGAGGACATGACGGCGACCCTGCGGCTCTGGCTCGAGGACGGCGAGCGGCCCGATTCCCCCTTGGCGCGCCGCATCTTCCTGGGCCGCCAAGGGATCGACCTGCCCGGTTTCGACGACCGCCTCGATTTCACGTACAAACCGGACCTTCCCTCCTCGCCTCCACACCGGGACACAACGCCCCCCACCGTGCTGAACGATGGGCGTTGGGGTAGTGCGCGCTCCGAGAGCGTGCAGTACAACGGGGACCCCGCTTTGACGCTCGAGCTGGCGGGCCAGCGGTCCGTGCGGATGGTGCACGTACTGCTCTACCACCGGCAGGGCTTTCGGGTGGCGGGTATCGAGGCACAATTGAGCGCGGACGGTCGGATTTGGTCCGAACCGGTGTCGATTGCGAACTCCGCACCGGAACAGGAGACGGTGGACGAAGATGCGATTCTACTGTCGCTCCGGTTTCCGGGGGCGCCTCAGGCCCGTTTCGTGAAGGTCCGGATCCATCGTGCGCCCGGAGAGAAACGGGTGCTCGTGGGTGAACTCGTGGTGGTCGGCGTTCCGGGCCGGGGGCGTGCGGCAAACCGACTGCCCATGCCGACGCCGGCCCACGTCAAGCGTGTCCTGACCGAGACTTTGCTCGCCAGTGGAGTCGAGTTCCTGCTTTCGGCCGTTCCGACCGATGTCGTGACGGACGACAGCGGCCGGGTGTGCGGCCTGGTGTTCGCGACGCGGGGCGGCCGTTTCGCCGTGCTCGGCAAGCTCGTCGTGGATGCTACTGAGCGCGCACGTGTGGCGCGCTTGGCCGGATGCGAAGTGCGGGCACTGCAGCCGGGGGTGTTCACGTTCGAACGGGTGGTGATCGGCGGCGCACCCCGCCGCGGGCAGGGGCTTACCGTCCGGAAGATCGAGCCGGCCTTCCGCGGACGCCCCCGAAAAACGGACAATGGGTTCCGGGCCGAATTCCCGTTGTACGCGTATACGCTGCGCCTCCCATTGACGGGGGTCGGATTGCGGGCGTTCGAAGAAGTCGAACAGCGGGCGCGAGACCTCACCTTCGATCCGGAACAGGAAACCGCCGGGGACGTGCTCTTCCAGGTGCCGCCGGACCCGGTCGTTTGTCGAACCTCTTTCACGAGAGAATGGTCGAGTGACGAAAGAATCCCGTTGGACACGGCCCGGCCCAAAGGAGTTTCCGGTTTGCTGCTGCTGGGCGGATGCATGGACGTACCCCGTAAAATCGCAGCCCGCCTGCTGCGGCCCCCGGCCCTGATCCGCCTGGGCGAACGCCTTGGCCACGCCGCAGCAGCCGCGGCCAAGACCCTCCCTCCGGTCCGTGCCTGCCGAATCCGCGTGTCCCCGCAAAAGACATCCACAATGGTCGAGGCCGGGGAAGCCAGAGAAAGCATCGGGGAGCTTCGCCTCGGGGATACGGTAGCCCGACTCGGGGCCGCCGACAGCACGCTCCCGGTCCTGGCGGAGTACGATGTGGTCGTGATCGGCGGCGGTACGGCCGGAGCGCCCGCCGGGATCGGTGCAGCACGCCGCGGCGCCCGGACCCTTGTGGTCGAAATGCTCCACGGCCTGGGCGGGGTCGGCACCCTGGGGGCGATCACCAAGTACTACTGGGGCTACCGGGGCGGATTCACGGGGGAAGTCCCGGGCGGGGCGAGCTGGCGCGCCGCCCAACGTCGAGAATGGTGGCGGAGTACGCTGCGCAAGGCCGGGGCGGAGGTCTGGTTCGGCGCCATGGGTACCGGCGCGCTGGTGGACAACGGTCGGGTACGGGGCGTGGTCGTGACCGCGCCGCAGGGCCGCGGAGTGGTCCTTGCCAGGGTCGTGATCGACGCCACCGGCAGCGCGGACATCGCCGCCGCGGCCGGCGCCTCGTGCACTGCGGTGGGTGCACGGGAACTCGCCGTCCAGGGGACCGGCTTGCCGCCGCTGCAACTGGGCGCGGACTACATCAACACGGATTTCACTATTGCGGACGAAACCGACCCGGTCGACCTGCGCCGGATCGCGGTGCAGGCCACGTTCATGGCGCGACGTGCGTTCGATATCGGCAGCCTGGTAGACAGCCGCGAACGGCGCCGGATCGTCGGCGACTACACACTGTCGCCCATCGATCAGATTCTCGGACGGGTCTTTCCCGACACCATCGCCCAGGCATGGAGCAACTTCGATAGCCACGGCCACACCACACATCCGCTCTTCTATCTCCAGGCCCCGGACATGCGCCGCGGCATCCGAACCTGGATGCCCTACCGCTGCCTCCTGCCCAAGGGATTGGACGGCATCCTCGTGGTCGGCCTGGGTGTCAGTGCCCACCGGGATGCTCTGCCCGGCATTCGGATGCAGCCGGACGTGCAAAACCTGGGCTACGCCGCCGGAGTCGCCGCGGCCATGGCCGCAAGAAAGGGCGGTCGGGTGCGCCAAATCAACGTGGGACGCCTTCAACGGGAAATGATTCGCGCCGGCCTTCTGCCCAAGGACATTCAGGAGCGGATGGACGCCGGGGCCCCGGACCGGGGCGCCCTCGAGATCGCCGTGCAAAAGGGCATTCCCGACCTCGCCGCCGCCGCACGCGTGCTGGCGGACCCCGGACTGTCACGCCCCCTGTTGCGCCAAGCCTTGGACGCCGAAAAAGATCCGGCGCGACGCCTCAGGTTCGCCGTGGCGCTCGGTTTTCTCGGCGACCGAGCCGGTGTCCCGGAACTCGTACGGGCTTTGGACGCCGCCAAAGGCTTGGACAAGGGATGGAACTACCGTAGTGCCGGCCAGTTCGGACGCAGTATCAGCCGCCTCGATCAACTCGCTTTGGCGCTCGGCCGAAGCGGGGACCCGAGGGCCGTGCCCGCCCTTCTCCGCCTGGCAGCAATGCTGACTCCGCAGAGCGCGTTTTCCCATGTCCGTTGCCTTGTCCTGGCCTTCGAGGCGTTGCGCCCTCCGCAAGCCGCGCCAGCCTTGGCTCGGCTCCTGAAGCTGCCCGGGGTGCGGGGCCATGCCTTGACCCGGTTGAGCGACGTCGCGGAACTGGCCGCTCGCACCTCGTTCGGCGCCGTGACGCCCCGGCGCAATGCGCTGCGCGAAATCCTCCTGGCCCGGGCCCTGGTCCGCTGCGGCGATCCGGACGGACTCGGGCGGCAAGTGCTCGAGGAATACACGCATGATTACCGTGCGTACTTCGCACGGCACGCCGCCGCCGTGCTGGCCGAAGTCGACCGGCGCTGAGTCCGTCCGGACCGCGGTTGCAGTGGTGGCGCGGGACGGCCCGGACCGCGTTGTGAGGGGTTTGCCGTTCTCGCATGGACTCACAAAAGCACGAATTCATTCGCGAAGCCGCGAAGGGCTCGAAGGAGAAAAACATGGAAACACTGGCAGTCTTTGGCGGGGAGCGGACTGTCCCCGAGGGTATGGTGCGGACATGGCCGCCGTTGACGCAGGAAGACCGGGACGCGGTGATGGCCGTGTTCGACTCGAACATCCTGCACGGTACGAACGCGCCGAACGCCGTAGCGTTGCAGGAGGAGTTTGCGGAGTTCATCGGCGTCAAGTACTGCCTGGTGACCAACAGCGGCACCAGTGCTCTGCACATGGGCGTCGCCTCCCTCGGCATCGGTCCGGGGGACGAGGTGATCGTCCCGGCCTTCACCTATTGGTCCACCGCGGCCGCCGTGCTGCACCACAACGCCATTCCCGTCTTCGTGGACATCGAGCTGGAGACTTTCAGCCTCGATCCGTCCAAGATCGAGGCAGCCATCACGGACCGAACCAAGGCGATTCTCCCCGTTCACATTCACGGCATGCCCGTGGACATGGGCGCGGTCATGGCCATCGCCCGGAAACACGGTCTGCTGGTGCTCGGCGACGCCTGCCAAGCCCACGGCAGCAAGTGGAACGGCAGGATGATCGGTACCATGGCTGACGCGACCGGTTTCAGCACCAACCGCAGCAAGTGCCTGTCCAGCGGCGAAGGAGGGCTTTTCGTCACCAACAGCGACGAGGCCTACAGCATTGCCTGCAAGCTGCGCGAATTCGGCGAAGTGGTCGTCCACGGCAAAGAACGCGAATACAATGCGTACGGCCTCGGCTGGATGTACCGCCAGCACGAATTCGTCAACGCCTTCTGCCGCTCGCAGCTCAAGCACCTGGCGGAGAACAACGCCAAACGCCGAGAGTTCGCACACTATCTCACCGCGGAACTCGCCAACATCCCCGGACTCAAGGGGCCGAAGACCCCCCGGGACCGCGAGCCGGTCTATTTCAGCTACATCGTCGAATTCCGCCCCGACGAGCTGGATCTCGATGTGCCTTTAGCCCCGTTCAAGGCGGCTGTGCAAAAGGCGTTGGCCGCCGAAGGCATCGGCCTCGGTCAGTGGCAGCGCATGCCTGTCCCCGCCCAATCCGTCTTCCAGGACAGGGTCGGTTACGGCAAGGGCTGCCCCTGGACCTGCGGACACTACAACCGCAAGATCGAGTACTGCGGCGACGACTACCCCAACACCGTCCGGTTCATCGCCGAACACGCCTACCTTGCCGGCGTCCATCCCCCCAACACCATGGCATTGATGCAGAAATACGTCGAGGGAATGAAAAAGGTCATGAGCCGGCCGGACGCCATCATGAAACTCATCGACGAACAAAGCTGACGCGCCGGCCGGCGCGAGCTGCGGCCTGGGTCGGTAGCACCGGATTTCATCGCGTGGTCGGCCGACTGCCCCACCGCTTGCGGACCGACCGAGAGCCATGGGGCCTTTTCGAAACAAAGACGGCGGGGACGAGGGGAGGGCGGCGCAGAGACGCACTCACTCGGACCGCTCCCCTCTTGGTTCGTCCGCCAGGATGCGGCGAAGCGCCAGAATGTCGATGGCATCCTTTTCGCGATGCGTCCCCTGCTTCGTCTCGATCAATGCCTGGGGGTCGAGGAACCGGATGCCGTGCTCGGTCGTCCTGGTGTGCGGCAGAAAATCGTCGTGCGTCCGACCCGCCAATACGGTAAACATGTCGAGAGGATAGTCCTCGACCACTCGAACCGCCCCGGGGACCAAGGTGAAGTCGGCGGGCGACAATTCGTTGGCATAGCCCTGGCCCCATTTGGACAGACAGTTCAAGAGTTCTCTCACGTTGGCCGCATCCGGACGGACGAGAATGTCCACATCTTCGGTTGCCCGAACAAAGCCGTTGAGAGCACAGGCAATCCCCCCCACGACGATGAACTCCACTCCCGCGTCGCGAAGCATCTTCAGTAAATCGGCGAAGTCGAGTTCCATCAGGACGTGCGTCCCACTTGCTTAATGATCCTTGCGCCCCGGTCTCGTTCGTCGCGAGGCGCGCCGAGGCGCAGCAGAGACTTTCGAAGCTGCCAAACCCGAGCCAGGGCGTCCTTTGTCCGGTCGCCGTCCGGAGCGCCGCGCCCCACCTGTTTGCGTATTTCCGAACTCATTCCGAGCGAATTCCTTGTCGGCACGCGAGTTGATTCTGGCGGCTTGTAACCTGTCGGCGCAGTCGGGAAAAGTCAAATCCCGAGAACGGGACTGCCTGACGCACAGGACCGCGGCAAGGAAAACCGAGCGCATTTGAAATGCGGGGTCATGGTTGGATTGTGTCGAGGCAGTGTCGTGGACAGCGGATTTGCGAATTCACCCCCGGTCTCAGTTGCCGGCCCGGGCCTCGGGAGGTGGGACCACCGGGGTGCCGTACTTGATGGGCATGACGACGCCCCGGGCCGGGCCGGTGGCCACGATTCGCCACCCGCCGAACATGCGCCGAAGTCGAACCTCCTGCACTTCGTTCCGGTCCCGGTAGACCGTCTCCATACGCAACAGGATTTCCCCGGATTCGCCGTCCGCAGGACCCTCGACCGTTCCCCGTGTGGTGGCGACACCGGTGACTTCCGCGTAGCGCGAGCGCAAATCGCGACCGAACGCTCCGTCGCCGGCGTCTTTCCTGGCGCCCTCGAGCTGTCGGCGAAGCGCACCGCCGAAGCAGGCCAAGTAGTCGCGGACGGCGCCGCGCCGCGCCGCATCGACCATGCGGTGCACGACGGACTCGGGAGAGTCCTGGGCCGCACGGGAACGGAAGAACGCCAGCAGCGCAAGACAGAAAACGACGAGCGCGGCAGCGGCCACGGTTCGTTTCACTGTCCTTCCTCCACCAAACGGACGTCGGTCTCGGCATTGGGGTCGGCAATGATCAGCCGGGTGCGCGGCAACAGGCTTTCGAGAGTCTGGGCCCGGAGTCGCCGGCGGGTCAGGGTCGGATGTTGGGCCGCAGCACTCAAGGTCGCCGCGAACCGCTGCGCCCGGCCTCGGGCTTTTTGGCCGATGGCATAGGCATCGGCTTCCCCATTTCGGCGGATGGCGGCGGCTTCCCCGGCGGCCCGGGCCAGGAGATCGTCCCGGTAACCTTCCGCTTCGGCCTTCCGCCTCCGGCTGTCGGCCCGGGCGCTGACCACGTCCCGGAACGCGTCGGCCACGGCCTCCGGCGGCCCGACACGCTCGATGGACACCGACAGCAGCGAAACGCCGGCCCCGTACCCTTGGAGCAGCCTCTGGGCCGCGGTGCGGGCCGAATTCTGGACTTCCGCCTTTCGTCGCGTCAGGACATCGTCCACCGTCATGGCTCCCACGACTTCGCACAGGGCGGCTTCAACGGCGTTGCGGACCAGCGCATCGGGGGCCGTTGTCCGGAACAGGTAGGCGACCGGGTCGTCCACCACGAACTGGACCGACGCCTGGAGGTCGACGATGTTGCGGTCGCCCGTCAGGAATTGGCTCTGCTCCGGGGTCGGCAGGGCGCCCACGGTACGGAGGCCGGTCCCGGCCCCCACGGTAATGCGACGGGTGCGGCGCAGGCGGATTCGGGCGACCCGGTCGATTCCGGCCGGAAGCGTGAGGTGGACCCCGGGCAACAGCGGTTCGCCCCGGACTCGCCCGAACCGAAGCAGCACGCCGCGCTCGTCCGTGCCGATGGTCAACAGCCCGGAAAAGAGATACGCCGCAACGGCGACCGCCGCGAGGCCCGCGGTCCAACGCCGCAACGATGCGCGAGTCCGCCCGGGGTCGGACGAATGCAACGCCGAATTGTCATTTGCCTGTTTCATGGCCCGATTCTTGAGCGGTCCGTCCCGGCGCCGAGGTGCGGGGCCGCTTGCCGGACACGGCGTCAACGCCGGAGAGACTGCCCAGGTAGCGGAATATCTCGGAATCGGCGGAAAGGACCAAAGTTGTCTTCTCGGTGAGGACGTTCCGGTACACCTCGAGATAACGAAGGAAACGATAGAACTCGGGATCCCGGGCGTGTGCGGCAGTGTAGATGCGAATCGCCTCCTTCTCGGCTTCGCCGCGTTTCAGTTCCGCATCCCGTTCCGCTTCGGCCAGAAGCCGACTCTTCTCGAAGTCGGCGTCGGCACGGATCTTGAGTGCCTCCTCCTCGCCTTGGGCCCGATAGAGACGGGCGATCCGGTCGCGTTCCGCGCGCATTCTGTCGAACACGCTCTGTTTGTTTTGGCGCGGAAAATTCACCCGCTTGAGCCGAACGTCCACCACTTCGATCCCGAAGTCCCCGGCTTCCACTCGGGCCATGACATCGGCCCGGACCTTCCGCATGAGTTCGGCCGACTTCATCTCCCCCGGCTTATCCGAGATCAGGTCCGACAATGGGTGACGGCCGACCTCGGCGGCCAAGTCGGACCAAACGATGTCGTGGAGGCGCGCCTCGGCCCCGGTCCGGTCCGTCAGGCGCTGCAAGAACCGCAGCGGATCGGTAATGCGCCAACAGACGTAAACGTCCAGCAAGATATTCTTTGGGTCGCTGGTCAGGAACTCGGAGCCGCGGGGGTCGTAGAGCTGAAGGCGACGGTCGAACCGGCGTACGGACTGCCAGGGCAGGATCAGATGGGGTCCGGCCTGCTCGAGGGTCTCGAGGTACCGCCCGAACTGGGTGACGATCGCGAACTGGGTTTCGTCGACCGCCACGAGGCAGCGCCACGCCAGAACGGCCCCGAGTGCGAGGAGGACCAGGGCCCGCACCGTATGCCGGTGAAGGAGGCGGGGATGAGAATGGTTTGGGTCGTGCATTGTCATGCAGGTCCTTGCATCGTGCGGCTGTCGGCCGGCCGGCATCAGTCCGGGGGCCGGGGCATGTCCCGTTGAAGCCCGGCCCGGTTCGGGAGCACGGCGTCCACCGCGGCCGCCGGCGCGCTCCGCAGGGCCCGGGGCCCCACGAGAAAGAGACCGCGTCGACCGCGCACGGCCGGATCGAACAGCACCAAGCGTTTCCCCGCAAACGCGGTTTCGAGCGCCTCGGCATAGAGCCGCAGGTCGGTGACCTCGACGGCGTCCGGTGTTTCCGCCCGGCCGCCGACCAATGCGAGGAAACGCCCCGCCCGCCCCTGAGCGCCGGCAACGGTCGCCGCCGCTTCCCCGGCCGCCCGGTCCCGGATCCGCCGGGCCGCACCGCGCGCCCGGGGGACTTCTTCGTTCGCATACGCTTCCGCTTGGTTGATCACGGCTTCCTTTTCTTCGAGTGCATCGATTACTTTACGGAACGCATCCACGGCCTCGAGCGGGGGGTGAATGTCCTGCAGCTCGATGCGGAGCACCTGGACCCCCAAACCAACGGCCCGGGCAGTACGATCCAGCGCCGCCCGGACATCCGCCTCGATCCCTCGACGGTCGCGGGTCAAGACCTGGTCGATGGAGCGGCGGGCGATTTCGGTTCGCAGCACGCTCTCGGCAGCGGCCGCCAGGAACGCACGCGGCGCCTCTGTATGAAACAGGAACCGCAGCGGGGCCGCGACCCGGAAGTGGACCACGGCGTCCACATCGAGCAGGGAGAGGTCGCCGCAGGCCATCAGGGATTCGTCGAGGATCTTGGTATAGCCGCCCTGCCGGTGTTGAATGTTCCATTCGTAAGAAGTCGGTCCCGTCCCCGCGGTGCGCCGGGAGCGGAAACCGATCTCGATGCGCTCGATGCGCTCGGGGTACACCCGGTCGAGTCGGGTCAACGGCCAGGGCGCGCGCCAGTGCAGCCCCGGGGCCAGAGGACGCCCGGCCCGGCCGAGCCAACGCACGACACCGACCGCGCCGGGGTCGATCCGGAACGTCCCGGAGAGCAGGTACAACAGCCCGGCCGCGGCCGCAGCCGGCCGGGCCCATACCGCCAGTGCCCCGCGCAGCCGGGCCGCCTTGCCCTGTACCCAACCTGCGAACTCCGCACGGTCCACCAAAAGACGGAGCGAATTGAGCACCACGAACAAGGACCCGAACTGATGGTACACCGCGGCGGCCACCGGCCCGAGCCAACCGACTGCGGCCGCCCCCACGCCGACGGCATTGAAAAGCAACGCAAAAACCACCAGGTTTTGGCGTATGGTACGAAGCACACTGCGCGACAAGTGTACGGCCACCGGCAGTTTCTGGAGGTTCCGTTCGCCGAACACGGCCATGTCCGCCGCCTCGACGGCCACGGCGACCGCGGCGTCGGTCAGGGCGATACCCACGTCAGCCACGGCCAGGGCTGCGGCGTCGTTGACCCCGTCCCCTACCATGGCGACCGGTCCGGCGGTCCGGCGAAACTCTTCGACGATCCGGGTCTTGTCTTCGGGTAGCAGGCCGCAGCGCACGTCCGCAACACCCAGTTCGGCGGCAATGGCACGGGCCGGGCCTTCCGCGTCGCCGGTCAGCATGCACAGATGCGTGACGCCGGCAGCCCGAAGCTGCGCAACGGTTGCGGCGGCTTCGGCCCGGACTTGGTCCCGGGCCGCAATGACGCCCAGGGCCTGGCCGGCCCGGGCCACAGCCACGACGGTTTTTCCTTCCGCCTCGAACCCGGCCACGAGGGCCGGGAGTGTGCCGGGCAAGACGGTCCCGTTTTGTTCCAGGAACTCGAGAGTGCCCGCTTGGATCGGCCGGTCGCCGATTCGACCCCGGACCCCCAGGCCGGGCACGGCTTCCACGTCCTGGGCTTCCGGCAGGTCGAGGGCCCGCCGGCGGGCTTCCGCGGTCACGGCCCGGGCCAATGGGTGTTCGGAACGAGTCTCCACGGCGGCGGCAGTCCGCAGCAGATCTTCGCTCAAGACTGGAGGTACGGCCACGACATCCGTCACGGCGAGACGAGCCCGAGTAAGTGTGCCGGTCTTGTCCAGCAAGAACGTTCGACAGCGGGCCAGGGTCTCGAGGGCCGCACCGCCCTTGACCAATACGCCGAGCCGGGCCAGGCGCCCAAGGCCGGCCGCGACTGCCGTGGGTGTGGCCAGCACGAGCGCGCATGGACACGCCACAACGAGTACGGCCACACCGCGCGTCAGGTCGCCCGTCCACCACCAGGCGAGCCCGCCGAGAACGAGAATCGCGGGAAGAAAAAACGTGGCGAATCGGTCGGCCACTCGCTGAATCGGGGCCCGACGCCGCTCGGCGTCCTCGATCAGGTGCACCATACGGCCGAAAGCCGTATCCGGACCGAGGCGCTCGACCCGGACCTCCAGTGCTCCCGTCCCGTTCAGCGCCCCGGCCAAGACCGGGCGCCCCGGCCAAACGTCGACCGGCAGCGACTCGCCGGTCAATGGGGCTTGATCCAGCGCCGAATGACCGGAAAGGACGGTCCCATCCACCGGTATGCGCGCGCCCGGGACCACAAGGACGCGGTCGCCGGGTCGGAGCGATTCAATGGCGACGTGCTCGTGTCCCGTTGCGGTGAGACGGACCGCTTCCTCCGGCGTCAGGCGCATCAACGCCCGAACCGCTCCCCGCGTCCGGAATACGGCGATTTCCTCGAGAAAGCCGCCGATCCACATTATGAGAATGACTTCGGCAGCCACGAAATCCCGGCCGATGGCGAGTGCGGCGGCCGCAGCCGTGCACACCGCAAGGTCCGCGGACAGACGCCCCCGCCGCAGCTCACCCAAGGCGTTCAGCAACAAGGGGACACCGCCGACCACTGCGGCCACTGCATAGGCTGAAATCCCGAACACTGTCGGGAAAAAACCTGCCGCACCCGCCGCCATGCCCACACCGACCGCAGCCGCCACCCCCAAGCTGCGAAGCGGCAGGCTCGAATCGTGCCTAGGATGGTGTTGATGTCCGGCGCCCATACCGTTATCGCTCGCCTTTCGGTCGGTTTGCCGCCCGCCGTCCCCCGCCTGTGCCCCGTCGGTGCGGCGGCAGGCAGGAGTGTAGTCGAAGTTCTCCACCAGAGCCCGCCCGCAAAAGGGGCGTGGCCCGCGGGAGTTGTCGCTCTCCGCCAAGGGCGAATCGCTGTCCGCCTGAGGCGGACCCGTCTCTCCCGCCAAGCGGGATCCGGCTGGGAGCGCAGGACGGCAGAGCGAGTCCCCGAGCGTCCCTGCACAGCGGAGACTGCGGAGTTCGCCTCAGACGGACGCGCCTGTCCCGCTCGGCGGGAACGAAATCTCACCAAGAGCCGCACTCGCGCGCGGCCACGCACCTTTAATGTGTTGTGGCCGGGCTCTCCACTACTACCCGCCGGGCGAGCCTTCGTCAAGCGCATTCGGGTCCTTTTCGCGTCCTCCGCACGGCAGGCGCGGGCATGATGGCAGGACACCGTCTCCGAGGGGTTGCGCTTTGTGTCGGTCCGAAAACCCGGGCCCACATGGCGGATCAGGTCGGCGGCGCTACGTTACCCTGAACGATTCACGTGTCCGTGCCACCCCGAGGGTGAAGCGCATTGCCGTTCTTCCGACGCGAGCGCCAAGAATCGAATTCTGTCGCAGTATGGTCCGCAACCGTTTTCCGCCCAATGTGGATCGACACAACATTGTCGGCTTCATAAATGGTGTGAACGCCACCCTTGATTTGTACCAAAATCGGCAGTGGTTTGGCCCCGGGGTGTCCGCCCGAAAGAAGAAGCAGTAACGCATTCGGTTGGGGAAGATTAAGAAACTCTTTCCCCGCTGCTTGACCTGGGCCCGGGGGGTGCCGGTATTGGTACACTTTAAGGTTGGCCGTGAGAAATGGTCCAGGTTGGAATGTGTTTCATCACGCCTTCCCGTGGGCACGAGGCCGCCGGGGGGTCCGGCGGAACGGCGCCGAGGCGGTCCCCCGGCGCAGCCGGGCGCGAACGGCCTTCTCCATAACCCGGAGGATCAGGTATCATGACACTGCGAATCGGTTTCGTCGGGGTCGGCGGCATTTCACGGCGACACCTGGGCAATGCGGCCGCCCGGCAGGATGTGGAAATCGTCGGGCACGCAGACATCCGTCCGGAGCGGGCGCGGGCCGCGGCGGACAAGTACGGCGGAAATGCCTATGATCACTGCACGCGGTTGCTCGATACCGAAAAACCGGACGCAGTGGTGATCTGCACCCCGCCCGACGCCCACGGCGACATTGAGGAGGCCTGCGCGGAACGAGGTGTGCCGTTCTTTGTCGAGAAGCCTGTAGCGGTGAACCTCGATCTGGCGGCCAGGGCGAAACGCGCCGTGGACCGCAGCGGCCTGGTTACCCAGGTCGGGTACATGTACCGCTTCAGTCACGGCGTGCAGAAGGCCCGCGAGCTTCTTGCCGGTCGCCGTATCGCCATGGTGCAGCAACACTTCTACATGCCCGGTCTCCCACCGCCGGAATGGTGGCCGTACCTCGAGCGGTCCGGCGGCCAGCTCACGGAGCAAGCCACACACATGCTGGACCTGGGCCGGTTCCTCTGCGGCGATGTGGTGGCCGTGACCGGGACCCAGGCCCGAGTCCGCGACTGGCGCCCGAGGCCCGACACGCCCGAGCCCGGTGGCCTGCGATGGACCGCGGACCCGTTCACCATCCCCGACACCACGGCCCTGACCCTGCAGTACGCCTCCGGCGCACTCGGCACCTTGAGCTGCTCGATGGTGCCCGGGACCGCTTGGGACAACGGGTTCCGTATCGTGGCGGAAGGCTTGATCGTCACCATCGACGGCGGCAACGTAAGCTGGCGCGGCCAGGAAGAGGGCAGTGTCTCGGCCGGAGAGAATTGGCAGAGCTACGTCCTGTACGACTTCTTCGATGCGGTTATCGAGGGGCGACCTGCCCGGGTGCCGTACGACGAAGGCGTGCGGAGTCTGGCGATCTCGCTGGCCGGACACGCTTCCGCCGCGCAGGGCGGGACCCCGGTCGATCCGCGGGACCTGATCCGGGACTTGGGGCTCTGATCCGTCGGCTGCCGTCCGCAACCTGTCGGCTCCACAAACAGGGCTGTTCATCATGCTCGTTCCGGGGGCATCGCGGACCGGAATCAGCGGTGTAATGCCTCAGTCTCGTGGCGCGGCTCACGAGGACGTCTGCCCTCCAGCATTGACTTCAGGGGGGCTTAAGACCAGGGCCCGGAGCGGCGGGCGGTGGGCGGCGAGGATCAGATGCCCGCAAAAAGACTCGTACCGGTCCAGCCACCACTTGTCGCCGAGTTTCCATCACTCGCGGATGCTGCACAGCGCCGGCTTTCCGTCCGGCATGAGAAGGACGAGTCCCTTGTCCATGAAGCCGTCCGCGACTTTCTTCTTCTTCAGTCGGCGGGGGGCTCGGTCGGGCGCGGAGCATCCGCGGGAAGGTAATACTTGGCGAGCCACGGCGGGAACAGGGGATTGGTGCGGGAATGAGTCCGGCGAAGGTACTTGATGTACTCCTTACGCCGGCGCACGGTCTCGGGGTCGGTGATCGTCTGAGTGGCGACAACGTACTTGAGCCGCGCATATCGTGAAAACCTCGACCATGGAAATTGGTCTATGAATTGCGCCAATTCCTTCCGGTAGCGGGCATCAGTTATCGGTTTCTGTCCCTGATACGTGATAGTGTACCAGGAATGTTTTTTCTTTCCCCCGAACATGTACTCGAACGCTTCTTTGTCCTGGGCCCGACCCGTCTTGAACGTTACGTTGATTTCGATCTCGTTTGTGTAAAGCGACGTTCCCCGCCAGCTGGGAAGATAGAACCGTATCTTCCATTTCCCCGGAGTGAAAATCGGCTTCTTAATCCAATAGGGAATATAATCCCATGTCGGGATCATCTTGCGAAAGACGATCCGCTGGTGCGACGGGACCTTAACCGGCGGCGCGGGGGCCATCAGATCGAGAAGCCCCGTAGGACGGGCTTTCTGCCACTCGGTGACTCGCTTGAACTACAACTGGATCGCATCCTTCCAATGCCCGATCAATGCCACATTGTCCCCATCGGTGTCGTTCGTGAACATGATTTCGACGATCAGGGGCTCCCCGGGAAGGATGCTGTCCGGATCGTTCCAGAGTTTCAGGTGCACTTTCGGAGGCTTCCATCCACCGGGCGGGGGAGGAGGGATCGCCGGCCAACAGAAGGAGATCGGCCCGCAGAGCATCAGAAACACCCCGGCGACGCCGCCGACGGTGAAAAGGGAACGTCTTTTCGGAAAACTCATTTCGCGCTTCCTTTATCGCTGAACTCAGCAGTCGGTGACTGCGTCGAAAAATGATCTACAATCCGCTATGTTGGAGTTTGTTGGAAGGGGAAGGAGTGACTCATGATATCAAACTCTACGTCCCGGAATGGACCGTTTCAACCGCGTTTGCAGGAAACGAATCATCTCGCGCGGAGACACGGAGGAAGACGGAGACGGTGGAAGGAGAAACGAGCCCCGGGAAGAACGCCGTCCGAGTCCCGGCTTCA
>JAADHN010000104.1:0-333 GCA_013151865.1 Kiritimatiellota bacterium
AAGCAACACGGGTCTGCACTCCCCGGAGAACTTCAACGCTTGCTCATGGGTAAGCTGTCGGACGTGTTGAGCGAGAGTCAGCGGACGAACAAAATCCGGAATCTGCTTCAGGAGATGTCCCGGCACGGTAGGATCAGGAACGTGGGTGGAAGAGGGAATTCGGCTCGATGGGTCTTGGGCGAGGCCGGTCGCCGAACAGGCGACGTTTAGCTTGGGCTTAGCTTGGATTTTAGCTTGGGACATCCCGCTTCGAGGCAAAAGAGAGGCAATCCAAGATAAGCAGAGACTGGTCGGGTGGTCGTCGGTTTAGCTTGGAAGCAGGTCGTTTAGCTT
>JAADHN010000104.1:344-15723 GCA_013151865.1 Kiritimatiellota bacterium
CTTATTGCCAAGCTTGACCGAGGGGCACAGGAGTTCAGATGAGCTTGAATGCACAGGAAAACTTGGCTTGGAAAACTGATTTGGTTAGCATTGTTCGATGCGCGCAGCAGAAGCATCTGTGGCAGAAGAAAATGTAGTGGAATCATTCCCCCCATCTCATCAACCAACTTTTTTCCGAGCCGCGCGCGGCAGGGACAGGGGTTCAGGTCCGGCGACTACGAGCTGTTTGTGATAGGCTAGGCGAGCACCTGTCGGCGCCGGCGAACTCCGCCTGTTTGGCCGGGCGTGATCAGGGGTATTTGCTGTTCGAAATAGACGATGCCATGCGCAAGGTCGTGGGAACAACCTTTCGTCCGGCCCCGAAAACCAATCGGTTATAAACCAAAGAGTTTCCGGGCATGAAACCATGGAAGAAAGCAGGAGAAGAGGAACCGCGGATAAACGCGGATGCACACGGATGGAGGCAGGAAGAGAAGGAAGAAAAAGGCAGGATGAAGAAAATTCGGGCTCTCGGGTTTTTTCCTCCCGGTCTTTTAATCCGTGTCTATCGGTGTCCATCCGTGGTTCTTCCCCGTTCGAACGGTTGCGAAGGCTCAACAGATGGCAGGGAAGCGGAACTGGCCTTGCTTTGTGGCTCGGACGCAAACCGAGACAGGATTAACAGACTTGAGAAATCTAAAGTTAAGCATTAGATTTATCACATGAAATACATCGACAGAACATTGGGGGTGCAACTGGACTTGGCCGTCCGCAATTTTCCGGCCGTGATCCTGACCGGGCCCCGTCGTGCCGGCAAGACGACGCTGCTCCGACATGCGTTTCC
The DNA here is from genome assembly GCA_013151865.1 of Kiritimatiellota bacterium. GTDB lineage: Bacteria > Verrucomicrobiota > Lentisphaeria > Oligosphaerales > JAADHN01 > JAADHN01. The sequence continues at coordinate 1,168 of JAADHN010000104.1, forward strand.
CCACGCCGAATATGTTCTGCTCGAAGACCTGGACACAGTGGCCCGGGCGACTGCGGACCCACGCGGGTTCCTCGATGATCTGCGCCTTCCCGTCATCTTGGACGAAATTCAAAATGTGCCGTTCCTGTTCAACTACATTCGTACCCGCATCGACGCCGATCCGGAATGTTTCGGGCAGTGGTTGCTGACCGGTTCCCAGGAGGCGCCCCTGATGCAGGGCGTGTCCGAGTCCATGGCCGGGCGTGCCGCCGTCTTTCACCTGCTGCCCCTGTCGATCGAGGAATCGGCCAAAGTCGCGCCGTTCTACGGCGGTTTTCCGGAACCATTGGCGCGTCCGTCCGCGGCCAACCTCTGGTTTCGGTCCTACGTGCAGACCTATCTTGAGCGAGATGTTCGGGCCATCAGCGCGATCCGCGACTTGGCGACTTTCCGTCGGTTTATGGGCTTGGTGGCGGCCCGCACCGGTCAAATGCTGAACAAGACCGACTTGGCCGCCCCTTTGGGCGTCTCGGTACCCACCATCACCCAATGGCTCGGCATTCTCGAAATCACCGGGCACATTCTACTGGTCCCTCCGTTCTACGAGAACTTTGGCAAACGCCTCGTAAAAACGCCCAAGCTGTACTTGGCCGATGCCGGCCTGGCCTGCCATCTCCTCGGCATCGCCGACCGGAAGGCCTTGCGCGCCTCCCCTTTTCTCGGGCCGGTCGTCGAAGGCTTTGCGGCCGCGGAAATTATCAAGCACCGACTGAATCGGGGCTTGGCTCGGGGGCTGTTCACGTTCCGGGACCAACAGGGGCTCGAGGTCGATTTCGTGATCGACGAGGGCAACGGCCGCCTCACTTTGATCGAGGTCAAGGCCACCCGAACGCCCATGCCCAATGCCGCCGCCTCTCTGCGGCGACTCACCAAAGCCATTGCAAATTACGAGACCACGGCTTGGTTGATCCACGATGGCCGGGGAGACTTGGCCCGGCCGGCGACGCTCTGTCCCGGTGTACGGGCCGCTGGTTTGGAAAACTTGCACGATATACTGTCCACGCAGCACACGGGATGAACGGGAAGCATGACACGGAAGGGGGACCACGGATAAACGCGGATGCACACGGATGGAGGCAGGAGGCGCAACCCCAGCCCCAACGGGGCGAAACATACCAGCCCCGGGCAGTGCCCTGGATTCAAACGGCAACGGCAATTCAGCCCTGAAAGGGCGTGACATATAGAGGCGAGAGACGGCAACCATGCCACAATCACTGTCCAAAATCTTGTTGCACCTCGTGTTCAGCACCAAGAACCGCGAACGCTGGATTGATCCCGCCGTTCGCTCGGATTTGCACGCCTATCTTGCCGGCGCCTGCCGTGCCATTCACAGCGAAGCATACCGGGTTGGCGGAACCGACGACCACGTGCACATTGCCTGCACGTTGCCGCGGACTCTGACGGTCAGCAAGCTCCTGGAAGAAATCAAGAAATCGTCCTCCGCGTGGATGAAGACACAGGGCGCCCAATACGCAGGCTTTGCCTGGCAGGCCGGTTACGGGGCATTTTCGCTGGGCCAGTCGCAACTGCCGATACTGCTTCAATACATTGATAAACAAGAGGAGCATCACCGGACGCGAACCTTCAAGGAAGAGTTGCTTGAGTTTCTCGAACGGTACGCAATCGAATATGACGAGAGGTATTTGTGGGACTGGCACGTGTGACAAACAGTGAGGACGTTGGGCTTGACCGAAGGGACATGTCACGCCCCCACAGGGCTCAAAAATGTTGGGTATTATAAAACCCGGGGCGTTGCCCCGGGCTGGTATGTCACGCCCTTTCAGGGCAGTGGAGTCGGACGGCGAGCATGCCTCTCACCCGCGGAACCTTCTTGTCGCAAACGTGCTTCCCCGGCGACCTCAGGTCGAGCGTTGCGGCATCCAGCGGATGCTGGACGCCTGTCTTCTCGTAAGTCATCGTCAACAACCTCACCTGTCTGTCGGTGACAACCATTGGAGGGTGTTCGCGAGACATTCATCGACCGCCTGTTCGCCGGGCCTCCCTTCCGTGTGGGCCGCGTCGTTCCTCCGAAACCCGATATCGAGGAACGCATCGTACGCGGCGGCTTTCCGGAGGCGGTCGGGCGAATTAGTGCGCGCCGGCGCGCGGCGTGGTTCGGGTCGTATTTGACCGCGATTCTCCAACGTGACGTGCGCGACCTGGCCAGGATCGAGGGGCTCTCGGAAATGCCGCACTTGCTGGCATTGCTGGCGGCGCGGACGGCGGGACTGCTCAATATGGCCGAATTGTCGCGTGCCACGGGCATACCGCACACGACGATGAAGCGGTACCTGGCGCTGTTGCAGGCCACGTTCCTGGTGCAGTTTGTTCCGGCTTGGTCCGCGAACCTTGGCAAGCGCCTGGTGAAATCGGGCAAAGTCCTTTTCTGCGATACCGGCCTGGCCGCCTACCTGCGCGGGACGGATATCGGTCGATTGGCGGAGGACCGTTCGTGGTTCGGGCCGCTGCTCGAGAACTTTGTCGGCATCGAGTTGTTCAAGAACGCGTCGTGGAGCGATCATGACGTGACGATATACCACTATCGAACCTCCTCCGGCCGGGAGATAGATTTTCTCGCCGAAGACCGGCGCGGCCGCGTTGTCACGATTGAAGTCAAAGCGTCCGCCACGGTGAAGCCTGACGACTTTTCGGCCATCCGCGGTCTCGCCGATGCGCTCGGGTCGCGATTCGTGAACGGGGTCGTGCTCTACACCGGCGAGCAGGTCGTGCCGTTCGGTGATCGACTGACGGCCCTTCCCGTCCCCATGCTGTGGGCCGATCAGGCTTCCGTGGAAGAGATGACTCAGGCGGGAAACGATGCTGAACCCATGGACCCTTGAACCCATGAACCCGTGAACCCGTGAACCGCTGAACCCTCGAACCCGGAACCAGATAACCCATGGCTATCAACCCATTAGCCTACACCGAGAAAGTGATCCGCGGCTTTCTGCGGTAGCAGTTGGCGACGTACCCGTTCGCGGACGAGCGGCTGAGTGAAGGCGCGCGTCCGAGAAGGGAGGTCCCAGGTTCAAGGGTTGCGGAAACTGGCGGAACGCGTTCGGACCCCGCACCTGTTCCCCCTTGGCACGGCGTAGCCCCTGGGCGAAGACGGCTCCCCGTTCCCCTTAACCGTACAAGCGGCAGTGGCTGGAGTTCGAGGCCGGCTGCCGCATCTGGTGGGTGAGTACCGGCCGGCGCTGGCGAGCGCCGCGTGCCTAGCCGGGCGTGACCGGGGCTACCTGCTGTTCGGAGTGGAAGATGCCACGCGCAAGATCCCGGGATGCACATTCCTGTGCGTTGATATATTCATGCGCATGATAACGAATGTCGCAGGGCGGTTTGTATGATGAGACGTTCCAAGCACCAACAGATTGTGGCGCTGGCATCGGAAGTTTTCTCCGACGTCCCGCCTGACGGCATCCAGGTAAAATCCATGGGACCGTTCCGGCAAGAGCTGTTTCGCGGCCTGCTGGCTGACTTCATACTGTGGAATCGAGTCGCCGGCGAGGCCCGGAACCGAGTCCTGGTGATTCTGCTCGAACGACTGTCGGCGTCGGCCGAACATCTCGTGCGGGAGTACGCGGCTCGTCACTGGCCTGATCTGTGCTGTCTGGTGGTGGACGATTCGGGACGAGCCTTTGCCTGTCGGAATGGAAGCATTGAAGCGATGTCGTTTCCGGAAACGGCTTCGGCGGCCTCCGGCAAACCTCACCGGGCTCGCGGCGGCAGTCTGTTCAGTCCGAATAATCAGTGGCTTCTGAAGGTGTTGCTCCTGGGTGGGATTGGACACGATTACTGGGGCGGCCTCGACACGGGAAATGACGTTTTCGGGGTCAGCCACCTGGCGGAACTTGCCAGCAAGCCACAGCCGTCCGTGTCCCGGTTTGTGATTCTGGCAGAATCGGAAGGCCATCTCTCGAGAGACGCCGGCCCACTGCGGGACAACCTCCACAACCGCTACCGCGACGAGTTCTGTATTCTCAAGGAGTTGGTGCAGAACGCCAACGATGCGGGAGCCCGCCGAATGGCCATCGGTTGGGCCAGGCAGTTCCCGTCCTCAGGGCACCCTCTCTGCCCACTCCGCCAGGTTGCCCTCCCGCAAATCGCGGAAACGGCCGGCGAACAAACAACGACGGAACCGACATGCGCCGAATCTCACCAATCCCTTGCTTTCCCAGTCGGGAGACGTTATCTTCCTCTATATCGCCAGAAATGTAGATAACTTTACTTTACATTTGGACGGGGAGCGCCGCTCGGCGAGATGGCGGGCGCTCGGAGCGGCAGAGTGCGTCCCCGAACCATCCGCCCCAGGCGGGACTGCACCGGTTGCTGGATGCCAACGACGTAGATTGCCGTGTGCCGTCCCTTATGGGCCGCGTCCCTCTTGGTTCTTGATTGCGTCGCGTCGTTCGGGACAACTCTTCGGGATGTGCCCCTTCTTTGCGTCCCGTCACAAGCCAGCCAAGGCAGGTCTTTTGTCAGTCCCCGTGCAGCCGATTCGGTGGCGCCGGTGGGCGATGGGCATGTTGTGCAGCCAACTGAAGGAGGCGTAATATGACGACCAGAGCGAACTGTTGGGAAGTCAAGCAGTGTGGCAGACAGCCGGGCGGAGAGAACGTCTCGAAACTCGGAGTATGTCCGGCAAGTGTCGATTCGTCAGCCGACGGTTTGAACGGCGGGAAGAACGCAGGGAGGATTTGCTGGGCGATAGCCGGTACTTTCTGTGGAGACAAAAAGCAGGGGACATTCGCTGACAAACGGCTTTCCTGCTTGAGCTGCGACTTTTACAGGCAAGTGCAATTCGAAGAAGATGCTGCGAGTTTCATGTTGCTCAAGCCCGGACAAACTTACCACCCTACCACGTAGGACTGGTTGCGACCGAAATACGACAGAATCTGGTTTCGTCGCCGGCACGGGATCGCCACCCGCCGAGCGCAGCTCGTCTCGCGAAAGCAAGCTCACAGGCAGTCCAGTCCGTTCGTTCAAGGCAAGAGAAAACCCCCGCCGGTCGGCGTCATGATCGGCGGGGCCTTCACGGTGGCAAGATGGTCGGGACGGCGAGATTGCCGTTCCGCTGCGCTCCACTGCCACGGGCGGGCCGCTCGAACGTCGCTTCGCGAGTTCTCATCTCGCCGGGCTGGGTGCATACGGGCGTGGCAAGGCGAGGCTTCAGGGTGAAACGATGAACAGGAAACGATGAACAGAGAATGGTCGGGACGGCGAGATTGCCGTTCCGCTGCGCTCCACTGCCACGGGCGGGCCGTGGCCCGTGTCCCGCGGGGCGGGACGCTCGAACGTCGCTTCGCGAGTTCTCATCTCGCCGGGCTGGGTGCATACGGGCGTGGCAAGGCGAGGCTTCAGGGTGAAACGATGAACAGGGACGGCGAGATTCGAACTCGCGACCTTTTGACCCCCAGTCAAACGCGCTAACCAGACTGCGCTACGTCCCGGTCGGAGAGAAAAGAAGACCCTGATAGTATAGCGCCTCGGCCTGGGGATGCAAGAACATGCTTCGCCGGTCCGTTTGGTCTCTCTTCGCCTTTTTCGTCCTTTCACGATTCGCATTCGGTCGTTTGGGAACGTCCCTCGAAACAACGCCGATTTCCGGTCCGGGTCAAGTCGGGCGCTCTTGCATCTTCGAGGCGGATGCGGTATTGTCCCTCCGCAATCGTCCCACCCACGAACTCTTTGCGTAACTCTCAGTCTACTCTCTGTCTTGCAAGGACTTGGAACGCAAGGACCGATCCCCGAGCCCTGCAAGTGCCTCCGGACTGTCTTGGGACGCCCTGTATTGCGCAGACGGCGTCCATGTATCGATCGAGGCATTGTCCCCATGAACCTCGCCCTTTCTCGCCAGGACTGCCGTGACCGGGCCGGGCTCGCATCTCGCGAGTGGTTGGACGTCAACGGGACCGGAGGGTACGCTTCGGGGACGGTACTCGGGCCGCCCACCCGAAAGTACCACGGCCTGCTGGTGGCAAACCTGCCCGCGCCTGCTGCCGGGCGCCATGTCCTGGTGACGGTCCTGGAGGAGACGGTCGAACTGGGCGGAGTGAACTCCAGCCTCTCCGCGGTCGAGTTCGAGAGCAGTAGCGGGTCCGCTCCAGTGCTTCCGGAACATTTCGCGGCGTTTCCGGTCCCGACGTGGACGTACCGGCTGCCCGGCGTGCGGGTCGAACGTTCGGTCCTCATGCTTCACCGGCGCGACACCGTTCTGATCCGCTACCGGTTCGATGCCGCGGGGACCGCCCTCGGACGACTGGTTCTTGGTCCTCTACTGGCTTTTCGCCGCAACCACGACCTGGCTCGTCGGAACCCATACCTGAACGACCACGCGGAGTTGCGTGCCGACGGGTTTTGTCTCGAGCCCTACACCGGGATGCCGCCGCTCCATTTTCAGATCGCCGGGCCCCGCAGCGCACAGTTCGCTCCGGGCCCCGAGTGGCGTCAAGGAGTTTTTTACCGCGTGGAACAGGAACGGGGTTATCCGGCCCGGGAAGATCTGTTCCGGCCGGGCGTGCTGACCGTCGAATTCGGGGCCGGCGACACGATCCTGGCCGTGCTTTCCACGGAGCCTGTCGACGACCCGGCGGCAGAGTTGGCCGAAGAACTCGAAAGACGTCGGGCACGGCACGCGGCCGCCCGTGAAACGGCCCTGCGTTACGCCCGAAACGAGGCAGAGGAAGTCCTGGGCACGGCTCTGTGCCTGAGCGCCCAGACGTTCCTGGTCCGCGTCCCGCCGGACCGGCCCACCGTGCCGGCCGGCTACCACTGGTTCGAGGATTGGGGTCGGGACACATTGATTTCGCTGCCCGGTCTGGTTTTCGTGAGCGGCCGCTTGCGAGCCGGCTTGGAGGTTATGCAGACCTTCGTCGATCACGAGAAGGACGGGCGCATCCCCAATTACATCGGGCCGGACGGGGACGGGGCCTACAACTCGGTGGACGCGCCGCTCTGGCTGTTCTGGACGCTCCAGCAATACCTGTTGTACGGTGGAGAATTGCGGGAACTCCGGCGATTCATGCCCGTCTTGAAGCGGCTTCTCGAGCGCTTGGCGGCGGGCAGTACAGGCGACGGCGTGTACCTGGACCGTTCCGGGCTGCTCCACAGCGGGACCCCCGAGACTCAGTTGACCTGGATGGACGCGGTAGTGGACGGCCGGCCGGTGACGCCCCGGTGCGGGTTTGCCGTGGAAATCTGCGCGCTGTGGTACAATGCGCTTCGCTTCGCCTGCGATTTGGCGGCGGCCCTCGGCGAAAGCGACTACACACCGCCGGTCGCTCCGGCCCGGGTCGCGGTCGCCTTCCGCGAGCGCTTCCGGTTGCCGGATCGAGCATACCTGGCCGACGTGGTCGGCGAGGAACGGCAGGACGGCTCGCTGCGTCCCAACCAGATCCTGGCGGTGTCGCTGCCCCATTCTCCGTTGGATGCCCGCGAGGGCCGGGGCGTGGTGGACGCCGTTCGGGGCGCCCTGTTGACCCCGCGCGGACTCCGTACGCTGGCCCCGGACGCCCCCGCTTATCGCGGCCGGTACGGCGGGCCGGTCCGCGAGCGCGATTTCGCCTATCATCAGGGGACTGTCTGGCCGTGGCTGCTCGGACATTTCGGGGAGGCGTTTCTCAAGACGTACGGATGGCGGCACGAGGCACGCCAGAACCTCCGGGACCACTTGAACGGATGGCTTCCCCACCTGTTCGAGGCCGGGGTCGGCAGCGTATCGGAAGTGTTCGACGGCGATCCGCCGCATCGACCCGACGGCTGCATTTCCCAGGCATGGAGCGTCGCCGAATTGATCCGACTGTTCAGCCTGATCGAGGAAGGTCCGCTTCAATGCGAATTTTGATGTTGGGTTGGGAACTGCCGCCGGTTGTTACGGGTGGTCTCGGGGTGGCCTGCGCGGGGCTGGGGCGCGCTCTGGTGCAGGCCGGCCACCAGATTTTTTTCGTGATGCCGCGCCGGGCCTGGCTACCGGTGTCCGGGGGGATGCAGGTGATCGAGGTGGAGTTGCCGCCGTGTCCGGACACAGCCTGGGGGGCATACCCCGGCGCCGGGTTGGCCTATGGAACGGGCGGGCTGTTACCGGTCTACGGTCCGTATCCGGCCATGGCTTTCGGGGGATTGGCCACGACCGCAGCCACGGCCGGACCGCCGGAGGTCGACCCCGCGTGCGGGGCGTACGGCCCCGGGGCCTATCCCGCCGGTCCCGACCGGCGCGGGATCGAGCGGGTCGTTTCCGTGTTTGCGGAGTCCGCAGCCCGGGCGGCCGCTGCCTTCGAGTTCGACCTGGTCCATTGCCACGACTGGCTGACGGTCCCGGCCGGTCTTCGGATCCGGGAACAATCGGGGAAGCCGCTGATCCTGCACGTGCATTCTCTCGAGACGGACCGAAACGGGGCCCACCCCGGCCCCGCAGTCCGCCGTATCGAGGAAGCGGGGATATCGGGGGCGGACGCTGTGGTGGCGGTCAGCCGGTACTGCCGAGAGCGGATTCTCAGGGAGTTCGCTCCCGACCCGGCCCGGGTTGTGGTGGTCCACAACGGGACCGACCCGGAAACGTTCGCTCCGGTTGCCGAAGCCGGGGTCGCTCCCCGGCCGCCCACGGTGCTTTTTCTCGGACGGGTAACGTGGCAGAAAGCGCCCGAAACGTTTGTCCGGGCCGCGGCCCGTGTGCGGTGGACATTCCCCGACGCGCGCTTCATCATGGCCGGGAACGGGGACCGTCTCGAGACGGTGCGAATGCTGGCCGGGAAACTGGGCCTCGACGGTGCGATCGAGTTCCTCGGAGTGGTCCCGTGGGAAGAAGTCCCCGACCTCTTCTCCCGGATCGATGTATTGGCCATGCCGAGTGTTTCCGAGCCGTTCGGGATCGCTGCGCTCGAGGCGGCTGCGGCCGGCGTCGCCGTCATAGTCACCGAGAATTGCGGCGTTCGCGAGGTCTTGCCCGATGCCCCGACGGCGCCGCCGTTCGATGCGCGCGCTTTGGCGGAGCAGATTTCGGGCATCCTGTGCGATCCGGACCGTCGAGACAAGTTGTCCCGGGCCAACCGGCAAGCAGCGCGGAAGGCCACTTGGGAGGTTGCCGCGGCGAAACTGGCGCACGTTTATGGGAACGTATCGGGCGCGGCGGCGGAATGAAGACTCTCGAGCCGGGGTGCGCCCGTCATCCGGCCTGAAGGCTGCCGCGCACCACGAGTCCCACCAGATACAGCACATACCCGAGCAGCAGTATTGCGCCGGTCTTCTTGCCGATGCGTCCTTTGAAGAGCCCGCTGCCGAACGCCACGGTGCACAATGCGGCCGCGACCGGGATATCGCACCGGACCAGCAACGGATCCTGCACCCGGAGAGGACGAATCACGGCGGAACTGCCCACCACCATGGTCATGTTCAGGACATTGGCGCCGAATATGTTGCCGACAGATATGTTGGTAGCCTTCTTCCGAATGGCGCTGATGGCCGTGAACAGCTCCGGCAGCGACGTGCCCAACGCAATGAAGGCCAGGGAGATGATGGCTTCGCTGATTCCGAAGTTCCGCGCCATTCTCTGACCGTACTCGATCAGCAGGTAGGCGCCCACGGTCAGCAATACGGCCCCGGCCAGAAAGATCGCGGCGTGATGCAGCCAGTCGGCGGGTGTGGGCCGGCGTTCCGGCGCTTTCACCTCGACCGCAGGGGCCTCGGCGCCGTGCAGGCTCTCGTAATAGTTGACCACGAGAAAAACGATGAGCAGCACCAGCAGGACGCCGCCGCCCGCGCTCGAGACCCCGAACGAACCGACTGCCCCGGCGTTGGAAATCAGCAGGAAAAACGTCATCAGCACTGCGCCGACCATGAAAATCCCCTTGATCAGGAAGACCTCGCGCAGAATGCGGGCCGTGACGAAGAGGAGGGTAACCCCGAGGATGAGACCGGTGTTGCAGATGACCGATCCGAGGGCATTGCCCACGGCCATGTCCGCGGCGCCCTTCAGCGATGCTGTCGCGGACGCCACGAATTCGGGCAACGTGGTGCACACGCTCACGATCGTGGCGCCGATGATCATTTGCGAAATGCCGGCGGCCTGGGCGATCCAGACCGCGCTGTCCAGGAACAGGTCGCTGCCCCGGATGATGATCCAAAGCCCCAATGCGAAAAGCGATAGATTGATCCAAATGACGTCGGGCAACGGCGATGGTCCTTTCCCGATTGCATCGGTGCGTGGGAGCGGAGGGCCGGTCAGTCGAGCTGGAGCGCGATGCCGTCCAGCAGCGCCGCCACCCAGGAAAACTCTTTGGGCGGGAAACGTCCGGCCCGTTCTCCGCGGTGCACGGCACGGAACACGCGAGTCTTGGCGCTTTCCGGCGATACGCACACCGGGGGGGGGGCGAGTTTCTTCGCGAGGCCGGCGAGAAAACGCCGGTACTTTTGCTCCGGCACGTCCGTGCGGAGTTCGCACGCAACGACCGCCGTATCCTCCGGGTCCAGTTCGAACCATGCAAAAACAACGGTCGCCACATCCGCGCGCCGGGCGAACACCACGTGGTTTCCGCCGCTGCGGGCTTCGAGGATCGGGCACATGGTGTAGCGCCTCAACGACTCGAGCGGCAATAAGACGGCGGCAGTTGGATCAAGCAAAGGTTGCGACATCACAAAGGGCCTCGAACCGACGGGCGGGACCGATATCCGGGCATTGTGCGGAATGTAGCGCCCCCCCCGCCGGATGCCAACGTAACAATCCCCGGCGTGGCACGGGGCATGATTTCCGGTTTGGCGCCGGCGACAATTCACCGTCCGGCGTGTGGGATCGCGCACTCATGCCTGGGCGGAAGGGCACGGGCCCAGGGCAATGGCCTCCTCCGGACAGGGCGGGACGCAACTGCCGCACCCGGTGCATGCGTCGAAATCCACGAGCGCTTTCGCGTCCTTGATGCACAGGGCAGCATCCGGGCAGGCCTCGACGCAGACGCCGCACCCGTTGCAGCGCTCCACCTCGATGAGGGCGACCTGGGGCGCTTTGGACGGCACTGGGTCCGTGGGCGCTTCCGTGTCCTCAGCGGGTTTCGGTTCCGTCCCGGCCCGGCGGCGCCGGTCGAAACCCGGCGGCGGTCCGAAGAATTGCCGGCCGCCATACCGTGCGGCTTTGCGTCGCCCGCCACCGCCGTGCCCGCGTCCGAACGCACCGAACCCCCGATTCAATCCACCTCTGCCTCTACCCATTTTATCTTGTCTCCACGCTTGTGGGCCTCGTTGTGGGGCTCGAACAATTCCGACTGCCGGAAGGATAATCCGCTTCCGTTCCGTTTACTGTATTTCGAGACGGTCGAGCGGGTACCCGTACCCCTTGCAACATACCCTGTCGGGGCGTATCCCGCCATCCCTGCAAGTGCGCCGGGGTGACCCGGCATTGTGGAAGGCCGCAGCCGGCTTCGCGCACTTCTCGGTCCGCCCCCGACCGCCACGCGTTCTTGTCGGGAATCGAGACCGGTGAATTTCGGGTGTCTCGGGGCACGATCCGACAGGGCGCTGTCCGTCGTTTTTTTTGCTGTTTGTCGAGTGGCATGTTGTCGGTCCGGCGCAGTACAGTGTACCTGTGAATGTCCGGTTGGACCGGTAGGCTCTGCGGCTTCAGCGGGGTCCCAACTTGTTTGCGAGGAGGCCGGGCGCGTTGTTCGCGTACGTCGCGGCGTGTCGAACCCACCACGGAATCGGGTCATCCGTCATGAATGAGAACACCCAAGACAGATTTCACATCGGTCCCTGGCTCGAGTTGGTCCGGGTCCCGAACCTTTTCACCGTGCCGGGCGATCCGTGGGCGGGGGCGATGATTGCCGCGGCGGTCGCGGGTCGCGGCCCGGCGGGCGTCGCCCTTATGCTGGTGGGGGTCGCCTCGACGCTGTTGTATGTTTTTGGACTGTTGTTGAACGACTGGGTGGACCGGGGTCAGGATGGCGAGACGCGCCCCGAGCGTCCGTTACCCCGGGGGGCGGTCGAGGCGCAGCGCGTCTTGACCGTTGCGGTTGCCAGTGGGGCCCTCGGGCTGCTGTTCGCCGCGCTGGCGGGTCCGGCGGTGTTTTTCGTCGCCTTGGTGCTTTGCGGTCTGATCGTGTTGTACAACCTGGGTTTGAAGGCGTCTCGTTTGTTCGGCGCTCTTGGGATGGGCGCCTGTCGAGGTTCGAGCTTGCTTCTTGGTGCTGCTTCGGTCGGTATCTCGTGGCCGGTCTGGGCTGCCGCCGCGGCACTGGCGACCTATATCGGGGCGGTGACGTGGCTGGCCTTCGAGGAGGACGGACCGCGGCCGACGGGCATGGCCTGCCGATTGCCCGTGGGGGCGATGGGGTTCGGATTTGCCATTGCATTGTCGGGCTTGAGCGGAGGCCGTGCGACCCCTTGGATGGGGATCGTCGGTTGCCTCGTGTTCGCGCTGGGCCTGGCGGGCGTTTCGGCGGCTGCCGCCGCCTTGGCGTCCGCCGGCGCTGCCCGCGATCCGGAACGATTTCGGGCTGCCGTCGGACGGCTGATCCGGGGGCTCATCCCCTGGCAGGCGGCCTGGGTTCTGGCAGCGGCGAACGGGGGGCGCGGTGCGCTCTTGGCCGCGCTCCTGCTCTCCGGCGGTCTGATCGCTCGGGGGTTGGGCAGACGGTGGTCCGGGAGTTGATCGAATGACAAGACCGGCAAGAACGCGGTTGTTGATCGTCCAGACAGCGGCTTTGAGCCGAAATGTTGTCGAGGCTTCCCCTGCGCTGGAGCAGGCGTTGCCGGGCATCGTGAGCGACCTTTCGCCGGTGTTCCCGGCCCTGACCTGTCCCGCTCAGGCGAGTTTCCGAACCGCTGCGGGCCCGGCTCTACACGGCGTTGTGGCCAACGGTCGGTTCGACCGCGTCCTCTGCCGTGCCGATTTCTGGGAGCAGTCAGCGGCCTTGGTCGCCGGAGCGCGGATCTGGGATGGGTTCCGTCAGAGGGGCGGGAGAGTCGGGATGCTTTTTTGGCAGCAGAGTTTGGGGGAACGAGTGGACTTGGTTCTGTCCCCCGCCCCGATCCATAAGCACGGCGGCGGCATGATCGAGGACTGCTATTCGCAGCCCCCCGACCTTTATCCCCGCCTGTGTGACCGGGTGGGCGGCCCCTTCCGCCTCCGATCCTATTGGGGACCACTGGCCTCGCGCCGCTCGACCGAATGGATTGCCGCCGCCGCCGGAGAGTTGCTGCGGATTCCGGAAAAACGACCCGACCTTCTCCTCTGCTACCTGCCGCACCTGGACTATGACCTCCAGCGTCATGGCCCGGACGACGCGGCCCGACTGCGCGGTGCGGCCGACGCGCTCGCCGGGCCGTTGCATCGACTTGTAACAGCGGGCCGGGAAGCGGGTTACAAGGTCCTCGTATGGGGCGACTATGCCATGGCGCCCGCCCGCAGGGCGGTTTTCCCGAACGCCCTCCTGCGCCGGGCCGGTCTCCTCGAAACACGCCGGGTCGGCCGTCGCCTCTACCTGGACCTCTACCGATCCCGGGCTTTTGCACTGGTAGACCACCAAATAGCCCATATCTATGTTCGGGACCCATCCGCCGTCGGCGCGGTGTGCGCCTGTCTCGAAGCAGCGCCGGGTCTCGATGTGCTGCTCGATCAGGCCGCGTTGCCGCACCCTGAGAGCGGCGAGTTTATCGCAGTTGCCGAAGCCGACGCCTGGTTTGCCTATCCGTGGTGGGAAAGTCCCGGGGAAGCCCCGGATTTTGCGAGACACGTGGACATCCATCGCAAACCGGGATACGATCCGTGCGAACTGTTTTTCGGCCAACTCTTGCCGCCGGCGGTTTCGCTCAACACCGCCAAAGTGCGCGGCACGCACGGCCGTCCGGAGGCGCCGGCCTGTTTCGCGACCGACATCGACTTGGACAGGTGTCCCGCGGACATCGCCGACCTCGGGGCTTGCTTGCGGGCTTGGCTCGACCGCACACCGTAGCCGCCCGACAACGTCCGGAGGCAGTACCCCCGTCGCGTGAGGTCAGGGCTCCGGACCGGCACCGAAAAGCTGCAGGGCTTGCGGAGACGACTCACAAGGTCCTTTTCGCCACAGGCCGCAATTCCGGGAACGGCGCGCGCCGTCTGCTTGGATTCCCGCGTGTTTCGGCTCTTGTCCGTGTTCCCTCGATTCGAAGACCGTGCGGGAGTTGCCGGGCAGTCGCCGCGGAGTGAATTAGACAAACAGCTCCACGCGTGCCTGCCGGGCGGCGGGTCTTTCTTTGGGGGCGGGACTTGACAGCGGTGAGGTCCGCACACATTGTTTGGCGATATGGAGAAAGGAGGAAGGCCCTTCGGGCAGGAAGATGAGAGGAAGGCCCTTCGGGCAGGAAGATGAGAGGAAAGCCCTTCGGGCAGGAAGATGAGAGGAAGGTCCTTCGGGCAGGAAGGAGAGAGGAAAGCCCTTTGGGCAGGAAGATGAGAGGAAGGTCCTTCGGGCAGGAAGATGAGAGGAAAGCCCTTCGGGCAGGAAGATGAGAGGAAGGTCCTTCGGGCAGGAAGGAGAGAGGAAAGCCCTTTGG
>JAADHN010000033.1 GCA_013151865.1 Kiritimatiellota bacterium
CCCGGTCTTCCTTCCTCACCGCCCGAGCCTCCCCCGCCCCCACTCCACCAACTTCCGCCCGCGCCGCCGCCTCCAGCTCCCCCTCCTCGCCGCTCCAAAACCTTCTTGCGCGGCTGCCTTTTCTTCATCCTTTTCCTCTTCATCGCCGTCCTCTCTTTCGGCGGCTATGCCCTCTATCATACCATTCGTGCCCTCGGCAACCTATCCATCGAGACCGGCTCCGGCTCCACCCCCCTCACCGAAGAGACCCTCCGCGAGGACACCGGCTCCGACAAAAAAATCGTCGTCATCGACGTGAAGGGCCTCATCGTCTCCGACGCCCGCCCCCGCGGGGTCGCTTCCGCAGCCCTTATCCATCGCCAGCTCAGGACTGCGCTAAAAGACCGCCACACCGTCGCGGTTATCCTGGACATGGACACGCCAGGCGGCGAAGTAACTGCAAGTGACGAAATCCACAACGCAGTGCAACGCCTCCGGGCCGCCGGCAAACCCGTTGTCACCTGCATGCACACCATGGGCGCCAGCGGCGGTTACTACGTCGCCTGCGGCACGGACTACATCATCGCCAATCGTCTGACCCTGACCGGCAGTGTGGGCGTTATCATAACATCCTTCAACTACCAGAGCCTTTTTACCAAGCTCGGCCTTCGCTCCGACGTCTACAAGTCCGGCGCCATGAAAGACATCTTGAACGGGGCGCGTCAGCCCACCCCCGAGGAACAGGCCTACATTCAACGTCTAGTGGACGAAACATTCACTGAATTCGCAAAAGTCATCGCCGCAGGACGCGGTTTCGGCTCCGTGGACGCCGTGCTGAGCGCGCCGTTCGCCGACGGCCGCGTTTTGTCCGGGCGGCAGGCCCTTGAGTATGGCTTGGTCGACGCCCTGGGCTACTTCGACGATGCAGTCGCCAAAGCGCGAGACCTGGGCCACGCCCCTCGAGCCAAAGTCGTTCGCTACCGCCGCCCCAGCGCTCTTCTCGAAATGCTTCTTTCTGAAGCCGACGGCGGCTGGAGAAGCGGGGTCACCGCACTCCTGCCGGTCACCTGGCGCCACGTCATGCCGGGTCGACCGTATTATCTTATGCGTGAGACCCTGCCCTGATTATCCGGCGAACCGTTCCCCGCGCATTCCGCGCCGGACCATCAACTATTACGTTCGAGACTCGCCCCGGCTGTCGCGCCCTTTCTCATCCAGCACAGCCCGGAACAACAGAGGATCCCGCCATGCACGTCAGTACACTTTCCGTTCCAAAGCAACCCCGCCGCTCTCTCGCAGCACTTGCCGCCTTCACCTTGGGACTCTTCGCCGCCGCGGACACCGACTATCCCCGCTCCTCCTGGCAGGACCGCCCCAACCCGCTTGCATCACCCGACGCCGTCGTCGGCGGCGAAATCAGTATTTTCGCCGGTCAATGGCCGAAGAGCTTCAACTATTACCTCGACAACAACGTGTTTTCATCCGAGGTGTTCGGGGCCATGTTCGAGACTCTGCTCGGCACAGACCCTGTGGATCCTGCACGGTACGTACCCGGTCTCGCGCACCGTTGGCGCATCTCCTCCGACAAACGTACGTTCACTTTCTGGATCGACCCCAAGGCCCGCTGGAGCGATGGCCGTCCGGTCACTGCTCGCGACGTTCAGTGGACGTTTTCCGCCATCATGGATCCCAAAAACATGACCGGACCCCACAAAGTCGCGTTGGAACGCTTCCGCCCACCGACCTTGGTTGACCGCTTATGTATCCGCTTTACCGCCAACGAGGTCCATTGGCGAAACCTTATGGCCGTCGGCGGCCTCCAGATTCTCCCGGCCCACGCTTTCACCGGGCGCGACTTCAATATGATAAATTTTTCCTTTCCCGTGGTCTCGGGCCCTTATCGTCTCGGTAAGATTCGCGAAGGTGTGTTTGTCACCTTGGAACGTCGGTCGGATTGGTGGAACCGAGGCGCCCCGAGCAATCGCCACACCGGCAACTTTCAGACTCTCATGTTCCGCTTTTACGGCGAACGGGAGAATGCCTTCGAGGCTTTCAAGAAAGGACAGATCGACCTGTTTCCCGTTTACACCGCCCGGCTATGGATCAACCAAACCCGGGGCGACAAGTTTCTCCGCAACTGGATCGTCCGCCAGAAGGTTTACAACCACAAACCGATCGGATTTCAGGGATTCGCCATGAACATGCGGCGGCCGCCGTTCGACGATCTCCGCGTCCGGAAAGCCATGGCGCATCTCGTGGACCGTCGGCGCATGAATCGATTGCTGATGTACAATCAGTACTTCCTGCATCGGTCCTACTATGAGGATCTCTATTCGAAGGACCGCCCCTGTCCGAACCCAATCATTGAATTCGACAAGTCCGTTGCCCGCAAACTACTTTCCCAGGCCGGCTGGCGGGCCAACCCTCAAACCGGCCTGCTCGAAAAAAACGGGCGCGTGTTCGAATTCAAATTCCTGACCCGCAGTGCCTCAACTGACCGATTCTTGGCGATTTTTGCCGAAGATCTCAAGGACGTCGGGGTCCGACTGATCATCGACCGCAAAGATTGGGCAGCCTGGGCGCGAGACATGGATCAATTCAATTTCGACATGACCTGGGCTGCTTGGGGTGCGGGCATTTTCAAGGATCCGGAAGGGATGTGGTCGTCCAAAGAGGCCGACCGAAAAGGCGGAAGCAACATTACCGGTTTCAAAGACCCAGAGGTGGACCGCCTCATCGAAAAACAGAAGTCCATTTTCGACCTGAACCTTCGGAATGAAATCTGTCGCCGCATCGACCGGATCGCGGTGCGCCGGTTCCCGTACGTGCTCCTCTGGAACCTGAACTACACGCGGCTGCTCTATTGGAACAAATTCGGAATGCCGGACACGGTCCTGTCCAAGTACGGCGACGAAAGTTCCGCTTACTGGTATTGGTGGTTCGACGAGGATTCTGCCGCGGACCTCGAGGATGCCGTTGAGAACGGCATCGCCCTGCCGCGTCGGCGGGAAAAGGTGGTTTTCGACGAAATCTTCCATCCGACACGCTGAAGTTCCGGCCGATCCAGGGTCACTCCCCGGCCCCCTCGGCTCTGCTCGGGGCATAGGTCCCGAGTTGCCGCCGTTCGCAGCGGCAGGGTCGAGACAGC
Organism: Kiritimatiellota bacterium; assembly: GCA_013151865.1. Lineage (GTDB taxonomy): Bacteria > Verrucomicrobiota > Lentisphaeria > Oligosphaerales > JAADHN01 > JAADHN01. The sequence goes on from JAADHN010000033.1 coordinate 3,128, forward strand.
AGGAGCAAAAGGAACTCAAGAGCCGGAACTCATGCACAGCCCGAGGGCGGCCGTTGCGCAAGCCGGACGGACTTCCACGGCGCATGCCTGAGCGCCGCCACACCCCTCGAAGCAAGCACATGTGAGGCTATGGCATCATGGAACGTCTCGATTATTTTCTGCGCAGGCTGTTGCTGGTGGTCCCCACATTCCTGGGGATCACCTGTCTGTGCTTCGCTTTGTGTCAACTTGTACCCGGCGGCCCTGTCGAACAGATGATAATGCAAATGAAGGGCATGGGCGGCGGAGAATCGGCCAGAATCGGGGAAGCGGGTGCATCGATCTCCGAAGAACAGCGCAAGGCCATCGAAGCATATTTTGGCTTCGACAAACCGGTCTACATCCGTTACTGGCGTTGGCTGGTCCGTGATCGAATCGGTCTGCGGATGCCGTCCTACAAGTTCCGCAACAAGTCCGCGTGGCAGCTCATCCGGGAGCGACTTCCCGTGTCCCTGGTTTTCGGAATCACCGGCTTTCTTCTCTCTTACCTTGTCTGCATCCCCTTGGGAATTGCCAAGGCCTTGCGCCACGGCGCGCGGTTCGACACGGTCTCGAGTATCCTGGTTTTCGTGGGCTACGCCATTCCGCCGTTTGCCTTCGGCATGGTGCTCAAAATGTTATTCTGCGGAACGGTCGACAGCCTGTGGGACATCTTCCCGGTGGCCGGCTTTCACTCCGACACCTTCGCTTCGCTCGATTTCGCCGGAAAGGCGCGGGACATCTTCCTGCACATGTTCCTGCCCGTTCTCTGCTATGTCATCGGCAATTTCGCGGTACTCACGCTGCTGATGAAAAACTCTCTCCTCGAACAAATCGGTAAAGATTACATCCGGACCGTCCTGGCCCGAGGCGGCAGCTTGCGAAGAGCCATTTGGTGTCACGCTTTTCGCAACGCCCTGATCCCCATCGCCACTGGGTTCGGGGGCATTCTGACGGTCATGTTCGCGGGATCGGTCATCATCGAGCAAGTCTTCGAAATCCCCGGCATGGGACGACTGAGTCTCGAGGCCATTGTGGGCCGCGATTATCCCGTGTTCATGGGGATACTGGCCCTCACGTCCATCCTCGGACTCCTTGGGAACATCCTGTCGGATTTCTGTTACGTTCTGATCGACCCGCGAATCAACTTTCAATCCTGAAGCGCGCAACATCGAACATCGAGCAGGATGCCACCGACACAACAGAAGGACCCTTCTTACAATCCGCCCGTCATGAACCCCCACCGTACAACTTGGCTGGATCCGGTGACTCGCAAGCGGTTCCTACGCTTTCGAGAGATGAGGCGTTCCTGGTGCTCCCTTTGGCTCCTCGTCGCTTTGTGCGCAATCAGCCTGTTCAGCGAGTTGCTCTGCAACGACAGGCCCCTGTACGTTCGCTTCCAGGGACGTTCCTTCTTCCCGATCATGCGCAACTATCCGGAGGACGCATTCACCGGCAGCGGCAAACAGACACGGCCCGACTACAAGAAACTGCGTCGGTCGCCCCTTTTCGCGGGGAAGCGCGGGAACTTCATGATCTTTCCCCCGATCCCGTACGGCCCGAACGAAATCATCGACCCCGGCGACATTCAACTGCCGGACGTGGTCCTGCTCCGCTTGATCCCGGAGCTGCGAGTGGGACGCTTGAACGTGGCGCCGGACCTCACCATCGTCCGGGCCGAGAGCGCGGCATCGTTCTTCGGCAAAGAACGCGATATTGCCGTTCGCGGCCTCAGTCTGGCGGATTACTGGGTCCTGCCCGACGCATTGCGTGCCGCCGTGAAACTGCGCCTCCGGAACCGGGCCGCACCGCGGTTCGCCACGATCTGCCGCGGTCGACTCGTGCCGGAACCGGTCGAGTTTCGCCTGTCGGCGTTCCGGCCGCGCCGGCGACGCCCGACCAGCGTCCGCATCGTGCTGCGCGAAGTGCCGTCGAACCGACTCGAACCCGTTAAGATCGCCTTCGATCCCGGCGGCATCCCGCGTGGCCACCGTGCCTTGTCTCGATGGCGCCAACTGTCGCATGACGTGCGAAACACGCTGGCCCAACATGTCGAAGAGCGTTTTTCAACACTGGTCGAGGATCGCCGTGTCTCCATTGGGGGGCGCGTCTGGCGTGCCGTTTTCGACCGGGAGGAGGTTCGCTATCCTTTCCGGCCGGTGATCGGGCACTGGTTCGGAATCGACAGCGCCGGACGCGACGTCTTGGCGCGGGTGCTCTACGGCCTGCGGACTTCCCTGACGTTCGGCCTGCTGCTGGTCGCCTGTTCCATGGGGATCGGCGTGTTTTTCGGGGCGATCCAAGGTTATTTCGGAGGTTTACTCGACATCACCTGCCAGAGACTCATCGAAATCTGGGCGGCGCTGCCGTTCCTGTATGTCATGATCCTGCTCGGTTCGGTGTACGGACGCAGTTTTCTGCTCTTGATTGTCTGTTACGGGTTGTTCAATTGGATCGGTATCTCGTATTACGTCCGCGCCGAATTCCTTCGGCTCCGACACCTGCCCTTCGTCGAAGCCGCACGCTGCCTCGGTCTGCCGGCACGAAAGATTATTTTTCGTCACATCTTGCCGAACGCGCTGGTGCCGGTCATCACCTTTTTCCCTTTTTCATTGGTGGGCGCGATCGGTTCCCTGGCGGCTTTGGACTACCTTGGGTTCGGCCTGCCGCCGCCCACGGCCAGTTGGGGAGAACTCCTCCAGCAGGCCCAGCAATTCCGATGGGCTTGGTGGCTGATCCTCTACCCGTCCCTGGCCCTGTTCGTGGTCATGCTCTTGGGCGTCTTCATCGGCGAGGGCGTGCGAAACGCGTACGACCCGAGGCGGTATAGTCGGATGGAGTGACCGGACCGGAAAGAGAATCGTGTGGGATCCGCAATGCCCGCACAGGCTCGCCGGTCGCGACCACAAGTCGGGGACACGGCAGCTGCTTCAGCCCGCCCCGGCGAATGGGAGAAGCCGAAGAAAGGGATTATGGACCCGTTATTGCATATTCAAGACTTGACCGTTCAGTTCGATACCGACGAAGGCGTCTTGACCGCCGTAGAGGGCGTCTCGCTCGAGATATATCCGGGCGAAGTACTGGGCTTGGTCGGCGAGTCCGGCTGCGGCAAATCGGTAACGGCCATGAGCGTACTGCGCTTGGTCCCATCCCCTCCCGGCCGAATTACCGGCGGTCGCATTCTGTTCGACGGGACCGATCTCCTGGCCCTGCCAATCCGCGAACTGCGCAGCATCCGAGGTCGGGAGATCGGCATGATTTTCCAGGAACCCATGACCGCGCTCTCACCCTTGCACCGGGTGGGTCGTCAGCTCGTGGAAACCCTCCGGCTGCACCGAGAAGTCAGCCGGTCCGAGGCTTGGCGAACCGGGGCCGACTGGCTCCGTAAAGTTGGCGTGCCCGCACCTGAGGAGCGAATGCACTCATATCCGTTCCAGCTCTCCGGGGGAATGCGCCAACGGGTCATGATCGCCACGGCCCTCATGCTCGAACCCCGGCTGGTGATTGCGGACGAACCCACCACCGCCCTGGATGTAACCGTACAGGCACAAATCTTAGATCTGATGCTGGCCGTAAAGGGTAAAGATGCCGCCCTGCTGCTGATTACCCACGATATGGGCGTGATCTGGGAAACCTGCGACCGGGTCGCGGTGATGTACGCCTCACGCATTGTCGAAACCGGTCCGAAGAATGACGTGTTCCATGCACCGCTCCATCCCTATACACAGGGATTGCTGCGCTCCATTCCAGGCCTGCAACCGGACGCCGAACGCCTGCCCACCATCCCGGGTCAAGTCCCGTCACTGATCGATTTGCCGTACGCTTGCACTTTTGCGGATCGCTGTCCGTTTGCCTTCGAGCGCTGTCGGCTTGAGCGTCCGCCGGACTACGCCACTGACGCGGGCAAACACCGGGCGGCATGTTTCATGGCCCCAAAATGGGCCCGCGAACGGAGGGCCGCGGACCGCCCCATCGACGGAAAATCCGCGGAGAGTGCACCACCGAACTCATGATGCAAGAACACAAACTCCGGAGCAGCGCATTCCACGCACGGCGTCCAAGGGCCCGGGAGAACGGTGCATGACTGAAACACAGCTCAAAAACGTCGCCGGCGCCGCAGAAGCCGGCGTACCGGCAACGCCGTTGATCGAAGTGCGGGACCTGAAAGTGTGGTTTCCAATACGCCGCGGTGTTGTCGCCCGCACAGTCGGTTACGTCCGTGCCGTGGACGGCGTTTCCCTGAAAATCTTCCGCGGTGAAACCGTCGGGCTGGTCGGAGAATCCGGATGCGGCAAAACGACCCTGGGTCGAAGCATTCTCCGCCTCGAGAAGGCCGCGGCCGGGACCGTCTGCCTGGAAGGGCGAGACCTGCTCGCGCTCTCGGAACGCCAGCTCAGACCCCTTCGCCGCCGGATGCAGATGGTTTTCCAAGACCCGTTCTCCTGCCTGAACCCGCGCATGACCGCCATGACCATCGTCACCGAAGGCCTCAGACAGCACAACCTTCTCGAAGGCGACCGTGCCGAGGTCGCCGCCAACCTGCTGAGCGAGGTGGGGTTGGACAGTGATGCTCTCTACCGGTATCCGCATGAGTTCTCCGGCGGCCAGCGTCAACGCCTGAGTATCGCCCGCGCCCTCTCCCTCCACCCTGATTTCATTGTTTGCGACGAGCCGGTCAGTGCACTGGACGTCTCTGTGCAGGCTCAGGTCATCAACCTCCTGCTGGATCTCCGTGCCAGGCACGGGTTGTCGTATCTCTTCATCTCGCATGATCTCAGCGTGGTCCGCCTGATCTCGCACCGTGTGGCGGTGATGTACCTCGGCCAGATCGTCGAGACCGGCCCTGCGGCCGACGTCATCGGCGCTCCGCTGCATCCCTATACGCAAGCACTCGTTTCCGCCATCCCCGTCCCCGGGCGCAAAAAGAAGAAGCGGATCCTGCTCGAGGGCGACCTGCCCTCACCGGTCCATCCGCCGCCGGGGTGCCGTTTTCACACCCGTTGCCACCGAGCCATGGACATCTGCAGTCGCCGGGAACCGAAGCTCTATGCCCAGAGGGGCCGCCGGGTCCAGTGCCACCTCTACGAGTCGAAACTCGAGGCCGTGGAAGACTGAGGCGCGAATCGGCAACACGCGGGTCTCAGGATTGTTCAGACCCTTCTTGCCGGGGGCATTGCGAGCACCGCTCCTCCCGCCGGTCATCACGGAACGCCCTTTTACTGAGCACGCCGAGTCCTCGTACACGTCACTCGCGCCCGCTGTTCATGGTCGTCCCCCGATCTCCCGCGCCTCTCCCGCCTCGGCCATAAACTTGCACGCATGCATCCGATCCTTTATTATTACTTCGAGTATTCGCCGGCCTCCTGTATCGGATACGAGGGTATCTCCCGCAGGATCGCTGGATTGACTGGACTTCATTGTGTGGGATTGCGGAAAGCCTGGGGCGCCCCTTCGGGCCTCTTTCTCCTGCCGTGACGTTCATGGCGAAAGCAACTGCCTGAACAGAGGGAGTCGATGTGCCGTCGAGGAATCGATACCTCGCGTTTGCGCCAGCCGGGCATAGACCACGACCGGCGTCCGCTTCGAGCACCTCCGGGCACCGGCCACAACCGGACACGATGGGATGGCGGACGGGGTTCCGGAGGGAGATGTTTCGTACGTGAAGGTCCGAACGTATTGCCGATGTGACTCTCCACCAGGGCGCATTGTCCGGCCAAGGGCAAACGATGGAATCGACTGAGGATTGCACAAGTCGAAAACCATCAAAGACAAAGGCGGGGGCCGCGTAAGAAACTTGTCATTCCTGCGAAGTCTGAGAAACGTCAAGCCTGAAACCAACCTGAGGAGACATATTTGAT
>JAADHN010000152.1 GCA_013151865.1 Kiritimatiellota bacterium
AATAGAACGACCGGAACCCGAACCTCTTGACGCAAGCCTCGATTTCATCGACCACTTTGATCGGATCACGGGCCCGATACCGATTTCCACCGTACATGAGTTGTGGCCAAAGACAGAAGCTGCACAGGTGGGGACACCCTCGGGACGCCAGCACCTGGAGTGACGGTTGGGGCACGTCCACAGCCGTGTCCACATAGCAACGCGGGTCGACGCTGTCACGGTCCGGCCAAGGCAGATCGTCCAAGTTGTCGAACAGGTTGTACTCGAGATTGACGTGGAAGCGGCCGTCCTGGCGACGGAACAGGAGGCCGCGGATTCCGTCGAGGGCATCGCCGGCATTCAGTCGGACAATCAGCTCCAGCGCGGTTCTTTCATACTCGCCGACCAGCACGCCGTCGATGTGGGGCAATGCGGTCAACGCGGCTCTGTCGAACAGGTGGGCATGCGGACCAGCCAGGAGCAGCACGGCACGCGGGAAATGCTCGCGCAGGCGCTTGCTGAAGGCTCGGTCCACCTCCCACGACGGTGTAGAGACTTCCTGGATCAAAGCGTCCGGCGTAAAAGCTGCGACTTCATCGAGAAAGGTTTCGTGGCTTTGCCGTACGGCGATGCCGTCGAACAAACGGGTTGCGAATCCGTTTCGCCGCAGCAACGCTGAGGTGTAACCCAAGAAGAACGGGTAAGGTGCATATGGATTGGCCCGGGGTTCGAGGTGGGGCCACCGGGAGCCGGCGCGGACCCCCAGAAGGTCCCCGACCTGCCACGGAGGATTCAGGAGCGCCACCCTTTGAATCTTGCATGACATGGGACGAACCTCATTCAACACGCCGGATCCTCTGCAGGGCCAAGTCCGCGAAGGCGACGGTCGACGGCATCCACAGTTTGGCCCACGATGTCCTCCAGCGTGTGACGATACGCCCAGTCGGGATAGTCCCCGCGAAAACGGGAAACATCCGAGATCCACCAGATATGATCCCCCTTGCGCGGTCGGGCGTCATAACGCTGCGTCAGGCGTTTTCCTGTGATTCGCTCGCACAGATCGATGGCCTCCAGTACCGAACAGTTGCTGTGACGTCCGCCGCCCGCATTGTAGACTGCACCGCGGCCCGGGTTGCGATAGACTTCCCAGAACATGCGGACGAGGTCTTCGCTGTGGAGATTGTCCCGAACCTGTTTTCCCTTATAGCCGAACACGGTGTAAGGCAGGTCGCGCAATATGCACTGAACAAGGTAATTGAGGAACCCATGCAATTGGGCGCCGCTGTGCTGCGGACCAGTGAGGCACCCACCGCGGAAAACGGTCGTGCGAAGCCCGAAATACCGTCCGTATTCTTGGACCATGAGGTCGGCGGCAACCTTGCTCACCCCGAAGAGGGAGTGCATGCACTGGTCGATCGACATGGTTTCGTCGATGCCTCGTTCCGCATACGGATGGGTGGGCGCCACTTCCCAGCGGCTGTCCAGTTCCACCAACGGGAGTGTGTTCGGTCGGTCCCCGTAGACCTTGTTGGTGGAGGTGAAAATGAACACGGCCTCCGGGCAAAACGTGCGCACGCCTTCGAGCAGAGTCAGTGTGGCCGACGCATTGACTTCGAAGTCGATGAACGGGTGGCTTGCTGCCCAGTCGTGACTTGGTTGGGCCGCAGCGTGAATGACCAACCGGATGTCTTTTCCGTAATCGCGGAAAAGATGTTCCACGGCCGCTCGATCCCGAATGTCTGCGTCGATGTGGCGGTAGTTGGCCGCGTGTTTTTCGAGGGCATTTCGGCGCCACGCCGTGGACGCGTCCGGTCCGAAATACGCGGCCCTCGAATCGTTGTCGATTCCCAGTACCCGGTCGAAGCGTTCAGCGAAAAAGGTTACAGCCTCACTGCCGATCAGACCGGATGCACCGGTGACTACGACTATGTTCATGAAAACAACCTCTCTATCCGGTCACGCCGACGGTGCATCCACGAGGCGACATCGACGACCGTGTCGCGCACCGAACGCCGTGGACGCCAGTCGGCGGCGGCATGAATACGTCGGGCGTCCGTCACATACCACGGAATGTCTCCGGGGCGTGTACGGGGGTCGCTCCCGACCGGGATGGTCCGGCCGGTGACGTCCCGGCAGATCTCGGTGAGAGTGCGCAGGGAGACCGCGTTGTCGGCGCCCCCGCCCACGTTGAAGGTCTCGCCGGCGAACACGCCGAAATCCGCGGTGATCTTCAGCACCAGATGCGCCAAGTCCGCAATGTGCAATACGTCTCGGACCTGGTCGCCCCGGCCGCCGAAACCGATGGTGGTCAGCCCGTCTCCAAAGAGGTGCCGCGCCACCCACAGCGCCACCACTCCTTGATCCGTGCGTCCGAATTGCCAAGGGCCGGCGATCAGACCGCAACGGAGCACCACGGCGTCGATCCCGTACATCTCGGCGTATTCGCGGATAAGCAGTTCCGAACACAGTTTCGTGGCCCCGTAAAGCGTGCGTGCCCCGTTCAGGGGGAATTCTTCGTTGATGCCCGAGTTCGAGCAGCCGCGGCACGGAGCCGGGGTCCCCAGATAGAACCCGCAAGGGCCGGTTTCGAGCGGCAGTACCCGCAGGCGGGTGTAAGGGTAGACGCGACTCGTGGAGACGAACAGCAGGCGGGCGCCGCGGTCGCGGGCCGCTTCGAGGGCGTTTACCGTTCCCACGAGATTGGTGTCGATTGCATAGCGCGGCGAGCCGTCGACGCCGGCCAATGCCGAAGGCTCCGCCGCACAGTCCACAATGAGGTCGCACGGACCGACATTGACCAAAGCCCCTCGGCGGCGAACATCGCCTTTCACAAAACGGACCCCCGCGTCCGTCAGGCGTTCGAGGTTTTTCTCGCTGCCGCGCCGGTGCAGGTTGTCGACCACCGTGACGGTTGCGTGCGACCGTTCCGTGCGGAAGGCTAGGGCGAGGGACGACCCCACGAACCCCGCACCGCCCGTGATCAGAATATGTGTAGGTTCATCCATTGCTGCTGTCTTCTGTCGGGCCGCTGCGACGGAACCGTTCGAAGAGCGCCGTCCAGCCATTCACTGCGTCCAAACAGATCAACGGAAAGACGGGGAACATGATTCGCTTCGATCCATAAAAAAGCATCACCGCCACAAGCGTAGCCGCGTAGAACGGAAAACGTTCCCGGACCAAGTGCGGGCGCAGCCAGAGCCCCGCAAGAAACCCGAACATCACACTCCAGGCCAGCAGCACCGCAGGTCCCTTGATAAAAAGCGGCGCCCCGGCCGGAACCCCCGGACTGGGATACAAGGCCGAAAACACTTTGTTGACAAGCAGGCGTATATTCTGTTCCAGAGAATGCGCCAGCATGCTTCGGAGTGCAGCACGCGCCAGGACCTTATTCTCTTCCCATTCGTCTTTTCCCTGTGGAACCCGTTTGCGCGAAAGGCACTCCGACGGCGGCACCCAGCGGCCCATGCGATCACCCCTTTGATATGCCTCGGGACAATAACTGCCGTACAAGACCCATCCCGTGCCGCTGGTTAGGATGGGCCATCGCCCCTGCTCGCGGCGGATAGCGACATTCCAAAGCGCCAATCCAACGGCTGCGGTTCCGGCGGCGGTCACGACCCATGAGGACAGGCGTCGTCGCCGGAGTACCTCGGCGGCGATGCAGGCGGCCAGAATGAACAGCCCCTGGCCCCGGGTGAGAACGGAGACGCCCAGCAATACCCCCGCCCCTTTCAACCGGCCCGTCGAGGCCCGGCCCACATTCTGCCCCCGCCGGGTCAGGAGAAGAGCGATGGCCGTCACCATGGGGGTGAACACATTCTCGCTCAGGAGCATCCCGGCAAAGCGGAACAGGTGGGCGTCCGCCCCCAGCAGCAACACTGGGACAAGCGCCCATCTCCGTCCGCGTCCGACCCGTTCCGCCATCAACCAAGTCAGCCACACGGTCAAGGCGGCAAGCATTGCATTTGGGACGCGCATGACTGCCGGGTTCGCACCGAAGGTCCGATAAAACCCCGCCATGATCAGCGGGTAGACAGGGAACCGGTACGCCGTGCCGAAGCGACCATTGGCGGCCAAATCGACCGCGATTCGATGATAGTCCAGCTCGTCCCCAGTCAGTGGCCGGCGGCCCAGATCCGAGTTTGCCCACAGCGCAACGAAGAATGCCAAGGCCGCGAGCAGCACCGGAAACCCCCGCGCCAGGGGCGAGCGGTCCGGCGACGTCCCCCGCCATGGATCAAGGATGTTCACGGATGATCTCCTCGCCCGGTGCGGCAAAGACCCAGAGAAAGCGCCGGTCCGGAGACACGCCTTGCGGAAGAAAGCCGCGGCGCATGGGTTCGGTCCGGTCATAGAGACAAACAATGATCCGCTCGGCGGGACAGGTCGCCAGGTCCGCCATCGGGGCTATGCGCAAACGGAGAAAGCGCTCGCCGGACCGCTCGTTGTCGAATACGCCCGCCAGCTCGAGCCCCCACTCCCGAATCCCCAAGAAAACGATTTCGGCCAATTCGTTGGCCCCGAGAAGCCCCACACGGCGCACGCCGTTCTCGGCCAGCTCCCGACACACGGTCGCGCTGCGCCGCCGCGCTTCCCGATAGAACTCCAAGGTGAAATCGAGGAATTGAAGCGTGAGCCGCGCCTTCTCCGACATGCCCGAAGGGGTCAAGAAATAATCCCAGCGTCGAGCATTGTGCTTCTTGATGTGAAGCCAGCCCTTGGCCACCATGCGCCGGAGGGTCTGGTGGGCAAGCTTGACACTCACGCCGAGCTTCTGTGCGGCCAGACGGTTGTTTAGCCGCGGCGTCTGCTCGACATGGTTCAGGATCGCCAGCTCGCGGTAGCGTTCGGGATCGAGGGATGTCATGGTCTCGGTCGCTCGGGGTACTGACGCACCTCGTAATCGTCCGGGGTGCGAGCGAACGTCCAGCGTCTATAGGCCGCCCCGGGGAATTCCGCGACGCTCCGAGAAGCCCCGCAGGTTTCGTCCAGGCCATGCCGGCGAATTGTGCATCGTCACTCGTGTCGGCCGGCGGCGTACTCCCATTTCTCCCAGAGGTACGGCATGCCGGTAACGTTACCGATGGTAACGATAACTCCACGGCGCGGAAAGTCAATCGAACCCGGATACGGCGCCCCTCGGGGATGCGTTCGGACGCCGAACCATGGTGGGAGAAGTCCGTACCCGGTCGGAGGAGGGTCATGGCCCGAGTCACAGCCGGTCGACCAGCAGCCCGCCGTCCACGTGAAGCACCTGACCGGTCGAGTACCCCAAGTCTCCCCGGGCGAGCATGGCGACGGCGCGGCCCACATCCTCGGGTTCGCCCCAGCGACGCTGGAGACAGAGTCCGTCGGCAATCAGGCGGTCGTACTTCTCCGCCACGCCGGCGGTCATATCGGTCCGTGTAATACCGGGACGGACCTCGTAAACCGGGATGTCGAACTCGGCCAGACGCACGGCCCAAAGTCGGGTCGCCATGCTCAATCCCGCTTTCGAGATGCAGTACTCGCCCCGGTTCGGCGAGGCAGCCACGGCGGAGACGGAAGAAATGTTGACGATACAGCCGGCGAAGTCCGATGTTTCCCGCCGTTGCCGGACCATCCAGTTGGCCGCGGCCTGCGTCAGGAAATAGGGTCCCTGCAGATTGATCCGGAGCACCCGCTCGAAGCTCTCTTCGCCGGCCTCGAGCATGTCGGCGCGCACCCGGGGCGCCACCCCCGCATTATTGACCAGAAGGTTCAGCCTGCCGAAGGTCTCGGCGACTCGTTCGAGGGTTCGGGCCCGGTCCGTTGCGACGCTCACGTCGCTCCGGCAGTAAAGCGTCCTCACGCCGCGATTCTCGAGGGCGGCCAGTCGTTCCCGTAGGTCCTCCGCCGGTCTGCGCCCCATGAGGGCCAGGTCCCACCCTTCGTCGGCCAGCGCGCAACAGATCCCCCAGCCGATGCCGCGTCCTCCGCCGGTGACCAGGGCAACTCGTGAAGCCATCGTATTGTTCTCCGTAGACTCGCAACAGCCCGAAGCCGGCGATTCACTGCGTCACATCCGTCTTCGGAGCGTCGTCCTTCCGGGCTTGTCCCCGTCCCGCCGGCCGTGGCGGTGACATTTGCTCATGCATCGGACGCCAGCCCATCAGTCGTATGCCGCGCTTCCGGAGCAGGTCCCGCGTCTCCGGATCGGTGAAAATGCGGAATTCGTTCCAGCGGTTGCGCCATGAATGAGTGACATGCTGGATTTCCGGATCGTTCCCGGCAACGTGAATGATGATTTGATTGACTCCCGGGCGGAGCGAGTCAAGCACCTTGAACCAAGCCGCTTTTCGTTCGTCGTACGTCTTGCCCTCGACCCCGGTGTATAGCATATCGAGTCCGGGTATGCCGTACCGGGCGGGAAGCGCAATGGCCTCTTCCGAAAGCTTTACCCCGTTTGCAGCCATGACCTTGCGAGTGACCGGACCGGGCTTTAGCGTCATGGCCGGGATGCCGTATTCCCGGGACAGGCGGATATAGACGCGATAGAACGCCTCGGACGCAAACAGCGTCCCCATGTGCGTATCCAGGTGCGTCGGGCGCATGCCGGCGGCGAGCGCCCGCTCGATCTGCGCACGCACCTCGACCTCCACCTCGTCGGCCGAAGCATGGCGCACCACGTCCGCCACGCGCCCCCACAAATAGCCGTCCGGATCCACCAGTCCCGGGACCCGGTCGCGCGCCGCCACCGGCCCCCAGCGGTAGCCTTCCCATTCGCTGGTCAGAGTCAAATGCAGACCCAGGTCCGCCTTGGGGTGGCGCCGCGCCCAGGTCGCCATCTCGGGAAACCACGGGCAGGGGACCATGACGCTGGCGGAGGTGACAATGCCCGTCTCGAGCGCTTTCATTCCCGCCGCATTGGCGGAATGGCACATGCCGAGGTCGTCGGCGTGAACGATCAAGGCCGTTTCTCCGGGAGCGGCCGGGGGCGTCTCCGCCCCGGGGGCCTTGGCGGCGGCCGCGGCCGCCAAACTCATCGCTTGGAGCGTGAGCCCCAGAAAAGTGGGGAATCGGGGAGAAGAGAACATGTTCCGTACTTTCTCTATCTGGGACTTGGAATGATCCCGTGGTCCCGTTCGGTCCACGGATACAGAGTCGATCGAACCCGCGGAACTGTATCCCCGGACGGGCCGAATGGCGCGGCCCGCAACGCGGTTTGTTTCGAGCTCGAAGGTCTCACGGCACGTCTTCGTCTCGATCCGGCGCCGGGAATCCATGAGGTATCCTTCAAGAGCCGGATCGCCACATCAACGAAATGCCTCGGGATGGCAAATCCGGGCCAGTTGTCGGGCCGTGCCCGCAACCCGGGGACCGGGAATCTGGACGGCCGGGTCCGTAACGAAAAAGATCCGACCCGCCTTTACTGCCGGAATGCTCGAAAGCATCTGCCAATCCCGCAGAAAGGCTCGACGCAACTGTGGGGTCAGGCGCAGTCCGGGGAGGGTTTCGATGATGATCTGGGGCGCGCGGCGTTGAACGGTTTCCTTGCCCGCCTCCGGGTACGGTCGTCCGGCATCGGAGAAAATGTTGTCGGCGCCGGCGGCATCCAGGAGCTGATCGAGAAAACTGCCCGGTCCCACCGTGTACAAGCCGCTGAGGTCTCCGGCCCGTCGACTCAATGTGACAAATACCCGAGGACGGGGGCGGCCCGCCACGGCCCGACGAACGGCGGCAAGCTCCGCAGTGATCCGCGCGGCCAGCTCCCGGGCCGAATCGCGACGCCCCAGCAAGACGCCGAGGCGGTGGATGCCGCTGAGAACACTCTCCAACGTTTCCATGCGAAGCGCCTCGAAGCGGATACCGTGTTCGCGGCAGAACGCCGCCGCGCGCGCGTTCGGCATTTGGGCCAGCAGAAGGTCCGGGCGCAGTACCGCGATGCGTTCGAGGCTCGGATTGACCGGGCCGCCGACCCGCGTGCGCTTCGTCGCAGCCGGCGGGTATTCGCAGAAGTCCGTGACCCCCACTACACTGTCGCCCGCGCCCAACGCGAATACGGTTTCCGTGATGTTCGGCGCGAGACAAACAATGCGCCGCGGTGAGCCCGTTGCCGTCGATCTCCCCTCCGGGGACCGTCGGGGAGACAGGCGGTTTTCGAGTTCCAAGGCCAGGAAGGCGAGGATCCCGCCGATTCCGAGAAAACCGAGAACCAAAATGCCCGACCAACGCCGCATACGAGGGACCTCCAATGTGGCCCGGAGAGAGACCGAGCGAACTTCCCCTCAACCCCCCGTTCACAAGGACGCCGCCGACCGCAGCAGGAGCGTCCGAATCTCGAACGGCCGGAATGCCAGCGGAACACGCCCGTCTTGGATCGGAAGATGCGCCCGGGCTTCTTCCATGATGCCGGCTTCGAGCACTTCAACGACGTCGGCGCGGGGGCGGAGTTCGCACCGGGCGCGCCGCCCGAGCGGTTCGTAAAGTCGAACGACCCAGGCAGTCCCGTCTTCGGCCCGCTTGAGGGCCTCCAGGACGACGCAGGCGCCGTGCACGGTGCAGGGGAGGACGGCGTCCACGCGCCCGGGGATGACCGCGGGCGGTTGGTTCAGGCTGTGTGCCGCGGCAAGGACCGCTGCGGACGTCCCGCCCGTATGCGGAAAGAGACTGTACGTAAACTCGTGTCTGCCCCGGTCGGCTTCGGGGTCCGGGTACCAGGGGGATCGCAGCAGGTTTAAATCCAGGACGTTGTCCTTCACACGGTAGCCGTACTTGCAGTCGTTCAAGAGCGCCACGCCCCCGTCGGCGTCCGCAAGGTCGGCGAATCGGTGGCCACACACTTCGAACTGAGCCATGTCCCAGCTCGTGTTGTTGTGCGTCGGCCGGCGGAACAGGCCGAACTGGATCTCGAATGCCGCCTCGCGTGCTTCCACGTCCACGGGAAACGAGACGCGCAGCATCTTCCGGCACTCGTGCCACTCGGCACGAGTCACAAAATCCAGACGTGCGGAGTTCGCGGGCAGCCGGACTTCCTGTCTGAGCGCACTTTGGCCGACGTGCCATTCCAGTTCGAGGATGGCCAGCGCCGGGCCGGCCGCCTTGAGGCGTCGAGAAACGAGCCGGGCCGTCTCGATCAATTCTTCACGATAGGTGAGGTCCAGTTCCCAGGCATCCCAGTTGTGGGGCCAGTCCTGGTACAGACTCAAAATGTTCCCCGGCTCGCCGGGCCGCATGAACTCTCGGCCGGAGGGTTTGTCCAGGACCCGACAGAGACGGCCGTCCGCATCGAACTCGTACCGGATCAGCTCGTTTTCCAGGAAGTCCTCGGCGGCCGACAGCGTCGTCGTCGCGGAAACCCGTGCTCTGCCGTCCGCTGCCGCCCCAAAGACCCTTCGGCCGTGGGGCGGTAAATCGACCGCAACCCAGGCGCCGCCGTCCTCGTCCGGCTGCGCCGTTCCCTCGGGGAGCGGCGCAGACTCGGGGAGGCGGACTGCTCCATTGAAAGGCAAGGAAAGCGTGTTCACCACCGTGACCGCCCCCGTGTCGTCGAGATTCTCGGTTGCGGCGCGGAGACGTTCGGTCGCCTCGGATTCGAGGGCGTTGAGTTCTTTCTCGATGGCCGCATACTCGCGCAGGCTGTCTTCATAGACTCTGTGGATGCTCGAGCCGGGGATGATGTCGTGGAATTGGTTTGTCAGAAGCGTCTTCCACATTCGTTCGAGAGCGTCGGCCGGGTACTGATCGAGCGACAGACAGCTCCAAAAGAGTTCCGCCCGGCGCAAGGCGAGTTCGAGCCGCCGGTTCATGCGCTTGTTGGCCGCCTGTGTGGTCAGGGTGCCCCGATGCAGCTCGAGGTACAGTTCTCCGCGCCATTCCGGCAGTTCGTCCCAGTGCTCGCGCAGCCTGTCCAGAAAAGGTTGGGCAGGACCGAACTCGACCCGGGTGCATCCGGCAAGGTCCCGCTGCCGGAGACCGAGTTCGACGTTTTCTTCTTTCGGTCCGCCGCCGCCGTCTCCCACGCCGAAGAGCGTGAGGAAGCCGGGCAAGGTCCCCTTTTCTTCGAAGTTTTCCGCCGCATATCGCAGGCGCTGGGGTTCGAGCATGCTGTTGTACGTGTCCTCCGGCGGAAAGTGGGTGAGGATGGGCGTGCCGTCGATTCCTTTCCAGATAAACGTATGATGGGGAAAGGAGTTGAACTGACTCCAAGAGATCTTTTGCGTCAGGAAGCTGTCCACCCCCGCCTGGCGCAGAATCTGGGGAAGGGCCGCGCTGTAGCCGAACACGTCGGGCAGCCAGAGGTTGCGCACGTCCACGCCGAATTCTTCCCTGAAAAACCGCTTTCCGTACAGCACTTGTCGGACCAGAGATTCGCCGCTCGGGACGTTGCAGTCGGCCTCGACCCACATGGCGCCCTGGATTTCCCATCGGCCGGCGCGGACCGCGCTGCGAATCCGTTCGAACAGGCCGGGGTAATGCTGTTTGACAAAAGCATACAGTTGCGCCTGCGAAGCCCCGAACACGTAATCCGGGTACCGTTCGATCAGGCGAAGCTGCGTGGAAAACGTCCGCGCACATTTGCGGACCGTTTCGCGTATGGGCCAAAGCCAGGCGGTGTCGATATGCGCGTGTCCGACGGCCCGGGTGGCGAGGCGGGCGCCGTCCCCGTGGAGTTTCAGGGCCGGCGCCAGGAGACTTCGGAGTTCCGCGGGGTTCGGTCGGTCGTAGCGGAACGCACTCACAGCCCGGTCCAGTACGTGCAGCAGGCGTGCCCGCAGAGGGGCTCGCTCGGGCAGACTGTGCATGAGCCGTTCCAACAGGAAAACATCGAGCTGCAAATGGTGGAGTTCCTCGTCGAAAACACACAATCGGGCGAGCCGCACTCGCCCTTCGAACCCTTCGTTGTACGGCCGGTTGGGGATCGGATGCGCGTCCCGGGAGAGGCCGAAGAGATCGTTCGCGGCAGCCTCCACCCACAAACGCACCGGTTCCCCGCCGGCGGCGGGTTCGAACAAGCGAAACCGCTCGCGGACAAAGCCAAGGTTGAAAATGGACCCGGAAGTGAGCCCTTGGAGCGGTTCGCCCGCCTCCGAGAACACGCACGCCTCGCCGGCGAAGTTGAGGCGCGCAACCACTGTTTTCCCGGTCCACTCCTGCGGGACACGTCCCTCGATTCGGAACCAGGCCGAACTCCAGTCTCGTCCCCAGACTTCGCCTTCAGAGATCTTGCGAAACTCTCTTGTGCTCAGACTTTCGAAAGGGATGGGGTCCGGGTCGGTCGTTACGGTGAGCCGCATCTCGGCTTCGAGCGGATACAGCAAGTTGGGCAGATACTCCAGGAAACTGCGGATGCGGTTTTGACGGAAACGGATCTCGGCCGATGTCATGGGGTGTCTTTCTCCAAATTGTTTGAGAAGCCGGATCGAAAAAAAGGTGTTCCCGGGAGCCTGGTCCGAATAATGCATGAGCCATCTGCTGCGACGACGCATCTCACACATCTTCAGAACATTGCCGCCGCTCCCCGACCGAGACGGCGTTTCAACACGGCTTTGCCCGGCGCTCTACGCCATGACTTGAATCCGTATGAGCCACGCCCTCTCGCGACGAAGTTCGTGAATTAATCAGCCTGGCCCGGCCCTGGCGGGAGTTCCGCTCCGGACCAGCGGCTCGCGAGGCCGCTCAACCTTCAACGGTCGCCCGCTCAGTACCGGGCGACGCACCGTAGGTGGACGTCAACCGGCGACCGGCAGGAACGGGGGTTCCCCGCGCACGGAATCGACGAGTTCCTCCGCTCGGCCCAGGCCGTCTTTGTCTCCGTACAGGGCAAGCCAAACGGCTCCCTCGGCGCCGCCGATCCCGCCGGCGCCCACCGGTACGGCCAACACGCCGCAAAC
Source organism: Kiritimatiellota bacterium (assembly GCA_013151865.1). Lineage (GTDB taxonomy): Bacteria > Verrucomicrobiota > Lentisphaeria > Oligosphaerales > JAADHN01 > JAADHN01. Next base: position 11,832 of record JAADHN010000152.1, read on the forward strand.
AACGTTGAACGCTTCGATTTCCGTGAAGATTTCCCCGGGAGTGACCCACAGCGTCGGGCCGCGTCCCTCGCGTTCCTTCATCATCGCCGCCGCTTCGTGCAGATCGCCGGGGATGGACTTTTCGAGCCCCACCGGTTGGAGCAGGTGGACCCGCCGGGCCACCAGCGTCCCGAGCGTGGCGCCCACAGTGCCGCCTGTCGAGTCCCCGATCAGGACGCCGGCCTGGCCGAGATCGTAGTTGAGGGCGTTGGCGCCCTTGACGAAAACGTCCCCGGGCCCCATGTCGGCCACGGCTTCTTTGACGCCGACACTCAGGCGTTCCCCGCGCCGGATCACCAGGTCGGGGGCATTGTACGAGACCCGTGGCCCTCGATAGCCGGCCGGGAGCGTGTGGCCGGTGACGTAGCGGGTCTTGTCAAAGCTCTCGCCCGTAATCTCCTCGATGACGTACCCATCCGTGGTGCCGCTGGCCACGGCCAGCATCCCGTCGTTGCGGGCCCGAATCACGCGTTCGTCTCGGGCGACGCCCTTGGCAATCAGGCGCTTGCTTTCGGCAACTGTCAAACTGACTGTGATATGCATGGCCAATCTCCTTGTTCCGGGGAGGCATTGCCTGTGATACTGAACATTCGGAAAGAAAGTTATGACGAAGAATGGGGCATCATTCTTGGAACAACGCTTTGTCCGGTTCGTGCCTTTCCAGGGGGCGAGGGCCGTTTGTTGTCCCGGTCTGCTCGTTTACTTGTCGCTTCCGCTCCGCGAGGTCATGCCGGTTCTTTCGCGCGATCGAGTTCCTGGAGGATGGCGGGAACGATTTCGAAAAGGTCGCCGGGGATCGCCACGTCGGCATACCCGAAGATCGGGGCTTCGGGATCGCGGTTGATGGCTACGATGGTTTCGCTGTTCTGCATTCCCACGATGTGCTGAATCGCGCCAGAGATTCCGCAGGCCACGTACAGTCGGGGCTGCACCGTGCTTCCGGTCTGACCCACTTGGTGCGGGTAATCCACCCAGCCGGCGTCCACGACCGCGCGGCTCGCCCCGAGCACCCCCCCCAGGGCCCGGGCCAGGCGCGCCACCAACGCCACGCCCTCCGGACCGCCTGTGCCGTAACCGGCCGAGACGATCACCTGGGCGCCGCGGACACCCCCGCCGTCCGCCGTTCGGGGACGAAAGCCCCGCCAGAATTTCGGGAATGCCGTCAGATGCGGCAAGGGAGGCGTGACGATCTCGCCGGTGCGCTCCGGGATCGGCTCGGGGTGGGGAAGGACCCCGGGGCGAACGGTGGCCATTTGAGGGCGATGGTCTCGACAGGTGATGGTGGCCAGGATGTTGCCGCCGAAGGCCGGGCGCGTCTGGAGAAGCAGCCCGGTTTCGGGGTCGATCTCCAGTTCAGTGCAGTCTGCTGTAAGACCGGTGTGAACCAGGACCGCTACGCGCGGCAGCAGGGACCTGCCGATCGCTGTGGCCCCGCCCAGCAGGATTTCCGGGGCCTGCTCGCGGACCAGACCCGACAAGACGGTTGCATAACGTTCGTCGTCGTATCGGGCCAACTCCGGGGAATCCATGCACAGCACACGGTCCGCTCCGAAAGCGATGGCGGCTCGACACGCATCCTCGAGTTCGTGCCCGATGAGGACGGCGGCCACGCGGTTGCCGCGAGCCGCCGCAAGTCGGGTTGCCGCCCCCAGTAAATCGGCGGAAACTGTGCGCAGCCCCCCGCAGAGGCCTCCGCCCGTTTCGGCAAATACCCATACCTCTCCGACCGTCCCGGGGCGCCCGGCTCCCGGCGCGAGGCCCGCGGCGGCGGTTCCGTGGATCGCCTCGAATTTCCGGCAGGCCGGAATACATGCCCCGCACAGCGTGCAGCGTTCGGGATCGATCGCCGCCTTGTCGTCCTCGATCACGATGGCTCCGAACGGGCAGGCCTTGAGGCAAAGTCCGCAGCCGACGCAACGCTCCGCGATGATCTCGATTCGGTCAAACTGTTCGGGGTTTGCCACGGCAATGGTCCTGTCAAAACGGTTCGGCGGAACTCACTGGATCTGTGTCGTGAGACGCCCATTGTTTTCTTTTGTTGCAGCGCACAGGCGCCCAAAAACGGAACCGATTCGCCGCCCGCCAGGTAGGTCGCAGTATGAAAACGGGCTCGCACATACCGAAAACGGGATTGCCCGTGCCGGAAGGCGCGGGGGCGTCCCTCCGGGAAGAACAGGTTATTCCGTGCTTGGCTGGACGGTGCGGAGCCAGCGGTTCACCAGCAGTGAAAGTGTTCTTGTGTTGATGGGTTTGGTCGTGTAATCGTCCATGCCCGCTTCGCGAACCCGGCCGAGAGTGGCAGGATCCGAGTGCCCGGTCATCGCCACGATGGGAACGTGTCGCCCCGTCTGTCTCTCATGTTTCCGAATCGTCCGGGCTACGGCGCAACCGTCCGCATCCGGCATCTCCACATCCATGAAAACCAAGTCGTACTCGACCGCTCGGGCGAAATCGAGGGCTTCATTGCCGTTGCAGGCGGTTTCGACCGCGTGCCCCTGACGTTTGAGGAGCGCCGACAACAGTTTCCGGTTCGTCAAACTGTCGTCCACCACCAGGATGCGGGCTTTGAAAGGAGCGGTCCCCGCCAACGGCAACGCAAAGCTGAAACAGGCCCCTGCACCGTCCGACCGGTTTTCCGCCCAAATGCGGCCTCCGTGCAATTCGACCACCTTGCGTGCGATGGCGAGCCCGAGCCCATGTCTCGTTTCATCTGCCGTCGGGGTGGCGGACAGCAACTCGAATTCATGAAACAGCCGCTTCAGATCTTCGCGGGAGAGTCCCGGACCACGGTCCAAGACGGAGAACCCGCCTTCTTGGCCTTGTTGCCAAACACGTACGGCGATCTCGGTCCCCGGTCGGCCGTACTTGATCGCGTTGGAGATCAGATTGTCCACGACCTGACGAATGCGCCGTGGGTCGGCGATCACTTCCACCGGGTCCGAGACGAAATCGGCCGCCAGCTCCTGTTTCTTGCCGGCTGCAAAGGTGTGGAAAAAACGCAGGGCCTGTCGAGCCACCGCCTGCAATTCCACCTGTTCCGGCCGCAAGGTCAATCGGCCCTGCCGAACGCGCGAGACGTTGAGCAGGCTTTCCAGAAGATCGAGCAACCGGGCGCTTTCGTCGTGAATGAGCCGCACGTACTCTCCGGCCTCGGCGCTCGCACCGGTCAGTTGTCCGGCCAATACGTCCGCCAATCCAAGAATGCCGCCGATCCCGCCGCGGAGATCGTGCGCGGCAATCCCGAGGACACGGCTCTTCTCCTCATTGGCTTGATTGAGCTTGCGATTGGTGCGCTCCAGTTCGCTCTTGCGCTGCTCCAGCTCGACCACCAGTTCGGCCGCTCGAGCATTGGCCTCGGCCAAAACCGTGTTCATCTTGCGAATCTGGCTTTCCTTGATTTCGATCTCAGCCATGAGTTCCGCGCTCCGGGCATTGGCTCGCGCCAACGCCCGGTTCAGCTCCTCCAGGCGCAGGGCACGCTTGCGGAGCCGGTCCATTTCATCGCCGGCCGGCCGGGCGACTGGAGCGCCGTCGGCGCGCAAATTCTCGTTTTTTTTCGACATCGACGCATTTCCGCATTGCGTGGCTTTCGGCCGAGAGGGGCGACGGCCCTTCGACGCCGCTTGCTCCGGCTCCCTCAAAACGTCACCGTGGTTGTCTCCGGTCCCGTGCGGGCGACGACCGTGGCCAAACCTACGAGCGTGGCTTCCGACCTCAGCTTGCCGCGCATGGCCGCCCGGTCGAAACTGCAGTAGAATTCGCTGCAAGGAGCACAAACCAGCAGTTCGCCGCCCAAGGCGAAAAACTGTTCCAAATAGTTGGCCAACGGTTCGAAGCCGCCCACTTCAACGCCTTGCTCGGAATTCTGGATGGCCCAGATCGTGCCGTCCATCGTCAGGTATACCGCCACATTCTTGCCCAGTGCCAAGCCGGCACAGGCCCAGGAAAAAGCCAGGGTGGCACGGGTGCCGCGATCCTGTTTGCCCGTGGTCAAGACAACCATTATGGAGTTTCCGTTTGATGCAATCGCGGGCGTCATGCATACCTCCTTCTCCGACTCCCTCGCTCCGCCGTGGGCCCCTGAGTCGGGCAGCACGCTTGTGCCGCGTACCTCGAGTTCAACCGTCACTTCCGTCATCGGCACGGCCGCGACACCCGCCGGCGCCGGGCCGCGATCCGAATCAAACACCACGATCAGATGAAAAACACCGCCCGACTCTTGAGGGCGAGGGCGAGAAACGTAGCCGCGCCGCATCGGTCGCATCCCGGAATCCGGCCGATCTCGGCATCCGACCAGCCGAATAGACTGACCGATGTGTCGCAAACGTGAAAATGCACCCCCAACTCCCGGGCTTCCGCCATCAGGGTCGTCAGGTCGGCAACCCCTTTCTTTTTCATCATCGAGCGGAGCATACGTCTGCCGATGCCGAAGAAGTTCATCCTGGAGAGCGGCAGGTCCTCAATGCTTTTGGGCATCAACAGATCGAGGAGACGCTGGGGCCACGGTCGCTTGTGGGATCGACAGGGGGTTGCCGGCCCGCCCCGCAAGAGGGAGGCGCCCCAAAACGTGCAGAAAACGTGAACTTCAGATCCCAGGGCGAGGGCGGAAGTTGCCAGGGTCAAGGCGGCAAACACCTTGTCCCATTCGCCGCTGAAGCAGATAATACAAACCAGATCCTCGGGGCGGCGCTCCGCAAATTCCGCCCGAAGCCGGGAAAGTTCCTGCTCGAGGTTCGCGAGTCGCTGTTCGAGGTTGGTTTCAGGCATAAGAAGTCTCGGTTGGGGCGGGCGATGGGGCGGGACGCCCGCGGCCGGATCGACTCGCCCGAGTCGCACGGGGTGCTGTCGGCATCCGGCGTCCCGAGGGCGGCCCGGGCGGCGATGCTTCAGATGATTTCCACCACGGCGACGGTCGTCTCTCCCTGTGTGCGGATTTCCACCAGTCGGTTCGCCGTGGTGTCGCACCAGGCCTTCACGTCGCTTTCGAAAGCCAGATCGTCGGCCGTGATCAGAATTCGGTCGCCGGGCCTGGCATTCCGGCGGGCTTTGGCCAACTCGATGATGGGGCGCGGGCAGCGCATGCCTCGTGCATCGATCTGCACAGGTTCGGCCATGATGCATCCTCGCGATTTCGGATGAACGTGTCGTATCGAGAGGACGACCACGCGGTCGGTCGCGTCATCCGCACGAATCGGGCCCTCCGCAAGCGGTACTCTAGACGACGACGAGTTCAACTGCAATTCATGCGGACTTCTTTTCGTTGCCGGGCAACTTCCCCTTTCGATCTCGGCGGGATTCTCGGTTGGGGTAGGCGCCGTCTCACACCGTCCGTCTGCAACGGGCGATGAATGCGGCGTTTTCGGCGCCCGTTTCCACGGCGCGACAGCGCCTTGCCGTAAACCAGGCTGTGCTCGTCCATCGTGCCCGCAGGGCCTCGACGGTTGGTCTTTGCTGCGCCTTGCGCTCCGGCCGGCAACGACTACGTTTTTCCCATCGGTCGCTCCTTTGCCGCAATGTGGGGGGTGCGGCGTGGAAAACGAACGAATCGGAGACGGACCTCCATGGACTTCCGCAATGTCACTCTCGAAGTCAGTTTGAAACCGTTCAAGGACGACTCGGAGGCAACGGCGCGAACCGTGTGCCGCGAAATGTTCCGGCAATGGTACGCTTTGTGCCGACACGCGGACACGGTGTCCGTACTCTTGTGGATCGCCGACGGGTCGGAAATCCTCGAGTACCGCGGCGATCCGCGGGAGTCGTTCGAGTGGGCCAAATGGCTCGGACGCGCCAACCAGTCGGATACGAGTCCGTGGGACCCGGACGGCATCGGTCTCCATTCTCGGCCGTACCTCTACCGGGAGGCCCCGCCGGAATTCACTTACGGTTGGTTGCGGCGGCTGGTGTCCATCATCAAGGAAGAGGGCCGGCAAGTCACGGGCCGGCGAATCCGGGTCGGGGAGACGTTCGACCCCGGTCCCGAGTTCGCCAAGTCCCCGTTCAAATTCGAACGGCACCCGGAGCTCTGCATGGGCCGGACCATGGGGAAGGCCAGTTTCGCCTGCTGCTATGCACGCCTCCATGCCGACCCCACGCCCTATGCCGGATTTCCGGAGGGCATTCCCGAGGGCTTGCCATTCGGGGTTTTTCTTGGACGGCAGAGCGAGATTTTCTTGAAGGACATGGGGTTCGACTATCTCTGGCTCTCGAACGGCTTCGGCTTCGGCCTCGAGCCCTGGGGCCTGCGCGGCGCCGTTTTCGACGGCAAGCGTTTCTCGGCGGAACGCTGCGACGATGTCCGAGCCGAGAATCTCGATTTCTGGCGCCTGTTCCGGACCGAGTGTCCGGCCGTTCCCATCGAGACTCGGGGCACCAATCTGGGTACCGGCATGGATTTGGCCTCGGACGCCGTGCCCCTGCGCGAAATCTACTCGGGCGATTTCAACATGACGCCCCCACCCAATTCGCCTTGGGCCGCCATCAATCACGACTTCGGGCTCGAACTTGTGGGCTGGATGTCGCACATCGCGGAGATCCCCGGCGACGAGTACCCCTTCCGATTCTACACCCACGATCCATGGTGGATCAACAGCCCTTGGCTGGACCGGTACGGCCGCGAGCCCCACGACATCTACCTGCCCCTGGCCGTGTGCCGTCTCGACGGGAAAGGAGTCGCTCGGCCGCCGACCTCCATCCTATTCCTGACCGTGGACGATTCGTACGGGAATATGCTGCAGCAAGTGCCGGACGAGGTCATCCCCCACATCCTCGCCTGTCGGCGGGAAGCACCGGATCAGGCCGGACCACTGCTCTGGGTCTACCCGTTCGACGAATATCACCGCTATACGTTCGAGGCCCCGAACCGAATTGACGAAGTGTTCTTCGGCGATTGGTTCATGCGTGGAGCGGTCAACAACGGACTGCCCCTGAATACGGTCGTCAGTACAGCCAACTTCGTCTCGGCCGTTCGAAACGACCCCGGCAGGTTCATCGAATCCGTCCTGGTCAGTCCGGTACCCCTCGACGGCAGTGCTTGGCAGCGGACGCTCCTCGAACACGTCCGAGCCGGCGGCCGACTCCTGCTGTACGGTCCGGTCGGCGACGCCGGCCCGGAATTGCTCGACGCAATCAATGTTCGTCCGGCGGAACCGGTCTCCGGCCAATTCGAAATAGAGGTTTCCGCTCCGACAGACGTTTTTGCGGAGACCGCACCGGGAACAACTCTCCTTCACCACGAATTGCTGTGTGCGGGCGGAATGCGCGGGGTCTTGGCCGATGACGGGTGTCCGCATACGAGCGTGTTGGCCCGGGTCGCCAGAGGCGGTGTCGAGCGGATCGCCGCCTTGACCCGCAGTCTGCCCGAATGGCGGGGAGGGTGTATTGTCTGGGTACGCGGGACAGTGGCGTGCGACCCGAAACGAACGGGCGGGCATCTCCTGGTCCCGCTCGACCCGGTCGTGCATTTCCCGGCCGAAGTCTTGATGCGCCATGCATTGGAGGCGTTCGGGTACAGAATCACGGTCGAGAAATACACTTCCGGGCAGAAGACGCCCATGACCTGCGTCTCGCGACACGCCAACGCTTTTTTTCTGGCCGGGTTTACGCCCGATACCACGACGGCCCTGCGTCTCCGTTTTCCCCAGGGCGTCCCGCTGCTGCTGGGACTCGAGACACGCCAAGTGGATGGGCAGGTCCGGTATTCTTTCCCCAAAGCCTGGCGGCGCGAGTGTCGTGTGTTCGTGGACCAGGCAGCGGACGGTCCCCTGGCCTGCCGGGAAGTCCACTCGGGAATGGTCGGCATCAAGCGGCGAATGCAGGTGGACGGACTCATGGACGCCACCGTTCGCTTCTACCACGAACCGGGGACCGAACAGCGGGTCCGGGTCCTGCGGGACCCGCACCCGCCGTATGTGCATGGCGATTTCCGTCCGGTCGAAGTCTGCCGGGACGCACTCGGGAACTACTGTCGGGTCGAGGGCGTCACCGGAACCATCATGATTTCTTGGTAGGCCCCGTGCCCGCGCGCCGCAGCCGGCTCTGTCGAGATTGCTTCGCTTTCATCCGGTGATGCAGCCCGCAACAGGTCCGCTCCGGATCGAAGCGGGGGCCATTGGGCGAGCAACCGGCGGTCCGAAATCTGGGAATTGGAAACGGGGATTGCAGCGGGCCGTCAAACGGTCTCCAGGATACCTCAGGACTCGCACGCCCCAAGCGTCCCCTCCCACACACAGGTGGGACCTTGCGTCGGGAGGAAAAACCGATGAGTTCATCAGCCGTGTCCATTGTACTGGTCGGGGTCGGCGGGTACGGGAATGCCTACGTAAACGCCCTGTTGGACGCCCCGGACACCGCCGCTTTCAGCATCGCGGGCGTGGTCGATCCGTTTCCGGAGGGCTGTCGGCGGTTGCCGGAACTGCGCGCGCTGGGGAACCCGTTCTATGCGGACCTCGCATCCTTCTACCGCGAGCACACCGCGGACTTGGCCGTCGTCTCCTCGCCCATTGCCTGGCACTGCGAGCACACTTGCCTGGCCCTCGATCACGGAACGCACGTGCTGTGCGAGAAACCGCTGTGCGCCACGACCGGGCAGGCGGCGACCATGCGCGAGGCTCGGGACCGCGCCGGGCGGTTTGTCGCCGTCGGCTATCAGTGGTCCTTCAATGAGGCTACCCAGCGGCTGAAACGCGACATTCTCGCCGGGCGTCTCGGGCGTCCGCGACGTCTGCGGACGCTGGTTCTCTGGCCGCGGGACGCCGGGTATTACGCCCGCAACGACTGGGCCGGGGCGCTCAGGGATTCCCAGGGGCGCTGGGTGTTGGACAGCCCGGTCAACAACGCCACCGCCCATTACCTCCACAACATGTTTTATGCGATCGGTCCGGCGCCCGACCGCAGCGCCGTTCCCGTCCGGGTGCAAGCGGAACTGTATCGGGCTAATCCGATAACCAACTACGACACCGGAGCTTGTCGGGTGGTCACCGACACCGAGGTCGAGCTGCTGTTTTACAGCTCGCACGCGGTCGACGTGCAGCGGGGGCCCGAGTATGTCTTCGAATTCGAAAAGGCCGTTGTCACGTACTCGCCGAAGGACGCGGCGATTATGGCGCGGTTCGCCGATGGTTCGGTGCGGCAATACGGGGACCCGAATCGCGACGGCATGAAAAAACTCCGGGATTGCCTGGCTGCGGCACGCGGAGAAGGGACCATCGCCTGCGGCATCGAGGCCGCCTCGAGCCAGACCCTGTGCATGAATGGGATGCAGCTCTCCGGCGGGCCCGTTTCCGAGTTTCCACCCGGGATGGTGTGCGCCCGGGGCCGGGGCGGGGCCCGCGTCACCTACGGCTCCGGATTGGCGGACGTCCTCTCCACGTGCTGGGAGCGGGGATGCCTGCCGTCGGAGTTGGGCGTTGCCTGGGCGAAGGCCGGACGGGAAGTGCACGTGGCGGGGCCCGAGTTCCGGTTCCCGCCTGACGGGAGCTGACAGTCGCACCTCCAAATCCTCCCTCCGGCGTCGGAGCGGGGGAGGCCCTTTCGGTGCGAGACGGGTTGCTCAGCCGACCGTCCTGTTCGAATCCGCGGCCACCAAGTCCAGGAGCACGGACCCCAACGCCCGGGCGCTCATCACGGACCGGCGCGTGCCGCCGGCCGGTGGTCCCGAGACGTCCACCTCGGCCTCGACCAGGCATTCGGCGTGGCGCCGACCGCGCACCACCATTTCTCCGGCGGGATCCAGTAGATAACTGTCGCCGTATGCCACCCCTTCGAAACCCATTCCCACATCCGGGCCGGAGCCCACGTTGTTCCCGCGGAAAAACCAGGCCCCGTTTTCAACGGCGCGGGCGGTGTGGTCCGAGCGCACCTTCTGGAAGTGATCGATCAAGGCCTGCGGGCGCACGTAGTTGTAGTGCGGGGCGAACAGTAACCGCGCCCCTTTCAGTGCCAGGATTCGCGCCGGTTCGATATACCCTCCGTCGGCGCAGATCAGCACGCCGAACGTCGCGTCCCCGTGCCGGAAAACCGGGAATTCACGCCCCGGAGTGAAGTAACGGAAGCAGGGAAACGCCTTGCTGTACGTCCCCAAAAGCTCCCCCCGCCTGGCCACCAGTACAGTGTTGAAGAGGCGGTCGCCCCGCCGTTCGTTGAAACCGACGATGAAAGTGCAATCGAACCCGGCGGTCTTGTTCAGGAACCAAATCAGCTCGGCGCCGTCGCGTTCGAGGCTGTTCGCCCGGGCCCCGGCCTCGGCCGGGTAATACCCGGTCAGGAAACTCTCCGGAAACGAAACAATTTCGATCCCGCGCCGTGCGGCTTCGGCCAAACCGTCGAGGACTTTTTCGGCATTCGTCCGGAAATCCCCCGGACTGCACTCGAGCTGCCAATGTCCGATGCGCATGGCCGTGTCTTCCGCTGTTTCTCCGCCTCAAGTCGGGCCAGGCCCGGACTTGGTCAAGACGGCTCGACCGAGCCGTTCGCCGGCCCGGACCCGGGTTTCGATGCCCTCGCGTGTGCGGGCCGTTAAATCCGGGTCCGGCTCGAAGCGTCCCGGCTCGAAAAGGAGGACGATCGTCGAGCCCCCGAATTTGAAGTAGCCTTTCTCGTCCATTTTTCGGAACTCGCGTTCGGTGTGTGTCCGGACAATGGCGCCGACCCCGAACGCACCCACCTCGACGAAGGCCGTGCGTCCGAAATTCACCAGATCGAGCAGGCTCACCCGTCGCCGGTTTTCGGCAAGTACCTGCGGCCGCAGCGTCAGGGCAAGGGGATTGACCGAATCGAAGCCGCCCGGCACATCCCATTCCTCGATTGTTCGACCATCGGCCGGATAATGAAAACGGTGGTAGTCGGCCGGGCAGAGGCGGGCCACGACCACGGGGCCGCCGGCAAAAGGCGCTGCCGCGCCCGGTTTGCCCAGCAGCTCCTCGTTCGTATACGCCCGGGCCTTGACTTCGAGCCGCTCGTCGCCTGCCCACCTCGGAAATACACGCACCCGAGAGTCGGCCGGGGAACAGAACACGTCCGGAGCCGGATCGAACGGACGTGCATCGGAGCGGAGACGACGGGTGAAAAACTCGTTGAAGGTCCGGAAAGACTCCACCGGCTCGAGGAATTCGCTCGGGTCGATCCCCAGTTGTACCATGACTCGCGGGATCTTCCATCGCGACAAGCGGCTGTCGCAGTATCGACCCAGCAGCCGGGAAGCCCAGGCACGGCGGAAGAAGAGCACCCGGCACAGAGAACGCCAGGGCGGCGCGTAGGCCGCCCGCAGCCAGCGGTCGCCCAGCACAACCTCCCGGACCATGCGTCCGGCCCGGCGGTCGAAAACCCGGATTCCTTGAGGTGGCCGATCCGGCGGCGCCCCGTTCATGCTTCGGCCCTTCCGCTTGAGTCCGTCTCTTCGGACGGTGGCGGTCCCGGGCGGGCCCCGCCGGTGTCGGGCCCCGTCCGCTTTGCGTGGAGTGCCGTCAGTAAGAGAATGACGGCACACATTCCGACTGCCAGGAAAAGAATGAGGGACCGCGATGCGGTCTCGGCCCCGAACTGCTTCAACGCGACGGCGATGCCCCCGGCGATGATCATAAGCGCATAGAGCAGGCGGAGCACCCGACCGTGCAGGACGCGGCCGGCGAAGACCCCGACCGGGGCCCCGATGAGGGCCCCGACGATCATCAGACCGGAGGCCGTGAATTCGACTCGGCCGTAACGATGAACCGCCTCGACGAGCAGGTGCGGGTCGACGCCCGTGAGTAAGAAGGCGCCGAGGCCCACACGCCGGACCGATTCGGACACGAATGCGCCCACGCCCGAGTAGGCCAGAACGGCGAACGGACTGGCAATCAACAGGCACAGCAGGCTCGTGCCCACTGCGACCGCCGTGGGCGTCCCCACCACATAGACCATGATGGGCATGAGCACGAAACCGCCGCCCACACCCATGATGCCCGAAAGAAAACCCACTCCCAGGCCAATGCCCAGGAGCGGCCACAACGAGACCGTGATGCCGCTCCGCGGCAGGCGCAGGAGCGGTCCGGCGTGAATCCCCTTCAACCAGCCGCGTCGCCGCTCCGTGCTGTCGTCCTCGCCGGGCGCTGCGGAATGCGAGGTCCGCACGTAGTCGATCAACATCAAGGAGCCCAGTCCCACCAGAAACACCACGTAGACCGCCCGAACCACCGGGTCCGCACGCCCGAGGTGTTCGAGTACCGTCATCAGTTGCTTGCCGACGCGGATGCCCACGATCATCGAGAGGCCGAGAACCGACCCCAAGCGCCCGTCCATGTGCCCGTACTTGCGGTGTTGCCAGCCGGACACGCAGGTCATGCCGAAAACGTACCCGAGCCCCGTGGCCACGGCATAGGGCATGGGCAGGCCGAAAACGTTCAGGGCCGGCGTGACGATCCAGCCGCCGCCCACGCCGAAAAAGCCGCCCAACAGGCCCACGGCGGCGCCGAGACCCACCAACAGCAGAACCGACATGTGGCAGTCTGCAAGAGAGAGATGAATGGACAACATGCGCTGTTTCTCCGGAAAAAACGGCGGCGGCGCGGAATCCGCTATCGCTGTCTGTCGTGCCCGAGGAGTCCTTTGGAAGACACGTACTGTAACCGGGATTTGCCGGCATGGACAGTCCGCCGGGCCAGGAGCATGATCCGGATCATCCCCAACCCCGCGTAGACGGAGAGCACGGGCTCGATGGGGACTCGGAATCGCGGATGGGCCGCCGGACCCGGAACAAGAAGGAAATAGGCCAGGGCCGCGAGCAAGAGCCGGTCCGTGTCGCTCGTTTTCCTCCCGCTTCGAAATGTTGCCAGGATGCCTGCCCCGGCGGCGATATACTTGAGGCCGAGGAGCAGTGCGCACGCCAAGCCGAAAGCGGCCGCCGGAAGGTTGCCGCCGAAGTAATGCCGGGCAGCCGCGAAGACGCCGCGGTCGTGTAGGACGCCCAAAGTGCCGTGTCCTCCCACATCGACCCCGAACGTCCGGAGAAACTCCCCGGCGGCCGGAAGCAGGGCGCCGAGGTTGGCTCGGAGGTGGATTGCCAGCATGCGGAACGGGGCCCTGCCGATGGTTCGCAGCCCCTCGCGCAGAGCCGTACGGGCTTGATCCGCCTGCGACTCGGTCCGGCCGAGGCGCTCGTCGAACAGCGCTTGCTGCACCGCAAACGGACGTTCGGCCCGGGTCGCCTCGAGGGCCGCGGCCTCGTACCGATAGAGGTTTAGCGCCGAAACAGTGCTCACGCCCCAGTAGCCGGCCCGCAGGCCGTTCCGCAGGGTCCATCCCCCCAATACCAGGAACAGGCCCGCCGCCATGGCCCCGGCGGGACGGTATCGCCGGCGATAAAGAAGCAGGGCGGGCAGGAGTAGCGAAAAGGGGACGAACACCACCCGCCATAGCCCAAGCGAACCCAGGTATAAACCGGCGGCCAATCCCTCTGCGGTATGCCGGCCGGCGTCCGGGGCCGCCGACGCAAGACGCGCGCCCCATAAGATCGCCAGCAGCAGGAGCGGGGCGAATAGCGAGTCGCTCAAGAGTCGGCAGGCATATACGCACGAGACCACGGCCGCGGCCTGCCATGCCGCCGCCCATTCCGCCGGCCCCGGTCCGACCCTCTGCAGACCGGTCGATTGCGAAGTCCGCAGAACGGCGTGGAAAACCAGCAGGCAGAGCATCACATCCGCCATGCATTGCACCGCGAGCGGGACCGTCGGGCGCGGACCCGCGACAGCGAACACGGCGGCCAGAAAAAGTGGATAGCCGGGCGTGCGGTAGATCTCCGGGGCGCCGTCGCCGCGCTGGAACCGGCCGGTCTCGAGCAAACCTTGGGCGAGCAGGCGATAATCGTACGAGTCGGGCGCCATGACCCGCTCGGGGTGAAACACGCCCCCGATGAAAAGCGCCAGGTGCAGCAACCCCGAGAGTGCCAGAACGACGATCATGCCTCGAGTACGCACCGCAGACCTCCACGTTCATCCACCTCGCGACCCACTCCTCGTCCCTATCGCTTCTTGCCCTCGGTCACATAAACCACTGCCTGATACGAACAGATCTTCTGAAGACTCCCCCGAGGGATCTCGGGCAGGTTGGAACCTGTCTGGAGGTCCTTCTGGTCGCCGCCAAGGTCGGCGCTGGAAGAAGTGCACGCGACAAGATCGCCGTTTTGGTCGAAAAACGCGATGTTGTACGCAACATGCTTCGGCTTGCCCGAAAGGTTGGATATCTTCGGGGTTGTCCCGATGACAAACCTGCCGAAGAAGTTCTGGCCGCGCAGGCTGAACACGACTTGGATGTCTCGGCTCTTCAGAACGAGAGTAAAAGCCCTTTTCCGGTCGAACGGTCCTCCTTCCCGGAGTGTGCACTTTCCCGATTTCACAATCCTGCCGGGCGCCGCCAGGAGACTCGAGCCGATCACCAGGCCCGCAACTGCCGGCAAGTAGTTCTTCATCAGTAGTCTCTCCTTTGGTTGGCTGAGCGAAAGCCGGCTCGGTCTGCATTGTCGGAGCAGCTTCACCGCCCTTTCCCTTTCTTGGGCCGCATTCGCGTTCGTCGGACCCGAGAGGGCCGGACAAATACTGCGAACGCCCCTGAAGGCTTCGTCGCTTTCTCCTTGGACTGCACGAAAAAAAGCCGTAACGGGGCACCCGCATCGCAGCCCGGCGCCTGGAGACGGTTGGGTCGCGAGCGTCCGTCTCGGACCCGCACGCCCCATTCCAGAAGGGGGCGGTCGCGCGACATTCATCGGCGTTTTGGGACGTCCGGCGCGAATTCCCAGGCTCTGAGGACCGTCCCGTCCGCTCCGTAGACCCGAATCCAGTCGAACGCGATGCGACCGGGCCCCGTGGCCGGGTCGATCCGCAGTGCGGTCAGCGGGGTTTCGATGGGGACCCGCACCTCGTATTCGTGCCAGCGGCCGTCCCGCTTCGGGACGAACCCGACCGACCGGGTATGGTGGAACGGACGAGCCGGGGCGCCCTGCCAGAACACCTGTCCGTTGCCCGGCGCGTCGGTTGTCATCCGGAAACGTATGAGAAACGGCCCGGGTTTGCGTGGGAAGGGACCGGAGGTGGACACGAACGGGTCCTTCCCCAACGAGCGCACTTCGAGTGCGCCGCCCTCGAGTGTCAGCGTACAGTAACCGGACGGGGTCCAACCGGCAACCGGCCGAACCCGATCCGGAGGCAGGCACTTGGGATCGTACGCCGGGTTTGGCTTGGGAATAACGGCTTTGATCTCCGCAAGGTGCTTCGCGATCAGGGCATCGAGAGCGCGGACCCTCTCGGGATACCGCTCCGCCAAGTTGTGCTCTTCGCCGATGTCCTCCCGCAGATTGTACAATTCGAATCGATCTTTGCCGCCGACGCCGTCCGCGTAGAATCGAATCAGCTTCCAGTCGCCCCGGCGCACGTAACTCGAGGGGAGGTTGCCGGTGCGGATCACGTAATGCGGAAAATCGCAGAAAACGGCGTCCCGTTTCAAACGCCCGCCTTTCAGGGCCGGCACGATGCTGATCCCGTCGAACTGCTGGTCTGGACGTGGTTTCATCTCCAGCATTTCGAGTATGCTCGGGTAGAAATCGATGCTCGAGACGATCTCGTTGCTGACGCTGCCGGGTCGAACGACGCCGGGCCAGACCACCACCAGCGGCTCGCGCGTGCCGCCTTCGTAAATGGTGGCTTTCCCGCCCCGCAGCGGGGCGTTGCTGGTGACCGGGGCCGGGCCGGTCTTTTCCTCGGCCCAGTGCACGCCGCCATTGTCGGAGAAGAAAACAATGATGGTGTTGTCCGTGAGCCCGAGTTCGTCCAGGGCGCGTACCACGCGTCCCACGTTGTCGTCCAGACTTTCGACCATGGCGCCCATGATCGGATTTCGCTGGGGATTGTCCGGATGGGCGGCGGCTTTCGCTCGGTATTTGGCGATCAGATCTTTCTTGGCGCCGTACGGGGAATGGACCGAAAAACACCAATAGTTGAGAAAGAACGGCTTGTCTCGATGCTTGCGGATGAAACGGACGGCCTCCCGCCCCATCCGGTCCTCGATGTGTTCGCCCGGCTTGCCTTTGAAATTCGGGAAGCGCCACGGGGCGATGTAGCTCCCGGCCGGTCCCGGCCCGGGCCAGTGGGGGATATCGCTGTCGAAGCCCTGGTGCAGCGGGTCGTACGGTTCGCGTCCGAGGTGCCACTTGCCGAAATGCCCGGTGGCGTACCCGGCGCTTTGCAGGGCTTCCGCCAGCGTGAAATACGGGAGATCGAGCCGGGTGGCGCTCCAGGCGATCAGGGCTTTGCGCCACGGCGGGGCCGCCGGCTGAAGCGTCTCCTCGAGAACGACCGGGGCGATGTGGCAGACCGGGGCCGTAATGCCGATCCGGGCCGGGTAGAGACCGGTCATGATGCTGGCGCGCGTCGGCGAACAGAGGGGATTGGCCGCGTACGCATTGGTGAACCGCATGCCGCGCCGGGCCAGCCGGTCGATGTTCGGCGTCTCGTAAAACGTACTGCCGTACAGCGAGGTGTCGCGCCAGCCCAAGTCGTCGGCCAGGAAAAACACGAGGTTGGGCGGACGCTTTCCGCCGGCGCCTGCGGCCGCGAGGCCGGCGGGGGCGGCCAATGCCGCGGCGCCCCAACCCAGTTTGCCGAGAAAAGTCCGACGGGACACGGGCCGGTTTTGTGTGGACATGGAAAGACTCCTGCCGACAGAGTGCTGGGGCGCGCCGGCGGCGGAAATGGGTCCACTCCGAACCCCCGAACAGGGCGGGCGCCGTCATTCGAAACCGCACGAACCTTGCCTGCGCGCCGGCGTCGTCCGCCCATTTCCGGTCCCGCGGCCGGGTGTTTTCCTTCCCCGCTTCCGGCTTCGCCCGTCGCTCCCGGGCGTCTCCGCCTACTTGGTCGCTCCACCGCGGGCTGCGGACTTTGCGAGACCGGGGAGCGCGTACAGCTCCAGGTCGAAACTGATGTCCGAACTGCTCGGGTATGCCTGGTGCACCTCGACCGCCAGAACATTGCGGCCGGGCTTCAGCAATTCGACCGGGACCGAGGCCGGGTAGAACGTCTTCTCCCGGTCGCCGGCGGTTACGGACGCCGCCGGTGTGGCAAGAGTGATCTTGCCTTTCGGCATGTTGCTGCGGAAGGCCTCGACCCCGTTGAGGTAAACCACCGCACCGTCGTCTCGGAGGAGTCCGGCCACGAGCGTCTTGAACTGCTTCGGGTCCGCCACGGTGAACGTCCGGCGGAAACAGGCGGTCATGGCCTTGTGTTTCGGGTCTTTCCCGTACTTGAGGACGGTGGCCTCATCGTGGTCGCCGTACCCGAGCTGGGCCGCGCCTTCCGGCCATTTCTCGTCGTCGAACCCGGGGGCGGTCCAGCCCGCGGGAGGCGCAACGCCGTTGTCGAGGTATTTCCACGTGCTGCCTGGGGCAACCAGGATACGGCCGTCCTTCCGGGCTGCGGCGAGAGCGCGGGCCGCAGCCGGGTCCCCCCCGACTTTTGCCGGGGCCGGACCCGAAACGGCCTTGGGTGCTTTGGCCAGGGGCTCGGGCCGGGCCCATTTCGCCGTTTCCGGCATGTACACCATGGCGAACGAAGTCTGGATCGGGTAATTGCAGACGCAGCCCACCGCCAGGTTCGGCACGTTCAGCAAACCGTCCGCCGCCACCAGGCTGGCATCGCACCCGGAACGGATGTTGCGGAGCCAGTAGCGGTCGAGCGTTGGCTTCCCGATGTCCGTGTATGAGACGAACGCATCCCGGACGAACTCCAGGCGCGTACCCACCACGGCGTAATTGCAGCCGTGCTTCCGCATGGGCAGGCTGCGCTGCATCTGCTGCCGGCCGGTGCGGATGTCCAGCACCAGCCCGGCCTGCGTAATGCACGTCTTGGCACGGATGATCACCGGTTGAGCGCTGCCGCCTTTGCGTTCCCAGAGTTTCTTGCCTGTGTCGGCATCGAGCCCATAAATGTTGCTGCTTCGCCCCGCCAGAAGCACTCTGTTGTTGCTCGAATACCCGAGCCAGTCGTCGCGGGAGCGCTGGCCGAGCCAGTTGCCGGTCGGGAAGTTCTCGTATGGGCTGGTGATCTTCTGTTGCCACTGAACCGCCCCGGTCCGAGCGTCCAGGGCCAGAATGGTCGATTCCACGGTCGACAGCGCCACGCCGCGCCGGACCAGGCGCGCACCCTCGACGGGAGAAAAGGAATCCGTGCAGAATACTCGCCCGTCGCCCACCGCGAATGCATTGTTGTTGAAGCGATTCGCCGCCTCGCGCCGCCAGAGTTGTTTGCCGGTGTTCCGGTCCAGGGCCACCAGGACCTTGCTGTCCCAAAGCCCGCCGACCTGCATCAGTGTGTAGGCCCCGCCCGCGATGTCGCCGAAACCCACCGCGACCGTGACCGTGTTTTCGGCCACACGAATGTCGCGCGCGACCGGTTTGTCTCGGGCCGGACGCCCCGTATCGAGCTTGACCTCCATCCGGTTCGCGCCGGTCTCTGCATCGAGGACGATCAGGCGGTCCGCATCCGCCACGTAGACCGCATCCGGAAGCGAGACGTAGCGCGTGAAGCGTCCGACCTGCCGATTCCAAAGCTGCCGGCCCGTGTATGCATCAAGCGCGCAGAGCGTGGCGGGAGACCGCTGCCGCAGGACAATCACCCGGCCCCCGGCGACCTGCGGCTTCACGCCCGCACCATAGTCGCGGTATTTGTAGAAACCGTATCCGTCGCCGTCGCCGTACCAGAGAATGCCGAGAGGAGGGCGGACTCGTTCGTCGCGCGAGAAATACGTGCGGGCGGCGTCGGCGCATTCGTGTGTCCAGTCGGCCGCTCCCGGCAGTTTCCCCGGACGGCGGAGCACGCTCCAGGCGCCCCGGCGCTCGATCCGGGCGTTCTCCTCGAAGGCCGGCGGGCGGACCTTGGTTGCCAGGGCCGCGTGCGCCGTCCGCGAGGTCCGCAGCAGCATCGTGCCGCCGTACGGCCGCAGACTCCGAAACAATGCCTGCGCCCGCCGTGCGAGGTCCGCAGAATCGGCGAGTTCCGCCACAATCAGGTTCGCCAGGAACGGCGGCAGACGAAACGCCGTCGGATCGCCTTCCGTTTCAAACACTTCGACGCGATCCCCGTACACGCCGGCGGCAACCAGTGCGTCCCGGAGCGCCTTGACCGTCGGTGCCTTCGACAGGACCGCAACGACTCGCTGTCCCGGTGTGGCCAGCAGGGCGGCAATCAGCTCCGGAGTGTTGCGGACGCCGAGCAACACGACGAAACCGGACGTGGCCCCACTGACCGTGATCATTTCTTTTGCGGCGTTCGCAATCGCGGCGGGCGGTGCGCGCAGGGGAACGGTGCGGAGCGGAAAACGTTTCGCCGTCCGCGCGTCCCCTGTGGCATTCCCGAGGCAGAGCAGCTTGCCGTCGAGCGTGCCGATGAAGAGTTTGCCGTCCGCCGCGGCCAGTGTGGCCGGCTCGCTCTCCAGCTCCATCGACCATGCGAGACGCGGTTTGTCGTCTTTCGTTTTCGGAAGATCCACCGCCAAAAGAGTGCGTCCCGTATTGCCGTACAATCGGTTCCCCGCCAGCACCAGCGCCCGGCTGTTCGGGCGTTTCCCCGCCTGGGGTGTGTGCAAGGCCCAAAGTCGCGGCAGGTCCCAGCGCAACGGTTTGAATTCCCTGCCGCCCTGCGTCTTCGTGTACTCGGTCAGTTTCGGACGGGTCAGGTCATAGCCGTAGAACACACCGTTGTCCAGCCCGTAGACCCGCGTCGACGTGACCACGCTCCAGGCATTGCATCCCGGCATGAATTTATAGGAGAAGAACGGTCCCTCGAACAAGTCCCATTTGGTCACGTCGAAACCTTGCGGGGCATTTTTCCCGGCGGCTTTCCACTTGCTGCCCATCTCGCGACCCGTATCGACGCTTACCACCGCCGCCCGCCCCACGAACGCAACACGTTCCGAAGCCGTGACTCGACAGTGTCCCCGGCGGTATCCCTGAATGTAATAGAGCAGTTTGCCCGTCCTCCGGTCGAGACCGGCCGGCATGGACCGCCCGTTGGGGACCAGCAACCTGTCGCCGACTGCGAGCAGGTACCCCTGCGGCGACAGACCGGCGGAGTAGATCTCGTTATGATCGATCCGGGTCCCCGGGATCCAATAGCCGGCCTCGTTCGTCCAGACCGGCTTGCCCGTCGCCCCGTTCACAGCGCGGATGTACACACCGAGCGTCGGCCAGATCCCCGCCGCGAAATACACCGTGCCGTCACTCGCGACCACAGGCCCCCCACGCGCCGCCCACCGGGATACCAGCCGATTGTTCCCCAGTTGTCGGCGGGGTTCCTGCCCCGAACCGTTGACTTTCCACAGGAGTCTGCCGGTCGCGGCATCCAGGGCATAGAGGAAACCGTCGTCCGAGACAGCGAAAACACGGTCCTTCCAGACCGCCGGGGCAAATCGGGCCGGACCGGCTGTATAGAAAGACCAAAGGGGTTCGCCGGTGTCCGCGTTCCAGGCCCGGATGCTGCCGTCCACCGGAGACGCAATGAACAGGCGCTTGCCCGCGATCACCGGTTCATAGGCGAGATCGAACTGGTTTCGGGGTTCCTCCGGCCAAGCCGGGGCGATGGCCGGGAATTCCCGCACCCACTCGAGTTGCAAGCGGGTGGGCAATGCCTCGGTCGTGGCGCCGCTCCGCAGCGGATCGTGTCGCCACATGGGCCAGTCTCCGGCGAAGCAGGCCAGTCCGCCGGCGGCCAAGACACCAACCAGGGAGCGTTGCAGAAACAGCGCTCGCACGTTCGGTCGGCGACGGGACAGGCGACGGTTCGGTTTGGAGAAGAACAGATGCATGGCTGTGACCTCCCGGAAGAAGTCCGCGACACCCGGCAAACGGCTGGGCACGTCGGACTCGACTTGGAAAGTAACCTCCCCGCCCGGAATCGCAACCCGGCGGTCAGGCGTGTCGGCCGGCTCGAAACAATCGGAGTCCGGACGAACTTTCCGCCTCTGCGGTATCGTCCGGACAATACCGAGTCGCCCCGTCTCTCGGCCCGTTTTTTGGCTTTTGCGGATTGACTTCACGCCCCCGACTGTTAGAGTATGGCTCGATTTGTCTTTGTCAGGCACATGTTCTGCTCCGGCGTAGCTCAGCGGTAGAGTAGGTGGCTGTTAACCACTTGGTCGTAGGTTCGAATCCTACCGCCGGAGCCATTTTTTTGAACCCGGGACGTGCTTTTGCGTCTCGGGTCTTTCTTTGTCGTCCGGCGGTGGGATGAGAACCGTAGGTTCGAGCCGAGCGAACGACAATGAGCGAGACGGGCCGCCCGCGAAGCGGGTCGGCAACGAGGCCATAGGCCGAAGTGGCAATCCTACCACTGGCCTGTCTCGCCGTAGCCGATAGGCCAAGGCGGAAGCCATTTTCCAGAACGCCCGGCCCGTTTTGTTTTCCGATGCCGTACTACGTCCTCGCGAACCCCGACGACCGCATCTACATCGGGCAGACGCAGGACCTAGACCGCCGCCTCCGCGAGCACAACGATCCCGCCGACCGCACCACCTTTCACACCAAGCGTTTCCCGGGCCCTGGCGGTTGCTGCATGTTGAAAC
>JAADHN010000122.1 GCA_013151865.1 Kiritimatiellota bacterium
TCCAGCCCAGACCAAACCTACATCGGTTTCACGGAAGACGTACGGAAACGGCTCGCCGTGCACAATTCCGGCGGCTCGGTCCACACGGCGCACCACCGTCCGTGGGCCCTCGTGACGTATGTGGCCTTCCGCGAGCGGGAGCAGGCGATCCGGTTTGAGAAATACCTCAAGAGCGGCTCCGGTCAGGCGTTCGCAGAACGGCATTTATGGTAGGTTCCGGGTGAATGCTTACGTGCCTGACTGCCGCCTGCGTCCTGCCGACTACGGCACGCCCGGGAAGTGAGAAGCCCCAATGAGGCCGGCAACCTGAGTCGTTACGATTCCGGCGCACCGACTGTCCCCGCACTCTGTCCCTGTTTCGCACCGCACAATTCCCGATGCAGTTCCAAAAGGGCTTCGAGAAAAATGCTGCGCTCGCGCATCCGCCACCAGTGTGGGGGGACAACGCTGCCAAGGGCCGCGATCTCCCGATCCGCCAACTCCGTTCCCCACTGGAGGTACCGGCGGTCAGCGGTCGCTCTGTAGAGCAGGAGACACATCCGGATGTACCAGCCGGACGCCCGAAAGGTCCAGAGCCCCTCGGGCGTAAACGGTCCCTCGAGCTGCCGCGACGCCTCGACGGCCATTGCGGCGAACTCGGCGGTCTTTGCAAGCAGGAAACTGTCACCGGTCGCCGCAGCAACTTGCGTAAGGTGGAGCGGAATGCCGACGCCGGCACAATGCTCGAAATAGGTCGGTGGCCGATACCAGCCCGCACCGTCGTACACCGGGACCCAGGTCAGTTCGGGGTCCCGTGCCACGGCAGCATCTTTTTCTTCCTGCGTGCCGAAGCAATAACGGGCCGTATTCTCATACGGGCGTCCGTCGAGATGGAGATGTTCCCGGAAGCGGCCTCGAGCGGCGTCATAGACGCGGGCGGCCAGACCCCGCGCCAGTCTGAGCGCCATGTCGGTGAGCTGCTCTCGCAAACCTTCGGCTCCGGGGTGACCGATGAGTTCTGCCGCAGCATCCATCCAGGAGGCCGCAGTCAATGCCGCGCCGCGTGTCTCGGCCCATTTGCCGGGACGTTGTGCGGCCCCGGGCCGCGAGGCAGCGGCCCCGAAAAAGTTTGGGACAAGCCCGGAGTCGGGGTGCATGACGGCCTGCCACTTGTCCGCCATCCGTTGGGCCCAAGAGAGGCAGTCGGTGTCGCCGGTGCGGGCCCAGCACGAACACCACCAGTGGACCATCCGGCCGCCGGTCGTATCGAACGCGCAATGCCCGGAGTTTCTCTCCTGGGACGGCTTGCGGTCGGCATCCGAGAAGTCGTACGTACAGAACCGGTTGTAATCGAACGTCTCCGGGTCGGTAACCAGTCCGTAGTACATGGCCCGGAAACAGCGGTGCAACTGATGCGGCATGCGCTCCCATAGGCGGTCCAGGTACATTTCAGGACGATGCCCGGTGTTGCGCGGCTTGAACCTCGGTGGGATGTCCGAGCGAGTGCTGTGACAAGGCACGCACCGCACCACATCGAAATCGCATTCTTCGCTCAGATACATCAAGCCGGACTCGGGATCGAAGCCGTATGCGGCTACGGCATCCAGCATGGCCGTGACGCTGTCCCGATACATTCTCTTGCCGGTAAACTCCGACAACCGATCCAAGACCGACCAGATTTCGTGGTCGATCCGAAACGCATCCATTTCGAAAGGTTGTTCCGGGAACCAGCAGGTTCGAAAACTGCCGTTCTCGAAGTGGCCCAGGGAGCGATAGCTCAGGTTGCTCTTCCGGCTGACAGTCACGCAAGGCGTCCCCGCGGCAGAGCCTTCGAGACGTTTGACCTGATGCGCCAGCAATTTCGACATAGTGTCGGTAACGAATGCCAAATAATTCGGCAAAGGCCCGGGCCGTACCGGGCGAACCTCATGCAGGGCGATCGTCACGGCAGTCGTTTCGCCGGCTTCTGTCCGGGCTTCCAGCCGATAGTAACCGCCGGGCAAGCCGGCCAAGGGAAGCGAAAAAGCGGCTGCGGGGGCGATCCTGCCGGGTGAGGCTGGGACGACACGGCGCCAGCACGGCTCATGCTCTTGGGCGCGCGTAAGGGACAGCGCGACCTCACGTCCGTCCCCGGCGGGTATTCCAATCCTGCCCGCCAGAACGTTGCGATGATCGAGGACCATGTACGTATCGAGTTCGAGTTTCGGTGCGGTTTCGTCCCGGATCGGGGGTACGGTGCGTCGGACGTCTTTCATGCTCCCGACCTCCATGGGAATGGGACGACGCGCCGAATGCACCGGACCGGAAGCCTGCAGCAGTCGTACCCGCAACCTTACGGCATCCCGAACATCTTCTCCTTCAGGTCCAAGTAATAAAGGTAATCCTCGTACTTGACGTCCGGGGGACAGCGGTGGTCGCAGAACGGGATATACCCGCCCCGTTCGACCCAGGGAACCAGGGATTCAAGGTATGCTTTGATGGCCTTGGGCCCTTTTTTCAGTTCCATTTTATCGACACCGCCCATGATGCGCAAGTCGGGAGCGAACTCGTCGAGAAGTTCCCCCGGGTGCACGCATGAGTGCACTTCATAGGGAAAAAGACAGTTGATGCCGCTCTCGAGGAACCCCGGGACCAGAGGCCGTACGTCGCCGTCGCAATCGGTGTACCAGAGATCCACCCCGTGCCGCGCCAACTTCTCCCCGATCCGCTTGTACCGAGGCACCACCACTCGCTCGAAGAAATCCAATGACACGAGCGGACCGTGATTGAAGCAGATGTCTTCCCAACCGCAGGCGTAGTCGAAGTCCAGGTGAGGCAGGAGTCGGTCCAAAGATTGCTCGACCAGCACACAGGCGGTCTCGACCATGTCTTCGACCATGGCCGGGTAATCGTACATGGCGTAACACAGTCCTTCGAGGGTCAAGAGGTCGCGAATGCGTCCGATCATCGAGCCGGTCCCCACCCCGAGGGGAATGTCTCGGTCGGGGGGAAACCGTTTCTTCAAGGCTTCCACATCCACTCTCCGTCCGGGATGGTCTGGGTCGAAATGTTCGGCCTTGACGCGTTTCCAATCGTCCGGTGTCTGGACGGAAGACCCCAAGTAGTGAGGGATGGTGCTGTGGCCGTCCTTGGGGACTTCACAGATCAGGCCGTTCGCATTGCGGACTGTTTGCGTCGTTTCGCTCTCCGCCAACACTTCTGTGGGAAAAGGCGGCAGGATCCAGACCGCACCGCCGATGGTTGCCATGCGGTCGAAATTGAAGAACGCGTCTGCTTCCGCATTGTTCGTTATGCCGTGTTTTACAAATCCCTCCCAGACATGGAAGTTCTCGTCCCAGTAGCCGAATTCACGATTGAAGCAACGGTCGATCGGCCGGTAGTGCATTTGGTTGTTGAATCGCTCCCGGTCGGTCATGGTCCCTTTCCATTTGGGGCGGCACGGCGTAACGCTCATGAAATGTCTCCTCGTGTAGTGCTGCAACCTTCCGAGACCGTTTGCCGGATCGTCATGGCGTTTCCGCACGGAGCGGGGGGGGCGAGGACGACGCCGGGCGCGCCCGGTCCGCATGGCTCTCGCGACGAAACCGTTCCGCAAGGTCCCGGCACAGAGGCCCGCGCTTGGTTCGCCATGTGATACAGTATCGCCTGGACGCCGCCTTCGAAACGGCAGGAACACATTCTCGCGGCGAGGTTCGGAGGCAGAAGTTCTCAACCGCATCGCTGCGACGACCTGGCGGCATCGGTGCGGTCTCTGCGGGACCCGCAAAGGTTCGGTGACCCGGGTGGTCCGCGGGACGGCGCTTTCCGGGAAAGCCCACCCCAGCCTCCGGGGACGTCAAGGAGCGGACTCCGCAAATATGGCCCAGCCGAGGTCGGCGGGGTTGTCGCTGCCGAGCATGAGACGCGGGGTCATTGGATGTTGCGGCATCCACGTATGGGTCCCGAAGCCGGGCACGGCCCGTTGCACGTCGAACCGGAAAGGGCGCAGTCCTCCCTGGCCGTCGTTGAACCGATCGAGGGGGAAGCGCATCATGCCCTGCCAGCCTGCTCCGACCCGCTGCACCGTGCGAACTTCCGGCGGCGTTTGGCCGGGAGCGTGCGACACGCCTCCGGCTGCGGAAACGGCGAACCGCAGACAGGGCCAGAGCCGTCGCGGCTCCAACTTGAACAGTACGGCGGAGAAACCGGTCCATCGGTTCACGGGGAAAGCGCCTTGAGGCGCCGCGGCCATGCTTGTTCCCACGTTCTCCTCGGAGCAGCGGAAGACAAAATAGAGATTCTCCGCGTCTCGGCACAGCCCCCAGCGCATCCCGCCTTCGCACCCGTCGGCGCCGCAAGTTTGCCGGCAGACCGACCCGAGCGCGTCCCAGGTCGGCTTTGCCCAAGCGCGCTCGATTCCCTCGAACGGGCGGCAATACACGACAGGTCCCCGGGGAGCGGTCCCGGTATACTCCGGAAAGAGGAGTCGGTCGCGGTAGATGTCTGCTTCGATTGCGGGGACGTCCCGGTCCAGGAGGCATTCCAACCGCCTCATGCGCCAGCGGATTTTCGCCGGGTAGTACTTGTACCCTTCCGCCTCGGGGTGGAACCCGAGTCTGGAGTCCCGGCGGCACAGTTCGAGCAGGCGGTCGTTCCCGGCTAGCTCGTCCCCCACAATCCTCCGGAGTCGATCCAGGACATCAAGCCGTTTTGGGCCGGACATCCGCAGCATTTGTTCACGCAGCCGATAGAACCGGAGGATGTTCCAACCGCTTCTGAACTGGATGCCGAGAGCTTCCGCGACTCCGATGTCGAGCAGGCGGTCGGGGGCGTGCGTCCCATGCGCCTCCACTTCGCGGAGGATGTCCATGCCGTCCGCCCAGCCTGACGCCACGCGCTCGCACAATTGAACGGTCTCATCAAGCGTGAGGACTTCGCCGATCGCTTCTCCGATACGGTCGCCGCTGGGGGGCCAGGGACGACGGTCGCCCGGGGACGCGAGCAACCAAGTCGGTGCCAGCGGGGCATCGACCGGCTTCAGATGGAGCGGCCAAACCGGGCCGTCGTGCATCGGGCCATAATACTGGAACAGATTGGTCAGCGGGAAGTTTTCGTAAGCCGTTGCGAATCGTCTCCAAGCCGAAGCGACGGCGGGTGCGTCTCCGCCCCATTCCGAGCGCGCCAAGTCGACGAGGAAATCGGTCTCGTTCTTGGGAAAGGGCTCGAACGACAACGCCCCCGCCGCTCGGTTCATGACGCAGGGGTAGTTGCCGAAATACCAACAGAGCATGGTCGACTCCACCCCGAGTCTTCGCATGCCCTCGAACTTCCGGAACAGCAGCCCCGGGACGGGAACGAACGGTGCCGTGGCGACTTCGTGCGAGC
This sequence comes from Kiritimatiellota bacterium, assembly GCA_013151865.1. GTDB lineage: Bacteria > Verrucomicrobiota > Lentisphaeria > Oligosphaerales > JAADHN01 > JAADHN01. The sequence goes on from JAADHN010000122.1 coordinate 5,344, forward strand.
AGCCGGTCTGGATCTTGGCCGATACGGGGGTCCCGGCCCGGCGTGCCGTGGTGGCAACCCGTTCGAACCGGGCGCTCGGACCCGGAACGGAAAGCCAGTAGTCGCCTCCGACCAAAGTCTTGCCAAAAACACTGCGACGCACGCCGGACTCGAAATTGAATTGCAGCAGCACTCCGGGCGGTGTGTGTCGCGGGATCTCGTACACCCACGGCGCCAAGTCGTCGTGCAGGGCGCCGTGCGCCTGCGGCATGTAGAGCCAACTGATGAGGTCGGCATCCGGCGCGGCGGCGTGCATCCCCTGTTCCATGGGGGTCAAGGCGGCCCACAGGATCTCCCACGGCTCTTTCTCGGCGCAGATCGGGCAGCGTATCGCGCCTTCGCCGGCCGCGGTGACCGCACTCAGGCACGTCGTAGGGCGTTCGCCGTGAGAGATGTTGATCAGGCCGCCGAGATTCGGAACGGCGGAGAAGATGCCGGTCAGGGCGTCGTAAAGATACTGCCGGGCTACGTCCGAGAACGGACAGAAATGCCGCCGCCCGCCGCCGAAATCCGGTCCGGGCGCCAGCTCCGGGTGACGTTTGAGAATGGCCGCGTCTTCGACAGACCACGCCCGGGGCTCGATGCAGAACAGAAAAATGCGGATGCCATACCGGCGGCAACGCTGGACCGTGCGGCGCAACTTGGCGAGCCGGCACTCGGCCCGGGCACCGTACTCAGGCGTCAGCCGCGTACGGCACAAGTCCCTGAATTCGACGGTCAACCACAAGCCGTTGACGCCTTCGTGCGCCAACCTGTTCAGGTAGTTCTCCGGGTAGTAATCCACATCGTCAAGCAACTCGTCGCGCATCTTGGGCGGGCGCTTGATGGGCCCGAAGAAACATCGGGAAATACGGTGTCGGATGAAAGGACGTTTCTCGAGCGTTCCAAGAGGGAGGAACGGGCCGCCGGCTCGGTCGAGGCTGGATTCCAAGAAGAATACCCCGCGGCGGACCCCCTCGATCCCGCCGCCCCGAATTCGGCAACCGTCGGGGGTCACTTCGAGTCGAAACGCTTCCTCGGGCAGTTCGGCCGTCTCAACGTGAAGCGGCGTCCCGCGATCTCGAAGGAGTTGCCAGGCGTTCAGGCAGTCGTCGAGGTCCGCTTCGGCGGTTTCGAGCAGGCCTTCAGGGTCCGTGACCTCGAACAGAAGTCGCACGCCGCCGGAGAGGTCCAATTCTCCGGGTCGCGGAGTCGAGCGGCGCCGATGCCGGGGCGTCCAAAAGGGGGCCTTCAATTCCTCGATGAAGTGCCAGTGCGAATCGTCGGGCTGGGGTGGGGGAGGAGTCGGTGTCTGCACGAAACAAGTTTCCCGTATTGACGGTCCCTCTCACCGTTTGCCGCGCGGCAAAGCGGCAGTCGGACGGCGTCCAATCAAGGTTCGGTCCCGTGGGCGTGCGCTCGAATCTCGTCTTCGCTCAGGACGCGTTCGTAGATGCGCACTTCGTCCAGGCGCCCGCGGAAAAAGGCGCGGTGTCCTTTGGCGTAATTCCCGAGACACAGGGGGGCGTCCGGATCACGGACCGGGCCCGAACGCGGCATTGCACCGCAGGGCTCGCCATCCATATACAACCGCAGGGCCTTGCCGTCGCAGACGCCCGCCACATGGACCCAACGGCCCACGGGCAGGGGGCGGTTCGCCGTGAGGTGATGGCTCCAAGGCGTCAATGGCACCGCCCAGCACAGGCGTCCGCCGGTAACTCCCAGGCGGAACCCGGCGTCGGTGGCGCGGGAGAAAACCGAGTTGATGAACCACTTGTCGCTTTGGCCGGAACGGCTCGCCCACACCCAGCATTCGACCGTGATACGCGCCGGCGCCAGCAAGGGTGAGGCCGATACGCTCACGCTGCCGCCCTCGCACACCAGGGCTGTCCCGAAACGCCCGGGGCCGCGACGCATCCTGTCCAATACCCCGCCCAAACCGTTTCCCGATGAGTCGAACGCCACGGGGGTGCCGGGTTCTTCGTCGAACCGCCACCACGCCGCAAGTCCCCGGGCGGTCGAGCCCGGTGCGCTCGCGGGCCGCAAGGCACAAAGGCGCCGAAGCTGTTCGCGCTTTTTCTGCGCCGCATCAAAGAATTCCTGGTACGGGCCGAGGCCCACGTCCGCGGGGATAAGATCCAGATGGTCGGCCGGGGCCTTCGAAAAGACCGAACGCACAGCGTCCAGGTAGCCGAACCCGTACTGTCGGTGCGGGGCGATGTAATGGCCTTCACCGAATTCGTTCCAGTTATCGAGCAACAGGATATGCCTCCCCAAGCTGCCGGCGGGTTGCGATTTCATCATTTCGCGTGCTCGGATACAGGCCTGGCCGAACGCTTTGGGCGTCAGCCGCCAGCGTGTGTTCGAGGGGTGCCACGGGCGTGAGTCCCACCCCATGGACACGGTGAGGACTTCCGGCAGAACATCGAGTGTCCGGCGTTTGCGCCAAAGTTCCTCTTGCATCCGGACGGCGAGGTTGGGAGATGGGTCCCCGGGCAGGGGCCAGGCATAGGCGAAAGAGTAGTCCAAGCCCAGCGACGCCAGCAGGCGCAGACGCGAAACGGCTGTTCCCCGGTATTCACCGAGGATCGTAAGCCCGGCAAAACCCGCGCGCCGACAGGCAGCGCGCATCTTGTTCAGGGCACTGCGCACATCCGCCACAGTCCCCAGATCGTCGACAAGGTACTCCGGACGATAGATGAATAGAAGCGGCTTGCCGTCGACTTTCAAATAGCTGGGATGCTTGAAGTACTTTTCGATCCAGAACGGCAGGAGGGTCTCGAGCAGATCGGCTTTGGAGGCAACCCCTGCGTCGCCCTTGGCTTGGTTCTCCCACATGATGCAGAATCGGAACTTGGAGCGGTACTTGGCACGAAAAAGCCCTTCGTGAATGGCATGGCCCAGGCGGACCTGCACTCCCCGGCCCTGGTTTGTCCGGTACCAGCAGTAGACGAAAAAGCCGATGCCGTGTTCCAGGCACCACTTGATCTCCCAGTCCGCGACTTCCGGATCGCCCTCGTCGTACCATCCGAGGGCGGGTTTCCGTTGCGGGTACCCGAGAATGGGCCCCCAACCGTTGGAACGTGTTCCTTCTTTCCAGAGCGGACAATAGTGGGCCCCGATCAGGACGTCCGTTTTGATGGGCACAGGCCGAGGCACATACTCCGCCTTCGGCGCCTCGACGGCATGGGTGAAACGGGCTCGGAACCGGGCATGGACCGGGCGCATTCCCGGCGCCGAGAGTGTCAGTGCGAGATCACCTTCGAGGGGCGCGACCGCCGACACTCGCCATGAGAGTATCCGACTTTCAGCGTGCCCCAGGCTGGCCACCTGTCGAGCGAGTGGTCCCTCGACCCGCACCCCGTGCGGCGCCTCGAGGCGGGCGCGGAGGGCCGGTGAAGGCGCCCCACTGTTGCGGACTTCGGCGATGATCGTCACCGGCCGGCGGGCGCGGACAATGGCGGACTGCGGCTCGAATCGGGTGATGGCAATGTCGGGGGGAAGCGGCGGCGACTTCCACCCGGTCGAGCCGGACGCGCCCGGTGGCGTCGCCCGGCAAAATGCCGAGTCGCACCAAATTGCCCGACCATTCGGGCCATGCCCCGGTGCGAATGGTGTAGGTGTGAAAGTTGTCGTCCGGGCGCAGCTTGAACGGGATCAAACGCACTCCGCGTGTCGTGGCAAAAAACAGTCGACCTCGGTCGCCGCCGGAAACCGCCATCCGCAGTCGCACGACGTACGTGTCCGAGACCGGCGCTCGCAGCGGCGGACTCAGCAAAAGCGTCGAACCGGCAGCCGCATCCGTGGCGATCGAACCGCCGTCGGCTTTGAACGCTGTGTGGGACGGCAGCACCTGCCATCCCCCGTCACCGCCGGAAAAGTCGAAAACTGCGCTTTTCCCGCCGCGCCGGGCGGGGGTCAGATCCAGGGCGTATTGGGCACAAACGACTTCTGCGGGCGAAAGAGCGCGTCCGAAAATGCGGAATTCGTCCAACGCTCCGCGCAGGCCCTGCGGCGCCCACGGGGACGGTCCGCCCACCAGGACGGGGTTGGAAGTTCCGTTTCCCGAGCCTTTCCGAACCCGGCGAAAAACACGACCGTCCACAATCAGGGTTGCCGTACGTCCATCCCAGATCGCGGTCACATGGTACCACCGCCCGGGTTTGAGGGGGATGGATCGTACCCGCGGCTCCCAACTTCCGTCGACGAAAACAAAAAAACTGAGTTGGCTGTTTTCGCTGCCCGGGTCCAGTCGGAGCAGGTATTCCCGGTCTTTGGTTACCAGGTTTGCTCCGCGGAGGGGCGACGCGAATCGGACGAGGAGATCCAACGTCACGCCATCGCGGTCGAGACGCAGCGGAGACGCATCGGCGATTTCGAGTCCGGCGGCCCCCGAAAATTCGAGGGCCCGTCCTTTGCGGCCCGGGATCGAAGCGCCGCCACGGAGTTTGACGGACGGCAGTCGGCCCACGTCGTTTCGTCCCGGGTCCCGAACCGAGTCGAACGAACAATACACAACCGGACGCAGTCGAACGACGGACCCGGGTGCGGCCCCCGTTGCCAGAGAGAACGACAGGGCAAACCAGATTGCGCGAATCGAGGAAGAACTCATCGGCACGGCACGCCTTGGAATTGTCTGAACAGCGCCGCAGAACCCGGAGGTGGTTTCCTGCGGCGACGGTGGGACTGTACCCCAAAACTCGTCGGGATGCGCAGGTGGAACATGCGTGTTGGGTGACGGCCTGCGATCAAAGTTTCGGTCCGCCCGCCGGGCGGCACGGCTCCCGCTTGGTGGGATTGCCCTTCAGGAGGGGCGCCGGGAATGTGCGTTCGCTCAATTACCGCACCGTTCGGTTTGCGTGTGTGAGTACCGGTGGGTCGCCCGACGGGAAAAGGTAGCGCGAAGTGCCTGCGGCGCAACCCGGGACGCTCGGGGAATCGGGACGGGCTCGAAGCGGGGAGGCGTCACTCGGTTTCCGAGGCCTGCCGATTCGTGTAGTGGTAGAGACCCAGCCCGGCGAGAATGACAAGAGCCACAAGAAAGGAAACAAGCGAAGCGCTTTTCTTCGAACCTGCCTCGCTTTTGATCCCGGCCCTTTCGGCCGTGGTCTGCTGCAGATAATTGACAACCCACCGCCGCGCCCGGGGATCACGTGGGTTCACATAATGCGGGAAGTCGATGGGGGGACGGGAAATCGCCTCGACAGCCGCCCGGTTTTCCGCGGCCCGACGTTCCTCGAACTCCCGTTTCAGCTCCTCCGGGGATTTTCTCTGCATCCGCTTGCGCTCGGCCACAATCTGCTGCCAGGCGCCTTCCGCCTCCGATTGCGGCACAGGCGCGAAGAGAGGTGCGGCGAGGCCCACGAATGCGAGCGTCGCCAAGGCATGGCTGACGGACTTCACAAAAAAATGCTTCTTGGTCACGACCGCTAAAACTCCCGCCAATAGCTCGTGCGTGGATCGGCAAGCACACGGGGCAGATAGATGTCGATGCTGATCGCGTCGTTGCTCGTGCTGCCGAGCCGTATGTCCCAGTTCATTTGGACATTGCCGCTGAAGACGATGGCTTCGTCGCGACTCACTATGGCGCCGTTGACCCGCAGACTGCCGGTGCGTCCGCCGAACTCGTGATTGGTGTAACAAACGGCGTCCAATTGAGACACGCTGTTGGTGGGGTTGGTGGCCGCGTAGGCTTGTTCGTTCGTCGCTTCATAGTAACGTCGACTCGTCACATTGCCGTTGATGTCGATCTTCTGCCCGCCGTCCAAACCGAAGTAATCGCCGTTGAACCGGTAGCCGTTGGCGGGATTGCGATCGGAATCGTACCCGATGGCGGCGTCACTGGGGTCGGTGTCGTACGCCTGTGTGAAAGGCGGGCGCATATACCTGTTCGCGTAGTACTGCCAGTTGCTGGAGCGATAATTCCCGAGCAAGATGTTGCCTTTGGCCGCCAAACCGACGAAATCCTTGGAGCGGTTCTGCTGGAGTGTGCTCTGGGGGTTGGTGTCCGGGTGGGGCCAACTGGGCGGGTTCTTGTAGGAGACGTTCCCGACGACGTAGATGTTTCGGCCCGCATAAATCGTCCCCTGACCGGTGATCACACCCTTGATGATCACGTCGCCGGGAATTACCACAGGACCGTCGATTCGAATGGGCTTCGAACTGGTCCCCACCAGAACCATCGTTCCATCGTCGGGAGTGCCGCTCACGTTGTCCGGTCCGGGACCGCTGTACACCTTGTCGACCAGAGTGGTGGAGCCCTGACGGATCTTGCCGTTCCTGATCTGCGCCAAATAAATGTAATCCGACAAGTCGCCCAAATAGGGCATCTCGAGTTCGTGAAGGCGCTGATACCGTGTGGGGTCCCCGTCGTATCCCATGGGCCAGAGCCCCTCGTAAGTGGGCGCCGGCGGGGTGCCCGGACGGGCCCGACTTGGGGCATTGCTGTAGTAGTAATTGAGACTCCAATTGTTCCAGCTCCCCGAAACGACCCCCGCGGCGCCTAAAGCGGGGTTGAAAGCCGCCAGTGCGTCGCCGTTGACCTTCGGCCCGTACCGGAATGAGAAGTTGCCGTTGGATCGAACCTCGCCGTGGGCGTAGATCGGGCTTCCCCAGAACCAACCGAAATTGTTGATGAAGTAAGCGTAATCGAAAACCGGAGATGGGGCCAGTTCGTAATGGACCATTTCAGTGATGCGGCGTTCGGTGCCGTTCAGCCTGACGCGTGACCTCAAAAGGACGGCGCGCTTGCCGTATCCGTCGTCCCTGACTGTCTGGATCGTGATCCATACCGTTCCGGCCCCAAAAGTCTCGCCGTCAGGAGCATTGTACTTGGACGTCGACCCGAGCGACGTCTCCGTATAGGTGTCGAACCAGGGGAACTTCAGGCCGGTCCGGGCCAACGGAGAACTCTCAAAGTACTCCCGGAACGCGGTCTGAATGTCCCACTTCGCCTTTTCCATGGCGGACTGGGCCAGGAGGAAAGCCTGGTCCTGTTCGCGCCATTTCTTGGTCATGCGCACCGCGGAATGCGCGGTGGCCAGCATGGAACCGATGATGATGCTGACGATAACGGCCAAAGTCATGACCATAGCCAGGACAATGCCCTTCTCGCGACGCCTGTTTTGCTTATCGGGGGTCTTCATCGAGCCAGCCCTCCGTTTTCGACTGTTTCACGCCTCAGATCAGCCGGGGTCGGGTTCTCGGGACCATCTCTGTCCGTGTATGTCCTCATTCCCGCGGTCGGAGAGCGCGGAGTCGGTGTTTCTGAGCGCCCCCGGCGCTTCGGCAACCGAAACCGGCTCGCTTAGTCGTTTCGAATGTACACATCGAAATTCTGCTCACGGGTGAATGTCTTTCCGCCCCAACTCGTGGATAAGGCCAACACCACGGTGATCTTTCGGTCGTTTTGGGTGACCTGGAACTTCGAAACTTTGATCTTCGGACGGAGCAGACTCTTGGGTTGTCCCGAGCCCGGAGTCGTTCGGACGCTCAAGCCCAAGCCCGGTGTCACAATGACGCGGCAGGTTACATCGTCATTGGTCTGGTCTTCCGTCGGAATGTCATTGTCGTCGATGTCGAAATCAATCCACTCGACCTGGGTGGTCTCCCCGGGTTGAATCTCAATGGAGCTGAGACTTGCCGCCCGCAAGCCGTACTTGCCGTCGATCCCGCGCAAAATCCGCTCACGAACAATGCGAATCCGGTGGTCGAGATAGAAATTGGCCACCGCCTCGCCCCAGGCGCGATACGGAAAAAGCAGGATCGCCAATACGGTGGTGAGAATCAACACGCTGGCCACAGAGGCGATGATGAACTCGACCATCGTAAAAGTCCGGACCGTGCGCCGTGGCGACGGTTGTTGGCCCGGGGAACTCGGTCTGCAAAAAAAGTTTTTCATTGTTACAAAGTATCCCTATACCGCAGCACGCTCAAAGTCTCATAACTCGGCGACGGCTTGTGGGTGATGGTCCGGCCGTTCCAGTCAACGCGGACTTGGATCTCACAGTAGTCGGTTTGCTTGAGCACGATCGTACGAATCGTGCCGCCGAGATTGTACAGAATCGAACTTTCAGGGACCGCAATCTGCATGGCCAGCGGATTGGGCGAATTCTCAATCTGATGGTAAGGCAGGTTGAAAATCTCCCACGCTTTGTCCATCGCCAGGGACTCGGCCGCCTGATGCTCGCGGGCGTTGGAAATCAGAAACTGGGCCAGAAGCACACTGGTGAAAACGCCCGTGGCGACCAACGCCAAGATCGCGCCGGCCACGATGACCTCGGCGAGCGTAAAAGATCGCTTCTTGCGCCCCCGAGCCCGGGGTGGAAGAGAAGATACTCTCGAAAGTACCACGTTCATGGCAGGCCCCATGTGTGTTCGATTGTCAACCATTTCGGAAACCATTCGTCGGTTCAAGCCGCCGATACAGTATGAAACGGACTCTATCAAAGCGACGGAGCAAATAACATGCCAAGCCGAATAAAGGCCGTGCCGACGAATCATCCTCTGTCGTGCAGTCGGCAATATGCTAACATATCACATTGGCAGAAAGAATCAAGTCGGCCTGTTCTCATTCATGCGAACTGAATGCCGCAGCCTCGTGCCGGAAATCCATCCGGCCACCTCCCGTCCGGTCCGTGTGGACTTGCCCCTCAATCCAGGAGCCCGGAGGTTGCCCCCATCAGGACGCCCCAAAGTTTCAAGATCATGGATGCCATGTAGAGAATCAGGGCGAAGTAGACGAGTAGCGGCACGATGACGGCGGCCCGCTGCATGGACTGTTCGGCCTCCTCCCAGTAAATGCGGGCCATGCGCTGGGCGGTTTCGACCACGTTTCCGGCCTCTTCGCCTGTCTCCAGGATCGTCGTGACCAAGTCGTCGTGCCCGAGTGAGCCGCTGTGCAGGCGGAAGGCTTCGACGAACGGGCACCCCTCTGTCTCGACGGTGTCCGCCATTTTCCGGAACCGGCTTGCCAAAACTCCGTTGGTGCAGGTGTCGGCGGCAAGGCGGATCGCTGCCGGCACATGGACCCCCGCATTCAGCGCCAGCGCGTAAGCCCGGAAAAAACGAGCATAGTTGAGCTTGCGGGACGTATTCCCGAGAACAGGGATTTGCAGAATGAACAGATCCAGCACGCCGGAACCGCGTCCCGGCCCCCGCAGGCGCCGTCCGGAGGTCAGCACGAGGTAAACCCCCACGGGCAAACCGAGGGCCGCCACAGCCTGCAGGAGGGCGCCGCCGGGGCTGGTCATGTCGAGAAACACTTGGATGAACGGGATCAGCACACTTGCGGCGCAGTACATGAAAGCCGGGTACATCAGCCGTGAGATCACCTCGCTGCGCAGGCGTGCCAGCAAATCGAACCATTCCGCCAGTGCGGTGTATACGGTGTCGAGACGGCCTGTTTGCTGGCCCACGGCGACCAAGTGAGTCTCCATGGGCGAGAATACACGGGGCCATTCCTCCATCAGTCGGCCGAGGTCGCCCTCGCCGTGCTCGACCCGGTCCGCCATTTCCCGGGCGATTCGGCGGAACGGTTGCGGATAATTCTGCCGCAACGCCCGCACGGTTATCACCCCGGCGTCCACGAGCGTACTCAGCGAATAATAGAATTGGCTTTTGGCCTTGAGAAGATTCATCAGCTGCGACTCCCGAGCTGCGGAAAAAAGAACTGGCGTCAGGCCAAGTCGCGCTGGGCAAGGACGTATCAAGATTGCGACCGACCGGGGTGAACCTACCCTCTCCAACCGTGCGGACCGATGAGCGGGACGAAACGGCACCCGCCGACCCGACGCAGGTCGAACCGGTCCCCATGCCGTTCCCATACGAGCAGTTCTTGCACGTGCCGTGGACCGACGGGGATCACCAGCCGCCCGCCCTCGGCCAACTGCTGTTTGAGAGGCTCGGGGGTGTCGGGCGCCGCCGCCGTGACCACGATGCCGTCAAAGGGCCCCCTGGCAGGCACTCCCTCGGCGCCGTCCCCGACAAGCACGGTCACGTTCGCAAAACCGAGCCGAGCCAAGCGCTCCCGCGCTCGGAGTGCGAGTTCGGGAATCCGTTCGATGGAATAGACTTCCGCGGCCAAGCATCCCAAGATGGCCGCCTGATAACCGCTGCCCGTGCCGACTTCGAGCACGTGCGCTTCGGGATGCAAATCGAGCTTGGCGGTCATCTCGGCCACGATAAAAGGCTGCGAAATGGTCTGTCCGCGTTCGATTGGCAGCGGGTGGTCCGCATATGCAGTCGACAGCCTTGTCCCCGGAGAACAGAAGAGGTGCCGCGGTACGTGCAAAAAAGCCGCCAACACGCGGGGGTCCCGCAGACCTCGGTCCCGAATCTGTGTCGCCACCATCCGTTCACGCAAAGCCCGTGCCTCCGGCGGGTCTTCGGGCAGCGCGCCGTCCTCTAGGCGGCGGTCTTCACGATCCAATCCAGCCATGGCAACTGCATTCCCGCTTTCAGCGTAAGCGTGACACCCGTGACAACCATGGCGGCGATCAGGACTCCCAGGACATTGGCGACCGCAAACTTGCGGCGGTCAACCCCTAGTAGAAATGCGCCCAGCGCACCGGTGTACACCCCGCTCCCCGGCAGGGGCACCCCGATGAAAACGGCCACGCCTAGGGTGCCGTACCGGTCCACGTACGGTTTGAGTCGTGCACGGGTACGATCCAGTATCGGCCTGAAACACCGCGAAAACCAAGCAAACCGATCGAGGCGGTTGAAGCACGGGCCCAGCACCCAGAACACCCCCCAGCCGAGAACGATGTTGGCAACAACGCAGACCAAGACGACCACCGGCCAGCTCATCATTCCGGGAGTGATGCCCAGTTTTTCGTTCCCCAAAACCCCATACGGGATCGAAGCGCGCAACTCGAGTGCAGGAATCAGTGTGACCACTGTCAGAAAAAAAACTTGTTTCAACATACGGAGTCGGCGCTTTCAGGATGTCCATTTCCGGTAAAACGGGCGGCACGAGCACCCATGCGTCCCGGCTCGCCCCCCAAAGAGACGCGTCACATAAAGGGGAATCTGAGCCACGGGGTAACATACCGTGCTCCGGAACGACTTCACCCCGGCATTCGATGAATACGGCGCGACTCTCTCCGAATTCAGTGATCGGCCGTGCCCGGCGGTCTTGCCCCGATTCGGCTGCGGCGATATACGCCGTTCGAAGCAGAAGAGGATTGACTCTCGCAAAGAAAGATGGTATGAGAAGGCTGGCCGTCCTTTGACGGGCTGGACCTCGTCCATAAATAAAGGCTGCGCGGCCGCACAGCGAGCCGATTTTGGGACGGATTTCCGCCGTTTTCGACCCAGCGGGGCTACCCGCAGCGGTAACCCGGGCCGGAAACGGCGGAAGGTCGCTGAAAAGGACCGCGCCCCTCCACCTTCGTCTCGTCCCGCGCCTGCGGGACTATGGCGGATCGGTCGGGTTGAGGCGGGGGCCGGTCTGCCTCCGGTGTGACGATGGAACCAGTTACCTTACAGGTAGGTAGTTACATCCGCCGAACCAAAGGTAAGCTGGCCCGTGCACTCAACGCGGCGCGTGCACCCTTTTGTGGCCGGGGTCGGCGGGCGGGCAGGGGCCCGCACCCTGCCGGCGATGTCCATACCCCAGGTGTAAATGGAATGGGTGGCGGTCTGATGGGTTCTGGGGCGGCAGCCCGCCTGCGATCATCGGTCGCCAGTCCGGCATTTTGTATCCGGCCGGCAGAGCAGCCCCCTTGGGACCGTCCCAACAATCGCATCCATACGCAATGTTACCGTCCGGATCGGTGACTTGTAACACCCGGTTCGAGGTCCCGCCCGCCTGCAGTGGTGCGGACGGGCCCCGGCCGCAATGCTTCCTTGCGTGTAGCGCAGGCAGGATCCCCGGGACCGCCATCGCCCACGACGACGGCATTCGCCTTCCCGTCTTCACCCGTGCCCTCTTGCCTCCCCGCCCTCTGTCTTCTCTTATGAAATCGGGTTCAATCGCCGCCAGGAATAGATTTCAGCCGCAACGTCTCCCTGCCGCGCAACCGCCAACCGCTTCTTTTCCGCCCGTTCCGGATCGATCACCGCCGCGGCAATGTTCCGCACGAACAACTTAGATCCGATGATTGCACCGTCCGACCAGTACCGCACCCGACGTTGCGCCGTCAGCACGAAACCGTCGCCACGCCGCGCCGCGGACTGCGCAGCAAAAACCGCTT
>JAADHN010000174.1 GCA_013151865.1 Kiritimatiellota bacterium
ATTGAACCCGATCTCGTGATGGGGGCGGCACGTGCGGAAAAGGAAAGCGGCGCGGGAGCGCCCGCCGCTCCCGCGCCGCGGCCTGACTGTCCCCCGCTCATTCACGCGAGGTCGCTCCAGGACTCGCTCGAACACATTGCAAAGACGCTCTGTGTCAGGGCGATCCCGCCGACGACGCCTCGACGAACTGCTTCCTCACAACTGGACGCCCGCGGCCAAATACTATTCCTGAACTCGCCCCGCCGCCGCCCGCCGGGGCGCCCCGCGTCCCGATTCTCCCCCCGGAGAGTCCTCTCCGTCCCATCCCCGCACCGAACGCCTGTCGGCCGTCACAGATCCAACGTTCATGGTCCAGATGCGACGCTTACGGAACGCAGAAGAACACGAAGGCCCGCAGAGAACTTGTTGCAACACAGCACGTCCGAGTTCGGTGGATCAGGGCACAACGTGGAAATGTCGTGCCTGCCGGTAGAGTAAGGTTTCCAGTTTGCCTGAATGCTCAGCGCGTAATCTCAAGGGGCACAGCGTGCAATTTGTGACGGCAATCTTCTCGGCAGTTCATCCAGCATGAATGAGAGATCGCGTTCCTGTCGGGCGATGCGAGCCGAGAAGGCGGCCGGGACCGGACAGAACATTCAGGTGCTTCAAAAAAGTGATGGCGGAATCTTTGGATGCCCGTTGAAGCTGACGTTTTCGAGATTGGAGGCACCAGAACGGCACGGCTTTTCGTAGGTGCCTTCTTGTGCTCGGCGTTGGCTGGAGCCGATATTCTGCACCGGTCGCCTGTAACATCCGGGCGGCTCCGAAAACGCCTGAATGGGTCGCCGCATACCCCCGGGAGAATGCACGCGTCAGGACTTGTACCACGCCGTGGTATGCATCATAGTAAAAGCGAGGTTATTCAGCCAAGCACCGCCCTGCGCCAAGAGTGCGTGGACAGCGCGGCCGACGAGTCGGAGTTCGTGGACCTCCAATGGAGACCGCCGGTGAAGCCGATCTACATCGTGGGCACAAAGCGACACGTGGGCAAAACGACGCTCGCACTGGGGTTGTTGCACGGCCTCCGGGAAAGAGGATTTCGTACAGCCTATCTCAAACCGTTAGGTCAGCACTTTTCCGCCAGTAAGAACGGGGTGTTTCACAACGACGCCCGGGTGGTGTCCTGCATCCTCGATTCCGCGGCTCGCGACACCGTCGAGATGGCGGTTTCGATCGGACGCGGACGCATCCAAGAGGAACTCAAGGCCAGGCGCGGCGAGCAGTACCTGCGGCAGATCGAAGAGGACGTCGAGCGCCTTGCCGTCAGTCACAACGCTATCGTCCTGGAGGGGATGGGCAACGTGGCAATGGGGGCCTGCCTGCAAATGTCCGCGGCCGATGTGGCGCGGACGGTGTCCGCTCGTTCGCTGCTGGTCGTCGAAGCCGGGGTCGGGCGCACCATCGACGAAATCCTGCTCTGTGCCACGTTCATTGCGACGCATGGAGCAGATTTCATGGGTGTGGTCGTGAGCAAAGCCTGGCCCGCAAAGTACGATCGGATCGCCGAAGCTTTGACCAAAGGTCTGGCGGACCGGGGCATTCCCCTTTTCGGCATTACCCCCTTCCAGGAGGAACTGGCGAGCCCGACGGTACAGCAGGTTTTCGAAGGTCTCGGGGGGGAGCTTCTGGGCGGGGAAGACCACCTGAGCCACCGCGTCTCGCGCACGATAATCGGGGCCATGCAGGCCCACAACATGAGCAGTTACATTACCGACCGCACCCTGGTGATCACTCCGGGGGATCGTTCCGATGTAATCATGGCCAGCCTTCGGGTCCACATGATCGGTGGGGATCGCTTGTCGGCGTCCGGACTTGTTCTGACTTGCGGACAGCGTCCGACCCCGGAAACCTTGGAGCACATCCGGCAGTTTCACCTTCCCGTGATGCTCGTCGACGGCGATACCTACTCGGTCGCCTGCGAACTGCGCAACCGCATCTACAAGATCACCCCGGACGACAAGGAACGGATCGACTGGGCCGTGCGCCTTGTTTCCGAGCACGTGGACATCGACCGGATGGTCGAGGCCCTGAAGGCATAAGCCGGCCGGTGGCATCGGCATGGGAATTGAGGTTGTCGCAGGATTATACGGGCGGTCTTGCCGAGAGAGAGTCCGCCGGCGCCAGCGGTTGCTTGGACACGAGGGACATCTCGAATTCTCGCCCCTTCTGCCGCACAGCGAGACGGTCGTCTCCCACCCGCCTGCGGCGAATCGGAACCTTCGGCATTGCCTCCGGAACCGTTCAGCCGCCATCTTCACACTTCGCCGCTCAGCTCACTCCATCTGCTTGCTTTTCCGGTAGGCGGAAAGGTACGAGTTGCTGTAGATCGTTTTATTCAGCAGAAGCTCGGCGGTGACCATGGCGTTGGTGAGTTCGTCGTCGAGTGGATCATGGATTGACGTGTCCAGCCCGGCGGCCATCGCCATGACCAGAAAGGTGCGATTGATCAGCGGCCGTTCCGAAGCCCCTTGGCTGAGGTTGCTGAGCCCGATAACGACATGGGGGGCCGGGTCCGACAGCATCTTGAATTGCGTGATGGTCTCGAGAACGATGCCGGGAGCCGCTTGATCGACATTGAGGGGAAGAATGATGGGATCGAGGAAAACATTCTCGATAGGCACATCGTTTTCCATGGCCGAAGCAATGATTCGCATGCCGATCTCCAGTTTCTCATCGGCGCTCGGTGCGACCCCGTTCTCATCGATGGACAATCCGACGATCCCGGCGTCGAACTCATGGGCGAGCTTCATGAATACGTCCAGTTTGTCGGCCCGTCCGGTGGTCGAATTGATGATCGCGGTCCCCCCCCCGACGCACGCCCTGGCAAGGCCGGCTCTCATAGTGGACGGGCCCGGGTTGTCGATGGAGAGGGGCGCTTTCGTGACTTCGCGGACGACGTCGACAAGCCACTCCATTGCAGCAATGCGCTCCGACTTGGGCACTCGCGTGCCCACATTGATGTCGAGGGCATCCGCTCCGGCAGAGAGCTGTTTCTCAGCCATTTCTTGGACAGGTGCTTTGTCCTTCGCCAAAATGGCGTTGCCGATATTCTTGAACATCCCGTTGATGCGTTCTCCAATGACATACATGGCGAATTCTCCTTTTTTCAGACTGTCGTCAGGCGGTCGATTGTGGTTTTCAGGGCTTGAGCGGCTTTGGGGTGGCGCATGACCAGGATGTCGCTGCCCGCTTGCAGCAGGGCCGTGGCCGTGGCGATTTCCCAATAGACTCCGCGTTCTCCCTCATCGCCCCAGCCGGGCAGTTCCTCGCTGGTGGCGCGGGCCTCTTTGGCGCGCCAGGCCTCCTGTCCCACCATGCAAATGACCGGGACGCCCATCAATCGGTCGTTGCCGAGGGCGGCCAGGCGGCCGCGTTCCTGGATCGAGTAGGTGTACTCGAGCCCGTACCCCAGGGCGCCGGTTGTTTGGTACATGACCAGGCGATCGAGGGGGAATCCCATGTCCGTAACCAGAACGTTGACCTGTTTGGCAATGTTGATATCGATGGGGCTGAGCCCGATGAGGCAGTGCCCATCGGCCAGACACGAGGCGACAAGCGTTTTGTAATTGTCCTCGGTGACCGTGCCGAGGAGACAGCGTTCGCCTGCCGCGGCTTGACTGCAGACGGACAACACCAAGTTGTCCTTGTCGGGCAAATCGCATCCCCAGATGATCAGGGGTACGTCCACCGCTTCGAGGACTGACCTCACGGTGGCAGCCGCCTCTTGCGGGGAGGCGTCCCCCTGATCGGGGTGGGTGCTCGCGAGCCGCAGACAAATGAGGTCCGCACCCCATTTCTCGACACACGCTTTGGCCCACTCGGCGGGGCTGGCGACCACGTCTCCCAAAGCGTCGGCGAGGGAGCGCGGCCAGTCCTCCGGCGGGCAATCCCAGACTTCCATCGCCACGGCGATGCTATGCGGTGGTGCGCCGTCGAAAGGCGCAAACGGCAGGCCGCCTGCGCCGCCGACCGTCACCACCGACTTCCGCGTACCTCCGGCCGCGGCATCGGCTCCGATGGTGAGAGTACTGATCGTTCCGGACCATCTTTCTTTCGCGGTGTCAAGCAATGTCATAACCACCTCCGTTTTCTGAATAGTGCGACCAGGTCGCGAACGGCGTTCAGCGCGGTTGAGTCCTCCGGCAATTCCATGAGCGGGCGGCCTTGCACGTCGAATGCTCCCAGGGCGGGGTCCGTCGGAATGCCGGCCACGATCTCGATGCCGGTGGCGGCAAATGTCTCGGCGACCGCGGGTTCGGGCGGGCGATCACATGGGTTGAGGACGAGAAAAGTCCTGCCCACTTCCAGTTTCAACCGCTTGATCATGTCAATCACTCGCCCGGCGGTGCGCGCCCCGATGATGTTGGGCGGGCAGGCAACCAGCATGATATCCACCATGCCGTTGGTACGCCGACTCAGGTGTTCGAGTCCCGCTTCGTTATCGATCACCATGGCGCGATAATGCCCGCTGATCTCCGCGATGCAATCTCGGAGCACATTGTTGATGTAGCAGTAACACCCGGGGCCCTCCTGTTGCCCCATGACCAACATATCGAGACCGGGCGCTTCGGTCAGGTCTTCGTGAATGAGTTGCTCGATCCACTCCTGCTTGGAAACTCCGACAGGCACCGAGGACGGGTCTTCGCGCAACTGCTCGCGCATTTCACCGATTGTCCGGCTGACGGGGAGCCCCAGGTAATCCGGCAGGCAACTATTGGGATCGGCGTCAACGGCCAGAAGTGGTTTGAGCCCGTTCTCGATAAGCACACGGCAGAGGAGCGCGGAAATGGTTGTCTTCCCGGACCCGCCTTTGCCGGCAATGGCGATGCGAACAGTCATTCTGCGGCTCCTGAACCGTTCTGCAGGCGCGTTGCTTTCGCGACTGACGGGAAACGTTCTATGTCGGTATGCGGGAGGAAGAGGCAGGACGTGTATTCGTTCATGTACTTGTGCGACGTGCTGAGTTCCACGTAGGTCATTGCCGAAGCGATGTTGTCTTGGATATACTTCAGGGCATGTTCGGAAAGCATGACCATCTTGGCGCCGAGAACGGAGCCGTTTCCGACCACTTGGAAGATGGACCGTTCAAGGTCTGGGAGGAGGCCGATCCGAATGGCCTGCTCGACACCCAGGTGATTTCCGAATCCGCCGGCGATGTAGACATTGCGCACATCGTGGAAGGTCAGGCCGACATGGTCCAGCAGACACTCTGCGGCCATGTAGACAGAGCCTTTGCTGCGGATGAGATTGCTGATATCGGCCTCGGTCAGGGCGATGTCCCGTCCCAGGGCCGTCTGTTCGCCAGGGAACAGAATGAACGCCTTTTCCCCGGCGTCGTTTTTCTGGAGACGCGGGCCGCAGACGTCCGCCACAAAGTGCCCGGCGCGATCGATGCACCCTGCGGAAAGCAATCCGGCCACGGCGTCGATCAGCCCCGATCCGCAAAGCCCCAGGGGACGCTCGCCGCCCACGACACCGCACCCGACGACCCTCCCTCCTTCGCCGAGGGTAAGCCACTCCACTGCCCCGGATGTGGCCCGCATGCCGCAGCCAATCCCCCCACCTTCGAAAGACGGGCCGGCCGAAGCCGAGCAGCACATCAGCCACTCCGAGTTGCCCAGAACCAGTTCGCCATTGGTACCCAGATCGATCAGCAGCGAGAGTTCCTCGCTGCGCGTGATTTCGGTGACGAGGACGTCGGCCAGCACGTCTCCTCCCACGTACGACGCCACACAAGGCAGGGCGGTCAACAAACCGCGGGCGCCGATCGTGATGCCCACTTCCGCCGCGCGGATGACGGGGGGGTTGAGAGTGCACGGCACATAGGGATCGCATCGAATATGTGCCGGATCCAGCCCGAGGAGCAGGTGCACCATGGTCGTATTCCCGGCGCAAACCACGCAGGTCACGTCGGCGAGACGCACGCCGGCGTCGAACACGAGCGCCGAGATAAGGCCGTTAATGTCACTGACCACGGTATCCTGCAGCACCGAGAGCCCATCGGCAGTCCCCGCGTACATGATCCGGGCGATGACGTCCTCCCCAAAGGCAGACTGAGAATTATAGCGGGCATTGGCGGCAATGGTCTCCCCGTTGGTCAGGTCCACCAAATGGGCCACGATGGTCGTAGTGCCGATATCCAAAGCCACCCCGTAATTGGTTGCCGCGGTATTACCGGGCTCCACGTCTACCACTTCCACTGTACCGCCGCGACTGCCGAGGAGTGCGGTTGCCTTCCAGTTGCAGCGGCGCAATGTGTTCGACAGTCGTCTCAGGACGGAAAGGCCCATCTGCATAATGGGCAGGTCATAGTGCTTGCGGACCGAGCGGTAGAGCCGCTCCTGGTCGGCCAGACTGTCTTCCACGGTGGGTTGGGGCAGTTCCAGGAACACCTTGCGGACCAGCGGCGACGATGGATAGGTCGCTCCCTCGCCGATTTTGGCACACACTTTTCCGAAGCGGACGGCATCCTCGTGAGCCAAGTGCGGAATGCCGCCTGTTCTGGACTCCGGGGGCACCTCCACCACGACGTCGCCGGCCACATATGTTTGGCAGGCCAACGCGGCTCCCCGCTGGATGTCGTGCCGATTCAGGAACATCGTCGGCTTGGCGGTCACTTTCCCGGCTCGAATCACCACACGACATTTGCCGCACACACCGTCTCCACCGCAAACATTGTTGATGGTGATCCCGGCGGCCTTTGCGGCATCGAGGATCGACCGTCCCGCGGCGGCGCGCACGGTACAGTTGTCGGGCTGAAAAGTGACGGCGTAGGTTTTCACGTGTCCTGCCATACGGTCTTCAGGTACTTGGACAGCGCACTCGCTTCGCGGGGGCCGACCAACACTTCCCACCCCGAGTCTTCGTTTAGACTGCCGCTCATGGCGGCGACGTATCCGGGGATAATCACTTTGCGGTGCGACACCGCCTCCGAGACTTCCGCGGACATGAGGAACGCGGCAACTTTCTCGGAGGATAGTTTGTCCGCCGCGAAAGCCGTCAGCACCGAGGTGCCTTCAGTGTCGATGACGCCGATGTAGGTTGGGACGCGACTGGCTTCCACTTCGGACTGAACCGTGTAGTACGTCAGCGAGAAATTGGTCGTCACCAGCAGAGGAGATTGGGGTGTAACTGCGCCGACGCTGTAAAGCTTCGCTTCCACCTGCACAGGCTTGCGCGGATCGGTGTAGAGGTTCTGACTGAGCGTGAGGATGGGTGCGATCTGCTCGGGGCCGCTGAGCGGGGTTAACACGATGCCGGCATACTTGGCAACGTAGGCGCAACAGTCGGAGACGTTTTGGTACGGATCGGGTTCACGCACGACGGCCATGCAGGGGAAGCCGACCCCGTCTGCCTTGCGCTTGAGGGCCAAGCGGCGGGCGGCCGTCATCGCCTCCACTCCGGCCGCAATACTTCCGGCGCCGAGATCCAGCACGATGTCCTCGATGCCGGCTTTGCGGACCTGTACAGCCAGAGCGGCCACACTGTCCAGATCAGGCCCCGTGACTGCCAGAGGGCATTTGGCGCTCTTGGCCACTCGCACGTATTCTTGCCAATCGGCGTCCGTCGCGGCATGGATCAGAGGCCGGGCCGCGGCACACTCGGCCAGAGCGGCTTCGGCGTGAGCAGCCTGCCGAGCGATGAGAACCATGGGAAGTTCCAGGGAGGCGACAGCCTTCACGGTGGAGGCGAAGGCAGCGGCATCCCCGCTGACATTTTCCACGCCGACCACAGTGACGCCGATGCGCATACCGACCCGGACGAACGAAAGCGCCTTGACGGCAGCGATGCGTGCCCGCAGGTCGTCCTCGTCGAGATTGTCGGGCAAGACAACGCCGATGCCCGGCGGGTGGTAGAACGACTCCTCATGGCGGAACATGACGGTTTCGCCGCCGATCTCGATTTTTGCGGCGCCGGCGCCGATGGCGACGAGCCGAATAGGGGGAGCGGCCGCGCCGCTCAGTTGGGCTTTTGCGTCTTCCGACACGTCGGGACACTCATCCAGAGTGGCCTTCTGTGTTGTCAGTTTCATGGCAAATGCCAGACAGGTTGGACAGCCGCACTTCTTGCAGTTGGTTTTGGGAAGCAGCTTGAAAATGTCGAGCGCTTTGAGTGCCATGACGTATTCCCTTTCCGCTGTTTGGTGGTGAAATCAGAACAATGGATCCATTGCGAGTGCCGGATGTTCGACACGCGTCAGGTATTCGACCAATTCTTCGGCGGAGGTGGCATTGGTCTCGTCGGCGATTTGGTCGGGCAGTTTGGGCATTCCCTCTTCGGCGGCACGGGCGCGCAGTCGATCGCCGTAAAACTCTTTAAGTTCCTTCGGCATCCAGACCAAGCGCCCCAGACCTCCGTCGCCGGAGATAAATTTGTGGCTGAGGACGTAAAGACGTCCCACGCCCAGGAAGCCGGGCGTCTGGTTCCCGCCGCCCACGCTGCCGGCCAGGGTGGAGAACTGCATGCCGCACGGCGTCATACCGGAATACTCCCGGTTCACGATCATGAACCCGTTGGCTTCCGGGACCAGGGCCAGGATGCATTCGAAGCAGCCGCAAGATGTCATCGGGGCATCCATCAGCGAGTACAGGCTGATTTCTTCGACGGCGCGGTTGGACGCTTGGTATATGAAATTGTTGACTCCTTCCCATTTGCCGGTCACGGGGTCGATCACCTTCCCTTTCTTGATGGGCTGATTGCCGCCGGAAGGGTTGAGGCGAAACGAGGCCTTGCCGTCGAGCCAGTTGTAGGCGCCGCACAAGCCCAGGCGTTCGGGGCTGATGACGCAGGCGTGGTTCGGGGCGAAGGACTGGCAGAGAGTGCAAGAGTAGAACTCCTCAACGCTTTCGTCGGTCATTCCCGCGACCCTGTCATCCCGTTCGGCGTAGACTGTACGCGCTTCTTCGAGCAGCTTCTCGACCTCGGCCTGTTCCGTGTAAAGAGTGACGCTGACCTTGTCGATGATCTTTCCGTAAAGCTCGTGAATCTGGGCATGGGCAATCGTTCCAAGATGTTTGAGCCGGAAGCCGCTGTCATAGGCCGCCTTGCTGATGCGCAACCAAATAATATCCCTCTGCCCCATATGGAAAATGCCCATGGCGTTGTTGAAGAAGGTGTGGAGCTGTCGTTCGATAATGGACTCGAAGTCCTCCTGCATCTCGCGTCCGGCCACTCGGATATGGATGGCGAGCGGCATGGCGCTGCCGATTTCCGCCGTGTCGACATCCGGGCCGATCACTTCGATCTTGCCGTCCTCAATTTCATCCGGCTCGACCATGCGGACGAATTCGAACGCGGTGGAGTACTTGCCGCCGAATTCCACGCGCATGTCGTCACGGCGAACGCGCTCACCCTCGAATGCGGGCGAATAGGATACGGGAATGTCCAGTTCACTGACCTTCACTTTGACGCCGCGGACTTCGATGCATCGGGACGGAATCTTGCCGTGGTCGAGTTCACGCACGATGTGCTCGTAGGTGCAGATACCGGTGGGAAGGATTTCCGGTATGTTGGTATCGGCGATGATGGGGAAGCCCATGTTGATGGCGCCGGCGCCGGTGGCATACTTCACGTCGTCGACCTCGCCGAGCGTCAGGCCGAAGGCGAAGACACGTTCCTTGCAGTAGAGCAGGCACTTGCGCGCCTCGCCCGGCCGGATGCCGCCAAACGTCATGGCGCCGCGGATTGCCCAGTTGAGCGGGTAGATGCCGGTGATCGTGTCGCGGCCGTAGGGAATGATGTAGGTATCCCAGCCCATCTCGACACCGCCCTCGATGAGCTGGTCGATGATGCTGACGCCGTTGGTCGACGATCCGGCGAAGGTCATGATACTGTTTTTCTGGAACTCGCGGACCAAGGCCACAGCCGTGTCCACATCCGGCGCCGCGCCGAGGATGGCGGCGAATCCCGGCAGTCGTCCGTCGACCAACTGGATGCCGAGGGTACGCAGGATCGTATCTGAGAAGAAGCCGTTGCACCCATCCTGCGGCTCTTCCTCGTTCAGGTAGCGCAGCACGCAGATGATTTCCTCGGCCAGCAGCGCGGCAATGCCGGCATCGAGAGCGGTGCCCAGGTAGGGGAACCAGAGATGATCGGCAGGGACGTCCCCGAGCAGCTCGTCGATGTGCGCCAGTACGGGGTCCAAGTCGCCAAGCTCTTTGATTTCCAGCCCCATGAGGGCATTGGCCATCGGCAAGTAGTAGGCGGTATCGGGGAAGCCGATAGCCGCGCTTTCGCCCTTGCTCTCCTTCGCCAGCCGAACGCCTTCCACCGCTTGGCGCGCAAGTTCGCGAGCGCCTCGGATTGCCGCGGATGCAATTATCTTGGACATGGGCTGTTATCCTTTCATCGTGAGGTGGCTGTTCTCTGGCCCGTGAGTACCTTCTCCGCGAGAGAACGAGTTTCTGCACGACGGCAGTCGGGACAGGTGCACAGAGTTGTCTCGGGGATGAGTTGACGCTGATGCATCAATTGGAAACTCGCTTGCGTGGTGAACGTTCGACCGCAAGCTCGGCACGCCAGCAACGGCAGCCTGGCGCCGATCTCGACCATGACCCTCTCGGTGTCCGTATCCTCGACGTGCAGCGCTCCGGTAGGGCACACGAAAACACAGGCGCCGCAGGCAATACACGCCTCCGCCCTTCCGGCAAAGGGCGACGTCACGCAGCGTTCCCCCCCTCTGCCGGCATAGCCGATGGCATTACGGCGCACGCCCTGAGAGCAGACCCGGACGCAGAGGCCGCAGAGGATGCATTTGTCCTGCCAGTCGCCGGTCGTCGACACGGGAAAGCGTTCAGCCTCGACACCGTATTCATCGCCCAGTCGCTGCAGGACTTCGACGTCGGGGCAACGTGCCAGGAGAAGTTCCAACACCACTTTACGGGTGCGCCGCACCCGTTCACTGTCGGTCTCGATTCGGTCGCCATCCTCCGGCGTGTGGATGCAGGAAGGGACGATGGTGGAATGTTCCTCTCGAAAAGCTTCGACGACGCAAAGACGGCAGGCGCCGTAGGGCTCGAGTCCCGGATGGTGGCAGAGGGTGGGGATATCGATCGCCAAACGTTTTGCCGCATCGAGGACGGTTTCGCCGGGAGCTGCAACGGCTTCCTGCCCGTCGATCGTGAAGCAAATGGTTTTCGGCTCTTCCATGGGGTGACGCCTTACGTCCTGACGACGGCATCGAAGCGGCATGCCTCACGGCAGATTCCGCACTTGATGCAGATGTCCTGGTCGATCGTGTGAAGTTTCTTCCGTTCTCCGGCAATGGCCGTCACGGGACATTTCCGGGCGCAGGCCGTACACCCGGTACACGTTTCGGCGTCGATGTCGTAACGGATCAGTGCCGTACAAACACCGGCCGGGCAGCGTTTCTCGCGGATGTGCGCTTCATATTCGTCCCGGAAATAGCGCAGGGTCGACAACACGGGGTTCGGCGCCGTGCGCCCGAGTGCGCACAAAGAGCCGTCGACGATGGCGGGGGCAAGCTCCTCGAGGGCCTCCAAGTCGGCGGGGGCGCCGTCGCCGACTGTGATGCGGTCGAGAATGCCGCACATCTGGCGCAGGCCCTCACGGCAAGGAATGCACTTGCCGCAGGACTCGTCAAGCAGAAAGTGGAGGAAATATCGGGCCACGTCGACCATGCACGAATCTTCATCCATGACGATGAGGCCCCCCGACCCCATCATGGAGCCGACCTTCTTGAGTTCGTCGTAATCGATGGGCAGATCGAGGAGTTCTGCGGGCAGACAGCCGCCCGAAGGGCCGCCGGTCTGTACGGCTTTGAATTCTTTGCCGCCCGGGATGCCGCCGCCGATGTCGTAGATGATGTTGCGAAGGGGCATTCCCAAGGGGACTTCCACCAAACCGGTGTTGACGACCTTGCCCACCAGGGAAAAGATCTTGGTCCCTTTCGAGCCCTCGGTGCCGATGTTTGCATAGTAGTCGGCACCCCGACTAATGATCACGGGCACGTTGGCCCACGTCTCCACATTGTTGATATTGGTCGGCCTCCCCTTGTAACCCGACTGGGCGGGATACGGCGGGCGCGTTCGCGGTTCGGGAGCAGCTCCCTCCAGGGAAGCGATGAGGGCGGTCTCTTCGCCGCACACAAAAGCGCCGGCGCCGCGATTGACGGACACGTCGAAATCAAGACCCGATCCAAGGATATCGACCCCCAGGAATCCTTTGTCCCTGGCCTGCCGGATGGCCGAGCGGATGTGTTTGACGGCAAGCGGGTACTCTTCACGCACATAGACGTACCCCTGATTCGCTCCGATGGCGTAGGCGCCGATGATCATGCCCTCCAGCACGCGGTGCGGATTGCCTTCCAACAGGCTGCGATCCATGTAAGCGCCCGGGTCGCCCTCGTCGGCGTTACAGATTACGGTCTTGGGTCCACCCCGGGCCTGACGGCAGGCCCACCACTTGCGGCCGGTCGGGAAACCGCCTCCGCCCCGTCCTCGGAGCCCTGCCTTGTCGATCGTCTCGATTACAGTCTCGGGGGCCATGGCGAGGGCTTTGCGCAAGGCCGCGTAGCCGTCGCACTTGCGGATGTAGTCGTCAATGCATTCTGGGGATATACGGCCGTTGTCCCCGAAGATCAAGCGGCGCTGATGGGCATAAAAGGGGATCGCACTTTCCTTGGTTATCGTTTGGCCGTCGGCTGTCCGGTACAGCAACCGTTCGACCGGCTTTCCTTGCACCACGGTCAAGCGAACGATCTCGGGAACGTCCGCCACCGTAACGTTGCGATAAAGGATCCCCGCGGGGCGCACGACCACGATCGGGCCTTGTTCGCAAAAGCCTTGACAACCCGTTTTGACAAACTCGACGCAATCGGCAAGTCCGACGCCCGCAAGTTGGGCGGCGACGGCGTCGGCCACCGCCTCGCAACCATAGGCCTGGCAGCCGGTACCACCGCAGACAGCGACGCTGACGCCGGCCGTTTGGATGCGGGTGCGTTCGTCGACTGTTACGGTTTCGTCGCCGCCAACGGTCGGAATCGCTTCGGCCTTACCCGCGAGGAAGTCTCGCAGCAAGCCCTCGATGCTTCCCGGAGCGGCATGGTAAAACTGGCCGTCGATGACGATCACGGGACCAAGTGCGCACGCCCCGATACAGTTGACCGTTTCGAGTGTAAAGGCGCCGTCTTTCGTGGTTTCGCCGGCCGCGACCTCAAGCAGGCGGCCGAGTTCGTCGAGTACTTTGGGCGCCCCGCGAACATGGCAGGCCGTGCCGAGACAAACCTTCAGGATGTGTCGACCGCGGGGTTTCAGGCTGAACGCTTTGTAGAACGTGGCCAGATGATAGACCTGCGCGGACGGCACCTTCGCCTGGTCGGCGATCCGACGCAGGGCGTCTTCGGACAGATACCCGAGAATGCTGTTCAGGTCCTGCAAGATCGGGAGCAACGCCGAGGCCCCGACCCCATGCCGGGCGATCGCCGCGTCCAACACTGTTTCCACGCGCGTTTGCACGTCGGTGTTCACGATTCGGCCGCCTCCGTCGCGCGTTCGATCTGGAGCAGGAAGGCCTCGCGTTTATTCCGGGGCACGTCCTGAACAGCCTCGAAGGCAAGCGCTCCTGTGTGGCAACTTTCCACGCAGGCCGGCAGTTCGCCCGCGGCCAAACGCTCGGTGCACAAGTCGCACTTCACCACCGCGCCATTCTTGCCGTCCATGCGAATGACCCCGAACGGACAGGCCAAAAGGCACCACCGGCAGCCGATGCAGCGCTCGCCATCCAGTACCACCGGAGAATCGCTGTCCCGCCGCCGGAGCGCCATGGTCGGACAGATTTCGACACAGGGCGCTTGCTCGCAATGCCGGCACTGCAACGGCGTCGAAAACGCAGCCCCTTTCTCGACCCAAACCCGCACTTTCGGCAGCGGGTCCTCTCGAATGGCGTCGATGAGGGTTTTGGACTTGGAGTGGGCCACCCCGCAGGCCAGTTCGCAAGACCGACACCCGAGGCAACGATCCGGACGGACGACAAGTAGACTCTTCACGATTCGCATCTCCGAAGCAGACCGGTCAGACTGTGATCGGCTGGCTGTACATCAGGGGTTTCAGCTTGAGGGCCTCTCGCTTGCCGTCCATGTGCCGCATCATCAGCCGGGCAGCCTTGATGGGATCGTCCTCGAAGCAAAACTTGCCGCCCACGAGTTCCTCGACCTCTTCGGTGAGGAAACGGGTGACTTCGGGACTGCCCAGAACACGCATGGGGGGGCTGAAGTTTACGTAAGCGCCGGAGGCAACGCAGTAAAACCCAATGGCGATGGCTTTTTCGCACATGGCCTCCGGTGCCGATCCGGCAATGGGCAAGTCGGAGAGTTGCTCTCCGAGTCCTCCCTCCTTGATCATTTCACAAAGGGCCACCAGAATGCGGCTGTTGTCCACACAGGAACCCAGGTGCAGTACCGGGGGAATGCCCACGGTTTCGCAGATTTCCTGCAAACCTTTCCCGGCCCATCGCGCCGCCTCCGGTTGCAACAATCCGACCTTGGCACAGGCTGTGGCGCCGCATCCCGTCATCACCACCAGGACATCGTTGGCTATGAGTTCCCGAACCATCTTGACGTGACTGTCGTCCTGCGTCTTGCGCACTGTGTTGCAACCGATCACGGCGGCAACACCACGGAGCCGACCCGAGATGATCCCGTCGTTCAAGGGGCGAAACGACGCCCTGTATCTGCCGCCCAGGTGCGTAAAGATATTGGCGACGGTAAAGCCGGCGACCAGATCGGTCGTGATGTCCGGAATGTCCACGACGCCGCGATTCGGAAAGTTCTCTACGGCCCGGGTCACGATCCGCTTGGCGATGTCGTACGCTTTCTCCTCCTCGAACTGAATGTGTTCGGCCCCCGGAATGCGCGCTTTCTTGCTCGTGGTGATGACTTTGGTATGGAAGCGCCCCGCGTGTTCGACCACTGCCGGCATGATGCACTGCACGTCGACCAGCATCACGTCGACGGCCCCGGTCGCGATGGCAAGTTCCTGATGCAGGAAGTTGCCGACCACAGGAGCGCCCTGGCGCATCAGGATCTCGTTGGCCGTACAGCAGATGCCCCCCACCATGATGCCGGCGGCCCCGTTCTTCTTGGCAAGGGCCAGCATTTCCTTGTCGCGACTGGCCGCGACGATCATTTCAGAAAGGGTGGGCTCATGCCCATGCACGACAATGTTCACCGCGTCGGCCCTGAGCACGCCGAGATTCACCTTGCTGCGCACCGGCTGGGGGTCGCCGAAGAGTATGTCCCCGCAATCCGTTGCCAGCATCGCCCCGGCCCATCCATCCCCGAGCGAGGTGCGGAGCCCATGGAGAATGAGATCCTTGTAGTCGGCATCGACGCCTTCGTGGGTGCGGTGCAACGTTTCGACGATCTCATGTTCCACGCCCACCGGAAGCAGGCCCAGTTTGCGCCAGTTGTCGACGGTTGCCTCCGGAGCGCGCAGTCCGGGGTAAGCGATCTCGCCTTCCTGCCGGTTGAACTCGCGCAGGGCCGTTTCGGCAAACTCCTTCGCAATGTCGCTGTCGCTGCGGTCCTCGGTTTCGATACCCCACTCCGCGGCCAATCGACGCAGGCGCTCCGGGCTTTTGATGGAGAAGCCCTGCGCCTCGCCTTTGGCGGTCAGCAGCAGCGTGCGGACGATGTCGTGACCGTGATCGGAGTGTGCGGCGGCCCCGGCCGCAACCTGGCGGATAAGGTGGCGAGCGGCAATGGTCGAGGCTGTGGCGCCGCAGACGCCCTGTTTCGGCCCCTCGTCAAAGGGATCGATGCGGCAGGGCCCCATTTCGCAGATGCGACAGCAGATTCCCAACTCGCCGAACCCGCAACGCGGTTCTTGTTTGTCCGAACGGTCGTAGGCAGTGGCCACGGCGGTCCCTTCCAAGCGGCTGAGCACGGCCTGAGCGGCGGGGTCGGAAGTTCGCGTTCTGGTGTTGGTCTTGGTCATGTTGCCTCCTCAGTGAGAGGGTGTTATGTTGCGTTTGTCCTCGAGAATACGAATCGTTCTCTCGACGGCTTCGTCCACAGCGGGACTGGCCCCGGCAGGAGGGCGTCCGGCGCGTTCGGCGTCGCAGATGCGGTCATCGTACGGGATGAAGCCGGCAAACTCGATATCCGGCAGAGCGGACTTCAGAAACTCCCGATCGGCGGCGGTGCGAATGCGGTTGCCGACGGCGGCCACGCGGTGGAGCCTTATATCCGCCGCCAGGCGCTGTATCCGTTTGACGGTTTCCACACTGGCGCGCGACGGCTCGGTCACGATCACCAGTTGGTCGACGCTGTCGACGGTCCCTCGACCGAGGTGCTCGATACCGGCTTCCAGGTCCACCAGCAAAGCGACGTCCGCTTCGAGCAAAAGATGCGATATCAGCGCCCTGACCATGGCGTTTTCGGGGCAGTAGCAGCCCGCGCCGCCGGTTTTGACGGCACTGGCAACCAGGACCCGAACCCCGTCGATCTCCCGGGCATATTCGGCGGGGATGTCAGCCACGAAGGGATTCATGCGGAACATCCCCCCCCCGCTGCCGGGGCGAGCCCCCGTACGTTCTTCGATAAGGTCCGCGAGTTTGACCAAAGGCTCGACGGTTTCTGGATTCGGATACCCCAGGCATCCCAGCAGGGTGGCATTGGGATCGGCATCAATGGCGAAGACCTCGTACCCTTGGCGAGCGAGGGTGGCGCAGGTCAAAGCGGTGAAGGTCGTCTTTCCCACGCCCCCTTTGCCTGTGATCGCGAGTTTCACGACGTCTTCGTCTCCGCTGACGCGACGGCTCCCGGACCGGGCCCCGTCTTGCCCGTTTGACCGTCGGCGTCGGCGAGGGCCGCATGATCACGGTAAAGGAAATAATTGGCCCAGCCCGAGGTGTTGGCCAAATCGCGACGACAAGGCGGAATATACCCCTCGCGAAGGACATCCAATTTCCCTTCGCTCTTCAGCCGCCGGTAGATTTCGGTCCAGGCGCATGCCTTTTCGGTGGGGTCTTTCTCGCACATGCCGCCGACGCTGCCGCCGCACGGTCCGTTGCGAGACTGCTTGGCACAGTGACACATGGGGCATCGATTCGCGGTATCGAACAGCATACAATCGCCGCAATCGCGACACCCGAACATCAGACGCTTGATACCGAACTCGCCTGCATGGGAAACCGCGGCCAGTCTCGGGTGTTTGTCCAACACCCTGTAGTATCCGGACATGACTTTGTGCCCCAGACTGTCTCGCTTGAACACGACGTCGTGAACCTTGCCCAGAATGGCATGGGACAACGGCTTGCGCCCCTTGCTCAAGTGCCGGACCGGGTCTTCTTCGTTCTCGCCGACCCGGAATTTTTCCGGCGGCGGGAAAGCATAAAACTCATCGGGTTGCCCGAAGCAGAGTTCCGGGATGAACTCCTCCCATCGCGGCGCGAGTTCCAGACCTCTCTCGATCACATGAACGTAATCCGCAGTCTTGAGACCGAACCCACCGATATGCACCCCGGCGAACCCCATCCCTTTGAAGGCGGCAATCATTTTGGCGGCGCGTTCGAGGCGCTTTGCCTTGCCCTTGTCAGGGTCCTTCGCTTCCGCTTTGAGGACGCGCAACAACTCATCGGTGACCACACAACCGGGGACCCCGCCTGAGTTCATCACGCGTCCGACCCCTGCCGAGAGTACGTAGGCATTGCCGATAACGGGAGTGTCGAGCCCGCGACTGGCCAAATACCGTCGAACCTCCAGGAACTTCCGCATGTCGTAACCAAGCTGAGTGATGATGAAGTGGGCGCCGGCCCTGATCTTTTTCTCCATCTTGAAGTATTGGAACATAAGTTCCTCTTCCGTCAACTTGAACGGCGAAACGGCGGCGCCGATGCAGAAATTGGTTGGAGGCAGCGTGACGGTCGTTCCCGGTTTGCGTCCCGGAACCACAAGGCCTTGATTCATTGCGGAGATGAGGCGTATGGCCTGCACCGAATCAAGGTCGTAGACGCCGCCGGCCGGACCGCCGTAGGCGCTGTCGACCGGATAGTCGCCACTGAGAACCAGAAGATTCTTGACGCCGATGTGCGCCAGCGCACTGGCGCGCGACTCCATTGCGTTACGGTTGAGGTCCCGCGCAGTGAAGTGTACGAGCGGCTCTCCCCCGACCTTCAGGATGTCGGCAGCAATGACATCCGGCGAGATGGCAGGTCCGCCGCCGGGATTGTCGGTGAGGCTGATCGCATGAACGGTCACACCCGCGTCAGCGATTTCCTTGGCAAACCGCGTGGCCGCTTCGACGGCTGGGCCTTCGAAACCGCGACCGGGAACGAATTCGCACGTGAAGACGAACGAGCGATTCGAAAGTGCTTCTTTGAGCATCTGTGCGGTCCCTCGGCGAATGCCGGTTGTTCAGAACAAACCTCGGACGGCACCCGTCCGCACGTCCACATCGATTCTGCGGAAGGCCGGATTTGAACCCGTTCCGGGCAGGAGCTTTATCTCACCGGCGACCGGCACCACGAGCCCGGCCCCCCTGTAGGTTAGAATGTCGCGAATCGGCAGTTCCCAGCCGGTGGGGCGCCCCTTGACGTTCGGATCGTGGGAGAGACTGAGATGTGTTTTGACCATACACGTACCGAGCGACGAAATGTCCGGGTCGGCTTCCAACTTTTCGGCTTTTTCCTTGGCCTCGTCGGTGTAGGTCACACCGGCGGCACCATAGACTTCACGGGCAATGAGTTCGATACGTCGACGCAACGGCAGGTCCAGGTCGTAAAGGAAGGAAAAATCATTCTTTTCGTCGCACGCCGCGATCACGGCTTCGGCCAGTTCCCGGGCTCCCTCGCCGCCCTTGAGCCAGTGCTCGGAGACGGCGGCCAAGGCGCCGTGGCCCTCGGCGATGCGGCGTACCGCGGCAATTTCTCCGGGAGTGTCCGTGTGGAAGCTGTTGATACATACCACGGGGCGTACGCCACTCTTGCGGACGGTCTCAATGTGGGCGACGAGATTCTCGCACCCTTTCTCCACCAAACCGACGTTTTCTTTGATGTAGGCTTCGTCCAACGGCAGTCCGGGCTTCACGGGCGGCCCCCCCCCGTGCATTTTCAGGGCCCGGATCGTGGCTACCACCACCACGGCGTCCGGTCTCAATCCCGAAAAGCGGCATTTGAGGTTCCAGAACTTCTCAAACCCGATGTCGGCCCCGAACCCGCTCTCGGTAACGTGGTAATCGCTGAGGCGGAGCCCGAGCTTGTCGGCAATGATTGAACTCTGGCCGATGGCGATGTTGGCAAACGGCCCGGCATGCACGAAAACGGGCTGGCCCTCGACGCTCTGCAGCAGGTTGGGGTTGAGCGCATCGACCATCCAGGCCGTCATGGCTCCGTCGACCTCCAGATCGGCCGTGGTGATGGGGGCGCCGCTACGGCTGTAGGCGACGACTATTTTGCCCATACGGGTCCGCAAGTCTGCAAGGTCGTCGGCCACCGCCAAAATGGCCATAATCTCGCTGGACACGGTGATTTGGAACCCCGACTTCATGGGGTATCCATCCATCTTGCCGCCATTGCCGATGGTGATATTGCGCAAGGCTTGAGCACAGAAATCGATGGCCCATTTGAATTCAACGCGTTCGGGATCAATGTCCAGCCGCTGGAGATTGCGCTTGCGCAACACAGCATCGCTGTAGTTGCGCTCGTGCTGCATCCGCGCCGTAAGGGCCACCATGGCGAGATTATGCGCGTTGGTAATGGCATCGATGTCGCCCGTCAAACCAATGGAAAGCGGCGTCAACGGAATGCACTGAGCCAAGCCGCCTCCTGCGGCTGAGCCCTTAATGTTGAAGGTGGGACCGCCGCTCGGTTGACGGATGGCCCCCCCCACATGCTTGCCGAGCTTGCCCAGGCCTTGGATCAGTCCCAAAGTCGTCGTGGTTTTGCCTTCCCCCAGCGGCGTGGGCGTGATCGCCGTGACATCCACATAGCGTCCCAGCGGCGCCTTGTCCAACCGGTCGAGGATACGGATCGCATCGACCTTACCGACCTGGCGTCCCATCGGGATCAGTTCATCCTCTTCGATCCCATATTCCGCACCCAATTGCGCCAGAGGCTTCATGTCCTGTTCGCACGCGGCGGCGATTTGCCAGTCTTTCAGGACCGTGGGATCCAATTTCTGCTTCACCATAATTGCGCTCCAAACCAGATTGCCGTTTCAGCCTCTGTCACGTCAGACCACTTTCTGTCCCGACACAAGACCTATCCTGGAAAATGCATAAGCCATCTGCTGCGACCACGTATCTCAACCGCCTCCGGAACATTGCCGCAGCCCGCCGACTGAAGCGGTGTTTCAACAGCCTCGTCCGGTCGTCCGGCGCAACGACCCGAATCCGTACAAGCTGCGCCCTCTCGCAACGAAGTTCATGCATTCATCTGAACCAAACACGTCACGTGCAACTGTTGTCGCCGCCACGTTCTCGGGACTTATATATACCGGTGCTACAATGTGGTGTCAAGCGACGTTGCAAAAAAAATAGGGGGGGGCGGCGGTGGGGGAGAGGCACCCCCCCCCGCCGGGGGGCAGGAAACGCCCCGGCGCCGCGGTCGGCACGGTGTTTTCCAGTCTCGCGTTCTATTCGATAGAAGATCCTGCGCGCGACGCCTGCGCCGTATCCGGCCTTGTCGACTGCTTGGTGGTTTGATTCAAAAGTACTTGCATTGCTCAAGGCGAGATTGAATGCCGCACCCGCTGGAACGGATCGTGATGGTCTCCTCCGCCCTGTCCCAAATCCTGGACGCATTCGGGCAATCTTTCGTCGTTTCCACCAAAGAAGGACCTGTCGCAGACGGTTGGCGGATCTCGCTCATCCGAAACAAGATCTCACCCAACACCGCGCTCGTGTGCGGCCACGCACTTTTTTTCAAGGGGAAGCAGGCTTGAGTCGACGGCACTCGGGTCGACAACTTGCTTCGGAACGGGCATAGTACCCTTGGGTCGGTTCTATGGGCGTCTTCGTCAGTGCCGAGTTTCGCTTCAGCGGTCAATTCGGGTGAGGCCGAACGCCCACACACACCCTATGGGGCGCCGCCGGGCGCGGCGCAGACCTCGGGCAACTTCTTCGGCCGAAAAGGGTCGGACATCTTCGGCAACGCAGGACAGGAGAGGCGATGAGCAACAGTCCCGCACCCAAACGTCGCGAGAGGATTCCTCGCGCGCAAGTGGTCCGTCACATCCGCAACCTCTTCGGAGTGACGCAGGTCCGTCTGGCCGCCGCGATGGGGACGTCTGTTAAAACGATTCAGAGCTACGAGCAAGGCTGGCGCAGGGTGCCGACGCGTGCCCTGATACAGCTTTTGGTCCTGCTGGCGATTCACCGCCGTCGTGAGATCGACACGGTCCCATGCTGGGAGATCCGCAACTGTTCACCCGAAGACCGCGAGGATTGCGCCAACTTTACTGTCGGCGACGGCCAGCTCTGTTGGTTTGTGTCGGCAGGGAAGTGCCGGTGCGGGTTGGCTCAGGGGGATTCGGACGTGAACGACGATCTGCTTCCCTGCATGGCTTGCGAGGTCATAAGACGTCTGTTGCGTTCGGACAATACCGGCAACGGCGCGACCGGGCCGAAGCGGCCTGGCAACAAGAACACAAGGGAAACGGGCACCGGCCGCGGCGTTGACGATTCCGCCGTCAAATGACCGCTGCGACCGGCGGTCGCAAATACGCGGCTTGTGCCCTCCTGCGGTGAGAAATGACATGAGATTGGCAAAATGTCCTGGAAGCCTCGGGTTCTCCCAGCCCAAGCCTCGCGACGTCGCGTGCCCCAATTGCGGCGCGGAAGTGGAAATATGGAGTGACGAAGCTACCGCCCGCTGCAAGGCATGCGGCCGGATCGTGATCGGTTCGGACACGCAGTCCTGCATTGATTGGTGTCGGTACGCGAAAGAATGTCTTGGGGAAGAGACGTATCGAGAGTACGGGCAAATGAAGGCCGCCATTCGCAAAGCCGCTTTGTATCAAGCGGTTGAGGAACGGCTCGGCGAGGATCATGTCGATGTCGCTTTCAGCCGCACGGTGCTGCGTTTTGGGGAGCAGCTCTGTTCGCAGCAGGAGGCCGCCGACCCTATGGTGGTGGCGGCCTCGGTCGTGCTCTTGTGTTTGGCCGGACGGGACCCGGCGGCGGTGATGCCCCGGGGAGACGGCGGCACACAGGGGGCAACCGGAACGGAAGAGGTCGCCAGGATTCTCCGGGACCTTCACTATGCGCCCGACGTGATCGAGAGGGTGAGCGCCATCCACGAGATGCTGGCGGAGTCCAGGCCGCCTCCAGCGCCGGACAACCTCGAGTACGCTTTGGTGCATGATGCCCTACTGTTGGCCTCGCTGGAGCACCGCCATACGGCAGGCGAGGCCGCTCTCCCCGAGGCAGTGGTGGCGCAGTGTCTCACTGACGGAGGAAGATCCGTAGCCATCGAACTGGGCCGGTCCCTGCGGCCGTCGTTAAAAGCGGAGGCCCCGGAATGACCAAAAAGGGCGTCGAGGAAGCGTGTGACCGAATGTGGGACACACTGGCCAATCTCGACCCGGGAGACGTCTGCCGCCGGACCGGCGTCACAGTCGCCCCGGCCTCGAGGACGTACATCTGTCCGAGCCTGGGGCAGGAGGTATTGGTCGACCCGGGCGAGAGGGTTCTTTCCTGCGCGTCGGAGACGGGTCGGATTCTGCTCGGCCGCCTGGGCTACTTTTCCAAGATTGCGATTCTTAAGTACCTCGTCCACGGCAACCAAGAGGCGCTGGCAGGAGAGATGGTGTCCCCGGCAGCCCTCGTGTCGGGGCAACTTTACTTTCGCGGTTCCCACGTGCTTCCCACCGCACAAATGGCGGAGGCTTACGCAGGAGACGGGAAACGTTTCCTGGAACGGGCCCGGGACTTGGGCGCCGAAGTGCTCGACTATGGTGATGCTGCGGTGAAACTCTTTCCCTTGCCTTATTTCCCTGTCGCGCTAGTGCTTTGGCATGGAGACGACGAGTTCCCGGGCCGGGCCAACGTACTGCTCGATGCCGGGTGCGAGAACCAACTACCCCCGGACATCGTCTGGTCCATCGCCATGCTGACCGTGCTGATGTTCCTCATGTAGCGGGTCGCCCCCATCATCACGCCGGACCAGGCACGGGCGGCGGCTGCGTCTTTTGCTCCTCCCTCGCATGAATCGCAGAACCGCCGCGTACTCTTCCGGAGCAGGGCGCGGTCAGGTCGTCTTCCGAGTTTCGGATCCGGCTTCAACGCTACCGAGAAGCAGTTGCGCCTGGTCCACAATGTCCCCGGCCGAGGAGGCCCGTGGGATATAAGTTCCCGAATACTTCATGCCCTGCAGAAACGGCCCGTACACACGGAAGCCGGAGAACTTGCGCAGAATCTTGATGGCGACGTTCCCGGCGTCAAGGGACGGAAAGACGAGCACATTCGCATTGCCGGCAACCGCACTGGCCGGCGCCTTGATGCCGGCGACGGCCGGAATCAAGGCTGTGTCGATCTGCATTTCGCCGTCCAGGATGAGATCGGGCGCCCGGGCGTGCGTGAGGGCCACGGCGTCCCGGACTTTCTGGGCAGCGGGGTGACTGGAACTACCGGAAGTGGAGAACGAGAGAAAGGCCAGTCGAGGACTCTCGCCGGTGATCCGCTCATAGCTGGCGGCCGATTGAATGGCGATGTCCGCAAGCTGATCCACGGTGGGGTCCGGCACCACACTGACG
The DNA here is from genome assembly GCA_013151865.1 of Kiritimatiellota bacterium. Lineage (GTDB taxonomy): Bacteria > Verrucomicrobiota > Lentisphaeria > Oligosphaerales > JAADHN01 > JAADHN01. The sequence continues at coordinate 23,750 of JAADHN010000174.1, forward strand.
TCTGCCACGCCCACCATCTGGCAACGCACAAAATCGCACCCGTCGAACCTGACCAGCGACATGCCCGACACCGTGCTGCAATCCGCGGCCACCCCGAGGAGTTTGAGGTAGACACGCATGACGTGACTGGGAGTGGTCGCCGCGCCCGCGATCACCACGTCGGCCGAACCCGACGCCACCAGCCAGGCCCCGACCACCACGGGGTCGGTCGCATCCAGACTGCTGCCGGCGCCGGTTTTTTCCAGATGGGACGCGATTGTCTGTTGAATCTGGACGTCTTCGTAGTCGAACACATCCATTCCTTCGAGAGGCAACCGCAGGCCGACGGCCAGCGTGTCCAGTTCATCGCGGTTCCCCAGCAGCACCACATGCCCAAGCTTGTACTGAGTCAACGTATGAGCCGCCCGCAGGACGCGCCAATCAAAAGATTCGCACAATACCACGCGAGGAAGCGGTCCGCTCCGTCTGGAAAAACTCGGAATGACAGGCATGTGGCGCCCCCTTTACGATCCACTGTCCCGGTATTGCTTTTTCAGTTTCTCGATCACTGCCGGTTCTGCCAGCGCCGTCATGTCCCCCAGCACTTTGCCCGCCGCGATGTCCCGGAGCAACCGCCGCATGATCTTGCCGCTGCGTGTCTTCGGCAGGTCTGCCGTAAAGAGGATGTTCTCGGGGCGTGCGATTGCACCGATCTTCTTCACCACGTGATCCTTGAGTTGCTGGACCAAATCGACACCCATACGGCTCGATTCCTTGATCGTGACAAACGCCGTGATCGCTTCCCCCTTGATCTCGTGAGGTGTGCCGACCACGGCCGCCTCCGCCACGGAAGGATGATCCACCAATGCAGACTCCACTTCCATGGTGCCGATCCTGTGCCCGGCAACATTAAGGACGTCATCCACTCGGCCCACCACGGTAAAGTATCCCATCTCGTCGCGTTTGGCGCCGTCACCGGTGAAATAAATGCCGGGCCACTTCGACCAGTATGTCTTCACGAAACGCTCGTGGTCACCGTAGATCCCCCGAATCATACCGGGCCATGGCTCGGTGACGGCCAGATAACCGGCGCCCACCGGGATTTCATTGCCGGCCTCGTCCAGAATGGCAGCAGCAATGCCCGGCACCGCGCGACCCGCCGATCCCGGTTTCATGGTGCCGATACCCGGGAGGTTCGTGATCATAATATGGCCCGTTTCCGTCTGCCAGTACGTGTCCACCACCGGGCATCGGCCGTTGCCGATGTTCTCAAAGTACCACATCCACGCTTCAGGATTGATCGGCTCCCCCACGGTCCCCAGCAGCCTTAAACTGGAGAGATCGTGCCGCTCCACCGGCTCGGGACCCCATTTCATGAAAGTCCGGATTGCCGTCGGCGCCGTGTAAAAGACGGTGACCCCGTATTCCTCGACGATGGCCCAAAAGCGATCCCGATCCGGCCAATCGGGCGCCCCTTCGTACATCACAATGGTCGCGCCGTTGCACAACGGCCCGTACACGATGTAGCTGTGTCCCGTCACCCAACCGATGTCCGCCGTACACCAGAAAACATCGTCTTGCTTTAAGTCGAAGATCATCTTGCTGGTGGCGTAGCAGCCCACCATGTAGCCGCCCGTGGTATGGACGATGCCTTTCGGTTTGCCCGTCGTACCGGAGGTGTACAGGATGTAGCTCATGTGCTCGGAATCGAGAGGCTCGGCAGCGCAATCCGCCGAGGCCGACTGCATCAGTTCGTCCCACCAGAGGTCCCGTTTGGCAATAAGGCGTATCGGAAAATTCCCGTGGCGTACGATGATGACGTGCTCGACTCCCGGCGACTGCCGCAGCGCATAGTCCGCATCGTGCTTCAACGGGATGAGCCCGCCGCGGCGAAACCCCCCGTCCGCGGTAATCAGCAATTTGGCCTGGGCGTCGTTGATTCGATCCGCCAGCGACTCGGCGGAGAACCCGGCGAAAACAACCGAATGAACAGCCCCGATGCGAACGCAGGCGAGCATGGCGATGGCAAGCTCCGGAATCATCGGCATGTAAAGCGCCACCCGGTCCCCTTTCTCAACCCCAAGGCCCCGCAGAACATTGGCAAATTTGCACACCTGGCGGTGCAAATCCCAGTAAGTCAAGGTGCGCTTCTCCCCCTTTTCGCCTTCCCAGATAATGGCGGCCTTGTTCCGCAGACCCTTGTCCAGGTTCAGATCAAGGCAATTGTAGCTGATGTTCGTCGTCCCGCCCACGAACCACTTCGCGTACGGCGGGTCCCACTGAAGGGGCCGATCCCACTTCTTGAACCAATGCAATTCAGCGGCAAAGCGCTCCCAGAAACGCGGCCCCTCGGCCCGCGCCTTCTCGTAGATATCGGGGTCCGAAACGTTGGCCTGCGCCGTAAATGCCGGCGGCGGTTCAAACGTTCGCTCTTCTTTCAATAAGTCGCTGATCACTGCCGGTCTGCTGGCGGCAGGAGTCGTTTCCGGCGGCCCGGGCGGACGGCTCGACGGAGTCTTGCCGTCCGGGTTCCGCAGCCACTTCTCCAAATCCTCCCGGGAAAAACGCCAGCGACGCCCCAGTTTTTTCGCAGGAATGCGCCCCGACTGCAACAGCTTGTACAGGGTGCTCTTGGAAAGTTTGAGATGGGCCGCCGCCTCGTCGAGTGTAAGCACGTCTTCTGCCATGGTTTTGCTCCCGAATCAAACCACTCTCTGCTTGCCGCTATTAGCCAGTATTGTCCGATAATAGCCCGCAACACAAAGATTGTCAACCGTCACCGGTCACTTTTCCAAGAAAAAATTGCCCGGATGGACCTGCGTGCAGATGTGTCGAGGTGTCGGTCGAGACGCCCGTTGCAACAATCCGGGGCTGGGCCTGGCCAGAGCCCGGCCATGTCACCGCCCGCCAAGCGGGGGGCGCCGTATCCCTTATCTTGAGTTTTCACAACTCGTGCGACGGTCCCAGGAACCCGATATCCAACGGACAAGAACGTGCGAAACAGGCTCCGAACGCCGGGGAGTGGGAAGCCTTGCATTCCTACCCTGTCGGGGTATCATATGAGTACGACAATGTGGCATTCGTGCCAGTCCGACGGGATGGTTTCGACGACGCGTGAATCCGAAACCCAAAACAACCACGCAAGGCCGTTTTGGTTATTTGGGTAACGATTCTGACTGCGCGCGCCCGAGGTCGCAGCGGGGAAGCGGAATGCCGCCGCGCCAACCGCGAGCAGAGTGAACTGCCGACGGCATAGAATTGAGGTCCCGGAAGTCAGATCTCGACTGTCGGCCCGGAATGCTCTCTGCCGAACTTCGACACTTGAAACCAAGCCGTTCATTCACTTGCTTCCATGATATTGAGCGAGCAGGTACCGGCCAGGAGATCGACTTACCATGAACCCCGAACAGGCAGCCGCTTACCGGCAGTTTTTTTCATCGCTGCCCTCACTCGTTACCGCAGAAGATCTTTTCGGCATCCTGGGTCAACTCCAGGACGAGCTGGGGTGTATTCCGCGTGCAGCCATCCGCGACCTTGCCGGTCGTGCCGGCGTTTCTGAAACACGCCTTTTCGGGGCTGTCACGTCCTACCCCGATTTTCTTCTGGCGGAGGACTGACCATGATCCACGAAATGAAGCGACTCACCACACGGATCGGGGCCTACGATCCCCTGGATGCAGCAGGATACGAAAGGCTGGGCGGATTTCGCGGACTCCGACAGGCATTGTCCAAAGCACCGGCGGACGTCATCGGCGAGGTGGCCGACGCCGGCCTCCAAGGCCGCGGCGGCGCCGGTTTTGCTGCGGCTCGAAAATGGTCGTTTGTAGCAGCCCAGGAACGGCATCCGAAGTATCTGATCTGCAATGCAGACGAAGGGGAACTCGGGACGGTCAAGGACCGACTGCTGCTCGAAGGCGATCCTTGGGCGGTCGCAGAGGGACTGTTGATTACTGCATACGCGACCGGCGCCGACGTGATCATTGTCTACATTCGCGGTGCATACCGTGAAGCCTTCTGCCTTTGGAAGGAACTGGCCGAGCGCGTTTCCGCCGAACTGCGGCGCCCCGAGTTGTGGACCGCTGCAGCGGGCAGAGCTGCACCGGAGCTGCGCGTCGTCCGCGGGCGGGGTCTCTATATTGCGGGCGAGGAAATGGCCCTGATCGCCTCGTTGGCGGCGCGACGGCCCGTGAGCGCATCGAAACCGCCTTATCCCGCGGAAAAAGGGCTCTTCGGGATGCCGACCGTGGTCCACAATGTGGAAACCGTGGCAAACGTGCCGCTGATCCTGGCCGACGGCGCCGGGGAATACCGGACGGTGGGCACGGAAGAGGAGCCCGGAACGCGTTTGTTCTCCCTGTCCGGCAACATCCGTCGGCCCGGCGTCTACGAGCTTCCCATCGGCTCGACGACGTTGGCGCAGCTCATCGACGACCTTGGCGGCGGCACACTGGACGGACGCCCACCCAAGGCCGTGCAGCCCGGGGGCGGAACGAGCGCCTTGCTCAGTGCCGCCCACCTGAATACACGCATGTCCAGCGCGGACCTCCGGGCGGCCGGAAGTTCGGCGGGCACCGGCGGAGTGATCGTGTATGGCGCGGACAGGAACGCCGTATCCATCGTCGACGAACTGCTGGGGTACTACGGCGGCGAATCTTGCGGCATGTGTATGCCCTGTCGGGTCGGGACCCTGAAAATGCGGGAGATTGTGAAACGCCTGCTCGCCGGCGACGGCTGCGCCGCAGACATCGGACGTTTGCGGGCTGTCGGCGAAACCTGCGTGAAGGCTTCCACATGTGGTATGGGCCAGAGTTTCCCCTTGCCGGTGCTCTCGGCGCTGAAGCTGTTCCCGCGAGACTTCGAGAGTTTGGTTCGCGTCCCGCCGCGGACCCGGACCCCGGATCAGGAGCAAAGCAGGTGAGCATGGAAACGATTTCACTGATGATCGACGGCAGGCAGGTCAGTGCAGCCGAAGGCACCACAATCCTGGAGGCGGCCCGGACCGCGGGAATCCACATTCCCCACCTCTGCTGGGATCCGCGCGTCGAGCCCATCGGCAGTTGCCGCCTTTGTGCGGTGCGAATCGAAGGCCGCAACAGCTTTTTTCAGGCTTGCTCGACGACCGCCGTGCACGGTATGCAGGTGACAACGGAAGACGCCGAGATCGCGGCATTGCGCAAGGGAATCCTCGAACTGATCTTTGCCGATCACCATACCGCCTGTCCCACCTGCGACCGCGACGGCAATTGCAAACTGCAGGACTACGCCTACCGCTACGGTGCGGACCACGACCGCTTCGGAGCTGCCGAAGCGTCCCCGATTCGCAGCAACTACGCCAGTGCCAATTACGGCATCGCGTACGTGTCCGAAAAATGCATCAAGTGCGGGCTCTGTGTGAAGTACTGCGAAACGGTCCAGATGGCCGAAGCAATCACCCTGGCTTGGCGGCAGGAGCGGACCGCGGTCACCACCGCGTTCGGTGTCGACCTGCACGAGAGCCCATGCGAGCTTTGCGGCGGTTGCATCCGGGTCTGCCCGGCCGGCGCCATGCTGGACAGAAAGGCCATCGGCAAAGGGCGCGACAGGAACCTGAACCGGGTCAGGACGATCTGCCCCTACTGCGGCGTCGGCTGCCAAATGGATCTCCTCACGGATCCCGTGAGGAACCGAATCGTCCGGGTCACAGCGGTCCCCGGTTCGCCCATCAACGACGGCAATCTCTGTGTCAAAGGACACTTCGGCTTCGATTTCGTCAGTTCCGAGGAACGCCTGACGCAACCGCTTCTCCGCAAGGCAGACGGATTCGCCGCTGTCACCTGGGACGAGGCGCTCGATACGATCGGAACGCGGCTGCGGCGCATTCGCGAAAAACACGGGCCCGAAGGGCTGGCGTTTGTCTCTTCCTGCCGATGCTCGAACGAAGAGAACTACCTGATGCAGAAGCTGGCCCGTGCCGCCGCCGGCACCAATAACGTTGACCAATGCGCCACGACGTGTCACGCCCCGACGGTTGCGGGCCTGGCCTCGGCGTTCGGCAGCGGCGCCATGACCAACAGTGTGAGAGAAATCCGGGATTGCGACGTCCTTTTCGTGATTGGCGCAAACCCGACCGAAGCCCACCCCATTGTCGGATTGGAGATGAAACGGGCACTGCGGCGCGGCGCCAAACTCGTCGTCTGCGACCCACGCAGGACTTGGCTGGCGGCCCGCGCTCACGTCCACATCCAACACCGGCCGGGAAGCGACAACATGCTGCTCAACGCAATGATGCGATTCATCATCGACGAAGGACTTCAGGATCGCGCTTTTGTCGCGGAACGCTGCGAGGAATTCGATGTGTTCGAGGAAAATCTGCGCGCCTTCTCCGTGGAAGAAGCCGCGATATACTGCGGTGTGAAGGCCGAGGACATTCGGCAGGCGGCGCGTTTGTATGCGAACGGCAGCCCCAGCGCCATTTTCTACACGCTCGGGATTACCGAACACACTTGCGGTACCGACAATGTTCGGAACCTGGCCAATCTGGCCATGCTTTGCGGCCAGATCGGCAAATGGGCCAGCGGCGTCAACCCGCTCCGCGGTCAAAACAATGTGCAGGGCGGTTGCGACATGGGAGCCATGCCGCACAAATTGCCCGGATACCAGAATTGGAGCGATGACGCGGTACGCGCCAAGTTCGAACGTGCCTGGGACCGTCCTCTGCCGACCAATCCGGGCGGCCGCGTGACCCACTTCGTCGAGGAAGCCGGTGCGGGAACGCTCAAGGCCCTGTACGTCATGGGTGAGGATCTCGTCGTCTCCGAACCGAACCAGGCAAAAGTCGTCCGGCATCTGCGTCAGCTGGAATTCCTGGTCTGCCAAGATCTGTTCCTCACCGAGACAGCCAAGCTTGCCCACATGGTTCTGCCCGGCGCGTGCTGGGCAGAAAAGGACGGCACTTTCACCGCCTCGGAACGGCGCGTTCAACGGTTCCGTCGCGCTGTCTTGCCGCCCGGCGAAGCAAAACCCGACTGGGAGATTCTGTGCCTGGTGTCCGAGGCTTTGGGGTATCCCATGCACTATGCCGATCCCTCCGAAATCTTCTCTGAGATGGCTCGACTTACCCCGAGCTATGCCGGCATGTCCTACGCACGGCTGGGCGACGAGGGCCTGCAGTGGCCCTGCCCGGACCCCGACCACCCCGGCACGCGCTTCCTGCACGAAGGGACTTTCGCCCGGGGCAAAGGCAAATTCCAGCCCATCGGCTTCCAGCCGCAGAAGGAGGAGCCCGACGAGTCCTATCCGCTCATCCTCTCCACGGGCCGGACGCTGTACAACTACAACTCCGGGAGCATGACGCGCAAGACCGGGATTATCCGCCAGAAAGAATCCGCCAACTTTGTGGAGATCCACACGGACACGGCGGCACGGTATGGTATTGCCGATGGAGACAGAGTCCGGGTGCGGACACGGCGCGGCGTCGTCGCGGGGCGTGCCGTGGTGGGCGAGCGGGTGCGGCCGGACTCGATCTGGATGCCGTTCCACTTCGCTGAGGCCCCGGCAAACGCCGTGACCAATGACGTGTTCGACCCGGAAACGGCGACCGCCGAGTACAAGTGCTGTGCCGCAGCGTTGGAAAAGGCCGAGGCATGATGCCGACAACGTCCCGTGCGAACGCCTTGAACACCACCCAAGTTCGGGTGACCTGCCACGCTTGCGGCAAAACCGGCGGGCACGCGGACACCCGGAGGGTCGTCCGGGAAGCGCCGCTCGTGATCCACGTCAACCGAGAAACGCATTACACCCTCATGCGCACCCCGGGGGAAGACCGCGACCTTGCCGTCGGTTTCCTGTTCACCGAAGGCGTGATTGATGCGCTGGGACAGATTCACGTCCTGCGCGAGTGCCCCGACAACCCCAATCTGATCGAGGTCGCGGTGGTCGGCCCGGCGGTCGCCGAGGGCACAGAGCGGAACATGGTGGTGAGTTCGTCTTGCGGGCTCTGCGGCCATACGGACATCGAAGGGCTCGTTGCCGGCCTGCCCGCAGCTACGGGTGTTTGGGAACTGCCCGTCGAGGTGCTGTTCGAGCTGCCGGGCAGCATGCGGACAGCTCAGTCGCTGTTCGAAGTCACGGGCGCCACGCACGCGGCGGCAATCTTCAACGCCCAAGGCGTGCTGGACATCGTACGCGAGGACATCGGACGGCACTGCGCCTTCGACAAAGCCATCGGCCACGCACTCCTGGCCGGCGTAAACCTGCGCGACCGTGCGGCATTCCTGTCGGGAAGGGTCAGTCTGGAAATGATTGTAAAAGCGGCGCGGGCCGGGCTCCCCGTCGTGGCAGCGGTCAGTGCGCCCACGGCAGCGGCGGTGGAGGCGGCGCAACGCCTGGGCATCACACTCTGCGGCTTCGTTCGCGGCCGCGACGCAACGGTGTACACGCACTCTTGGCGAATCAGGTCCGTCCATCCAGAAACCGGTGCGGCGCCCCCCCGGCCCCGTTGTGGGAAGTGACATTGCCCCCCCTCCTGCGAACAGCCGAACACAGCGCGAGCCAAGCGGACGACAGTCCTTTGGCGGCCGCTTCGCGGGGTCGAGGGGGGATCCGATTCCGTTTCCCGCCTGTCCCAGTCAGTCGTCTCCAACCGGGAGGCGGCAGCCTGAGCCTCCGCTTCTGGACACGAACCGGGAGTACACCCGCCCGAAGTTCGCCAAGCAACACGAATGCCGCCTTGACGTTCGATGCCGAGAGTTCATATTGTGCTGGTGTTTTCGGAGAACGTCCGATCAGTGGCCACCGCCCAGGCATGGTCCTGTTCTCGTTTTTGGGTCCCCCGGCTGAAAGGGTCGTACCATGAATCGAAGCAAGTTGTCCGGTTGGCTCCTGGGGTGTTGCGCCTTCGCTTTGCTCGCCGCAGCAGGCTGCCAATCCATGACTTGGTCAGCCGACAATCAGACCGCGTATCGGCTCGAACGCCATTTCAATGGCTGGCGCGTACTGGTTCAGCGTTCCGTTCCGGAGGTACACGCCGCCGTCGTCGCCGCACTGAAGGATCTGGAACTGAAGCCGATCACGGACCAAGCGGACAAACTCTCCGCGACCGTGGACGGCATTTTCGCCGACAACATGGATTTCGAGGTTAGGCTCGAGGGGATGGCCCCCAAGCTCACGCGGATCACCATCAAGTGTGGCGTGCTTGGAGATGAAGCGCGCTCAAAGCTGCTTTTCCGGGCCGTTGAGAAACATTTGTGATCTGTACAGTGCCGGTCCGTGAATCCGTAAAACGCGAATTGAACCCGACTCCGCGCGGCATTATCTTAGTGACTGCTTTTGACGGATCGCCCGGGCAGTTCCAGCAGGTAGTGTCGGTGTCGATCTTCGTACAACCCGGTCTTGGCATTCTGTCGAGCACGGCGCCCCTTCGGAGAGGTGGCTGAGTGGTCGAAAGCAACGGTTTGCTAAACCGTCGTAGGGTCAATAGCTCTACCGCGGGTTCGAATCCCGCCCTCTCCGCCAATTACCCCCTCCCCGCGCGTCACCGGCGCTCGCGCCCGGACCACTTCTCGCCGCCCCGGGAGTCGAACCCGCCGCGGCGGGCCGCGGTTCGAGCGTCCCGCTTTGCGGGACACGGGCGCACCTCGCCGTGCGAGTGTGCGCAGGGCTTCAGCCCGTCAATCCCGCCCTCTCCGCCAATTACCCCCTCCCCGCGCGTCACCGGCGCTCGCGCCCGGACCACTTCTCGCCGCCCCGGGAGTCGAACCCGC
>JAADHN010000083.1 GCA_013151865.1 Kiritimatiellota bacterium
TGCCCGTGGTCGAGAGCGGCTGATTTGCGTCTTCCCGTCTTCCCGCTTTGCGGTCGGCAGTCCCGGCTTCGCGCCCGCTGGGGCCGGCGCGGTGATCGGAACCGGTTTTTTTGCGACGCAGTCGTCGGCGGCATGGGCGGCGCGCGAACCATCCGGGTCAGTCCGGAAGGCAGGGCTCCCAATGCAAACACACAACGACCCCTCCGGTCCCGGCGGACAGGTTCCCGCGCCGGTGTTTCTCACCTTGCGGCGCCTCATTCGACGCGCCCGCTGGATGTTGCTTTGGCGTGGGGTCTGCGTCGTTGTGGCCGTCACCGTGGGAGTGCTTCTCCTGCTCATGGGGGCGGATGCAACGCTGGGCCTCTATGCGGTCTGGGTCCGTTGGGGCTTGTCCCTGCTGTTGTACGGTGCAGTCGGAACGGCCGCGTGGATCTATTTGGTCCGCCCCCTCGCTCGCAGCTTCACTCTGACCGGGATGGCCCGGGTTGTCGAGAAACGGCACCCGGAATTTCACGAAATCCTCAGCTCCGCGGTGGAACTTCTCACCAGCACGGACAGTCCGGAATTGCGGGGTTCCGAACGACTTGTGCAGGCCGTGGTCGAGGGCGCCGCGCGCGAAGCGGGCCGGGTTCGTCCCGAGAAGGAATTGTCGCTCCGGAATTTGCGCGCTTACCTGGCCGTTACGGCTTTTACCCTGGCGCTCCTGGCAACGCTGTTTCTGATTCGCCCCCGTGAAACGGCTTTTCTGATCACTCGCGCTTCGGCGCCGTTCCTGAATGTGCCGAACCTGAGGGCCCTCGATTTGGATGTGCGCCCCGGAGATGTCGTGGTTGCTGTCGGCAAGGCCCTGCAGATTCAGGTTCGACCCCGGCGGCGGGGCAGACCGAAACGAGTCGTTCTGGATCTTTTCCCGACCGACGGAACTCCCACCACGGTCTCGATGAAAGCAGACGTCGAGCACGGCCGTTCCAGGTATGTCTGGACGTCCCAACCGTTGCTTGCCGGTTTCGTGTACCGGGTCCGCGCCGACCGGGCCGTGTCGCGATTCTACCGGGTTCGCGTCGAGGCCCCCCCGGCTGTCGAGCGAATTCGAATTGCTTTCGAATACCCGGCCTACACCGGCCGCTCACCGGGGGTCGAGGATGACGCCCCGGGCGCCATCCGTGCGTTGGCCGGGACTCGGGTCCGTCTCGGGATTCGCGCCGGAAAACCGTTGCAGACGGCCGTCCTCCGGATCAACGGCGCGATCGCTCCCTCCGTGGAAAGTCGTCCGGGTCCGGATTCGAACGCATGGGAATTCGTTTGGACTTTGGTCCCGGAAATGACCGGGGCCTGGACCGTGGCCTTGTTCGACCGCGACGGCCTGGAGGGTCTCTCGCGGCCGCATGCTCTCGAGGTGGCGACCGATGCACGCCCCACCGTCCGAGTCGAGGTACCGACGCAACAGGAGCTGAAACTGCCGCCCTGGGGCGCGCTGCCCATACGATTCGTGGCCGAGGACGATTGCGGCCTCGCCGCCCTGCACCTGCGGGTCCGGGGCGGCGGTCGCCTGCTGGCCGAGGTCCCCATCGTCCTGCCTGCGGGCGACCGAGGTGACGGCCCGGTGCGCTTCTACCGGGGGCAGTGCAGTCTGGCTCTTTCGGCACTGAAATTGGGCGAGTTGCGTCGAGTGACCTTCCGGCTGCGCGTCCGAGATACTTTGCCGCACGGCGCCGGCGGCCCTCAGACGGGAACTTCAAAGATTTTTCGGATCGATATCCAGCGCAGCGCCCCCGATTACGTTCAACAGGAACGGACTGCCGGCGCCAAGGCCTTGACCCAGGGCATCGGGGCCGCACGGCGCGAACTCAGCGGGGCGCGCGACAGCGTGCAGAAGGCTGCTCGGGCCATGGAAAAGGAACGGCAATTGGCTCCGGAGACCGCAGCCCGACTCGAAGCGGCCCGCAAACGAATCGACGCGGCATCGCGGACGCTCGAAAAAGCCTTGCAGGCCGCCACCACGCCTCTATTCAAGGCCCCGGCCGACGAACTTCGCAAGCTCGCCCGCGAAAGTCTGCAACAGACCGCCCGCAAGCTGGCAGACACGGCTGTCGAGCCCAACCATGCGCAGGCGCAGGAGCTGGCGCGCCAAGCCACCGGCGACTTGTGGCGGGCCCAGCAGGATCTGAAAAAGGTGCAAGACGATATCCAACGCCTTGCCCGGGCGGCGCGTCGGGCCGAGGTGGTCCAGGCTTTGGCCCAAACTCAGACCGAACTCACCGCCCGGCGATTGGGTCTCGATGGAGTCCCCGAACGCGTCCGGGCCGTGTCCGAGAAGGCTTGGCGGCAGGCTCAGACGTCCGTGGCCCGGAGATTGGCACAGATGATCGCCCCCGAAGAAAAACTGGCGGCGACCCTGATCGCCGTCGACCGTGAGGCAGCCCGTGACCTCGCCGCGAATGTCCGTCGTTTGGCCGATGACCAGGAGGGACTCGCCCAAGCCGCTTCACGGCAGGCTTTGCGTCCGGCCGAAGCCCGACGAATGCAGGAACTGGCGCGTCGGCAGCAGGCATTGGCGGCACAGGCGGCCCTGCGTCCCGACGCGGCGGCTGCGGCGCCCCCGATGCAGGCCGCGGCCCGGCGTTTGGCGGAAGGCCGCCCCGAGAAGGCCCTCGAGCGCCAGGAACAAGCCCGCCAGGTGCTCGAGAAGGCTGGTGCTGCCGCGGGCCGGGACCGGCGCCCCGTCCAACAGGCACAGTCGCAACCGCCCGCCGGCGAGCGCATCCCGCAATCGGAACAAGACTTGGCGCAGTTGTCCGCAGCTCAGGCCGAGTTGGCCCGGGAGACCGGGGCGCTTGCGCGGGTCGAACAGGTCGCGCGTGATGCTCAAAGGGAGCGGTTGCTCCGCAACTTGGCCCGAGTCCAGGACGCCCTGGCTCGGCAGATGAAGGAACTGGCCGGAGAGACCCCCGACGTCGTCCCCGCCCGACGGGCCGGACAAGCGGCGGAGCAGGCCGCCCGGGCCGCGGAAGCTTTGAAAAAGCCGGCTGTGGAAGAGGCCGCCCGGGCCGCCCGCCAAGCCGCACAAGCGATGGCGCAGACGCGCCAAACCCTTGCTGCCGCGGCATTGCAGCCGTTCCGACCCGCCGTCTCGTCCGCTCCTGCCGGATCGAAGCGCGCCCCTGTTCCCGGGGAGCAGACGCCGGCGAGTACGGCGGAGGCTGGCGCGTCGCAACAGGCGGATGCCGCTCCGGCCGTTCCCGACGGGGCCGACGCGTCCCGGGCCGGTCGGAAGCGGCCCCCCGCCCCGGCCTCGGCCCCTGAAAAAGGGGAACAGGCCGCGGCTCTCGCACAGCGTGCTGGAGAATTGGCTGCCGAACAGGGCCAGGTCGCGCGGGCGATCCAGCAGATGGCTCAAGGCGCTGCGGACGAGGCCTTGGCCCAGCAGCAGGCCCTTGCCGCCGCTCGAACTGCGGCGGCCGCCCGCCGGGCCCGACAGTTGCAGGAGCACGCGCGTCTACTCAAAATGACTCCGAATGGCGCGGAAGCAGTCCGGTCGCTCGATTCGGCCCGCCAGGCCGCAACCGCCGCCGCGCAATCTTTGGCGGATGCCGCGGCTTCGGGTCGGTCCGTCCCCGCCGTCCCGTCCGCTCCGGCGCTCGGGGATCGGTCCCCGACACAACGTGGGAATGGGACGGGAAGATCAAGTAGGGTCCAGGCCCGCCAAGCCGCGGCGGCCCGTGACCTCCGGGAAGCCGCCAAGGCCCTGGAGGCGTTCGCCCGGGCCGAGAGGCTCGGCGCGGAACAAGCCGTGCCGAGCGGCGCCCCATCCTCGGCCCCGGCGGGAGGTGCGAACCCCGCACTTGCGCGGGCGTTCCGAGCCGCGGGCAAGAGTGCGAACAACGGCGCTCCCGAAAGCGCGGCCGAGGCCGCATTCGCCCTGCAAACGGCTGCAGCGCAAGCCGCGGCAAGGGTGAAGGACCTGGGCGGCCGCCTCGAACCTCATTCCGGTCAAGCTCCCGGACCCGACTCTCGGGAGGGGGTCGACGAGCAGGTGGTGCAGGCGCCGCCGCCCGAAGTCCGGCGCCTTGGGATTTCCGCCACGGACTGGGGTCGGCTTCCGGGCGAACTCCGCACTCAGATCCTCGAGGCGGGCCTCCGGAACATGCCATCGGAGTACCGTGAACTCATCCGGAGCTATTTCCGGGAATTGGCCCGGCGCACCGCGCGGAACGGAACGGACCTTCGACCATGACCCCGACGTATGCATCGGTGGCGCAAACCTGCCGGCGACCCCGGCCGTTCCGGTTGTCGCGCGGATTGCCGGTCGGCCTGCTGATCGTCGGCTTGCTCGAGATCGCCCCGAACACCCGGGCCGACCGCCCGGCGGCCGGTCTCAGTCGTTTCGAGGCGCCGGTAGACGCCGCCGTAAACCAGGCACTGGAATACCTGGCTTCCCAGCAGCTCGAGGATGGTTCTTTTCCGGCGCACATGAGCCGCAACACCGCCATTGCTTCGTTGTGCGTCATGGCGTTCTTGGCGCGTGGAGACACGCCCGAAAGCCGTCGATTCGGGCCGACAGTCAATCGCGGCATCGATTTTGTGCTCCGTTCCGCCGATGACAAAGGGCTTCTGGTCGGGACAGAACGGTCCTCGGGCCCCATGTACAGTCACACCATTTCCACCCTGATGCTTTGCGAGGTGTCCGGTATGGTCTCACCCGAGCGCCAAGCACGCATCGACGCCGTCCTGCCGCGCGCCCTGGCGATCATTATCGAGGCCCAGAAACGGCCGAAATCCGCTCGCTTCCGCGGGGGGTGGCGATATCAGCCGACCAGCAGCGACAGTGATATTTCCTGCACCGGCTGGGCCCTCATGGCATTGCGGTCCGCCCGGAACAGCGGTGCCGCGGTGCCCAGGAGCGCGGTGGACGCCGCCATCGCTTTTGTCATGCGTTGTCGAAACAGCGACGGTGGGTTCGGCTACCAACCGGGCGGGGGGTCCGGTCCGGCCCGTACCGGCACGGCCCTTCTCTGTCTCGAGTTGTCCGGACAACATGGGAGCGAACCGTGCCGGAAAGCGGGTGATTGGATACTGAAGAACCTGCCCCTGAACGAGAACGACCAGTTCTATTATTACGGACTCTACTACACGGCCCAGGGCATGTTTCAATTGGGGGGGGCATGGTGGGAACAATTTGCGACTTGGATGTTCGATTCTGCCTTGAAACGACAGAAACCCGACGGGTCGTGGCCGGCGGGGCATTCGAACGAGGAAAAGGCCGGACCCTGTTATTCGACTGCCATGACCGTCCTCGCCTTAAGCGTCGTGTATCGGCAGCTTCCCATTTATCAGCGCTGAGCCGTGCTGCAACGCACGGGATCTCGCAACGCATGACCATGGCGAACACGATTCGGTTACCGGACCCGTGTGCGCCTCTTGTGCGCGACAGGTATATTGGGCGCCGTCTCTGACTCCAGCGCAGCCCGCCCGGTTCGTCGCTCTTGGCGGCCAGGCCGGTGTGCGCGCGGAGTTCCTCATAACCGTAAGGAGCTGGGAACACAGGATGCGCTTGATTCGCAGAGGTCCGGATCGCTCGTCGTGTCGTCCGGCGTTCCGACTCGTCGCGGTCGTTCTGGCAGTCGTCGTCGGCGGGCTTTTCGGCGAGGAACCGCCGGCGCCTCGGCAGGCCGTGGACGGATTGCCGAGGCAGCATCTGCCGTTCGCCTGGCGTTCGGCGCCGGTTTGGGGCGGTGGGGCCGTGATGACCGTGGAAATCAGTCCCCACGATCCGAATTTGATTTTGGCGGGAAGCGACGTGGGAGGTGTATTTCGCAGTGAAGACGCCGGCCGCTCCTGGCGGTCGGCGAGCAGAGGGCTGGACACGCGCGGCGACCGGGCGGTCGCCGACTTCCTATGGGATGGGGCCGACCCCGCCGTGGTGTACTTGGCCGCGGGCGAATGCTTCGGGAGACCCCGGGGGAGGTACGGCGGACTGTGGCGCAGTTCGGACTTTGGGAAATCGTGGGTGCTGGTCTCGCGCGAAGTCCGATTCTCCGGGTTCGGCAGCCTCCGGCAATGGGGCAACGTGCTCACGTTCGATCCGGCGGACGGAAGTCTCTTGGCCGGGACGGCCTGGGACGGCGTGATGCGGTCCAACGACGACGGCCGCACTTGGGACCGTCTCGGGCTTGATGGGCGGTTCATCGTGGGCGTGGCGTACGGTCCGAAGGGCACTCTGTATACAGCCGCATTTCCCACCAAGACGAGCCCGGGCGGGGTGTGGGTGAGTTCCGACCGGGGCCGGTCTTGGTCGGGGCGACTTGCAAAGGAAAAAGTGCGCAGCATCGCGGCCGATTCGCACCGGGCCGGGCGAGTCTATGTTGCCGTCCGTGACAGGGGCGTGCTGGTTTCGGACGATCACGGGGAGACTTGGCGGCTGAGCAACTCCGGTATCGAGGCGTTTCTCGACAAGCAGTGGGCCAATGCCGTGGCAGTGAATCCGGCGATCCCCGACAGGGTGTACCTCGCAGCCTGCGAGCGTTTCGGCGCGGTCCGTGAGTGGTGGCGGTGGCGGCACCCCGGCTTGTTCATGAGCCGTGACGGCGGGGCTCGGTGGGGGCCCATTGTCGGCAACGCGATGGTGAACGGCCGGTTCGATGCATCGGTGTGGCTGCGTCACGTGGACACGGGCGGTTGGTGGAAAAGTGCCGGGTGGTTCTGCTTCAATCCCATGGGATGGGCCGTTGAACCCAAACGGGGCGAACGCCTGTTCATCCATGATTTCTACGGGGTGTGGGCCAGCGACGACGGTGGCGTGCAGTGGCGCGCGGCCATGAACGGACTGGCGGTGACGTGTGCGCGGGCCATCGTGTGCGACCCGACGCGGAAAGGGCGTGCCTGGTTCGGATTCGCCGACGTGCAGTTGTTTCGCACCGACGATGCGGGTCGAAGCGTGCGGGTCCTGTCCGGTTATCCCACGTCCAATTGCACGAACCTGGCACTCGAGACGCGTCGGGGAGGGGCCACGCTTTACTCCGTTGCAGACCGGAAGCGTCTGGTGCTCAGCACGGACGGCGGCGAGACGTGGCGGGACGCTTTTGCGCAGCCGCCGAAAGGATCGAAGTTGGGCGGGGCGGTCCTGGACTCGTTTCAACCTGACGGTCTCTACTGCGGCCGGTGGTACACGCCCGACGGGGGCCGCAGTTGGGCAGCGTTGGCTTTGCCGGAAGCCTGGCGTGGACAGGTCGTTCCGGACCCGACGCAAGAAAAGCGCCTGTACGCCTGGAGCCAACGCGGTGTGCGCAGATCGACGGACGGCGGACGCACCTGGGAAAACGCCGACCGCGGTGTTCCGGAGGTGCATCCCGGCAAGCGGATCATCCGTGCATTCGCGGTTTTGCCCGCAACCGGTCGCATATTCGTCGGTTCGGACGTCCATGGTCTGCTTTGCAGTGACGACCGAGGCGAACATTGGCGGACACTTCTGCCGGACTGTTATGTGAGCGCCGTCGGGTGCGGCGTCGACGGCCGGACCGTGGTCGCGGGCGCTTGGCGGCCGTGGTTCGCGCCGGAAAGCCGGGATGCCCGGTTCCGACCCGGAGTGTTTCTGAGCCGGGACGGCGGCGACACATGGCGGCGGATCGACGGTACGCTCGGGAACGTCGCCCCGCCGTCTGTACTGGTCGTCGACCCCACCATGCCCGGTCGGGTTTGGTTGGGAACATCCGGCAACGCCGTACTCATCGGCGAATTCGGTGAGTGAGTGAACGTCGAAAAAAAGCGGGACACGGGGACGGAGTCCGGTTTCCCGCCGGCAAGGCAGTTCTTATGAAAGCGTCCCGCACACTGGTCGTTCTTTTGGCGGCAAACGGGTTGACCACGGTGCCGATCTCGGCAGCCGCTCCGCAATTGTTCCCATCTTCGGCTTCGGAAAAGCTGGCACGTCTTACCGTGCGCTGGGAAGATCCGGCCAAGAAAGAGGTTTTCGTGGTCGAGGGTGCACGCTATCAGTGCCGCGTCGGCACTTGGCCGGCCCGCATACTCTCGCTGCGGATCGACGGTCGGGACCTGCTGGGTTCCGAGGGTCTCGATTTTCTGGTCATGGACCGTGAGGGCGGGGTGTACCGCCCCGCCCCGCGGAACGTGGCGCCCCGCTGGAAGGTTTGGCAGGGACGGAAGTGGGGCTCGGCTCGGAACGGTCGGGCACGCATGAACGTCTGGAATGCCGGACTTTGGTACTGGGACGCACACCTGCTCGACATCCCGATGATGTCGGGCGCCGGCCTCGCCGCATTCGAGGCCGAGCCCGGAGAAACCGTCCGGGAGTGGGCGTTCAAGACCGGGGATGCCGGGTGGGAGGCCTTGCACAGTTGCACGCTGACGCCAACCCCGGACGGGACCGTCCTGCTCCAGCCCACGGGGGACGATCCGTATGTGCAGTCGCCGCCTGTGGACTTTCCCGGACCGCTCGTCGTCGAGTTTCGGGTCCGCACACGCGCGACGGGGGGCGGCTCGTTCTATTGGGTCTCGGACGGGGCGGCCGGCTACCGGGCGCAACAAGTCGCGAGCGTCGACATTCCAGCGGACGGACAGTGGCACACGCTCCGGACCACGCTGCCGGTTTCCGGGCGGCTTCTGCGCTTGCGCTTCGATCCGCCGGGATCGAGCGGCAAGACCGAACTTGCCTTTGTGCGGCTCCGCAAAGTCGCGGCGGGACTCGATTCCGCGCAAGGGCCCTTGCGCGGCGAACTTGTCTTCCACGCCTTTCGGGACCAGTTGCGGATCGAATTCCGATGCGACCCGCCCGACGGCGCTCGGCCCCCCGTGTCCTTCATTTGGCAGGGCGCGGATGCGGCGTTCGCCGGCCTCGAATCGCTGGGCGAACGGTCCGTGGCCTGCCTCGGTCGGAGGCCTGCCGCGGCTGCTGTTCTGGCGCCGCCGGGGGGAATATTCGACGCCGAGGCCGGTGAAGCCCGGGCATCGCTCACCGGCCAACGCCCCGGGACATGGTGGGTCGTGCGCCCTGTTGCGGCGGGCCGTTCCCTTTCCGATCTTTTCCGGAACGATATCGCCCCGCTGCCGCCTGAGGCGGTACGGGTGCGGAACGGCCATTGGCTGGGCTGGGACCCGGCCGCCGGGTTGTACCGTGTCAGCAGCAGCATGGATCCCCGTGCCTACAGTTTCAGCAGCGCCTTCGATGTGCCCAACCGCCGAATGGAAATCGAAATTGCCATCCGGTCGAAGCGACCGCGCAACCTCATGCTCCAAAGCCGTTCGAACAGCGGCATTCTTCCGGCCACGGTCCTCACCGATTCGAACGGATTCATGCTCCCGACACCGGTGCAGTCGTGCAAGAATTTCGGCGGCGAACGCGAGGAACCCGACGATTCGCCGTATGGCGACGCCTATTTCCCCGTATCCGTCCGGGGCGACCGGGAAGAACACTTCCGCATCGTACACCTGTTTCAGCGCTGGGGCGACCACATGCTCAAGCAGGTCACGAGTATCCGGTTCTTCCACATCTACTGGCACCTTTCCACCGGGATTTCGGAGTCCACCTGCTTCACCATCCCGCACTTTCAACTCAACGGCGTCTATGTCCGCATTCCGGATTACCGTCCGTACAGCGGCCCGTTCTGGGTGGGGCAGCCGCAGCATTCCTGCCTCACTTGGCCCGGGCTGCTCCAGTATCGCGCCGGCAACGTTCCCGTCCGCCTGATGTACGATGAAACCCGGTTTTACTCGATCTCGCCGAATCTGGCCCGTTTTACCATGTTTTTTCACACCTCCGACGGCGCCGCCTCGGCCCGGGTCGAGGTCATGGAGATTCCCCAAAACGACGAACTCCGCACCTTCCTGCGCATTCGCTACGAATGGGCCCGTGCCGTGCGCATCGACGATGACGCGCGTCTCCAATTCCGCTGGCTTAACATCAACGACAAGCGCACGCCGGAATTGCTGCTGTGGACCGATTCCGACGGTAAGTTCCATACTCGGGCCGTCCGCGCCGACGGCAATCCCATGCTCGTGGGCGTCCCGGTCGCACCGCAGTTCGCCGTCGCCGGCTCTCACAAAATCCCCGGCGGCGCCCACGAACAGTACAGCTCCTTCGTTTTGGTCCGCGGTTTTCGGGCGCGTCTCGGCGGGCGCGACATCGAGCAACCGCACATCTCCGCGGAATACGGCAAACGCAACGGCAACTACTGGTTCGCCGCTCCGTCGCGGACACTGGCCATCGAGCCCGGCGATTTCATCGAGGCGGACCTCATGCTCATGCCCAGCGGCGACCCCACCGAGCCTTTGCTCAAGCCTGCCCGGGAACGGACCCGGTTCGGGATCGAGGGGCCGACCGTCGAAAAGATCGAGATCGGCAGGAAAATCGCCGATTTCCCCGCAACGATTGCTGCCGAAGACGATGTCGCCCGCTGCACATTGAGTGGCGGCCACAACGCCTTACCCTTGATCGTGACCGGGCTGTCCGCGCCGGGAGTCGCACTGCTGTGGGAAAACGGGATGTGGATGGACCCGCAATCGCACGGCGGCGACGGCATCCAGGTCAACCCGGACGGGAACGGCCGGTACAGATGGACGTTCATTATTCCGCTGCGCCACGGGATGAAACCGCAATTGACGGTTACCCGGGCCGAGTGCAGCACCGGCATCCGTCGCGTCCGCGACGTCAACGGCTTTCCCAGCCTGGAAAGCGACCGCTCGGGAACGTTCCGGCTTCGGGCCCCCATGCTGTTCGCACCCGGGCGCAACGATGTCCGCAAAGGGTCCCCCATCGTCGGTTTCAAAGGCGAGGCGGAGTCGGTGCGCGCCATCCCCGTTCGGGCGACGCCCGATGCGGAGGCGGTCCAAGTTTGGGTGCGGGAATGGAGCGAGGCTCGCGTGGACCTGCACGTGGACGGTCCTGTCCGCCTCACTTTCGAACAGTTGGCGGACGACCGGTCGTACCGTGTCCGTGTCGGAGATCGCGAACTCCGCAAGATCGCTCGGGATCGACGAGTCTCGGTGCATGTGGCCGCCGCTGCCGCCGTCCGGCTCGAACGGGTTTTTCCAATGGCTCGGTGAGACCGGCGACGCCTCGAGGGGCTTGTTTGGGGCCTCGTTTGTGGACGATTGTCCAGAATGGCGGGCGGCATCGCAAGCCGCTGTGCCCGGGGGGCATCGCCGGGAAACCGCGGACAGACCAAACCGAATTGCACGCCTCGGCCGTGCCGTTTTCAAAGAAAGGGTGCACCATGAACAATCGTCCGAATATCGTATTGATGGTCGCGGACGACCATGGCCGGGAGGCGCTGAATTGCTACGGCAACCCGGCGATCCGCACACCGAACCTGGATGAACTTGCCGCCAACGGCGTGCGGTTCACGAACAGCTTCTGTACCACGGCATCGTGCGCGGCCAGTCGTTCGACCATCCTCACGGGCCTGCACAATCATGCGACCGGGACCTACGGCCACACCCACGGCTGCCATCACTTTTCCTGCTTCGAGCATGTCCGGACGCTCCCGGCGCGGCTCAAAGCGGGCGGCTACCGGACGGGGCGCGTGGGCAAGAAACACTATGCCCCGGACGGCCTGTTCCCGTTTGATTGGTCGCCGCGGGAAGGGACATTCGGTCGCGACGACGTGCGCATGTCGGAAAACTGCCGGGGGTTCGTCCGCGAGCCTGGGCCCTTCTTTCTCTATTGGTGCTCGCGCAATCCGCACCGGGCCGGCGTCCTGGAAGAGCATCCTCTGCGTCCGAACCACTTCGGGAACCCCGCGGAATCGTTTCCCGGCGACCGTGAGCAACCGTACTCGGAAGCGGACGTATCGATCCCGCCGTTCCTGAGCGACCTGCCGGAGGTCCGGGCGGAATTGGCCCAGTATTACCAGTCCATTGCCCGACTGGACCGGGGCGTTGGGCGCCTGCTGGCCGTGCTCCGAGAGGAGGGTAAACTGGACAATACGGTCGTGATCTACATTTCCGATAACGGCGCGGCGTTTCCCGAAGCCAAGACCACTCTCTACGAGCCGGGCATGAACCTGCCCTGCATTGTTCGTAGTCCGTTGCACCGGAACCGGGGAACGACATGCGACGGGTTGATCACGTGGGCGGACATCGCCCCCACGGTCCTCGATTTCGCCGGACTCCTGGACACGCCGGAGGACTTTCACGGTCGGTCGTTCGGCGGAATCGTCGACCAACCGTCCCCCGCCGATTGGCGCGAAGAAGTTTTCGCCTCCCACACCTTTCACGAAATCACCAACTACTATCCGATGCGTGTGGTGCGCACAAAACGCTATAAATTCATCTGGAACATCGCCTGGAAACTGGACTATTCGTTTGCGAGCGACTTGTGGGCTTCCGCCTCGTGGCAGGCGGTCTTGCGCGCCGGGGCGGAGCGGTTCGGTTCCAGAACGGTGGACGCCTACGTGCACCGCCCCAGGTTCGAGTTGTACGACCTCGCGACCGATCCGAACGAGACGATCAATCTGGCCGGCCGCCCCGGATACCAGCAGGCGACAGCCGATTTCGTGGAGAAATTGAAGGCGTTCCAGCGCGAAACCAACGATCCTTGGCTGCACAAATGGACTTATGAATAGTCCATGTCCGTTTTTCCAATTGGACGAGTGAGGCACTGCGCCCGAGGCGGACCACGCATCCCGACTGTTGGGGGACTTCGACCAACGGGAGTACGTGCGCCGGACCAGGTCGCCGCGAGATGAGGATGCAGCGGATGAACAAAAGCTTCACCATGACGGAGCGGGTTCGAGTCGGGTGCTACTATTTCCCCAATTACCACGTCGATCCCCGCAACGAAGCGGTGCATGGCCCGGGATGGAGTGAATGGGAGCTGGTGCGCCGGGCCGAGCCGCGTTTTCCCGGGCACACCCAGCCGTGCGTCCCTGCCTGGGGCCATGAGGACGAGGCCGATCCGCGGGTGATGTCCCGCAAGATCGACGCCGCCGCGGACCACGACATCGACTTTTGGATTTTCGACTGGTACTGGTACGACGACGGTCCATTCTTGGAACGCGGCCTCGAACAGGGCTTCCTGAACGCCCCGAACAACGACCGTCTCCGGTTCTGCTGCATGTGGGCCAACCACGACTGGCTGAACATTCATCCGGCCAGGCGCACGGATGTGCGCCAGGTTCTCTACCCAGGGCAAGTGGGCGACGCCGCGTTCGAGACGCTTACCCAACACGTGATCGACCGCTACTTTCGACACCCTTCGCATCTGCTGATCGACGGCCGTCCCTATTTCTCGATCTACGAACTGACCCGGCTCTTGGCCGGCTTCGGGTCGGTTTCCGCGACACGGACCGCGCTGGACCGGTTCCGCGACAGAACGCGTGCCGCCGGTTTTCCGGACCTGCACCTTAATGCCGTGGTGTGGGGACGTCCTGTCCTGCCGGGGGAGGAGAAGCCCGCGGACGCTGCACGGCTCGTGGCCGATCTGGGGTTCGACAGCGTGACCTCGTATGTGTGGATCCATCACGTGCCGTTGAACGATTCCCCGTTCACGGCCTACGAACAGGTGCGGGATGCCTATTTCCAGTACTGGGACGACGCCCGCGTTCGATTCGGCGTGCCCTATTTTCCCAATGTAACCGTGGGCTGGGACTCGAGTCCGCGCACCGTTCAGTCCGACCGGTGGGCGCCGGTCGGCTACCCCTTCACCAACATGATCGGCGGAAGCACGCCGGCCGCCTTCGAAACCGCCCTGCGTCTGGCCCGGGACCGACTTGAAGACAGCGGGGACAAGCGCATCCTGACCGTCAACGCTTGGAACGAGTGGACCGAGGGCAGCTACCTGGAACCGGATGCGGAGTACGGCATGGCCCGACTCGAGGCGTTGCGGGCCGTCTTCGGCGCTCCGTCCCGGTGACGGCTCGGTCTCCCGGCCGAGGGTTCGGTCCGGGGCCGGCGCGAGCCGGGGCGGGCGCGCGCCCGGACCGCTGCCCCGGGGCAGAGGTGGCGTCAAATGTCAAGAGTACCGGGAAAAGGCGTAGGGCCCACGACGAGACGGATAAAAACAGTCTCCGTGTCCGCCCTTTTCACGGATGAAATGACATTGCAGAAGCGGAGCGCTGGAGAAAACACATGACTTCGCGGGAACGTCTCTTGGCTGCTGCCCGGCATGAAAAAGTGGATCGGGTGCCGGTGGCGCCTTTCGGTCTCGGCCGTCTGCCGCCCGGCGGGGCTGTGACTCGGGAACTCATCAGCCGAACCGACCCCTTCCTTACCTGCGGTATCGGCAATCCGTTCTTGGGGAAAGCGGCCCGGGCGGAAAGTGTCCAGGACGGGAACATGACCGTCACGACCTGGCATACCCCGCTCGGGGACCTGGTCCATAAACGGGCGCATACCGACATCACCAGCGCCACTGTCGAGTTCCCGCTCAAGACGGTGTGCGACATTGAAAAGCTGCTGTCGATCCCGTTCGAGCCGGCCGAGCCCAACCCCCCTGCTTTCCTCGCACTCAAGAACGAATTGGGCCAGGAAGGGGTGGCCCTGGCCGGGATCGGTACGGCCGTCTGCCTGCCTGCGGCATGGTTCTCGCCGGAAGACTTCTGCCTGCTGTGGGCCGACGCGCCGGACGCCATGAAACAGTTGGTCGACGTCGCTGCCGAACGCCTGAACGATTTCGTGCTCAAGGCCTGCCGGGCCGGGGTCGCGGACTACCGGCTCGTGGGCGGCGAATACGTCACGGTACAGCTGGGGCCTTCCGCCGTTCCCGACCTGCTCCGTGGACCGGACGCCGAGCTGGTGGAAATCATCCACCGCCACGGCGGCATTGCGTATTACCACAATCACGGTCCGTGCATGGGGTTCCTGGACGATTTCGCCGGACTCGGCATCGACTACCTCGACCCGCTCGAAGCACCGCCGTGGGGCGACGCCGACCTCGCAAAAGCGGCGGCAGCGCTCCGAAGTCGAGTTTGCATGGTCGGCAACCTGGATGACATGGAAGTGATCGAACGCCTGTCCGAAGCGGAGGTCAAAGCCATTGCCACGGAACGATTGGAGGCCGCCGGGACACGCGGCTTCGTGCTCGGCGGCACGGCCTCCGGAACCTACACGGAGCCCGCCGCGCGAAACTTCATCGCCATGGTCGACGTGGCCGAAAACTTCGGATGGCATGACTGACTCGGGAGACGACGAGCGCATCAAGAGCGCAAGAGCGGCAACTGTTCCGGAAGTCCTCGGCGATCGGCGGACGGGAGCCGACGCCCACAACCCAAGGAGGTACCATGAACGTTTCTTTCCAGTCTTTCGGCGGCGCGCGTGAGGTGACCGGTTCCAAACACCTGCTGCGCGTCGACGGCCGGAACGTCCTGCTGGATTGCGGCATGTTCCAGGGGCGTCGGGCCGAGGCCTTCGAGAAAAACCGGCGCCTGCCGTTCGCTCCGGCGGAACTCGATTGCGTGGTGCTCAGTCACGGCCACCTTGATCACTGTGGAAACCTGCCCAGCCTGCCGCTCGACGGGTACGACGGGAACGTTTATGCGACCCCGGCCAGTCGCGACATTGCCAACTTGATCCTTATGGATACGGCCCACATCATGGCCAAGGACTACGAGTGGCTGAGTCGTCACGAACCGGGCAAGAAAGCCTATCGCCCCATCTACACCGAGCGCGATGTGGTCCGCGTTCTGGATCATTTCATCACCGTCAACTACCGCCGGCCGTTTCCGCTCTGCTCCGGGGTCGCTTGCGAATTCCGCAATTCCGGGCACATCCTGGGGTCCGCTGTCGCCACAGTGACGTTTCGGGACGGAAGTCGTGAGCGGCGGGTCGCTTTCACCGGCGACCTCGGCCGGCCGGGAATGCCGATCATTCCGGATCCCGAACCGCTGCCCGAAGCCGATTACCTGATCTGCGAAAGCACGTACGGCAACCGACGGCACGACCCGCTCGAACACGCCCGGCGTCAATTGGCTGAAGTCATTCGAGACACGGTCGACAAAGGCGGCAAAGTCATTATTCCGTCGTTTGCCGTGGGCCGCACCCAGGAGCTGGTTTATTTCCTCCACCTGCTCAAGGACGAAAAGAAGATACCGGACCTCGACGTGTTCGTGGACAGCCCCATGGCGGTGAATGCCACCGGGATTTTCAAGGTTCACCAGGAATGTTACAACGAGACCGTGCGGCAGGCCTTCCTGGACCATCACAAGGACCCGTTCGGGTTCAACAAGCTGCACTACATTACCGATGTCGAGGATTCCAAGAAGCTCAATGACCGGCTCGACCCGTGTATCATCATATCGAGCAGCGGTATGTGCGAGGCCGGAAGAATCCTGCATCACCTCAAGAACAACATTGCCGACTCGCGGAATACGATTCTCATTGTCGGCTTCATGGCGGCGCACACTTTGGGACGCGCCATTGCGGACCGGAAGTCGACAGTGAAGATCTTCGGGACCCCGTATCCATTGCGTGCCCGGGTCAAGATTCTCAACACGTTCAGTGCGCACGCGGACTTCGAAGACATTCGGTCGTACGTGGCTGCCATGAACCTGGACCGGCTCCGGCGGGTGTTTCTGGTGCATGGCGAGCCCGCCGCGCTGGAGCACCTTGCCCAGGTGTTGCTCGAGGTCGGGGTTCGGGCCGTCACAATCGTCGAACCGGCGGAGACGTACGAACTCGATCTGGCGTAGGGCGCCTGTGGCGGACCCACCCCCTTGCGGCCGGGACGCGGGGTGAGGCGGCCTTGTCCGGTCCCGTTTTCGGGGATTTCCCTGTCGACCGATCTCCCTCGCCCGGAGAACGCCCGGCAGGGCGGCCGTGAGGGAAAGAATTTGGGGAGGAGCGAGTTCGCGCCTCCCGGAGGGGCGCCCGCAAGCCAGGGACCAACCTGCACGTGCACGTAGCCAAAGTCGTCGTCAACTTGTCTTTGGACCGGGAGTTCGACTACCGGGTCCCGCCGGCGCTGGTCGACCGGGTTCGGGTCGGATCCCGGGTTCGCGTGCCGTTCGGTCGCGGTAAGAGCGTGAGGACCGGGTACGTGGTGGGACTGGCCCGCGAGTCGGCGTACCCCAAGCTCAAGGACGTCCTCGCCGTCGAGGGCGAGCCGGAGCTGGTTTCTCCCAAACTTCTCGATTTGGCCCGGTGGATGGCCGGGTATTACTGTTGCGCTCGGGAACAGGCGGTCCGGGCGTTGCTCCCCGCGGTGGTGCGTGCCGGCAAGGTCAAACGAAAAACCCGAAAAGGCCTGCGCCTGAATCCGGACAAGGACTTGGGCGAGGAATTGCCCAAACTCCAGAAACGCGGGCGCAAGCAGGCCGCCGTGCTTCAGGCACTGGTCCGGCATGGCGGGGCCGCGGCGCTGATTACCCTCAAGCAGGAAACCGGGGCGAGCCCCGCCGTGTTCAAGCGACTCGTCGAGAAAGATCTGGCCGTACCCACTGAAGACGCTGTGGACCGCGATCCGTTTGCCGACGATGTAATCTTGCCCACCCGACCTCTCACCCCCACCGGCGAACAACGCAAGGCGATCCACGCTGTGATCGAGGCCGTTC
Organism: Kiritimatiellota bacterium; assembly: GCA_013151865.1. Taxonomy (GTDB): domain Bacteria; phylum Verrucomicrobiota; class Lentisphaeria; order Oligosphaerales; family JAADHN01; genus JAADHN01. Next base: position 17,499 of record JAADHN010000083.1, read on the forward strand.
AGGAACATCGTTTCGCCGTGTTCCTCCTCCATGGCGTCACGGGGAGCGGCAAGACGGAGGTCTATCTGCAGACTCTTTCTCGAGTGCTCGAATTGGGGCGGGAAGCCATCGTGCTTGTCCCTGAAATCTCGCTGACTCCGCAGACCTGTGAGCGGTTCCGGGCCCGGTTCGGCGACTTGGTCTCCGTGCTTCACAGCGGGCTGAGCGACGGTGAACGGTTCGACGAGTGGACCCGGATTCACGAAGGGCGGGCCAAGGTGGCGGTGGGCGCCCGTTCCGCGCTGTTCGCGCCGTTTCGCAACCTTGGCCTGATCGTGGTCGACGAAGAACACGAGAACACTTACAAACAGGACGAAGCACCCCGCTACCACGCCCGGGATACGGCTGTGGTCCGGGCGAAACTGGAGAATGTCGTGGTGGTGCTCGGTTCGGCTACTCCTTCGTTGGAATCCTTCGCCAATGCGAAGTCCGGCAAGTATATCCGTTTGAATCTGACCCGCCGCGTGGACGGACGCAGGCTACCGAAGATGGAGCTGGTCGACATGCGCGCCGAGGCCGTGTTGCAAGGGGGCGCCCGTATTTTTTCCCGCCGATTGACTGATCTGATCCGCGAGCGTCTCGAGAATCGGGAACAGACGATCCTTTTCCTTAATCGGCGGGGTTATGCCACCCATTTGATGTGCACCCATTGCGGCTTCGTGGCCGAGTGTCCCGACTGCAGTGTGGCGTACACCTATCACCGCGAGCGCCAGCAGTTGGTGTGTCACCTGTGCGGCGGGATCGAGACCGCGCCCTTCGTCTGCCCGAAATGCCGAGATCCCGAGATTCGCTACACCGGTCTCGGTACCGAAAAGCTCGAAGCCGTGGCCCGGAACCTTTTTCCCAAAGCCGTGATCGCCCGGATGGATTCGGATACCATGGTGCGCCGGAATGCGTACAAGAAAACCTTGCTCGCCTTCCGGGCCGGGCGCATCGACATCCTGCTCGGGACGCAGATGATCGCCAAAGGCCTCGATTTCCCGAAGGTCACACTCGTCGGGATTATATTTGCCGATCTGAGCCTCTATATTCCCGATTTCCGCTCCGGCGAACGGACCTTTCAATTGCTGACCCAGGTGGCCGGACGCGCCGGGCGCGGCGAACTCCCGGGGCGCGTGCTGGTTCAGAGCTACACGCCGTTCCATCCCGCACTCCAGGCCGCCATGCGCTACGACTGGAAGGCGTTCTACCGAGATGAACTCGAGGCGCGAACTGCGCTCGGCTTTCCGCCGGCCATGCACATGGTCCTGATTCATTTTCGGGGGGGCGACGAGCAGAAAGTGCGGGCCGCGGCCGAGGAATTCGCCGTCGCGATCGCTCCGGCGTTGCCGGCGGACGTTCGCGTCGCCGGCCCCGTGCCCGCGCCGACGTACAAAATCCGGGGTCGCTACCGGTATCAATTGCTGTTGCGCACGCCGGCAATCGTCCGCCTGACCCGTATTCTCCGCAAACAACTGATCGGGAAGGATGCGGTCGCCGGCGATCCGGACGTGGAAGTCTACGCCGATGTCGACCCTTTGGCGATGCTGTGACGTCGGCGCGCGGGTTCGGAGACGGGGATCGATGTCGCGCAAGACACATCGAACGGGCGATTGGCGCAGGGAGCGCTGGCGCGGCATTTGTCGCTGTACGGAAGACGCTCTGTCGTCTCGAGGTCCATCGGTGAAACTCAGCGAGGATCGGTGGCTTGATACCTGTTCTTGAAGCAATGTTGTTGCCGCTGGCGCTCTCCACACCGTGGCGTAGCGCCGTGCACTGGGCCGGCCGGCTCTTGTTCATCGCGGTTGCGGTATATGTCGGATTCGGGCTTCTCCTGGTTCTGTACCAGGGGCAGCTCGTGTTCGTGCCCGGCCGGGAGGTGACTGCCACCCCGTCAAGCGTGGGGTTGAGCTTTGACGACCTCCGGCTGTCCGTGGGCGGACCGGGGGACTATATCCACGCATGGTATGTGCCGGGACCGGATGGGCCGGAGCGCGGGACCGTTCTGATCTGTCACGGAAACGCCGGCACCCTCAGCGACCGCCTCGACACGATCCAGGACTTCCATCGCATGGGGTTTGCCGTGCTGATCTTCGATTACCGCGGCTATGGGAACAGCCCGGGACGCCCCAGCGAGAAAAAGACCTACGCCGATGCCGAGGCGGCGTGGCGCTACCTGGTCGACACGCGCAAGACGGCCCCGGAGCGGATTTGCCTGTTCGGTCGTTCCCTGGGCGGGGCCGTGGCGGCGCGGCTCGCCTTGGGCCGGAATCCCGGGGCCCTCGTGCTCGAGTCGACATTCACATCGGTTCCGGACATGGCCCGCAGACTCTACCCCCTGTACCCGGCTCGACTGTTGGCTCGCATCAGGTACGACACCCTCTCAATCGTGGGGCGACTCACCTGTCCGATCATTGTCGTGCATAGCCCCGACGACGAAATCATCCCGTACGAAATGGGCAAACGGTTGTTCGCCGCCGCGCCGGGGATCAAGCGGTTCATCGAGATCGAGGGCGGCCATAATGAGGGCTTCATTACCTCTGGTACGGCCTACCTGGGTCCGCTCGATGCGGCGCTGGCGGAGTTTTTTCCTCGGGTTACGGTTGCCCCGAAGCAGCGGCCACAGTAGATCCGGGAAACAAGACGGCTCGGTTCGCCGAGAATCCGTCCGCCACGCGGTTCTTGCGCAATTCACGCATCCTCCTGAATTCAAACACAAGTCTGGAGAGCGATGTTTCCGGGGAGCCGTTATTCAAGGGCTGTCGCACGGGGGGCGTGGACCGGTCCCCCGTGCAATGCGTGAGCCGGACTCCAAGACCTGTCGCAGAATCTGCCGAACCGCTCGGGGGCCGCCGGCGCACCGCGCCGTGGCTAAACGAAGAAGGAAGCCGCACGCGCGTGGACGGACCGTTTTGGTGGTGCCGCTCCCGGACCATGAAAACAAGGAAGCCGCACGCGCGTGGACGGACCGCCGTAGGGTTTTCCTGCGCCGCTTGCCTGCGGAGATCGCGAGTTCCAGGTGCTCGCGTCGGCTCCTTGAGTATTGATACTGATCGTCTCGAAACAATCCGGACCGCACGCCGACTCGCAGGCTCTGCAACATTTTCCGGACCGTTCTGAGATGCTTCGCAAAACGAGAAGTCCTCCATTAAAGCCGTGCGCGCACCGCAGATTGTTCCGTGTTGTCGCTCGGGGAACGGACATGATGAATCGCCGTCTCGTTTTTGTGAAATGTGCCGCCGGGTGTCGGGCGGCAGTCCTGACCGGCCTGCTCCCGTTCGTCCTGGTCGGGGCCGACGCCCACCGAAACGAACTGAACAACCCGGGCTTCGAGGAGAACGCCGGGGGAGGAGCGCTTGTCGCCTGGACTCTCTATGGACGCGGGTACGCCGTGGACACGGAGGTCGTCCACGGCGGCCGGGCTGCCATCCGCTGTACCGCGCAAGGAGAAAGAGACGGAATGGGGGTGCGCCAGGTGATCCGGTACGCCAAGCCGGATCGGCGTCCCATTGTGGTCGGGGGCTGGAGCCGGGCCGAACGCGTTGGCGGGGGTGGAGACTACGCGGTCTACCTGGACATCATCTATGAAGACGGCACGCCGTGGTGGGGCAAAACTTGTACATGGTCCAGGGGCGACCACGACTGGCAATACGAAGCCCGGGTCTATTATCCGGCGAAACCGGTCCGGGAAATCCGGACGTTCGTATTCCTGCGCCGCACCACGGGCACGGCCTGGTTCGATGATGTCGAAGTCTGCCGGGGCGGCCTTCACTTCACCACGCACACCGAAGCCTGGGACTATCCCCGAACGCCGAACGGAGTTTTCATCGCGGCCGACCTCACCGCGGCGGCCCGCTGGCGTTGCGAATTCCGCAGCTCAGACGGCAAAACGCTGGCCGAGTTCACCGGAGCGGGGAAGAGCGTAAGCGTCCGGCAACCCATTCCGGGCGGAGTGCGTCCCGCGAATGTGCGCTTGACGGCGCGCACCGATCCCGGAGACGTCGCGGAACTCACGCTGCCTCTGCCGCCGTATCCGAAGTCCCGTAATCCGGTGCGTTCCGGGTACGTGGTTTGGAGCCGGGACAGCATGAAAAGAATCCGTCCGGGCGAGGTCCCCGCCTCGCTGCCGGTTGCCGACCACGCCGAACTCAGCTTGGCCCGCAACGAGCACGAGGGGACCCAACTCGCGGTGACGCCGGCCGACGGCGTGGAACTGCGCGGAGTTGCTGCCGAAATCGGTCCGTTTCGGGACGGCGCCGGGCGGACGTTCCCCCGCAGCGGCCTGCGACTGTACCGGGTCGGCAACATATGGGTCTCGACGCCGTCGGGCCACCCACTTGCGCCGCAGGCGCCCGGCTGGCGCCCCGAGGTCCTGCTGCCCTTCAAGCCCTTCGACGCCCGCGGCGGGGCGACACAAACCGTGTGGATCGACGTGTTCGCACCGCCGGAAACACCCCCGGGACGCTATCGGGGGACCGTGACGTTCCGACCGGGGAATGCGCAGCCGACAGCTTTCCGGCTCACATTGCGAGTCCGGCGCTTCACATTGCCCGTCACTTCCCACATGAAGACCGCATTCTGCATCATGGACGGCTTCACCCGGAAAACCTACGGAAAAATCACGCCGGCCCTGCGCAAACGCTGTTTGGACATCATGCTTGACCACAGATTGAACCCGGACGACATTTCGCGTACCGAACCGCCGGCGGTTGCGGACCTCGAATATGCTCGAAAACGCGGCATGAACGCCTTCAATGTGCTCAACCTGGTCCCCAAACCCAAAGGAGATCCGTTGTGGGTCTGTTATGCACCCCGCAACGCCTACGGACCTGCTTTCCTCGAAGAACTGCAGGCGCGGCTGGATCCGTTCGTGGCGGAACTGCGGCGGCGCGACCTTGCCGGAGCGGCCTACGTCTACGGTTTCGATGAGCGCCGGGAAGACTACGACCCTGTGATCCGCCAGGTCTTCCGATTCGTCAAGACCCGTTACCCGGAAATCCACACGTTCACCACAGCCGCCTATCTCTACGACCGCCGCAAGAAAGATCCGGACGGTCCGGAAGATTTCGTGGATTGGTATTGCCCGCTCACTTCACGGTACGATCCCGGGGTCTCGGATCGGCTCCGCCGCCGCGGAAAGCAGGTGTGGTGGTACGTCTGCTGCGGGCCCCGGCACCCGTATGCGAACTTCGCATCCGTGGACTACCCCGCCATCGAAGGCCGCTTGCTCGGCTGGATGACTTATGGGTACCGGGTCGACGGCCTCCTCTACTGGCATGTCAATTACTGGCGCGGGAACCGGATTATCACGGACGACTCTCCGTATCTCGACTGGAAGTCCACCTGTATCGCCCGCATGACCGGCGACGGCTGTCTCATCTATCCACTGCCCGACGGGCCGGCCGGCTCGATCCGGCTCGAGAACATCCGCGACGGGATTGAGGACTACGAGTACCTTGTGCTGCTGGCCCGGGTCGCCGGCCAGTCGGCCGCCGCCGAACTCTTTCAGCGACTCGTGACAGATATGACCCATTTCAGCCGTGATCCGTCCCTGCTCCGCCGGGTCCGGGAGGCGGCCGCCGCGGCCATTGAATCTCGACTGCCGTGATGGGGGCACAAGCAATTGAACTCCACGAAAGGACCCCGAGCCCGGGGCCTCGGTCCTTGCCGGACCGTCGAGCCGGTCCTGTGACGTTTGACAGGCGGACAAGGTACAGGGCAAGGGAAGGGGATCGGGCGTTGGTCCAGGCACGCATTCGAGGCAGGGGGGCTTATCTGGAACGGTCAGTCTCGTAGCAAAAACGGTCGAAACGGCCGTCCTGGCACGTTCTTCCGTGCGCATCGTTCCCGGCCCCGCCGAATACCTGCCGCATCGCCGACCAACGGCGCCTTTTTGGGGGACGCGCTCCGGCCCGCCCCCCGAGAGAGGCCGCCTCCGCTCCGCTCGGCATCTCCGGGCGATCGGAACATGGATCTTGCAACCGGCCCAAGAGACACAGAACCAACACTTGCCCCCGAAAAGGAGATCGGGCGTTTTCACTTTTTAGTCCGATAACGCTTCATGACCTGGACGGTCAAAGCGATATCGGCGCCGGGATCTGTCGCGGCTGTCAGCTCCAGTTTATTGATGCCTCGCTTCAGCTTGGGGCTTTTGCCCCGGGGTGCGACCGCGATGCGCTCCGCGCCTCTGCGGACTTCGCAAGCGCCGGTCGCGCCGGTGTATTCGAGCACGTCGCCCGAGCGCAGCGCGATGGGAAAGATGAGCTTGCGTCGCCCGACCCTGAGCGCAGGATCGCGGAACGTCGCCGCGGCGCGATAGGCGTGCATGGCATCCACTTGGCAGTTCACTTCGCGGCCGGGGGGCAGGCCGTTGTAATAGAGGATCAGGTATTCGACCGCGGAGAAATCGAAGTTCTGCTTCCGCAGCTCGAAGCTGACAAACCGCCAGCCGGTGAAGGTGACCGGCGTTTTCATATCGAAGTGCGCCCCTTTTGCATCGCGAAGCTGGAAGTACAACGTTTCGCCGAGTCCGTCGCCCCTGATCCAGAATCCGATACGGCTCTGTCCCGTCAGGTCCAGCGGTTTCGCGAAACGTCGCCCGCGCGCGCACCAGCCGCCCCCGTTGCGTGCCTTGGCCGTGTAGCGGAACGAGCCTATGCCGAACTTCTTCGACCGCCGTTCGACGGTCAACTCATGGACGACTCCCTCGGCGGTGGGGACGCCGGAGCGTTCGCCGGAAACGACGTACTGCAAGTAATTGTTGTCCGGAGAGTTCGCGAAGGTGGCGAGATCGTCGAAACTGTCGATTACCAACGCGTTCGACGACTCATGGGGGCGCGTCGTCGTGGTGACGCTCTGCACGATCAGCTCGAAGTCGAGCGTAACGCGTTTCCCGGCCTCGCGCGAGACGGTGGTCCAGCGGTTCTGCGCACCGTCCATCGCGATGATCTGACGGGGCGCATCGATTTCCCGTGCCATCTCCGCCCACTTCACTTCGCGAGCATTGCGCCGGTTTTTCAGCGGATCGCCGAACAGCCCGACGGTGACCATGGCGCGGGCGCGCACGTTTGCCTCGGGCGCGTTGCATGAAAACTCGACCGTGTTCTTTCCCGGCATCAGGCGGATTCTGTCGCCCTCGGGTTTCACGACTTCGAGCAGACGTCCTTGCCGTCCGAAAAGCCGGGCCGTCACGCCGTCGTACTCGAGGCAGCAGCCGGTGGGAATGGCGACGGGGAAGACCAGCGAACGGCCCCCCACCGCAATGCGGGGATTGATGATCGGACTCTCCACCAGCGGCAGGCACCGCACGGGGCTCAGGACGCAGCGGACCGTTTCGCCGGGCGGCACTTTGTTCACATACAGGTTCAGTTCGCGGATCGCGTTGTAGCGAGGCGTACTGCGGTAGACCGCATACCAGGACCGGTAAGGCCAGACGGCGTTGCGATAATCCTCGCCGTCGGGCTCCACCAGCTCGAAGTACCTCCAGCCCGTGAAATCCACCTTGATGTAATGCTCACCGTAAGCGTAGGTCAGGTGAACGGGGCTGCGCAACTGGAGGTTGAGGATTTCGCCTTTGCCGTCGCCCAGCACCCAGAGGCCCATGCCCTGTCGCCCGGTGAGATCGGCGGGCGGGTCGAACACCTTGCTCCACCGCGCCCAGGAAGGCGCGCCGGGTTTACCCGTGTTGGCGGCGGTCAGCACGGCGCCCGTGCTGCCCGCCTTCACGGGCTCGGTTGCGGTCTCGAGCGTGGCCCGCACGGCCCGGACGGCTTTGTGGCTACTGAACTCGCCTGCTTCCGCGAACTCCGCAAGGACCAGGTCGGTGGGGGTGTCGTAGGGGCGTACGCTGTGCAGGGCCTGGATACGCAGGAACGGGACCTGCGCGCCGTAGGCGTTGGCGACGATCCAACGCCGGGAGCCGTCGTCGTCCCCGGTCGTCTTGTGACGCAGGTAGGCGCTGGGGCGCAACTCCCAACGCCCTTTCTCGTTCTGGCGCAGTGCGAACTCCGCACCCGTCCGGCGCAATTGCTCGCACACCGCCGCGTCGAAGTACTTGGCGCGGCGGAGCACCTCGTACTGCCGGGTGATGCTCGCCAAACGCGCCAACGCGGGCACGGTTCGCAGCGTGGTCGGCGACACTCCCTGGATGGAGACCCCAGAGCCGGTCCCCAGGCAACGCGCGCCCAGCAACTCGATGTCGTCGAAATAGGTGGGCTCCTGCGAGAAGCTGTGCCAGGTCTTGTATCGCCACCAACCCAGATGCGCAGGCAGGAAGATCTGCTCCAGCTTGCGGTTGGCTGTGGCGTGGATGTCGATGAAGGTTTTGTGACTCCGGTTCGGATGATCCCAGGCCCCGGCACGGGAGCGCACGTACCAGAGATGATGGGGAAAGGTGCTCATTTCCGCCAGCACGGGACGTTTCAGATGGCGGAAAACCTCGAGGGTGAACTTGGCGGCGTAGTGCCAGGCCCAGGCGCGTCCCGCCACGGCGTCGCTGCCGTCGAGTGCGTCCAGGTAGAGCATGTCGAAACCGCACTCGTTGATCATGTCCGCCAGGTTGCGCGCCACTTCGTCGAAAAGCGTGGAGTCGCCATCGGGAACAAACAGCCCGAAGCATTCCCGCAAGTGATACACCTTTGCGCCCTTCGCATGGGCGGCAATCTTGGTGCCGAGAGCGCCGCGTCGGCACCGGGTGAAGGCGAACGGGGCGGTTTTGGACACGCCACGATATACGATCAGCTCGTCGCCGATGCGCAGAGTGGCGCTGTTGCGCAGGAAGAATCCTGTTGTCGCCGACATCGTTTCAGTGGTTTCCACGACCGGCACGGTTTCCGCCGAGGCGTCGAGCGGCGCGGCCAGCGTAAACACGGCGTCGACCCCCAGGCGCCTGTCCGGCACGGGGGTCACGTAGGGAGTGGATTTGCTGAGGAACTCGGAGTAGGTGTGCACGCCTGCCAGCATGCCGGCGGCGTGAATTCGGTCGATCACCCTTTTCAGACTCGCACGCCCTGCAGGATAGCGCGTTGCGTCCGGCTTCCAATCGCCGTAGCGCACGGCGTTCATATTGATTTGGTTCAAGCCCAGTCGGTCCGCCAGCTCAATCACCTCGTCCACGTTGGCCTCGGTGACATTGCGACCGGCAAATAGATACGAACCGTGCGCGCCGGGTGCATCCATGGCAAATGGTCCGCCGATGCGACTTTTCGGGATCCCGGGAGCGGACTCGACCACGGCTTTGAGAATTTCGCGCATCCGCCGGCGTCTGGCCACGATCACCGCCGCCTCGCCGCGCTCGAACCCGAAACGCGAGAAAGCGGTCGCCCGACCGACCCGGCCCATGCCCGGATGGCCGATTGCGAGTGTGAACTCGTTCAGGGCGGCCACGCTCAATCCCCATCCCGCCGCGTGACTCTCGCGGGATAGAGACAAGTCTGCGAAAACCAGCTGGGTCACGTCCGTCCCCGTCACCTTCTCGACCGCCAGGTGCAAAGCCGCATCGATGGCGTCGACTTTGAGCACTGCTTCGGCTCCCGCCGACGCGAAAGTGGCGGTCAACCGTTGTCCCTCCAGTAGGAGAGCGGAGGGGGCATGGACCCTACCGCCTTGTCGCAGTCGCAGGAAGGAACGACCTTTCGGCGCCGTGGCTACCACTCGATCCCCGGGCTTGACGAACACCGACTCCACGCGTCCGTTCGCGGCCAGACGGATACCGAACGCTCCGGTTTCGAGCGTCACCTGCCCCCGCAGCGCCCCGCCCGATACGACGAACAGGGAAACGAGCAGCGCGCGCTTCATCATACGGGACAGAGCGGGGTTCCGCAGCATCGCGCACCTCCTTCGTCAATCTTCCTCAGTTCGAACTCGTTCGGAACACAGGCGATCCGGCTCGGACAATGCAGGACGTTGTGCCGAGGCGCCTGCCGGAGAAAACCGGCCCGGCGGAACGGGGCCCCCTGTCAATATACGAGCGCACACACTGTCTACAACGGCGGGCGGTGTTCCAAGGGAACTCGGATCGAGCGTATTCATTGGTGGTTTCCCGGAAACAAAGGGCCGCGTTGCGGGAAGCCTTGCAGCGGAATCGTGCCCGCCGGCGCTCTCGGGGTGTCCGCCCCAACCTTGAATCCGACCGGCATTCCTCGGGTCGGTCCGCCGGTTCGGGGTGCAATGACCGCCGGGCCCGGTATGGTACCCGCATAGATGTCGCTCGACTCGAGCCGGCGGTCGTCCCGAACGACCTGCCGACGAGCCCAGGAGATCAGCGCCATGTTTCTCGCTCATCCGGATCTCACGCTGTCCGCCTTGACCGCGGTGTTGGCCGCGACTCCCGGGTCGGCCGCTCCTCCCGGGCATCCCAAGTTCGACGTTATCATTCGGGCCCCGGATTTCACCCGTGGCAGCGTCAAGGCGGTTCCCCGGGGCGGCTGGGCCGACGGCGCGCCCATCATCCAGTGCGCCGACCGTTCGCCGGACTGGGCCGAGTGGCCTTTTCGGGTCGAGCAACGCGGTGTGTATCGCGTGTTCGCGGAGTTCGCAGCGGATACGAGTCGCCCGGTGACGCTGAGCATCGACGACGTGCCGGTGTCCGCCCGCGCTCTGGTGCAGACGACCGGCAGTTGGAAGTCCTCGAGCGCTCGATGGTTTCCCGCCGGGGTCGCTGTTCTGGCGCCGGGCCGGCACGTCCTGCGCATTCGTCGGCCGACGTGCATTCCGCACATCGTGGCCTTCGGCCTGAGCCGAGACCCGACCATCGACCCGGCGAAGGGCCCCCTGGCCCTCCCCCCGGAACTGTGGATTCAGGACGCGTATCCGATTCAGGACTGGATGATCTGGACCATCGGCGGTATCGAGCGATTCACGGTCCGGGACCGCACGTACCGCATTCACAACGGCGAACACGTCCTCAACCGCCCCATGTACGGAACGAACGGCCCGGAGACGGTATTCGCCGGGGACCGGCCCATACTCCTGTTCTGCCGCGGGCCGAAAACAAAACTCGGTCTGTTGCGATTCGAGTTGGTCAAGAACGAAAAACGGAAGTGGCTCGACGCTGCCGACGAGATCGACTTCACCTGGAACGGCGCATGGGGCGAATGGCAGGTTCGGGATGCACTCACGGACGGGCAAACGCTGCGCCTGGCCACCGTTCCTCTGCCCGACGCGCCGGGCGCTTTGTTCCGGATCGAGGCGCCGCCCGGTCTCTCTTTCGACGCTTGGTTCGGTGGGGTCCGCGGCGACTATCCCGACAATCGGGCCGGGTTCGGCGCCATGCCGCTGGGCGATCCGGACGCGGATGCCGCCGGCAACGCGGTTGTCCCGGAAGGGCCGGCGGTGACCGTCCGCAACCCGGGAATAAGAAACGGCGAGTGTGTCGCCCTGGTCGCTGCGGGCTCCGCGGCGGAAGCATGGCGTGCAGTCGATGCGGCGAAAGGAAAAGGGCAGGCGGCCCGGGTCCGATTTGCCGGCGCCGGCAAGGCCCCGGTCTTCATCGCCGTCGCCGCGAATTCCGCAGCTTTGGCCGCGGTCCGGAGCGACCCGACCGAGGCCTGGGTTCGGGCGTGCCGGCATTATGCGAAAATTGCCGACCGTTTGCGGACAGACACCCCCTCCGCGATCCTCGATGCTGCCGTGCGCAGCAACAATACGGCCATGGACGGCCAGTACCGCCCCCCCTCATTCCTGCATGGCGCGTTGCGGTGGGGGACGGAGTGCGGCGGCTGGTACCTGGGCTGGCGCGGCTGGTACGGCCCGATCGTCGCGGGCGACTGGGAACGGGTGCGCGGCGCGGCCGAGATGCACTTCGAGCACCAGTTCACGGCCCCGGAGAGCGGTCGACTCAGTCGCGGAAAGATTGCCAATTTCGTCTCGTTCGACGGCTCCGGCTGCGACACGCGCACCGGCTACAATATGCAGGAGGTCTTTCTCGATCAGCTCCGGATGTACCTTGCGTGGACGGGCGATTTCGAGTTTCTTCTGAAACAATGGCCGCGGATCAAAGCGGCACTCGAGTACGAACGCCGGGAAATGGGGCGGGACTTGGACGGCTTGTACACGAATGCCGTCAATACGTGGATTTCGGACGGACACCATTACAACGGCTGCGCCTGTACACAGGCCAGTGCGTACGCCGTGGCTCGGAACCGGTTTGCCGCGGAGGTCGCTCGCCGCGCCGGCGAAGATCCCGCGTTCTATGAAGCGCAGGCGGCCCAGACTCTTCTCGAGATGAACCACCGTCTATGGATGCCGGACAAAGGGTATTTCGCCGAATACCTGGACCGCGACGGAGTGCTGCACGACGCGGCCGAAGCCCCTACGGTCTATCATCCCATAGAAATGGGTGCGGCGGACCCGTTCCAGGCCTACCAGATGACCCGATACCTGGACGAGCGGCTTTGGCGGTTCGGGGACCAGATTCTGGCCAACGACTGGTTCCCGGTCATCGTCACCAACGGTCTCCTCGGCTTCAATGAGACCCTGAACTCCGCCCTTGCGTATTATTACGCCGGTCGCTTCGAGCGGGGTTGGCGACTCCTGAAGACGTGCAGCGAGTCTACGGCCAGGGCGGCGGTGCCGGGCAGTATCAGTTGCTATGCCTCACGGGAAGGCGAGCAGGGATCGTACATCGACTTTACCGACGCGTCGAGTCTGTTGGCGCGGACGGTCGTCGAGGGTCTGTTCGGCCTTCGTCCGCAGTCGGACGTGGGCCGGATGGACTGGCTCCCGGGATTTCCCGGGGCGTGGGACCGCGCCGTGTTGCGGACCCGCGGGGTTTCGGTCCGGTTTCAACGGGAGGCCGGGCGCTCCGAGTACGTCCTGGAAACCGAGCGTCCCCTGGTTCATCGCCTCCGCCTGCCGCTGGACTGCGCCAACCTGCATGGGCTCGAAGTCAACGGTAAACCGGAACGCCCGCGGATTCGTCCCGGCGTGGGGCGTCCCTGGCTCATCGTCGAAACTGGTCCGGTCCGCCGCACGGTGGTCCGTTTCACGGCCCGCGGGTCGCTCCCGGCATTGCGGGTTCCGCCGGCGGCGGCCCGTGGCGATTCGGTCCGAATCGAAGCGCCGGACGGCTTGACTCTGTTGGAACTGCGAGACCCGCAAGGAATGTTCCTGCAGACCGCGGTGGGCCCTCATGCCATCGAGGCCGCGGTCGCCCGCGACGGCGGACCGCACACCGCGTTCGCTCGTGTCCGCGGCGGACCGGGCGAATGGTGGGCGCCTGTGGACATCCGCTGCACACCGCCAGTGGAAATCCGCGAACTCCGCATTGCCGCCGTTCCGGGCGTCTCCGGGGCCGGGCTGCATCTGCGGGTGACCAATCGACTCTCGCGTTCTCTGAAGGGCCAGGCCCGGGTCGTCGCTGCGGGTCAGCAGTGGACGACGGACCTGTCGCTGGCGGCTGGCGGCGAGGCCGTTCTCGACCTCCCCTTCGCGAAGAGCGCACAACTGCTTCCGGGCCGCACGCCGGTCGAGGTCGCTTTATGCGGCGCGACCGCCCGGGAAACGGCACGGCTCTGGCGTCTGTTCGACGCGTTCCCGAAACGGCGTGCGGCGTTCGCAAAAGAGTGTCGGATGCTGGATTTCCCGCGTAACTACGCCCTGGGCCGGGTTTTCACCCGGAAATACCCGCCCGGCCAGGGACCGGAACTCAACAATTGGACGTGGTACAAGACAGACTGCATCAATACGGACGCTCTGCGCCGCCATGCCGAGAACGGGATATTGACCACCCGAGTGGGCGTGCCTTTCGGCGTTCGGACGTCCGGGCGGGACGGAATGTTCCTGTCGCGCTGGGCGCCGTTTCCGGAGAAAACGACGGTCGCCGTCGGCGCGCGCGTCGACCGGCTCTACCTCTTGTTGGCCAACCACACTCACAACAGTCAGACGCATATGATCCAGGCAGCCGTGACCCTGCTGTACAGCGACGGGTGTCGCCGAGTTGTGCCTTTGCGGAGTCCGCACGACATCGACGGAATGCTCCAGCACTATTCCGACATGGCCCCGGAATGGATCGGGGGTAAAGACCGCGGTTGGTACGGGCACGGACGCGCTACGGGGGTCCATGCGGATGTAACGGACATTCCCGTGGACTCGACACGGGAGCTGCGCGCCTTCGAGCTGCGCTGCATCGCACGCGAGACGCTCGTCGGTTTGCTGGGGGCCACGGCGCACATACGAGGAGCTGCCGACCCGCGCGAATCGACACGAGGGAAAAACGCGGACGGAACGGGAAGATCGCGGACTCCGTGAAGGACTGTCGGCTGAGTCGTGTCGCCCTCGGCAGCAGTGCTCGTCCGTGCTGGTTTGGGCCTGCAAACCGAACGAACGCCCGGTCCGGGCAATCCCTGTGGAGGGGCGATCCCGGCCGGCGGACCGAAGCGCTTATCGCAAGTCGACCCTCGGACACGTTCGACTGACGCGCCCCGACCAGAGTTGATGGAATTCGGCAGCTCGGTGTCTGCCGGGAAGATCGAGACGTGGAGGATGCAATGGCCCCTCTCACCTCTGTTTTTTGTTTTTGCACGCTCGGGGCCGCTGCCGCACCACCGCCCACCCCTGCGGTGGAACAAGAAGTGACGTCGGACTCGATGGTCCGGGTGGTCTTCACGGGCGACAGCCAGAGCTGCGGCCGAAATCTGGCCATCGACTTTCCCCAGCTCGTCAGCCGCGCCGTGCCGGTGCGGGTGATCAATACGGCCGTGGGCGGCAGCAACTCGGATGCGTTGCTCGAACCGATGGGCGCCGATCATGTGCGAATCGCTCGCGGCGAACGAGTCTTATACGGCGACGGGGTGCGGTGGGGCATGGGACCGTTCCCGGGAATGCGCGTCACGGTTCATGGGAAGACGTACACCATATCGGCCATCGACGAACATCCCGGCGGCAGGGCGGAATTGCTGCTGCTGGAGCCTGCCGTGGAAAGTTACGAAGGCCGCGACTGCCGTGTGGAGCCCGGCTGGCGGGTGCGCGTGGAAGAGCAGCGTCCGGATGTGGTCTGCCTCATGTTCATCAATGACGGGGCGATGGCCGCGCCGCGCCTGGCCAATTGGCGGGAAATGATCCGGCGCATTCGGGCCATGGGCGCCGTGCCGGTCTTGATGAGTCCGGTACCGGTCGACGACCGGGCGCACGGCGGCAATCATCCGGGAGACAACCGGACGGTGGCGCGCAATGCCGAAGCCGTCCGGCGTCTTGCCATCGCGGAAACGTGCTGGTTCCTGGATGTTTTTGGACTGACGATGGCCTTGGCCCCGCCGTTGCGCACGGTGGTGCGGGACGGTATCCATCCGGACACCGACGGAAGCACGGCGATCGTCAACGGCCTGTTGCGCATCTTTGACCAATTGGGTTTGTTCGAGGCTCGCCCGTACGTCCGCGGTCGGGTGTTGACCGGTGCGATTGCACCGCTGCCCCGTCTCCTGGCCGAAGGCGTCAGGCCGTTCACCATCAGTCAGCCGGACCACCCCGATCCGGACCGCCAGGACACCCGCGGCTTCTCGGTCGAGGCCCGAACCCGGAACGACGAGTACGGCCTCATCGCCAAACGCGACGGGCNCGCTCGATCACGGCGTCTTGCTCGAGTTCGGGTTACCCCGGCGGGCGACTGCGGCGGGCACGAGACTGGTGCTGGATTTCACGGGCGGGGCCGCCTCGCGGCGGAAGATTCGGTTCTGGTGCCCGGATCGACTCGAGTGGCTCGGGGATCCCGACGAACGAGGGCGAGGCGCTTCGCTCGAACTGAACGTCCCCAGGGAAGTGATCCGGAATGGGGTTTTCACCTGCCTCGTTCCAGCCGCGACCGGCCTTGGGCTGGACGCCGCCAGGGTGCGATGCTTCGCACCGGCGGTGGGCAGTGAGCCGCCATTGTCCGCAACGCCCCACGAGATCACCGTGGAATCGGACCATGCGGCCCCGACGAATCTTGTGGCGAATCCGGCATTCACTGAGGGCCCCGAGCAAGTTGCTGTCGCCTGGACACTGACGGGACGGGCTTGGGTAAATCGACCTGTCCGACATTCCGGCTTGGTCATCGATTTTGACGCTGAAAGCGACCTGCACTCGTGCCGTGTCCGCACACCCCTCGGCGTGCGAGTCCGTCCTTTCGACCTACTCGTGGCGTCGGACAGTCGAAAAGGCAACGCCGGTCCCTATCGGGTACGCGACGTCCTCGACGACGGTCGCCTTCTTCTGCGGCGAGCGGCAGCAGCAAAGGAGGCCGGGGTTTCGGCCGAGCTGATCCACGACGACGGTTGCGGATTGGTCTCGGGCGGTTGCTGCGTGGAAGTGCCCCCGGGCGGAAAAGCCGTTGCGGCCATAACCCTGCCGGCGGGAACCACGCGATTGCGGGTGAGTCTGTTCTTCCGTGTGTTGGGGCCGTGCGCTTTGGGCACGCGCGACCGGCCGAGCGCCACCGCTGAAGCCGTCGTGGTGTTTTCGGGCGGTGACGGAGCCGGGGTCCAGAGCGTGGGATTGGCGGCGCCTCGCGGCAGTTTTCAGTGGCAGAAAATGGAGGCGGACCTGCGAATCCCGACAGAAGTCCGGAGCGTTCGCCTTGAACTTCGCGGCCCCGGTCCGGAAACGGTGCAGTATACTGGGGTTTACGTCGGGGGATGATCTTCCGGGGACGGCCGCGTCGAGCCGGCGTGGCGGGCGGCCGTGCGGGAGAAATGCCGGATCAAGGTTGGGGTGCGGGATGCAGGGCGAGAGTGGTCTGAAGTGCGTATCCGCAAGTGCAGCCGGAACTGCCTTCCGGGATCAAAACAAGTCCGGCGGCGGGTAATATGTTGATCAGGCACGCGGGGCGGGTTGCGCGGGTGAGACGCCGTTGTTTGCCGTCGGCGAAGGACTCGATGGTCGGGTTGCCGAGCCGGCGGCTGAAGGCACAGAACGCGGAAGCGGAGAGGGTGGAACAGGTCGCCCCTTTGTTCCATTTCCAACCTTTCCATGCGGCCCCGGTCTTCAGGGTCCGAGCAAACCCGGGTCCATAGACCACATCTCCGACAATGGCGGGGTGCTGGGTCTGTTCGCCGTGTCCCCCTTGAACACGGTCTGCGAAACTGGGGGTGTCGTCGCTGCGCCACAGTTCCCGGCCGTCCGCCACACTGACGCCGATCAACCGGTATTGGATCAACCGCTTGCCGTCAATCTTGCCCACCCACGTCCCGGTAAGCACCAGTACCCCGTCTTTTCCGGACATGTAGACAGTATTGTCGAACCGGTCAAGGTCGATGGGAACGGACCACTTCACACTGCCGTCCGTACTATCCAACGCGGTCAGTCTCGGTCCGCCACGCCACAGCTCCGCAGGCGTGAGTTTGCCGTCCGGGTCTTTCCCGGCGTCGGGGTTCGTACTTTCGACAAACAGGACTTTTCCGTTCAGAAGCGTGACGGTGGGATTGACGACCACGCCGTGTTCGGGGGTGTAACGCCAAGCGGTTGCAGGGTCCGCAAGATCGACCCCAAAGATGCTGAGACTGGTCACGACCGCCGCGTTGTTGTACCAGATACTCCGGTAATCGCTTTTCTTCCCGAACTCCATTATCGCTCCGTCTCGCGTGCCGCTGCCGATCAGGCGGTCGCCGCTGATTCCGACATAACCCCAGCGCGCCGCCGCCGGTGCGTAGCGTTTGACCGGCAGTTCCGCCTCGCGCCGTCCGGAGCGGACATGGTAGACGAGGCAGCGGCCCTTGGCGGCCACGTAGAGGCGTCCGTCCGCCGCCACGGCGCTGCCGCAATCTTTCGGGATGGCGGTCCGTCCGGTCCCCTGGACGTGTTTTTCCCAAAGCACTGCTCCGTTGTAGGCATCGGCGGCGGCCAGGTAATTCCAGCCGATGATCAGTAAAGTGCCGTTCGAGCAGAGCGGGGCCTGGCCTTTCCAATGTCGGTCCAGCATATACCGGGGACCGGGGCGCCCGAACCAGAGGACCTCGAACGGCCCGTAGGGCAGCTGGTCGTTGCTGCTGGATGTGTTGGCGCCGTCCGCGTACTGGGCGGCCCAGGCGCCTGCGCCGGGGATCGGCCCGCGCCGGAAGCCGACCGATATCGAATCGAGGCGCGGCGGGGGTTCCAGGGCCCCGGGCGGTCGCGGCACTCCGGAAGATGCCGCTTCGGCCGAGGCGGCAAGACAGCCGCCGGACGGTCGCAGCACCCGAAAGAGTTCGGCCGGGTCGAGGCCGCTCTCGGGCGCAACAATCAGGTTGAAAAGGTAAGGTCTGTAGGGTAGTCGGCGGCCGGAAACGGTGTGAACGGTCGCCCGCGTCCCGAGCAGTCCGGCCCGGTCGAGTTTTTCGCGTAACGCGCGCGCCGCTCCGGCGGTGCGGAGACACGCCACGATTCGCATCTCCGTTTCCAGGGCCAGGGCTTGGATCAGTTCGGGGTCGGCGGCGCGTCCCACCGCCAAGATCCAGCCTTTGCGGAAACCGCACCATTCCCGCAGGGCCCGCGCCGCTTCCCGCGCTTTTGCGTCGGGGACGGACCGCCCAATTGCCTTGGCTGCCATGCCGGTAGAGGGCGCAGTCTGCCCCGATTTGCTCCGGGGCGCGCCGAGACAAAAGATCGAACCGTCTCCCATGCTCACATAGAGGCGACCGCGGTTGATTGCCAGCCCTTCGGCCCGCCCTCCAGGAAGGGAGACGCGAGCGGTCGTTTTCCCCGTGGAAGAGTCGAGGATCGTGATTCCGTCGTCGGTCCCGACAATCAGACGCCCGGCGGTCTTCAGCATGGAGTAACCGGACCGACACGGTGTTTCCCAGAGCCGCTCCGGGCGGTTGCGGCCCTGAATGTAGTCGGGCCGGGCCAGGGCTGCGATGCGGTCCCCGTGCAGGATGAACGTGGTCATGCCGTCTACCACGACCCGGCGTCCAGCAGTCTTGACGACGGACGTGGACGTCCGAAGATCGAACAGGTGGAGGGCGCCGCCCTCGCCCGGACCAGTGATGATTTTTTCCCGGACAATAACGGCGCTGGAGCCGCCGGGCAGGTCTTTTCCCCAGGAATTCGAACTTCCCAGAGCGCCGATGGATCTGCCGTCGGCCCGGGCGAACATCCGGAACGGTGTGCGGCCGGTGGGCACAAAAAGGCGGTCGGGCGACAGCAAAAGGGGTCCCTGCGGCGGACTGGCGAGGGCCCGTTTCCATTTCTCTTCTCCACTCTCAGCATCCAGCGCGTACAGAAACGTCCCCATGCTCGGAAACACGCCCGCGCCGAAATAGACGCGACCGCCCGCAACGCAAATGCCGCAACGCACCGGCCATTGCGAGATGATGCGTCCGTTGCCCATCAGGCGTGCGTCCCGCTCTCCGCCCGCGCGAAAGCGCCAGATTTCCCTGCCTGTGGCCAGGTCGAGACAATAGAGATAGCCGTCGTCGGCCCCCGCGTAGACACGGTCTCGGTAGATGGCCGGGGCCAGGCGGACCGGGCCCTGCGTGAAAAAACGCCACTGCTCTCGGCCCGTGTCGGCAGAGAGACAGACGATGGCGTCGCTCGAGGACGATCCATAAACCAACGCATTACGCGAGACCACGGCGTGGAAGGCTCGGTCAAACGTCGTTGCCGGGCTCAGTTTGTGGCGAACGTCCCAGTTTTCGCGGGCGGGCGGGGGCCATGCAGGCGCGGGAGGTGCGCGGGGCACGTGTCGCCACAGGACAACCGGCGAAGCGGGCAGGGATTCGCGCGAGACGAAATTGCGTTGGTTGTTGCCGCCTAATGTGTTCCAGCCCAGTTTGGCGTCGGTCCATTCCGCGACATGTTCGAGCAAGGGGACGGCCTGCCGCACCGGATCCAGCGCGGCGGGGTCCTTGTCGGTCAGAGCGCGGAGTGTTCCCACCAAGAGCCGTTCAAAAACATCAAGGTCCTTTTGGCGAGCTGCAACGTCCGCCTCGAGTGCGGGCTTTTCTTTCGCGATTGCCGCCAGTTTTCCGCGTAACCCGTTCAATCCGGGGTCGGGATAGTCCAACAGGGAACTCAGGACCGGGACATCTCGCCACAGCTTTTTTTTCGCCCGGTTCAGGCGCTCGATCCGCCCGCAGAGCGCGCCGTACCGGCGCAGTACGGCGGCGATGTCGGTTGGGTCTATCGGCCGCCGAGGCGGGTCGGCCAACGCGCCCAACTCGGTACGCAAGGCTGCAATCCCTTCCTGCAGACGCGGCAGACAATTCTCGAAATCCAGGGCACGCCCGCCGCCGACTGCTTTGAAGTCGCGGTCCAGACGCCGGCATTCGTAAGGGAACGTTTGGCGAAGGACGGGCCAAATCACTTCGGCCCAATAACTACGGTGATACGGTAAGTCCCCGATTCGAAAGCGGACCGAATTACCGGCGTTGCCCGTGTTCTCGATGCCCGCGGCAGTTTCGAAACGGACGGCGCCTGCAGGGATTTCCACCCCCAACAGGCTCGAGGCAGGGGCGAGGACTGCCCGACGAAACGTCGTTCCGGCAACGGTTGCGGGACGCCGCTGGAGTTCTGCGCTCTCCACGCGTGCGAAAAGGAGTTTCATGTCCGCGAGAAAACGCACCCTGCCGTCCGCCAAAACGAACCGCGGGTCTCCCCAGACCGCCGGTGCGTTACCTTTGCCGTCGAGGGCGTCGGCACTCAGCCAGAGGTGCGGTACTCCGGGGACGGACAGCGACGCCGCCTGTGCCGGACGGCCGGGACGCATCACGGGGCCGATCCACGGCCGGAAGCGGGTCTTGTCCCGCGTTCTGTCCGCCAGGAGTCGGCGCGCCCGCAACATGCTGTCCGCCCAAGTGGCCGCCGGCGAAAACCCGGTCGGTCCGGGAGCCGGTGTGAGTTTTGCGGCATACGGCACGAAGGCGAAACAGAAACCCGCGTCCTGGGATGCGAACGACGGTTGGTCGTACGTTTCGACAACGAACGCGCCCCGTCCATTTCCGGCCTCCGGATCGAACGCCCAGGCGGCGGCGTTGTCTTCGACGCCTTCCTTGTTCAATTGCGTGATTTCGAGCAGCAAAATCCCGTCCCGGTCGCTCGCGCCGGGAATGAAGATTTCGTATCGACCCGGTGGTTTGTGCGTGACGACAAACTCTCCGGCGGTTTGCCCGACCGTGCCGTCGCGAAGCACCCGCCCGGCCGTCAGGCCCAGAGTTCGATAGGGGAGGTAGAGGAAACTGAACGCCGCGCGTTCTTCCGACCGGTAGTCCTGACTCTCGTCCGCGATCCGAATGTGCCATCCCGTGCCGTCGGCCAACGGACCGACCGCCGTGACATTGTCGCCGTTCTCCCCGCCGACCGCGAACAGGATGCCGTCGTAACGCGAGTCGATTCCCGGAAGGCGCAGTTCGATCTCGCCGGCAAAGGTCCCGCCGGTGAAACGACGCAGGACAGTGCCGGCCGGCAGGTTCCCCGAGGCCGTGAGCGTGTGTCCGTCCGCGGCCACGTAGGCTCCGGTCCAACCGTCCTCGAACGGGAAGAACGCCAGGGCAAAATCGTAATTGGCCTCCGCGCCTCCGCCTTCGGCCGTGAACCCGGCTACCCAGAAACTGCCGGGCACCACGGTGCTGGCCTGACCTGTGGTCAGTTTCCCGCAGGCCTCGAGTCCGCCCCGTTTGTTCCGAGGGACCAGTTCGTTCAAACTGACAATGGCAACCCCAGTGTTCTGGGGCAGTGGCCGCGGTTTCGATCCGTCCGCACCGACGCCTGCGCCGATGGCCCAGTCCCCTCGATTGTTCTCGGAGGCGAACAATCCCGCGCCCGGCGTTTGGTTCACGACCACGGCCTTCGGACGTTCGTCGAAACTTCCGCCCGAGGGCGTAACATCCACGCGGCCGACGAGCACGGCGCCATGGAGGGGGGCAATATCCAACAGGCCCACCAGGGACGCGAGTCCGACCGACCTAGCCTTTTGCAGCGCTTTCAACGGGTTCGACAAAGTGCGGACTCCGTGCATCGGGGCGATTGACGACAGGGCGGTCGGCAAGTATGAAGCCCGCCCCTCTCCCTGTCAACCCCTCGAGCACATTTCTCTGGCTCCGTTCCCGTTGTTGCCGTTTGCGGTTACCGGCAGTATAATCGGGGGCATGGAGTAAAAGGCGCCAT
Organism: Kiritimatiellota bacterium; assembly: GCA_013151865.1. Taxonomy (GTDB): domain Bacteria; phylum Verrucomicrobiota; class Lentisphaeria; order Oligosphaerales; family JAADHN01; genus JAADHN01. Next base: position 39,567 of record JAADHN010000083.1, read on the forward strand.
GCTTCCAATTCGACGACAAGTCATATTCCTGGCCTTGTTATCCCTGGCTTTGCCCGGGAGGTGCGGCCAAGAAAAGGGTAGTCTTATGCAACTCGTGAAACAGACCTGCGAGGCGTATGTGGAGGGCTTCGGGAGTCCGGCCACCGGGCTTTGCTATCACCATAGACTGAACGGTCCCGCCGGCCTGGGCGCCCTGTCTGCACCGGAGGAAATCGCCCGAGGCCAAGTGCGTGGGAAAGACATGCCGTATGGTTACGGTTCCGGCATTCAGGACGTGGCCCTGGAAAACGGGCAGTTCCTGTTCGCGCTTTGCGATGCCGTCGACGCCACGCACGACCCGGACTTGGCGGCCGTGGCCCGGCGCATCTTTTCAGGCATGAAGCGCGTGGCTCGGGTCAGCCCCGTGCCCGGTTTTGTGCCGCGCGGACCGCACCCGGACGGAAAAAGCTATTACCGCGACTCGTCGCGCGACCAACACTGCGCGTTCGTGGAAGCGATGTGGCGTTACGCCCGGGGGCCGCTGGCCACGGATGCCGACCGGACGTTTATCGCCCGAGTCCTCGAAGACGTGACGGCGCGGCTCGAGGCGAACAATTGGATTATCAAGGTCGAGGACGGCAGCCGCATGGCCCATGTGGGGTTCGGTTGGCGGCAGCACACGATGGTCGGCGCCGTCAGTCTGCTGATGGTGCTCGCCGCCACGGCCGACGTCACGGGGAACTCGCATTGGCGGGAACTTTACAACAAATTGGGCGGAGAGGCGGACGCAGTGCGTTGGAAACTGCTCGACCCGCGCGAGCCGCCCCATTGGCCGCCGTTCACGCTGTATACCAACCAGTTCGCCCAGTCCCTGGCGGTCTTGAAGGACGCCGAACCGGACCCCACACGCAAAGGCCGGCTCAACGGATACCTGCGCGCCATGGCCGAGCGCGCCCTGCGGACAAATGTATTCGATAAAACGTGCTGGCGACGCCTGGACTGGGCAGGCAACCGGGACGATGCGGAAACGGAACGCCTGCTTCGGACTTTCGGACTCTCCCTCTCCCGCTCGACCACGGTTCGGGACTTGTTCCGTGTTTACGATCCGAAGTTTTTGACTCTGCGCGACGCGCGCCGGCGGGGGATGGCGAACAAACTCCTCTTCGGCATCCCCACTGTGGCATATCACATTGTCCTCCTCTCCCGGGACCCGACACTGGTCTCGGCGATCAGCCCGGACGTGGAAGCAATGGTTCGAATCATGCACGATTTCGGGGCCGCGTACAACCGCGGGGAAAACTTCAATCGCACCGTGGTCTTGGGCCTGGAGTTGCTTCGGTGCAAGAAACAGTAATCCGCGGCGGCGGAGTGCAGGTCCAACTCTTTGGACTGCCCCGCGGAGTTCCCTTGGGCCGACAGCGCGTTCCGGAGTCGTGTGCTGCCGATCCCCGGCGTTGCTCGCGGAGTGTCGCAGGATTGTTTGGACGGTTTTGCAGAGGCTGAACGTTCGCCCGCGCTCGAGGTTGCTTCAAGATGAGAATACCCCGGCGTGTCGGATTGCCCGCCGGACCGAAGAATCAAAGAACAGCATCCGGATGCCCCTCCCATGAAAACGCCTCGTCCGCCTGTTGCCGTCCGCGACCCAAGAGTCCGAGACTTGGTCTGGCCCTGTCGCGTCGTATGGACGACAAATGCCCCACACGCCCCCGAGGACTCCGCGTCACTCCTCGAACAGCACCTGGGACAAGCAATCGTGCACACATCTCGGCCTTCCTGCGTGCTCCGGTCCGGGGTGGGACTCGTCTTGGATTACGGCCGGGAAATCTGCGGCGGCGTTCGGTTCGTCACGGCCGACAACCACCCCCGGACGTGCCGAGTGCGGGTCAGGTTCGGTGAATCGGTGAGCGAGGCCATGGGCGCGCCCAACAACGACCATGCCATGCATGACCTTACGGTGGACCTCCCCTGGCACGGCACGGCCGAGATCGGCAATACAGGGTTCCGTTTCGTCCGCGTGGACGTTTTGGGCGAAAACACGATTGTGGAACTGCGCGGCGTCCCGGCGGTTTCGGTGTACCGTGACCTGCCGTGGAGAGGCGCTTTCCGATGCAATGACGACCGCTTGAACCGTATCTGGGAAACCGGTGCCTATACGGTCCAGCTCAATATGCAGGATTACGTATGGGACGGCATCAAGCGCGATCGGCTGGTCTGGCTCGGAGACATGCACCCGGAGGTCCGGGTCATCTGTTCGGTATTCGACGACGACGGCGTGGTGCCGGCCTCTTTGGATCTGGCCCGGGACAACACGCCTCTGCCGGGCTGTATCAACGGAATCAGTTCCTACTCGCTGTGGTGGATCATCATCCAACGGGACTGGTTCTTCTACAAGGGCAACCGCGATTACCTCCAGGCTCAGCGCGAGTACTTGGTCCGCTTGCTCCGCCAATTCATGGGATATGTCGATCCCGCGGGACGGGAAACGCTGCCGCCGGTGCGATTCCTCGACTGGCCAACGAGCGAGGACGAAGCCGCGAAACATGCGGGACTCCAGGGCCTGCTGTCCTGGGCGCTGGCGGCCGGCGCGGAACTTTGCGAGGTGCTGGGCGAGAGTGCCTGTGCCGCCGATTGCCGAAACGTTCGGGCTCGAATGCGAGCCCATGTACCCGCGGCCGGCCGCAACAAGCAGGCCAACGCCCTGCTGGTGTTGGGCGGACTCATGGACCCCGTCTGCACCAATGACGCGGCGCTGGCGGTCCGGCCGTTGTCGGGCCTGAGCACGTTCTATGGGTACTATGTGCTCGAAGCCCGGGCGCGCGCCGGCGACTTCGTCGGCGCGCTGAACGTCATCCGCTCGTACTGGGGCGCTATGCTGGATTTCGGGGCCACGACATTCTGGGAAGACTTCGACCTGGACTGGATCCGGAACGCCTCACCGATCGACGAACTGCCGGTCGCCGGGAAGGACGACCTGCACGCGGATTTCGGTAATTACTGTTATAAGGGACTGCGTCACAGCCTCTGCCATGGTTGGGCAGGCGGTCCGACCGCTTGGCTCGGCGCGCACATCCTGGGAGTGCAGCCGGCGGCGCCGGGTTGCTCGCAGGTGACGGTGAAACCCAACTTAGGCGACTTGGAGTGGGCCGAGGGCGCACTCCCGACACCGCGCGGACCGGTCCGCGTGCGCCACGAGAAAGGCGGGACCGGGGGAATCCATACCGAGTTGGAACTCCCGCCCGGCGTCACCGTGCGGCGCACGACCGGTTAGACCACGCTGCGGCCGGTTGGTGCTGGACCGCGCTTCTGCCTGTTTCGAAGCGCGGACCGATTTGGCTTGGTACACGTTCCCGCGTCACATCGGGCAAATGCGATGGAGGCGTAGCCGGAACCGAGGCCCGCGAAACGGCCTTTCCGAACAGATGTGTAATCACTATTCCCCGAATGCAAGAAAAACTTTCACGACACAAATGGGTGCGGGTACTCCTGCGACCGACCGTACCCCTCGGAGTCATGGTCGTGCTGGCCGCGGGAAGTATGGCGCAGAAGTCCGCCACCTACGACGAAGCCGCTCTGCTGGCCTCGGGCGCACGTTACCTGCGGACCCTGGACAATCGGGTCAATGCCGAGAATCCCCCCCTGCTCAAGGCGTTTTATGCACTGCCGACATGGTTACTCGGGTGGGACGCTCCGCCCGCGCCCGCGTCGACTTTCTATTCGTACCGGATGCATGACGCCATCGCGTACGGCAACCGCGCCCTGTATTCGCAAAAGCACCCCCTGCTGCTCCTTTTTTTCTGCCGGTTGATGGTTGTGGGCGTTGCGGTCGGGCTCGGACTGCTGTTGTACAGGCTGGCCGCCGGCGCATGGTCCGCAACCACCGCGGGTGTGCTGCTCTGGATCTATGTTCTTTCGCCCAATATCCTGGCGCACGCCCGACTGTTCACTCCGGACTTGGGGTGCACATTCTTCGTACTGGCCGTAACGGCCGCCTTGATGCGTCTGCTCGCGTCCGGCAGGCCCCGGGACGCCCTCGTTCTCGGTCTCACGCTGGGCGGGGCCCTGCTGGCCAAGTTCACGACGGTCCTGCTGATCCCCGCTTTGGCGGTGCAGACGGCGCTTTGGTTCCGACTCGAACCGACATGCCGCAAGAACTGGCGACGGACCTTTGGCCTGCTGGCCGCGGCCGCCGCAGTGGCCCTGGTGACGGTGAACGCTGCGTATGGTTTTCGCGGCACGTTTCCACGCCTGGAGGCATTGTCCGTGCGCAGTCCGCTCGTCCGCCGTTTCCAGGCGGTCCCCGGCATCCGCGCCGTGCCGCTGCCCGTCCCCGAGGCGTACGTGCGCGGGTTCGACATCGTGGCCTACAACAATCGTCCCGGTTTCCCGGCCGTTTTCATGGGACGGGTTTACCCCAAAGGCGACTCCTGGTGGTACTACTACCTGATTGCCGTCGCGCTGAAGACCCCGCTTCCCCTGCTGATCGTTTGGATACTGGGCGGGTTGGCATTTCTCCGGGTTCGGCGGCGTTTCGCTTCGCGTGCGGCGGTTTTCGCCGTACCGCCCGTCTTGCTCTTCCTGAATTTCAGTCTGATCGCCTTTCGGCAGCTCGGCCTGCGATACATCCTGCCCATGTGGCCGTTTCTGATCCTGCTCGCCGGTTTCTTTGTCGAGGAACTATGGGACCGCGCCACGCCCGGAGTGCGGCGGGTCGCCCTCATTCTCGGGCTCTGGTATGTGGGCGAGTCGGTGTGGATATTTCCCGACTACCTGGGATATTTCAACGAGTTGGCCGGCGGTCCTGCGGGCGGCTGGGAATACTTGGCGTCCTCGAACGCGGACTGGGGCCAGGATCTGCCCAAACTGGCGCGCTGGCAGCGTGCCCACGGCGATCCCGACATGTACGTGCTGTATTACGGCGCGGCGCCGCTCGAGGCGTACGGGGTTCGGTCCGTCCCCTGGGGACAATTGCCGTTTCCCGAGTACGCGGCGATCAGTGTGACCAATTACTATCTTTGCAGCAAGATTCCGTTGGTCGCCTACCTGTTTGGAGAATGTCGGCCGGTCGCTCGGCTGGGGACATCGATTTACGTTTATCGCCTCGGCCCCGAATTGGCGGCCGAGTTCTTGCGGCGGGCCGAGGCGGAGGCCGCTTCGGGACACCCGGACCGGTGACGAACAGGAGAAGTGCGTCATGGTCGCTCTCGGAGGTCCGAGGTTGGAAAACGAACCGCGCCGACCGACGGGGCGTTCCACTGCCCGCCGGGGCCGTTTTCGGCGCGGATTGTTCCGCATCGGTCTTGCGGCGGCAGCCGTTTTTGTCGCATCAGCGGAGGCGGGTCTAATGAAGAACCAAGTCCAATGGCTCCCGGCCACTCCCCACAAACTCCCCCGCTGGCGCGGGTTCAACTTGCTCGCGAAATTCCACCGCGATTGGCGGAACGGGCCGTTCCTGGAATCGGACTTCCGCATGATTTCCGAACTCGGGTTCAACTTCGTGCGCCTGCCCATGGATTATCGGACCTGGATTCAAAACGACGATTGGGACCAATTCGACGAGGCGGTGTTGAAAGAAATCGACCAGGCGGTCGCTTGGGGAGCAAAGTACGGCATTCATGTGTGCCTCAATTTCCATCGGGCGCCGGGCTATTCCGTGGCGCGTCCCAAGGAAAAACGGGACCTCTGGACCGACCCTGAAGCACAACGAGCGTGCGCCAAACACTGGGCCATGTTCGCCCGGCGCTATCGAGGCGTCCCGAACGAACGCCTGAGTTTCAATCTGATGAACGAGCCCGCCCATGTCGAGCCGGACGTCTATATCGCGGTCGCCCGCAAACTGGTGGCGGCGATTCGCGCCGAAGATCCGGACCGACTGATCATCTCCGACGGTTTGGACTGGGGGAAGACCCCGGTTCCGCAGCTGGCGTCCCTCAACATCGCCCAGGCCACCCGCGGCTACGTTCCGATGGGCATCACCCATTACAAGGCAAGTTGGGTGGGCAGCGGCGGCATGAACCTGCCGCCGCCGACTTGGCCCCGGAAAATCGCCTATGGCACACTCTACAGTCCCGGGAAGAAGGAATACGCCGGCCCATTCGTGCTGCGCGGCACCTTTGCCCGCGACTACGATCTGCGATTGCATGTCGGCCTGGTGTCGAAAGCCGCCCGCCTGATTGTCACGGCGGACGGCAAGACCGTATACGAGAAAGATTTTGTTTGCGGTCCGGGAAAGGGCGAATGGAAAAAAACGGAATACAAGACCCAATGGAAAATCTATCAGAACTTATACGACCGCGACTACACCGTTCGCGTCCCCGCCGGGACGCGCGAACTCCGCATTTTTCTGGAGTCGGGCGATTGGCTGAGGGTGACCCAAATCGGCTTGCGTCCGACCGGGGCGGAGGCGGCGCGGGAGGATGTGCTGCCGTTGCTGCAGGACTGGGGGAAAAAGCCGGAACCGGTGACGTATGCCCCGGACCGGTCGGACGGGCCGTTCCTCACGGCGCACCGCGAAGGGCGGCAGTGGCTTTGGGACACGTGCGTTGCGCCCTGGAGGGAACTCGAGGCCCGGGGCGTGGGCGTCATGGTCGGGGAATGGGGAGCGTACAACAAGACCCCGCATACCGTAGTCCTGGCCTGGATGAAAGATTGCCTCGAAAACTGGAAAAAAGCGGGTTGGGGCTGGGCCCTGTGGAACTTTCGCGGTAGTTTCGGCATTCTCGACAGTGACCGCGGGGATGTCCGGTACGAGGATTATCAGGGCCACAAACTCGACCGCGCCATGCTCGAACTGCTGCAGCAGTACTGAAGGGATGCCGACGTCTCCTTGTGCGGGTGCCGGATTGTGGTTCCGCGTTCAGGGGCGGCTGCTCGTTCCGAATTAGGCGACATGCCCTTTTCGAGTCCGCGGTCCCCGCGGTTGTCCAAGCATGAACTGCCGCCGAGGGGCCGCCTTCGCCCGGCCATGGCGCGACAAGACGGCGCGGCGTGCGCGGGACTTCAGGCACTCGAACGAATCCGGCGACAGGCACGTCGCGCGGTGTGCCTTGTGCGGCGCAGGCGACAGGCGACCGCAAGCGGTGGGCCGGGTACGGTGAGGGGACAGATGTCCATGTCGGAAACACGTGAACCGATCGTCTCGGTTGAAAACGCGGAAAAGGCCTACCGGGCCGGTGCAGTGGACGTTCCGGCCCTGCGCGGCGTGAGTCTTGTTGTGAACGAGGGCGATTTTCTCGCCATTGCCGGTCCGTCCGGTTCGGGAAAGACGACGCTGTTGAATCTGGTCGGCGGCCTGGACGTGCCGACCCGAGGCACGGTGCGTATCCGCGGTCGGTCCTTGGCCGACCTGACCGAGACCGAACGCAGCGACTTGCGCCGGGACCATATCGGGTTTGTCTTTCAGTTCTTCAACTTGGTCCCGGTACTGACTGTGGCCGAGAACGTCGAGTATGTTCTGCGTCTGCAGCGCGTGACTCCGGCGGAGCGCCGGGAACGGGTCCGGGAAGCACTCGAAGAGGTAGGGTTGGCCGGTCTCGAGTCTCGGCGCCCCGCGGAACTTTCCGGAGGGCAACAGCAACGGGTCGCCGTGGCCCGGGCCCTGGTGAGTCGCCCCGACCTGATCCTGGCGGACGAACCCACCGCCAACCTGGATTCGGAAACCGGCGCCGATTTGGTGGACCTGATGCACGCCATGAATCGGCGGCACGGTACGACGTTCGTTTTCTCCAGTCACGACCGGAAGATCCTGGACCGCGCCGACCGCCTGATCCGGCTCCGGGACGGCCGGATCGTGGGTTCCGCTCCGCCGCCGACCAACCATTCATCGCCCATCGCCACTTCGTCTGATCGATCCTGAGGTGTTCTGGTTCGCCGTGAATTGGACTGTCAGTCGCCCGGTGTTAAGCAAGAACTCGTCCGAAAAAGGGGCGTGGCCGTGCGCGAGTGCGCTTTTGAGTGAGACTTCGTTCCAGCCAAGCCGGGGCCGGCCTGTCTGCGTGCCCCGCACAGGCAGGCGATGCTATCCTCAGCGGTAATCCCGCTCGGCGGGAGGCGGAAACGGCGAAAGATCGTGAGCGTCGCAACTGGTCCATGGTGCTTCGGTGCCACCGCTGGGGATACAATACGGGGCAAAGGCGGACTGCGCCAAGCGCCCGGACAGACCGGGCTTGATCTGAGTCCTGTCTGCCGAGGCGGCGCACTGTTTTCGTCGCGGGGCGATGCAGGCGTCGCGCTTGCACGGAAGTCTGCTGACTGGAGTGAAGGATCGGGCGGCGGCGGATCGGGGTCGGGTTCAGGAGTAGTACCGGGCTGCGGGCGTCCAGTTGCGAGGAAGCAGTCCGTCGAGGCGCTGTCGGCGGACCGCCCTGAGGCGGAGCGTTTTTGGTGGAGTGCGGTGGAGCGAGCCCCGGAGCGACCTCGCTCGAATGAGCGGGAGGAATGAACGGGGGACACTCAGGCCATCGACGGAAGGAGCTGGGCGCTCCCGTGCCGATTTCTTTTTCCGCACGTGCCACCCCGATCACGAGATCGGGTTCAAGCGCCGCCAGGAATAGATCCCGGCCGCCACGTCTCCCTGCCGCGCCACCGCCAACCGCTTCTTCTCCGCCCGTTCCGGATCGATCGCCG
>JAADHN010000015.1:0-31947 GCA_013151865.1 Kiritimatiellota bacterium
AGCGGCGCCCATCCCCATGCCCATGCCGCCCGCGCCGGCCGGAGCCCCGCCCGGCGCGCCCATCCCCATGCCGCCGCCTTCGGGAGCGGGCGGGACCTGGGCCAGCGGTTTGATACTCTCGATCCACACGTCCGGGGGTCTCAAGCGTTGAATCTCGTTTAGGATCCGGGGCCAAGTGTAACGACGTTCGATGAACTTCTGAATACTGTCGTACGCCGCTTTGACTGTTTCCGTATCGGATTGCGCCGCGTTGATCTCGTTGGCCAACTCCTGGAGGCTGCCGATCTTGCCCTCCACTTCGCGGTGGTACGTCTGATACATACCCGCCTTGCGCTCGATGGCCAACATCGTGACGAACAGCAGCAACAGAATGCAAGCCGCACACGCGAAGAGATACGGCTTCTTCCGACGCAAGGCCTGCTGCCGGACGATCGATTCGGGGACGAGGCTGATTTCGACGGGGCACTCGAGCCGATAGCGCAGGCCCAATCCCACGACTTCACTGAACGTGTGGGCGACCTCCTGCAGTTCCCGCCGATTGACCGACGGGCCGAGTTCCATCACTTGAAACGGGTTCAGGTAGGACACTTCCATGCGAAGTTTCTCGGCAAAGAAGTGGTCCGTGAAGGCCATGATCGAACTGCCGCCCGCCAGGTAGAGCCGCGTCGGCCGTTGTCCTTTGTGCTGGGCCCGATAGACGCTGACCGACCGGTTGATCTCCCCGTGCAGACGGGCCATGACGTTGCGCACGATTTTCGAGACCGCTGCGGCAACCTCGGACTCGGGTTCCTCGTACGCCCCGCCCAACGCCACGAAGCCGTGTCGGCGCTTCAGTTCCTCGGCCTCGTCAAAGCCGATCCCGAATTCCTTGGCGATCTGCTGGGTGATCGAATGGCCCGCGATCGGGATCGTGCGCGCAAAAAAACGTTGGCGGTCGGCAAACAGCAGACTGGTGCTCCGGCCGCCGATGTTCAGGATCATCGCGCATTCATCGTCGCCGATGTGGTTGGCGCGGGCGGCATTGTAGGAAGCGATCGGGCCGACGTCGAGTGTCACGGGATCCAGGCCGACGGCCTGGACCGCAGCCGTGATCTGCTGCACGATCTCATTCTTGATGACGACGAACATCACCTCGAGTTCGGCGTCCATTTCCGGTTTGGACAGCAACTGGTAATCCCAAATCACCTGTTCGATCGGAAACGGAACGTTCTGACGGGCTTCGAACTCGACGATCTGACGCACCCGGTTTTCATCGTCGGCCACCGGAGGGAGCTTGACAAAGCGAATGAAGGCGGATTGCCCCGAAATGGAGACGAGAGCCTTGCGACAGGTGAAGCCGGTCTCCAGCAACATTTCCCGCAACAGCCCGGCCACCATGATGGTCCGGTTGTCTTCGGTCAGTTCTTCGTCGTATTCTTTGTACGAATAACCGACGAGCGCAATCCGCCCTTGGGGGGGATACTCGAACAGCCCCGCCTTGATGCTTGTGGCACCAATGTCCAGGGCCAGAACATTCTGGGTCTTTGCCATTACGGTTCCCTGCGTGAATCAGCCCGCCCCACACGGTCGGTCTCGTCCCACCGCCCCGACCGGGGACATGGGCTACGGCCCGGCGGTCCGCGGCTTCAACTGCTCGTAATAGTCGTAGTCCAACGGCGCGAAAGGCGTCTCGTCCCTGGACATCAATTCTCCGGGACGCAGCATGACCCGAGGGGGCTTCAGCTCCCACCATTTCGTCCGCACTCGACCGCTGGGGTAAAAAATAGTATCGCTTAACGCCCCGTTGACCCTCGCCGCGACAAGGACGCGCAAGTCCCGTTTCCCGATGCGTCCGTTCTTCCCGAATCGCCGAATGAATCCCGGACGCAGATACACCACCGCCCGATGCTTGCCGGCCTCCACGTCGATATAGCTGACTGTCTTGCGCAACAGGATCGTTCGCCGTCCCCCAAACAGGACGTGCCATTCCAACGTCACTTCGTCGATCCACCCGTCACGACCGCCCTCGGCGGTATACTCGACCATGATTTGCATCCAATAGTTCTTGGCCACGGCGCGGGGGTCGCTGTAATCCTGGAACTTGGGGGTCTTGCGGTCATAAAACTTGAGCGTGTTTAATTTCACCCGGTCCCGGGACCTCTGCGCCCATGCGGCGTCCGGAACACCGAACAACACGACCGCCAGGGCCGCCATCACTCCGGAAAAGAGCGAAGGAGCGATTGCCTGCCGTTTTGCCATGACTGCACCCTCCTTCGTTCAGACCGCTGCCCGGGTCGAGCGGATCTCATTCACCCTCGAGACCGCACGGCGACGGCAAGCCGCACCCGAACCGTCCGCGCAAGCCCACTCTTGACACGGGGCCGGAAGAAATCCCGGTCGGGTGACCCCGCCGTCCGCAGAACGCGCCGCAACCTCTCTCCGACCGCACGGGCCGAAGAAGGTCAAGTTTCAAGCACCGAATACCATAACCGAGCGCCGCCGGCAAATCAAGCAACTTCGGCGGGGCGAACATCCGGGCCAATCCGGCAATCCCATTTTCGGTCTGCCTACGATCCGGGAATCAATTTCCACCGCATGCGTCCGTGCACGAGAGCAGCAACGGGTGCGGGAGACCCCAGACAACCTTCCGCCAGGGACGCGGAGACCGCAAACGGCACCTCGGCGTTGGCCGCCACGACCCGGGTGTGGCTCTCCGCGGTGCGAGCCTGCATTTCCTGGTGCGACGCGACCGCCGCGGCCCGCCGCATTTCCGCTTTGGCCTGGGCCACCCGTTTGTCCGCATCGGCCTGGGCCGACTGGAGTGTGGCCCCGATATTCCCCATGACGTCGACATCGGCAATATCGACCGAAACAATTTCCAAACAAGTCCCGCTGTCCAATCCGCGCGACAGCAGGTATTTCGTGATTGTTTCCGGCAGTTCGAGGATCTCCTTGTGGGTCGCGGCGCGACCGATCGCCGTGATGATCCCCTCCCCGACCCGCGCCACAATGGTGCTGTCCCCCGCGCCGCCCACGAGCCGCTCCAACTCCGTACGGACCGTGACCCGGGCCCGAATACCGAGGCGCACCCCGTCCTGGCAGACTCCGGTGATCACGGGAGAGGGGCTGTCCGCCGGAGGGATCACAATGACCCTGGGCTTGACCCGGGACATCACGGCCTGGACCACGTCGCGGCCGGCAAGGTCAATGGCCGCCAGCCGGTGAAAGTCCATGTCGAGGCCCGCTTTGGCCGCGGAAATCAACGCCTCGGTCACGGCATTCAGGTTGCCGCCGGCCAAAAGGTGCGCCTCGAGGTCGCCCACGGCTTGGGGCAGCCCCGCCTTGCCCAGGAAAATCATGGCGTCCACCACCTGCTCGGGATCAAGGCCCCGCAGCCGCATCATCACCAGATCGAGCAAAGCGACGGACGTCTGAGTGGCCCGGACGCGAATCCAGAGCGGCAAGAATGTGGCCAGAATCGTCAGAAAAACCAGAATGGGAACGCCGACCAGGGCCACGAGTATGATCAACATCAGAGTGTTTCCTTCTCCAAAGACGCCACTCAAAGCCCCGGCGCCCACACGTCCGCCAAATCCGGGGCCGCGCCCGGCGGCGCTGTCAGGTGGCCCGGTAGTTCGGGGCGTCCTTGGTGACTTTCACGTCGTGCGGGTGGGCCTCTTGGAGCCCGGCAAACGAAATCCGCACCAACCGCACCTTTTCCTGCAGAGCGGAAAGGGTCTTTGCTCCACAATAGCCGAGTGCATACCGCAGGCCCCCGACATATTGATGCAGTACGTCGGCGGCCCGACCCCGGTACGGCACCAGGGCCTCAATACCCTGGGGCACGAGATCGTCCGGGTCGGCCACCTCGGGCTGTCCGTACCGTTCCCGGCTGGCCTCGCTCTCCTGCATGGCCCCGAGACTGCCCATGCCGCGGTAGGCCACGAACGTACGTCCCTGATGCAGAATCCGCTCGCCGGGGCTTTCTTCCGTGCCGGCCAGGATCGATCCCACCATAACGCAGGAAGCTCCGACCGCAATCGCTTTGGCCACATCTCCGGAGTAGGCAATCCCCCCGTCCGCGATCACGGGCACCGCCCCGTCGACGGCCCGGGCCACTTCGTAGATGGCTGTGACCTGCGGCACCCCCACACCGGCCACGACGCGGGTCGTGCAGATCGAGCCGGGACCAATCCCCACCTTCACCGCATCGCTGCCGGCTTTCACCAGGGCCCGGGCCCCGTCTGCTGTCGCAATGTTGCCCGCCACCACGTCCACCGAGGGGTACCGGGATTTGATCCATGAAATGGCGTCGATCACTCCCTTCGAGTGCCCGTGCGCGGTATCGATCACCAAAGCGTCCACCCCGGCATCGGCCAGCCGTTCCACGCGCTCCACATCGTGGGGCCCAACGGCCGCCGCCACCCTGAGTTGGTGCTGAGCGTCCCGATTGACGGCCGGCTCCATGTTCTCGATCAGCGAGCGCACGTCCTGAAAACTGTACAACCCCGCCAGCCGATTCGATTCGTCGACGATCGGGAGTTTGCCGATCTTGTGCCTGAGCATGATCCGGAACGCTTCCATCATGCTCGTGTCGGGAGCACCGGTGATGACCTCTCGTGTCATCACCGCCTCGACCGGCACGTCGTAATCGGTGAGAAACTTGACGTCCCGCGCCGTGAGGATCCCCACCAGCCGCCGCTCCTCGTCGACGATCGGAAACCCGGCAAACTGAAACTTGCGCCGATGTTTCTCCTCCAAAAGGTCCGAAACACGAATATCCCGGGGAAAAACCACGGGGTCGGCGATCAGTCCATTCAAGTAATGCTTGACCCGGGCCACCTCGGAAGCCTGTTCAGCAGGCGACAATCCTTTGTGCAGCACCCCGATCCCCCCGAGACGGGCCATGGCGATCGCCATGTCGCTCTCCGTCACCGTATCCATGGCCGCACTCACAAAAGGAATATTCAAGGGAATGCGCCGGCTGAATCGAGCCGTTACGTCGGTTTCCGCCGGAAGAAAATCGGCATACTGCGTCACCAGCGACACGTCGGAAAACGTCAGCCCCTCATAGGCGAAGCGATCCATGAAACGGTCAAGCTCGGGATTACGCACCGCCTGCAACCTCCGTATGTTTGGTCCGCCCCGGATGGCTCGTCCCCCCCCTTTTGCCCCCCTCGGGCGCCGGGTCTCACGTATCGGGTCAGCCTCAAATGCGGGCAATGGCATTGGGGGACTTTGGGGAACGTAATCCCGCGGACACAACTGTCCAGCGCTTCCCGGAGAAATTGTAGCTCGAGCCCGGCCATGCCCCCTTTGTGGCCGGGCCCCAGATCACCTCACCGGCGCGGAAGGATGCTCCGAACCGAACGCGGATCGCAGAGCACGCCGACGCCCGTCGCGAGACCCCCCTCAGCGCTGATCGACCGGGGTGACGATCACTTTCTTTCGCCCGCCCCCCACGTCCGGACCGCTCTGCGTATCCACACCGGGGTCGTCGCGCAGCGTCAAATGAATGATCCGACGCTCTCTCGCGGAAAAGGGCCCGATTTCAGCCGGCTCTCCCCAGCGCTTGACCTCTTTGGCCAGGTCCAAGGCGATGCGACGCAGTCGGTCTTCCTCCTCCGGCGGCGGCCCGCGCCGGTCGTCTTGACGCTCCCGCCGCTGATATCCTTTCACTTGGAGGGTCACCCTGGGAAAAGGGGCGCCGGACTGTCGCACAATCCGGTTGACCAACAGCTCCAAGTTGTCCAGATAAACGCCGCGCCGGCCAATCAGCCGCCCGGCTTCCTCGGTCTCCAGGTGCAAAACGATGCTGCCGCCGCCGGCTTCTCCCCGGACGGCGGCCGACAATCCCAGAAGACGCAGCAATTCCGTCAAAACAGCAACCGCTTTGGAACTCTGTTCGGACTCCGACATTTGATTCATGGTGTCGCGCTCCATTTCGCCGCTTTGCTTTGCGTTCACGAAGATCGAGGCCCCGTGGATCGAGCCCGTCCACAAAGGGGGCGTGAGTCGCGGGAGTTGTCGCGCATCGCCGGGGGCGAATCGCTGCCACGCCTTCAGCGGCCCGTCTCTCCCGCCAAGCGGGATTACCGCTGAAGGCAGCATCGCCGGGTCCCGCCCCGCGGGAACGAAATCTCACCCAAAATCGCACTCGCGCGCGGCCACTCCACACCCTAATTCCAAACTCCAATTCCGGTCGCCGCGCTCTGGCTCACGCGCCAGTCGCGCCGCCCGGTCTCAGAGGCCCCCGATCTCACTCGGACGCCGTCTCACCGGACGACTCACAGCCAAAACGCACCCATCGCCCGGGGGGGGCGCACTCACGCCACTGCCGCCGCACCAGTGCCCCGTTCCTCCAGGCGCTTGGCTACAAGTGCTTGACCGATCGTCAGGACTTGATTGAAAGTCCAATACAATGTCAGTCCCGAGGGCATCCCATAAAAAATGAATGCCATGAATACAGTCATAAACAGCATCATCCGCGTCTGAGACGGATCGGGTGATGTCGGCATCAACTTCTGCTGAAGAAGCATGGTCAGGACCATGAGAATCGCAAAGGGACGTATGGGAAAACCAGCTAGTGAAAACGGAAGATCATCCGGGATCGACAGGTCGCGTGCCCATAGAAAACTGGCATGTCGCAGTTCGATCGCTCCACGCAATACGTTGAACAACGCAAAAAACACCGGTATTTGGAAGAAAATCGGTAAACAACCGCCCAATGGACTCACATTGTGTTCACGGTATAACTCCATCAACTTTCTGTTCATCTTCTGCGGGTCCGCTTTGTACTTCTCCCGAATTTCTTTCATCAGAGGCTGGATCTTTTGCATCCTGCGCATGGAGACCGTACTGCGGTGCGTTAACGGCCAAAAAAGCATCTTAATCACAAATGTCACGACAATGATCGCCCAACCGTATCCCCACTTTGTGTCGAAAACCTGATTCAGCCAATTCAGGCTGCGAAGAATCAAACGGGAGACCCATCCCATCCAGGCAGGGTGCCAAAAGAAAAAGCGGTCAAGCCCCATTACCGAATCCAAGCCCGGTTGCCAGGCACGCAGGCGCTCGAGTTCCTTTGGCCCCGCGTAAACCGGGATATTGAATTCAAAAGTCGCGCCTGGCTCCAATCGCTGCCCCGCCATCGAAACGGATGCGGCAATGACGCCATAATCATTGGGGTCCGGCTTCAATTTCTGCATGCGGAACCCACTCAGGACCTCTTTCCCTTTCGTCGCAAGACAGAACAGGAAATACTTGTTGTGTAGAGCGAGCCATTCTATCGGGGTCTTTGCCAATAGACTCAGGTCTTTTTCTTGCAACTTTGCGATTTTCTTCGCGGCAAAACTGACCGGGCGTTTCTGTCCTTGCATCAGGACATTGACTCCCAAGGAGAACATCGCGAACTTTCCACCGGATTTCTTATCTTTCGGATTGGGCAGGGCAACGGCGCCTCCCGTCACGTCGAAGGGAGGAAATCGGAATGCCTCAGTCCCGGTGTTCCGAACGGCAACAGAATAGTCCACCTCGTACGGCGTTTCAGCCGAGAGCTTCCAGGACTCTCGAATCTCGAGGGGCGTCCCCGGCAGGGGGCGGACCAGAACAGCTTCTCGTCGCCCCTTCCGCACGACTCGTCCCTCGCCGAGGGCCCGAATCTTTTTCCCGTCCTGCCGGAACTCCAGAGAGCACAGCGGGAATCTCTTGTCCCCGAGGACATATGGTTTGGCAGGATCGGCATCGCTCTCATATTCCAGGAGCCTGACGCCGACGATCCCCCCGGAGCGAGCATCGATTTCGACGCTCATGTGCTCCGTCCCGTCCAACAGCAGCGTCTCGAGCGGCACGGGGCGAGGTTTCAAACCCGGTCCCGAAACATCGGGCGCGGCGGTGGACGCAGTCGACGGCGGACCCGCAGGCGGCTGAGTGGACGGACGCACAACCGGCAAAGCCGGGACCGCCTTCTCCCCGGCGGTTTTCTCCTCGGAGGCGGGCGGGGGCGCCACTCGCGTTTTTTCGACAGGGGCAATCGGCCGCGGCGACGGACGCTTCGGGAGCCAACCGAGCCACTGCATCAGGGGATACCAAACGATCAGCAGGGCAACACAGATCGCCACCCCCACAATACCTTGTTTATCCATGTCTGTTCCTCAGGCCGGTCGGCGTTCCACACTCGGACGGCTCGGGCACCGGGTCCCGCAACGGTCCATGGTAAAAAGGGTGACAGCGCAACATCCGGCGGAGAGACAACCAGCCGCCGCGGATGAGGCCGAAACGATTGACGGCTTCCCAGGCGTATACCGAGCAGGAAGGGGTGAATCGACAGGTTGGGGGTTTCCACGGCGACACGCAGTTCCGGTAGGCCCAGATCAGCCCCAATCCGAGCCACCGTCCCAGAGAACTCAAATGTTTCACAAGATCGTCCCCTGAAAAAGCCGCCCTGCTTCCGGAGCAGGGACAACTTAATATGCTCGTGACAAGTATGATATATCGGTCCCTCGGTGCTTGCAGTGCGCCTTGGGCCCGGCTGTAACCGTATGACGGGGCCCGGGACCGGTCGCTCCGGCCGACGCCCCCGCCCCGCGGGCGCAATCCGCTTTCACTCCCCGTCGGACACCTCCGCCGAAGTACGCCCTCCGGCCGGACGCGGTCCCAACAGCCCCGCCCGCCGGCACAATTCCCGAACCTCCGGAAAGACTTGGTGTATCGTCGCCGATTGGATGTCCCGTCGCGGGATCAGCAGAACCCAAGCGGGGAGCAAGTCCCGGTAGATGCGCCGATAGGCTTCACGCAGGAGCCGACGGGCCCGGTTTCGCGTCACAGCCAGTCGACTGAATCGACGCGAAACAGCGATGCCCACCCGCCGCCGACCGTCGGGCGGCGGCACTGAAAACCGAACCACAACGTACCGACCGACAGTTGCCCGGCTCGCGGCCCGGAGGAGAGCGAACTGCTTGCTTGTCCGCAAACGGACTTCTCGAGAAAACGCTTTTGCGCCAGGAGACGTTTCCGTATCGGAACACAAGGTGGAACGGCCCTCTTTGGGCAGGCAGTCGGGCGAG
Source organism: Kiritimatiellota bacterium (assembly GCA_013151865.1). Classification (GTDB taxonomy): domain Bacteria; phylum Verrucomicrobiota; class Lentisphaeria; order Oligosphaerales; family JAADHN01; genus JAADHN01. Next base: position 9,045 of record JAADHN010000015.1, read on the forward strand.
TGGCGTCCCCCCCGGGGGGGCCGACTGCACCCGCAACTCGGGGGGACGAGACAGCGGGTCATGCACTGAGTCGTTTGCGGCCTTTTTGGCGGCGGCGGCGCAGCACGGCCCGTCCAGCGCGAGTGGCCATTCGCGCGCGAAACCCCAATCTGCGTTTCCGCCGACGATTCGACGGCTGAAAAGTCCTCTTCATCGTTTCTTGTTCCTCGGAGTTGAATCGCACCTGCAAGTTGTTCGCCCCGGTCGACGGGACCCGTCGACCGGAATCGCTCGCGCCCCATGATGCCGTCGGGCCCGGAGGGCCTGCCGTTTTATTGCCCACCGGCGGGGAAACACGGCGTTCCCGCTCGGCGGGATCGCCCGCTGTTCCTGCGTTCGCGATCCACGCCCAAAGGGCAAGCGTCCCCGCGAACCGAGTAACGCGACAGGCCTCTGAGACGGTTCGCGGCACTTGCGGAAACGGCCGCGCAATTTGCGAAACCTGCAGTCCTCGGCCGGGCCGCTCGCCAATGCTTTCCCGCAAAACAGACCGGACTTGCGGGACTGGTTTTCAGACTTTCCCGGACCGTATCGATAAGGAAGCATACCATATCCGCTCCCGGTCCGGAGTCAACCCCGGACGAAGCCGGAACACGGCCGAGATCGGGAGACAAGCTTCAACCGTCGTCCTCCTCCGCGGTCAGGAACCGGTCGTACTCAGCTTCCGTCAGCAATGAATCCAGGTCGGTCGGGTCCACTTCGCCAAGCCGACAGAGCCAGCCGTCGCCTTCCGGCGAAGAACTGACCAACTCCGGCGACTCGGCCACCGCGGAATTGACCTCGACGACCGTCCCGGCGACCGGGCAGAGAACGTCCACGGCGGCCTTGGAGGACTCCACCACGCAAAGCACGTCTCCCGGAGCGAGGACGGCGCCCTGCTCCGGCAAATCCACGAACACCAGAGGACCGGTCTCCGCGACGGCAAACGTCGACAGGCCGACCGTGGCGCTGCCGGCGCGATAATCCACCCACACATGGTCTTCTGAAAAACGCTTCATTCTGCTGGTGCTCCTGTGCGTCCGCAGCTCCGCTGGAGTCGACTCCGGGAATCGGGGCTACCGCCTCCCGGCCAAGCGCATTTTCGTGGCATCCTCGCCGCCGTTCTGCACGTAAATCAAAGGGAGCGGTCGGTCCGTGCCCTGGATGTACCGGGGCCGTGCGCTCCACGGGGTGGCCGACAGCACGTTGGTCAGGTCCATCCAGTACTCCAGGCGCGCCGGTCTCAGGTCCCACACCATGTGGAAGTGGTTGGCAGGGGCCAGTTGCTTGTATTCGCCCATGGCCGCATAACGCGGCACCACAAAGGTATGCGGCCACGTCGGCGTGGAAGCGTTGCATACAGCCTCGGTCAAAGCCGGCGGCAATTCCACCGTCTCGGCCTCATCCCAAACCAGGGAAAAGACGTCCGTCATTGCGCTGTATCCGAGCCGTGCGGCGATCCCGCGGATCCCCGCAGGCGAAACGAAATTCACCGAATTCCCGAGACCCGGGAAATAATAGGGGTCAGCCAGGGGCATGCGCACCCGCGCCATGATCTCCTCCACGGAGGCGCCGGGGGCAGCGGCCCAATCCAGGGACGCACTGCCCGAGTTGTCGCCGTCCACAAGCCCCTTCTTCGCCCAAAGCGCTTCCGGCTCAAAGCAGTTCAGCTCTCGAGCCGCCGCGTTCAACTCCCATGGCTCCCAAACCTTCCGGAAGTCCATGAACAGCGGTGGGTTGCCACCGGTCAACGAGCTGAGGAACAGCATGGTCAACAACCCCTGCACGTCCGCCTCGGTCGCAAAGGGCAGCGGGGTTTTTGGACCGTTGTGATCGAATGTGGAATTAAACAACGATTCCATGGCATCGGCCACGGGCAAGGGAATGCCGCGGGAGTCGGACCCCCACTCGAGCTGGCTCATGAACCCTCCCCCGACGGCATTGAGGTCACGCATGAGGTCACGCACGATCAAATACATGGCCAAGCTCTGCGTGAACCGCTCGCTGTCTTCGGGCGTGGGGACCTCGAGACGGTCGCCCAAATGCCCGTCGATCCAAGCACGCAAGGCACGCAGTTCGTCGGCGTCGTACGCCTTCTTGGCCAACATGTCCGCCAGCAGTTTCATGTCCAGGCGCGTGATCTCGATCCCAAATGTCCGCCGGGTCGGAATAATATGCGCCAGGGCCGTTTCCATCCCCATCGAGTCATGTCCGAACACCACCACCCGGCGCCCCCGGAACGCCACGGCGGCGGCGGCGGCCCAAACCCAATCGATCAGGGCCTCGGCAGTGGCGTCGCTCATGGGCGGCTCCATGCCGGTGTCCGGCCAGTTGCCCACGTTCAGATGCGAGAGCCTCCCGTATTGGGCGATGGCCCCGTTGATGGCATGAGCAAATACCACACCCGGCTTGGGACCGCTGTTGCCGCAAGTGAAATTGATGGGCGTCTCCCATGGGAATTGCTGCAACAGCGAGATCACACTGAGTTGCGGAAAGGCCCATGTGTCCGGTGCACACACCAGGATCCCCACCCCAGCGTCTTTGAATTGCCGGGCCACCGCATCCGCCTGGGCCTCGCCGTCCACCAGGATGGGGGTCCAGACCACCTCCACGGCCGGCACCGCGGCGGCAATCCGATCCGCCACCATTCTCACGATGTTGCGGCACCGCTCGCGGGACTCCGCGTCAACCCGCGGGTCGCCCGCCGAAAAAACACCGACGACCGGGCCTTTCGCCGTTTCTCGAACCGTCTCACTCAGCGCAACCGCCTGGCGTGCCATGATGTCAACCTCCTGGCCAAAGAGAATGTCCCAAAAAAAGCCGTCCGGACCGCGCCCGGGCACGGCAGACCCCGAAAGTGTCCGCCCCTTCGTCCGACTGCGACGGCGCGAGCACTCCCTGCGTGCCCTGCAACGCCTTTCGGAACAGCGTCTCGTCGCAACTGCCCCCGCCGCCCGTCGGGAATGGCCGAACCGCCGCCTCGCGACGGCAGGCCCGGGCCGTCTGAAATGACAATGCCCCATACATATCTTCTTTCCAGGGCATTTTGCAAGAGCCCGGAGAAGTTTTTGCGGTCGTCCCCGCACCGCGAACCGGTCCGGTCTCGCGAATCACGCCGGAACTGGTATCGTCCCGTCAAGAGTCGTATGGTACCGAACGCCGGCCGGCCGTGCCCGCCACTCGGTCCGACCGACCCGTGCCGTGGAAAAAGCCGGTCCGAAACAACTGCGGTCTCGCGCGGGCAAGCTGCCGCCGTTTTCGTCTCCCGCAGGCCGGGAAACTCGTCGCCGGGAGCGCCCATCGCGGCCCCGGACACGTCGGAATGACTCGATATGTCGAAATCACCGCCCAAAGCACCCGCGACCGATGGGGAGGCCTCTGCGCCGCTCCGCATCGAGACGCTTTTGGAAGGCATGAAGACACGGGACGCCTCCGACCTCTTCCTCGAGGTCGGGAAACCGCCGCGTTTTCGGGTCGCCGGCCAAGTGTGCGACTCGGACCTGGCGGTCGTTCAGCCTGCGGAGTTCGCCGCGTTCCTGCAGTCCAAGCTGCCTCAATGGGTTGCGGAGGAATTCGAAACCGCTCGCGACCTGGACCTCGGTCTCTCTCTCGACTCGGGAGACAGGTTCCGACTCAATCTGTTCTACGAACGCAACACACCGGCCATGGTCGCCCGGCGTGTGCCCACGGGCGAACTGGACTTCGAGACCCTCGGCCTCCCCGAGGCCGTGCCGCGCCTGGCGGATGCACCCCGGGGCTTGCTGCTGATTACCGGGGCGACGGGGAGCGGAAAGTCGACAACCATGGCGGCAATCCTCCACCACATCAACCGGCAATACCCACGCCACATCGTCACCATCGAGGATCCCATCGAATTCGTTCACCGCGACCTCCGGTCCCTGGTCAGTCAAAGAGAAGTGGGACACGACACCCGCGGTTTTTCCCAGGCGCTTCGTCATGCGCTTCGCCAGAGTCCCGATGTGCTTTTCATCGGCGAAATGCGCGATACGGAGACCATGCAGACCGCGATTTCGGCCGCACTGACCGGGCACTTTGTGGTCTCGACTCTGCACACCGCGGACGTCGGGCAAACCCTTGAGCGCATCGTCAACGGGTATCCGGAACACCTCAGGGACCAGGTCGCACTGGATCTGTCGCTGGCACTGGTCGGCGTCATCGCGCAACGGCTGGTTCCGGTCGCGGACGGCTCGGGTCGGGTCCCTGCCGTCGAAATCCTGGTGGTCACGCCGCGCGCACGCCGGCTCATCGCCGAACGCCGGCTGAACGACATCGAGGAGGTGATCAAAGCCGGCGGCCCCGAGGGAATGCAGACCTTCAACCAGGCGCTGGGCGATCTTTGGCGGCGGGGAACCATCACCGTCGGGGCGGGATGCGCCGCCGCGGACAACCCCGAAGAATTCCTGCTCACGGTCGGCGGAATGGACACGGGCGTCGAGAGTCTCCAAGTCCCCGGGAGCGCAGCTTCAAACTCCAAGTTCACCATGACGAAACTCCTCAAAGCCGCCGTCCGCAACAATGCCAGCGACCTTCTGATCTCCGCGGGGGTCCCTCCCATGCTGCGGATCAACGGGGAACTCTTCGAGGTGAGCGGCGGCGTACTCTCCGGCGAAGATACTCGCCGGCTGCTCTTCAGCGTGTTGACCCCGTCCCGGCGCGCACACTTCGAGGAGGACCGAGAACTCGACTTCGCCTTGAGCCTCGAAACCGAATCGGAAGACGACGCTCCCCCGCTCCGGCGGCGCTTCCGTGTGAACGGCTTCTATCAGAAAGGACAGATCTCCTGCGCCCTGCGCATCATTCCGGACCGAATCCCGAAACCCGATGAGTTGGGACTCCCCAAGGTCCTGCTCCGTATCGCCGAACGAACCAGCGGCCTCGTGCTCGTCACCGGTCCCACCGGGCACGGCAAGACCACGACGCTCGCCAGTGTTGTGGATTACATCAACGAACGCCGCGCCTGTCACATCATTACCGTGGAAGACCCCATCGAATATGTTCACACCTGTCAGCTGGCTTTGGTCGAACAGCGCGAAGTGTACGCGGACACGGCCAGCTTCCACAATGCGTTGAAGTACATCCTTCGACAGGACCCCGACGTGATTATGATCGGAGAAATGCGAGACAGAGAAACCATTGCCGCAGCCTTGACCGCCGCGGAGACAGGTCACCTCGTCCTGGCCACACTGCACACGAACGACGCCGTACAGACTATCGACCGCATCATCGACGTGTTCCCGCCGCACCAGCAGAACCAGGTCCGCACTCAACTCGCCGCATCGCTTCTCGGCGTTTTTGCGCAACGACTCCTGCCGCGGCGCGACGGCAAAGGCCGTGTCGCAGCCTTCGAAATCATGCTGGCCAACACCGCGGTTCGGTCGCTCATTCGAGACCAAAAGACCCACCAGATCCCCTCCGCCATCGAAACCGCGGCCAAAGAAGGCATGATCACATTTGAACGGGCGTTGCAAAAACTCCACGAGCAAGGTATAGTCAATCGCCAAAATATACGCGCCATCCTCGGCGAAATCACCGGGACCGGCTTGGCCGGTCGAACGTCGCGGACTCACTGACCCCCTTCCACGCCCGTGGCGCCCCGCGACCTTGGAGACGAGCCGGGGCCGCTCGGACCGGCGGGTAACAACGATTGTCGGCTCGGGGCCGGACCCTATCCCCATTTCCGGGAACGATGACCATGCGGAGAACGATTGGAAGTGCCTACGAGCGTTCGCCGGCCGAACGCATCAGCAGGTGGGTAACCGATAACCTGATGCGCGTGATCTCCGCCATCGTGGTTGCCGTGGTTTTCTGTTTCCTGGTCGACGCCACCGTCAACCGTTTCTTCAATTTCCTGGACACCAACGGGCAAGATGATGTCCAGGGCCGCTTCACGTCCGAGGACCCACGCGTGGACGCCGTGAAGACGGTGGGATCGCTCCTCTTGATTTTCTTTGTGTGCCGGCGAAAAAAATAATTCCGAGCCCGAGAGGGCCTCGCCCCGCCCAGACGCCATGGGTACACGCCGGACGCCGATAAGGCGCGCCAAAGGGGCGGAGCGCAGCCGAACTCCTTGCCGTCCGTATCCGTCCTCTTCGGTCAAAAAAATGCGTGAAATGCCTTGCGTTTCGTGTAATGGGCGTGTATTTGTGTGGGGACAGCCCGGCCGGAGTGCGTGACTCCGGTCCCAATGGCAGCAAGAAAAAGTGTGGCAGGTTAGGCAAGGAGACGCGGGAATGACAAAGATCCTTCTCATCTTGATGGTGGTGGCCGGCATTGTGATGCTGTTCGGCATGGCAAAACAGAAAGCGGGAGAAGATTGGGGCAGGCCTCTGGCCATCGTCTGCGCCATCATCGCACTGGCTTGTGCGATCGGTCAGATCGTGTTGCGGACCACCAACATCGGCGCCGGCAGCACAGGAGTTGCCAAAACCGAGCTGACGTATGTCCGGATTTCAATGCAGAAACTGGGCCAATATCTGGCCGAAAAATACCCCGACTCCAAAGCCTTGGTGATCCAGGATCCGGAAACCAAGACCAGCGCCGACCGGCGTAAGGCCGCCCTTGAGGGGTTGAAGAAGGGATTCGGCAGCAAAATCACCATCGCGGCGACCGAAAGTCCCGCAGTCCCAAAGAATGCCAAAGGAATGATGGGCGAAATGGGAATGTCCGGGGCGCCGGAAGGCGAGATGCTTCCGCCCATGGAGTACTGGCTGACGCCACAGGCCTTCGACGGCCTGGTCAAGAAACACGGTGACTGCAACTTGCTGGTGTCCACCATCGGGCTTCCCAGTCAGTTCGGGAAAATGGCGCTTTGGCGCAGTGTGAAATCCAAGAAACTCAAGGTCGCCCTCGGCGGCGGGTCAATCTTCGAACTCAAAAAACTCTTCCTCGGCAAGTACATCGTAGCCGCCGTGGCCTACAACCCGAAAGCTGTCTACGATGACAAGAAGCCCCCGTCGAATATTGACGAGGCCTTCAAGAAGCGGTACCTCCTCATCACTCCCGAGAACGTGACCCAACTCGCCCAGCAATACCCGGGCCTGTTCATGCAGTAGGAAGTGGACGGAGGGGCCCTTCGCAGGGAGACGCACCCTGAACGTCGCGCCCTCCTCTTTGAGCGAACCGCCGTAGGCCCGCCCGATCATTCGGTGCGGGCCTTCTTCTTTACCCAAGGAGGCTTTTCCAACGACAGGTTCCGAAAGGGGCTGACGACCTGTGCGCCGGACGCCGGTTCGCTTCAAATGTGTGCAACAAGAAAAGGTCAACCTGCGGGTTCCGCCAGGACCGACTCACAATGACCATCGGGAATGCGCGCCGCACTGCCATGGGCCGAAAAGGACAATTGGCGAAAGGTGACAAGACATGACACATCGCCCCATCGGATTCGAGGCACTACGGCAAGCTGTGTGTGAAGCGAACCGGGAACTGGACCTCCGGGGCTTGCTTATCTACACGTGGGGGAACGTCAGTGCAATCGACCGGGACGCGGGTGTGGTGGCGATCAAGCCGAGCGGCGTCCCTTACGAAGAATTGACTTCCCGGCACATGGTGCTGGTGGACCTTTTCGGAAAACCGTTGGAGGAGGGATTGCGGCCGTCTTCGGACACCCCGACGCATCTCGAACTCTATCGAAGTTTCCCGAAAATCGGGGCTGTGGCCCATTCACACAGTCTTTTCGCCACCGCATTCGCCCAGGCACGCACCCCTCTGCCCTGTTTGGGCACCACTCATGCCGACCGTTTTGCCGGCCCAATCCCGGCGACCCGCCTGTTGACAGCCGAAGAAGTGGACGGCGACTACGAAAAGAACACCGGAAAGGTGATCGTCGAAGCGTTTCACGGCCTGGACCCAGCGGCCGTCCCCGCCGTGCTCGTGGCCGGACACGGCCCGTTCACCTGGGGGGACACGCCGGCAGAAGCGGTCCGAAACAGCGTTATACTCGAACGCGTGGCCCGGATGGCCACGATTACCTACGGGCTGGCGCCCGACGCCGCCCCATTGCCGGAGTGGATCAGCCGACGCCACTTTTCCCGCAAACACGGCCCCGGGGCCTCCTACGGCCAGACAGGCACGCGGTGCTCCGAAGCCGCCCGGGGACAAAAACGCCGTGCGGGCCGCTCTCGGAGCTGAAACCGATGACCGGTTCTTTGAAACGACAACGCATCCGAGCGCACTATGAGCCCCGTATTGCACCGGAACGCGAGAATTTCGACGTACTGGATTGGGGCAGTCGGGCCGACCAGTTCCGGCGCTTTCAGGTCATGGTCGACGCTGTGCAGGGCAACGCCCGCCCCCGGCAGATCACACGCCGGTCCCGCCGCGATGCGCGCTCCGTGCGACGACTCGACCTCAACACGTCCACTCTCTTGGACGTCGGATGCGGCCTGGCGGATCTCGGTGCCTTTCTCCAAACCAGGGCGCCGGCTTGCCGATACGTCGGAGTCGACCTGACCCCCGGTATCCTTGCCGAAGCCCGCCGCCGTTCCGCGGTGTGCCGCCTGGTACTGGCCGACGTGTTCGAGGCCGCGCCGTTCCGAGGAAAAGCGTTCGATCTTGTGACCTGCTCGGGGGTGTTCAACCTCAAGTTGGGCAACAACGATCAATTCGTGACCCGCGCTCTCGATGCCTTGTTTTCCCTGGCCGGAAAATGCGTCGTGGCAAACTTCCTGCACCACCGGACTCGCAGGAAATATCCGCACTGCTATTATTATGACCCGGAGCAGGTTTGCGCCAACGTCCCGGAACAGGTAGCGGAGATTTGGCTCTTCGATGATTACCTTGAAAACGATTTTACCGTGGTGCTCTGGCGATAGCCGAGGCGCCGTTCGCCGGCGTTTGGCGGCGGGTGCATTCTACTGCCTTTTCGTTCTCGGGGTCGCCCGCCTCTCCGCCGGCGAACCTGTGGGGAACAGACCCGTGCCGAACGGCGCCGCAATCGTGGATCCGGGAACCTGGAACGGCCGAGCGGTCTTCGCGCCCCGCCCGGAGCCGAGTTCCCCGGCGGACACGCGCCCGCCGGACCGACCCCGTTCCCCCGAACCCCTGCCGTGGACCTCGGCGAACCCCCTGCACCCCGCGGGAAACGCCCGGAAGTCCGCCCCAGCCCCGGGCACCCGTCGTCCCCTCTCGGCCACCACCCCGGGGAGTGTGGAGATCCTCGACCTCGGCCTGGAGACCGACCTGTCCCCCGAAGCACTGCCGGACGATGAAGAAGCAGCGGAGCACGAGGAGACAGACGACCGGACGCTGGAAACACGCTCCCCGGCCCCTCACGGTCCCGTGAAATTGCGATTGCCGGACGGCACCCTCTTCACCGTGCGCCCAGGCGCACTGGTGCAACTGCAAGGTCGCAAATACACGGTCGTGGGTCGCCTCCCGGGGGGCAGGCTGGTTTTACGGGAACGCGGTACGGGCAAGCTTCGGAAACTGAAGGCAAAAACAACCCTGCAGGGGGAGGTCTTTATCGCAAAACCGACCGAACGAGCCGCGTCCCCGTCCTCATACAACCCATCGCTCCCGGGCCTTCCCCCGCGTCTCGGACGGGACCTCCCCGAATGATTGCCGTCCGCCCCGACACGGAGACCGCGCGCCGTCCGTGCGTTCCGTCGGGTCCCACATGATCTCGAGACCATCGCTGCTGTGAGTTTGCCATGAGCATGTCGGACAATGTCGTGCCTGTTCCGCATCGCGAATCGGAGACGCAGCCGTTCGCCTGGGCCGGATGGATACTCCAGGTCCCCGGGGACTGGCGGCCGTTGGATATCGGCGGCGAGTGGAAACATGGTAAAGTCGTGCTCGGGGATTCAGACCAAGCCTTGCTGCGGGTCCGCTGGGAACGTTCCCGGGCCGGGGGCATCGACGGAGAACGGTGGCGACGGATACGACTGAAGAAACTGGGGGGACAACCGGCCTGCGCGTCCGAGCCGGACCCCATGCCGCAGGGATTCATTCATACCGGTCTGCTTCTCAATCCCGCCGAAAACGTCGCGGACGCCGAATGGGTTTGGGCGGGGTACACTCCAGAGGCTGAAATGGTCGTAGAGGTCTCATTGAATGGCGCAGCGCCCGCCGAACTCAAGACGATTGCCACGCGACAGGTGCTCCCCTCCCTCCGAGCCATCTCACCGGGGACGCCGATCCCCTGGGCCATATTCGACACCTCGTTCCGCAGTCCGCCGGGATTCGTCCTCACCGACAGACGGTTGCACCTCGGGGACGCCGCCCTGCTTCTGGAAGGCCCGCGCGGGGATCGGGTGATGCTGCGTCAGGTGTACCCGGCGCAGTTGGCGCTGGCGCGATGCGATATGCTGAAGTGGCTTCGGGTCCGCCCTTTCACTTCGAACCGGCGGCGGCGGCCGGTGTCCCCGCCTGCAAAATGGGAGTTGGACCTTGGCCCGGAACGTGCAACCGGTCTCATTGAAGAGGGTCGGACGCGCCTTCCCGCTCCACTCGGCGGCTGGCGGTCACGGCACTACGCGACTGCGGTGGTGCACGCAACCGGAATCGACCGCCTTCTGATCGCCGAAATCGAAGTCCGGACCGGAAAACCGCGCCCCATGGTCCAACAGGCCCTGCGGGACATGAATTGGACCCATGGGACCGGAACGACTCAACGCCTCGAGGCATGATGAAGCCCGGCGACCGACGCGGAGAAAAGCGGTTCGCCCGAAACAAGAAGACGCACCGGCACGGCGAGACCTTCCGGGCGCACGCGATGACGCCAAGCTTTCGCCGGCGCGGGGGTCGGCCGGTGGAAACCTTGGCAAGAGCTGGCGGAGAGGGTGGGATTCGAACCCACGGAGGCTCGCGCCTCAACGGTTTTCAAGACCGCCGCCTTCGACCACTCAGCCACCTCTCCGCGGAACCGGCCGCGCCTGACGGACTACCCGTAGAGGCGGCGCATCAGTTCGTCCGCACCGCCGCCGCTTCGCCGACGGACCCGGCCACGGACCACCGGACCGCTGGGTCCGCTCGGACCGCTCGGGCCACTCGGCCCGGAAGGACCGCTCGGGCCGGCCGCCTTGCCCGACCGCCGCAGCGGGCGAGGTGCGCGGGAGGGACCGCCCGCCCCCATCATTCGACTCAGCACATCACCGTCGTTCTTCTTTGCCATAACGCCGTCTGCCTCCGTACACACTGGGTTGAAGCCCCTTGGACACGGGGGGCGCCGGAAAGAGATCGTACCTCTCGCCGACACCCTCGAGCAAAGACTGAAGAATACCGCCCGGAGCACCGCCGGGTCACGCCCCGTCCGCTCCGGCATGGGACGGCCATCGCAGGGCCTCGGGAGCGTAGTACCCGTTGCGATGGACCTTGCAAACAAAATCGAAATACGCCAAATAAGCCGGCGTCACCGCCTGAATGCTGTACCGCCTCACCGCCCTGGCACGGATATAGTCCGGATCGAGGTCGGACGCGGCCGCCAATCCGGCCAGGAACTCGGCCGCGGTCCGACACCGGAACCCTGTCCGCCCGTGCTCGACCGTTTCGACAAACGCACCCCAGTCGGTGGTGAGCACCGGCACACCGCACATCTGAGCCTCGACAGCAACATAGCCAAACGGTTCAACATACACGGTAGGCATAAAGACCGCAACGGCCCGGGCCAGCATTTCGGTCTTGTCGCGACCGCTCAGTCCGTCGTGGATCATGCGCAGAGGCACCCCGGCCCGACGACAGATGTCCGCCGCGATGGCCCCGCCTTTGTCCGGAGCGTCGCGCCCGAGAAAAAGCGCATAATCCCCTTTGTCCTCGATTATATCGTATTCAACCGGATCCAGAAAATGAGGAATGACCGTATCAAACCAGATCGACTCGCGAAGTTCGTCTCCGAATTTGCCGTAGATCACGTGCTGGTGTGCGTACGACGGGAACACCCGATACGGGGCCCAGCAATGATCGTATCCAACCATCGCCTCGATCACGGGCAAACCGAAACGCTCCGGGGTCGCGATGTCGGCCTGGGCGCAACCGTACAGGGAAACGACAATTCCCCGTCCGTCTTGGGCCGTCGAGACACGTTCTTCCAAGGCGGCGTCCAGTCGGCGGGTGTACTCGCGATGCCACGCGTTGCCGTACTCCCACGGGCCCGTCGCCTCCCCGATTTCCACCAATTCACCGCCGCTTTCGGGCAATCGAGACCCGGGAAGACCGTAATAGACAAACCGCAACCCCGCCCGGGATAGAAGCAGGCAGAAATTGCGGCAGTTGAAAACTTGGGCGTCAGCCGGAGCCGCACCAACGTCCAACGGTCGAGACGGATGACCGAGGACATGGACGCAACCGACCCGACATTGACTGGCAGTCCGCATGGTGTCCCCGTGGCGTTGCATCGACGCACCGGTCTGGCCGCACGCCGTGGGGCGCGGCCCCCCTCCGTGCTCCTTACCCTCCGGTCGTCTCGAGCAGTCGCCGCTCCGAATCCGCGGCAACGATCTCCTCGATCAAGTCGTCGAGTCCGCCCTCCAAAATATGGGCCAGGTTGTAATGAGTGATGCCGAACCGATGATCGGTGACCCGGTTCTGAGGAAAATTGTACGTCCGAATTCGTTCGCTCCGATCGCCGGTCCCCAACTGTTGCCGCCGCGTCGCCGCGTTCCGGGCCGCCTCTTCGGCCTGACGGCGTTCCAACAAGCGAGAGCGCAGGATGCGCAGGGCAATCTCCCGGTTCTGATGCTGGGACTTCTCCTGCTGCGAAACCACGCTCAAGCCGGTTGGCAGATGGGTAATGCGAACGGCGGAATCGGTTGTATTCACGCACTGCCCCCCTGGCCCCGACGAGCGGAATACGTCGATGCGAAGGTCGTTGGGACCGATCGTCACCTCGACCTCCCGGGCCTCGGGAAGCACCGCGACCGTCACGGTGGAAGTGTGAATTCGACCGCCGGATTCGGTTACCGGAATCCGTTGCACACGATGCACGCCACTCTCGTACCGCATATAACGGAACACCTCCGCTCCCTGCAGAGAAAACGCGGCGCCCTTCATCCCGCCCAGGTCGGTATTCGTCACTTCGAGCACTTCCAGGCGCCACCCTTTCCGTTCCGCAAACCGTGTGTACATGCGGAACAAGTCCCCGGCGAACAGCCCGGCTTCCTCGCCCCCGGCCGCGGGTCGAATCTCCACAATGATGTTCCGCCCTTCGTTCGGGTGAGGAGAAATCAGGAGACCCTTGAGCCGGCGTTCCAAAAGCGCGACTTCCGCTTCCTGGGTCTCGATCTCGGCCCGGGCCAGTTCGGCAAGTTCGGGGTCGTCGCCGGCGGCGATCAACTCACGGTTCTCAGCCAGTTCGCGGAGGAGCGTCGCGCGGCGGTCCCCCAGCTCCAAAAGACGGCTGAGAGACTGGTGCTCCCGGGAAAGCTTCTCGTAGGCATTCCGCGCAGCGCTGGAAAAATCGAACGATGCCAGCGCCTTCTCGACTTCCTGAAGACGCTGCCGGGCGCGCGCAATGTGAGGTTGGAGGTTCACAAACTCGAAGGGTCCGCCGCCGACCAGTGTCCAAAAGGCGCCTGCCCGACCCGGTCGGACGACACGGACCGCACCTGCAATGCCGGCGGGAGAACGGCGGGGGCGGAACGCATCAGGCCCCAGCTTCCTGCATCCCGTACCGGCGGCGGAAACGCTCGACACGTCCCTCGGTATCCACGAGCTTCTGCTTGCCCGTGAAAAACGGATGACATTTGGCGCAAATGCCCACGTGTGCCTCACGCGTCGAGGACAGCACATCGTACTCGGCGCCGCACGCGCACACGATCTTGGCGGGGCTATACTTGGGATGGATGTCTTTCTTCATGCTCGGGGCCTCTGCAACCCGTACCGGGCCGGACCGGCAGGGGGTATCGATTGAAACGCGAGCGTACCGATCATCTTCGAACACCCTGAAACGCCGAAAGATGCCGGCTTTCCGTCACGATCTCCAAACCATTTTGAAAACGAATCGCATAATGTACATCCCCGGTGCCCGCGTACAAGTTGCCAAAACAAACGAACCGACGCTGCCACCCGGTCACTCGACCTGGAACGCCTTCCGAAGCGCTTCGAGCAGACGGGCGCCCGACGCCGAGGTCGTCACATAGACCGGCATGTCGGAGATCGGGGTCGGATGCGGAGTTCGCAACGGACAGCCCATTAGGTCGAACACCTTCAGGTCGGGCAGCGTGACCGGGGTCAATCGGATCGGTTCATTGGACCCCGAAGATCGCGTTCGGCTGCGGGCCCAAAGGACGGCGACGCCTCGACCGTCCTTCTCAACGCCGTGGATCAGAACGGACTGCGCACCTCCATGGACAATGGGCTATTCGATGATCCGTTCCGCCACGGTGTCGGCAAAAAGCAGGCCGCGTTCCGTCGGCCGGAGACAATCCGGTTCGACGACCAGCAGACCCTCCGCCGCCAGCCCCCGGATTTCGCCGGCGCACAGCGCCATCGCGTCAAATCCGGTTCGGTCGCGAAAACGCGACAACGACCATCCATCGACCGTTCGCAAACCGAAAGCCAGGATCTCGCGAGCCCGTCCCGCGGGGGAAAGCACATCCGCTTCCCGGTGCGAACTCCGCAACCAGCGATGCAGGTCCGGCGGGTTCGAGAACCGTGCCGCACCGTCGAACGAACAGGCGGCCGGACCGCAACCGAGGACTGTCCCCCCATACCATACATCCATATTGTGCCGGCACTCGGCGCCGGGACGGGCCAGGTTCGAAACTTCATAGCGAACCAGTCCGAAATCCGCGGCAACGCTGCCGGCGATCTCCCAGCAATCCACGGCCAGCTCGGAGGCGGGCGACGAGGTTCCGGCACGGGCAAGACGGCTCCCTTCCTCAATCGTCAACTCGTAAGCGGACAGGTGCGAAACCCCCAGCTCGCACGTGCGGACCAGGTCCCTCCGCCACATCTCCGTGGTTTGCCCCGGAATACCGTACATCAAGTCCCCGCCAAGATTGTCGATCCCGGCCGCCCGCAGATGCACCACCGCCGTCACCGCATCCGCCGGCGTGCCTCGGCGTCCGAGAACGCGGCGCAATTCGGGAAAGAACGACTGCACGCCGAGGCTCACCCGGTTCACGCCGTATTCCGCCAGTACGGCGGCCTTGTCGGCGGAAAGCGTCTCCGGATTGCACTCGACCGTGAACTCGGCCCCGGTCCCGAGCCGGAACGCCCGGCGGACCCCGCCCAATAGTTCGGCAAGGTCCCGGGGCGACAACACGGTAGGGGTCCCTCCCCCGATGTAGACGGTTTCCAGCGGCGCACATGCGTCGGTCCAGTCTGCGAACTCCGCAAAAAGACGGTGCAGGTAAGCGCCCGTTTCCCCGGGCGAAAACCGTGCGACCGAATAAAACGCGCAATAGGCGCACTTCCCCCGGCAAAACGGCACGTGCACATACAGGGATGTGTAAGGCTTTTTCACTTGTTTTTTGCGCTGTCGGGCCGATGGACTCCTGCGGCCCGGAACACCGGCAAACGGGGAGGCGCATCCGAACTCGAGTATCACGGGATGGGCCGACTGAACGCGCCGGCCGGGAGCCTTTTCGGAGCCCGCAGCGCCACGCGGCCCTACCGCGGGGCGAGCAGGGAAAACGGCCCGACCGGGATGTTCCGCAACAGCCAAAACGCCGCAAGGGCCGCCCCGAGCAACAGCAGGCGCTTCCGAGTCATACGCGGCAATCGCGGTGCGGGACCGCCGCAAGCCTGGATCAAGTGCGCGAGCCCGACGGCCAGCATGACGAACACACCGGCGACCACTACCGCATTCATGTGGAGCGCCCCCAGCACATGCCCGCGTCCCAACAGGGCCAGTGCACGAGTGCCGCCGCAAGTCAGGCAATACCCGCCGGTGATTTTGTGAAACAGGCAACGCGGATACCACGAGTCGGCCCCGGGAGGGAACACGGCCGGCAGGCCGACCGCCGCGAACGGCGGCGCCAGCCACGCACACGCCGTCCACAGCGCCTTGCGGCGATCCGGGCCGGACGCCGCCGCAACGTTGTCTCGTCCTTCGGCGCTTTCGGTGTCCCGGTCCAACATGGTCTGCACTCCCACAACGCGGGCAAGTGGGGCATGGGGCCTGTAATCGACAGGTTGCGCTCGGCCGTTTGGCCGGAACGGCGCACCATCCCTCGAAAAATGTATGGCGTGTGCGGGACGCCGTCCATTCCTTGGTCGATCCCCCGTGCGGCGGCATTGTCCTGTGCCGTCGCGCGGGGATCGGTTTTGTCCTCGAAATGCGAAATGGAACGCTATAGTACCAAACCTGTTTGTCCGCGCCCCGGACCGGGGTCGGTTTTGCGTTTTTGAAAGATGCGAGATGCGGGTATGAAACGACGAACATACCGCCTTGCGCTCGAAATCGCCGGTCTGATTGCCCTGTTTCTGGGATTGGTGGATTTCTACTGCGAAACCCGGGGACTGCCGAGCAGTTTCCTGGAGATTGCCCGGGCCGAAATCGCTCGGCGAGGAGTGTGGCTGGACTGCGGCAGGCTCCAGGTCGGTCTCGTGAACGGCATCCGTTTCCGGGACGTTACCGTGTGGGACGGGCAATTGCCCGGCACGGCGCTGTTGCGGATCGGCGACCTGCGGGTCCGCCCGGAGTTGGTCCCGCTGTTGTCCGGGCGGTTCGTGCTTTCGAACCTGGTACTGCAAGAGGGACAGATCTATCTCCCCGATCCGGACCGGCGCCGCAGTCGGCGCCCCTTTTTTCTGCTTTCGGACGTTCGGGCCCAGGCCGGTCTGCGCGACGGTCTGCTGCATGTGCGGTCGTTCGGCGGAATGTGGAATGGAGTGCGGATCAAGGGAGGCGGGACGATCCGGTTCGGATCGTCCATGGGGAAGGCTTCCGCCGCCCGCCCCCGCCCCGCGACGCCGCGGCCCGGCAGCGGACGGCGGCGGCGACAACCGCCGGAAAAGCCGGCCCTGAGTTGCGTGCCGCTACTGAAGGCGCTCCGTCCGGAATGGAGGGACATGTGGCGTCGCG
This sequence comes from Kiritimatiellota bacterium, assembly GCA_013151865.1. GTDB lineage: Bacteria > Verrucomicrobiota > Lentisphaeria > Oligosphaerales > JAADHN01 > JAADHN01. The sequence continues at coordinate 26,047 of JAADHN010000015.1, forward strand.
TCTCCGACAGGGCGCGGGCGGCCGACTTCGCCGGCAAGGCCACGCTGGACCTCCGCTTCGGCGTGCCTTCCGCCGAACCGCAGGCGGCCAAGGTTCGGGCCCGGCTGGCCCTGCCCCGGTTCCGATTGGGTGACGCCTGGGTCCGCTCCCTGGCTTTGGATTGCACGTGGACAGACGGCCAACTGCGTGTTCCGATTGGCCGCGCCGAACTCGGCGCCGGAATGGCGGTGACCCTCGAAGGAGGCGTTTTCGACACGGCCCACCGCACGGTCGCGGGCCGTATCCGGGCCCGGATACGACCCGAGTCGATCCTGCAACTTCTGTCCCGTCCAGTGCCGCCGGGCTTGGAGGAACTGGTTCTGTCCTCCCCCGCGGAACTCGAGGCGGACCTGACCCCGTCGCCCCTCGATTATCGAAAACTGCGCGGCACGTTCTCGCTGACGGCAGACAAGACCCGATTCCGCGATCTGACGCTGAGCGAACTCCGTGTTCGCGGCGCGTGCGGCGACGGACGGCTGCGCGTTACTGAAGCAATCGCCGGCTTCGGGGGCGGCCAGGACGCGGAAACCGTGCGTGCAGCTTTGTCTCTGGAACTGGCGGACGGCGCGATGCACGCCCAAATCTCCGCGTCGATTCGGCCACTACGACGTTTGCTCGAGGCCGGCGTCCGGTTCGACCCGGGCCCGGTGGGGACCTTGGCCCCCGGGCCCTTGGTCGAAAGCACGGTCCAGATCGAAGGCTATGCGTGGGGACCAGCCCGCATTCGAAACGGCACGGGTTCATTTCGAGCCGGATCGTTTACTCTCGGCCGCCGCGCGGTCGAAGGTGTAAACGGCGACATCCGCCTCACCCCGAAACGGATCGAAGTATCGCGCCTTGCCGTGGTGATCGACCGCGACACACAACAGCAAATCAACGGCGGACTGGTGCTGTTTCCGCAGGAAAGGGCCATTCAGATCGAACTATCGGGCAACCTTGCCCCCGGATCGGTCGCGGCCGCTCTCCGCGAACCGCCGAAACAGTTGATCGACCTGGTTGACGACCTGCGCTTTCCGCAGGACGTGCCCGAGTTCACCTGGCGCCTCGACAAAACCCGCTGGGACCGACCGCCCCGAGAGTGGACCCAAACGCTGAAAGTCACGGCCCGTGGGTTTCGTTTTCGCGACCTGAGCGTCGACCGACTCACGCTCGACATTCGGGGCGCCAATAGCCGTTTCGAGGTCAGTCCCGTGCTGATTCTGGGCCCCACCGCCCCGGGCGGGTCGGTCCAGCAACTCGAGGGCAGCCTGAATGTGGACTTGGGGGCAGGACGGCTTTCCGCGGCGGTACGCGGCCGGGTCGATCCCGGTCGGACCTGGAAGGCGCTCCGTCTCAAGCGAAACCCTATTGTCGAGCGCATCGAAGTGATGAGCGGCAAGCTGCCGGAAGCAGTGTTGACGGTCCGGGATGCGCCCCTGTCGCCGGCCCAATGGCGCGGCACGGTCGAGATTCACGGCGGTCCGGGACGTTTCAACGGCCTCGAGGTACTGACGCTCGACAGCGTGCTGGAGTTCGAGCCCGGCAAATTGCGTTTCCGCGTGCGGCACGCCGCAGCCCGAAACGCGCCCGACATCGCGGTGGTCATCGGTGTAGACCTCGCCCGGAAGCAGTACAGCCTGACCGGCCGGCTCGTGGGCGACCCCCGGATCGGCGCCGCATTCATCGGGCGCAAGTCCCGCGACCTGTATCTGCGAATCTGGCGCGACTTCACCTGGAAAGAGGGAGAGTGGCCCGACATCACGATCCGCGACCTGCGATGGGGGCGGGACCCCGAGACCGGGAAGAAACGGGCCGGGTTGGACGCCTCTCTGCGCACCGGTTCGTTCCGCTGGCGAAAACTGTTGCTCGATTCCGGGAGCGCGGACATCGAGCTGGACCTTCCAAACGCCGCTGTGCTGCGCAACATCACGTTCCGGCGCGGCAAGTCGCATGCCGAAGGGGAGTGCCGCTTCGACTTCGCGGGCCAAAAGACCTGCCGGATCGCTGCGAGTGCGACGTTCGATCCGAACACGGATATTCCGGCGGTCGTCCCGGCCGCGGACGGCCTTTTCCGTTCGGTGAAATTCGCCCCGGGCACCACGGTGCGCGTCTCCGGCGAGCTGCCCCTGGGCCGTACCGGCAAGGACCCCGACCTCGCCGGCGAATTGACGACCCCACGCCTCACACTCGGGAAATGGCCGATCACGGACGTCCGGGCCGCATGGGGTTTCACGAATGCCCAAATCACCGTGGGCTCGTTCTCGGGCACGTCTTGGGGCGGAACGATCAGTGCGGCCGGCCAATACCGGTTGCGACTTCGACAGGCAACCGGCGCGGTCACCGTAAAGGATTTGGAGGCCGGCGCGGCGTTTGGGGACCGCGGCAACAGCAACGGCCCGAAGTCGTACGGAAAGATCAGCGGAAAAGTCGACTTCACTCGGATCGAACCGGCGCCGCAGGGAGGCGGGTTGCTGTTCGTGGGCCGCGGCAACGCGCGTATGACCGGTGCTGATTTGTGGGACGTTCCTCTCCTCAACGATATCCGGGAGTTTCTGCGTTGGACAGTCCCGGAATGGTTCACCAAGCTCAACCCTCTGCAACTGGTCCCGGGTTATTCGAGCCTCGCCCCTATCGAGCACTTGTGGACGCTGGGTCGAATATCCAAGGTCGAAACCAGTCTGACCTTCGCCGGAGACCACGTGCAGTTCGAGAAGATCGCCACGGACGGAGACTTGCTCGCCCTCACCGGCCAGGGCCGATATTATTGGCGGGACGGCCGGATCGATCTCACAGTCAAAGCCGTACCCCTGGAGAAGACCTGGCTCGTCCCCACGGTTTGGAAGTACGTGTCCTGGTTCTTTGTGGAAGGCGCGCGCTGCACCGGGACGCTCAAGGACCACAAATGGCGGCCAGTCAGCCGGATCGACGGGGTCTTCCCGGGCAATGCCCGCGGCGCGGGGCCCCGGCGCGGGGACGAGCCCGAGAAACGCCTCGACCCGGGTCCCTCGAAACAACAGGAGTGACGGACGATGAAGATCGGCATTGTCGGCGGGAGCGGTCTCTATGGAATGGACGGTTTGGAGAACGTGCAGGAAGTCGCGATGACAACGCCTTTCGGTCCGCCCAGCGACGCCCTGGTCTGCGGCGAACTGGCTGGGACCCAGGCAGTTTTCCTGGCCCGACACGGACGCGGCCACACGTTGCTTCCGGCCGAAGTGAACTATCGGGCCAACATCTACGCAATGAAAAAGCTGGGGGTCGGACGCATCGTAAGCGTGGCGGCGGTCGGCAGTTTCCGCGAAGACTTGGCGCCCCGAGACATCGTTTTCGTCGATCAATTCGTGGACCGGACGCGGCGCGGACCGCAGCAGACGTTTTTCGGGAAAGGTATTGCCGCGCATATCGCCTTTGCCGATCCGGTGTGCCCCGAGCTTCGGTCGCGACTATTCCGCCGCGCCGTCGACGTACTCTCACAGGAACCGGCCGGGCCGGTCGGACGCCCCCCGGCGGCCCACCCGCGGGGCACCTATCTCAACATGGAGGGTCCGGCCTTCTCGACCCGAGCGGAATCGCACCTCTATCGAAGTTGGGGCATGGACGTGATCGGCATGACCAACATGTCCGAAGCCCGTCTGGCACGGGAGGCCGAAATCTGCTACTGCACCATGGCGATGGTGACGGACTACGACTGCTGGCACGAGCATCACGAGAGCGTGACGGTGGAGATGATCGTCCAAACGCTTCAGCAGAACGCCCGCGCCGCACAGGAAATCTTGCGACAGGCCCTGCCCGAATTGGCCGCCCCGTGGACGTGCGACTGCACCAACGCCCTCCGGAACGCCGTGATCACCGATCCCGGACGGTTTCCGGCGGAAACGCGCCGAGACCTGGCGCCCCTGTTGGACAAGTACTTTCCCGGCGCGTGAAGGCCCTCGTCCTTCCCCGCCGTATTCGCGGATGCGGACGCCGGGCCGTGTCATCCGGCGCCGACAATGCGGAAGGTCCGGACAAGCCAGCCGTCCCCGTCCTTGACCCGAACCCGGAGTTCGTGTTCGCCCCTGGGCAACACGGCGTCTCCTTCGGCGCCCTGGCTGCCGAGCAGATAGGGCGGGCCCGTGTAGCGGTTCACCAGCGTCCCGTCCAGGTAGATCTCCAGTTCTCCCATCGGCACGCCTTCCACCCACACATGCAGGCGCTCCCACCCATGGTATCCGGGCAGTTGGATGGGGCTCGTGATGTAGATGCCCTTACTCCGCGTGGAGCTTTGCCGCCTGTGCTCTTCCCAAAAGCGCCGGACGGCATCGCGGCTGCGGAACATGCGCACATACCTTCTGGTCTCCGGGTTGCGGGCGATCAGCGCATCGCCCTGGTAGATGTAAATCCCGTCGACCTCCGCCTCGTACAGCCGTGCCAACCGCCACATGAACAGCCCGGGGACGCGCAATCCCCATCCCAGTGCGTCGATCTGCGGAAGCAGGATACATGAAGTCCCCTTTACGGCTTCCTGGTACGGTTTGACATCGAAGTAATGGAAGCGGCCCTGAATGTTGCTCGGGCAGAGATAGTCCACCCACCCTTCCCGTGCCCAAGCGGCGTAATCGAAGCACTCCGAACGCCGCACGCCGTGAGCCGGAAAACGCGCGAGGACCCGCACGCGCTCTCCCCGCTTGTCGCCGAACTTGTCGACCAGCTCGCGGAGTTCGCGAAAGAAGATGTTGGCGGTTTCTTTCGAGTCGATGGCCTCGGGATACCGGCAGAAGTCGATGGAGACTCCGGACGCCCCAATGGCAAGCGCCTCCTCGTACAGGGCAAGAATGTACTTCCTGACCTCGGGCACCTCGAAACGCAACGCCACCCCCCGCATCCATTGGGGGTGCTCTTTCGAAAACTCTCCCTGCAAAGGCGAACCGGGGTAGCAGTTGCCCGCCCCAAAATTCGCGTGCAGGGTCAACCCGAGTTCCCTGCAGAATTTGAGACTGTTCTGCAACGTGTTGGTGTACTGTTGCATCCGGCCAACATTGGTGGTGACGGGCTGCCGGATCGCTCCGATGGGATCGCCGCGCGTTTGGTACAAGAGTTGATCGGCCACGCGTGATTCGAACACCACTTTGGCGCCGAACCGACCCAGTTGGGCGTCCACGATCGAAACACCGGCTTCCCGGTATGCGTCCATGTATTGGCGGTGCCAATAAACGTCCTGCACATTGTCCGAGAAAGCGTAGCTGTACGGCTCCCAGTAGGAGACGACGATTCTGTCGGGTGTCCCAAATCGACTTTCGAGTTCGCGGACCTGCTCGGCTGTGAGGGGGACCAGGCGCACGTAGTCGAGAGAGGTGACGGACGGCCCGGTAAACGCATAGTCCTGTCGCACCACCAGGTGCTGCCAGTCCATGCGCCTCCACGCCCACAGTTGCTCGTGATGCGGGATGGCGCTCCCCAGCCGGTCGTAACGCTCGTCGCCGGTGAGACGCAGCCTGGCTGCGCCGAACGCACAAACATAAATCGCGTAGGTCCCTTTCAGGTCGAGGGGGTAGGTCAGTTGCGGCAAGTCGGTCCCGCCGGGGCCGAACAGTCTCGTACCGCCGGCGGCGTAAGGGGGCTTGTCGGCGGGCAATCCCCTCTGCACCTGCCACCCCCCCTCGCGGGCGTCTTCCGAGACAAACTGCCGTTGCATGACATGATCCCAGTCGTCCACAACGACCACGTCGGAGTTGTCTGCCTTGATCCGCACCGTCTGCTCGGAAAGACACTTGCCGTTGTCGCCCAGGATACGGACGCGAAATTCCACGTCTACCATGCCCCCGCTCAGGGCGTCCGGATAGGGGTTGAAGACGAGCGTGCGCTCGAGCCCCGCGGCGCGTCGTTCCAGGAGTCTTCCTGCCA
>JAADHN010000015.1:32025-64778 GCA_013151865.1 Kiritimatiellota bacterium
GGCCGCCTCCAGGCGCAACGGACGGTGACGATGTCCGGCGCACCCCGGGGGACCGTGTAGGCGACGTGAATGAGCCGAGTCAGGGGGTTCACTCGAAATCGTATTGTCTCGCGCCGGGCATCCGTGGGGTTTCCGGCACAGAACAGTGCCGCGCCCCACGCCGCTGAAATCGTCGGGGACCGCATCGCCGGTCTCCTGCTGTGGGCTTCGTTCGCGTCGCATCCCCGCCGGGGCCGAGGTTGCTGACCCGAATCATGCATGAGCCATCTGCTGCGATGACGCATCTCACACATCATTCAAAACATTGCTGCCGTCCCCCGACCGCGGCGGCGTTTCGACGCAGTCTCGGCCGGCGTTCGACGCAATGACGGGAATCCGCATAAGCTACGCCTGCTCGCGACGGAATTCATGGATTCATTCAGATTATTAAAGATACATGAACCGCCACCCGAGTCAATTCACGCCCTTCCCGGGAGAACGACGGGGCGCACGGGACGCTCCGGGGGCCGGACGGGCGCCGGAGGAGCCGTGTACGAGTTCGCGGCATTCCGCCGCCGATGCCGCGCCGCAAAACGGCAGGCGATCTTCTGGGACGGGCGGGTTTCGAGTGCTATCTTGACCCCGTCCGCAAAGGGTGCGCGGCCGCACGCCCTTTTCGGCCGGGTCCTATCCGGTGCGGACGACCCCGGACGCGCGGGTGGACGATCGCCCCATGCCGTTCGGAGGTCGGGGGAAAAGACGCGAGATTCCTGCGGGAGACGATCAGCATGAGCCTGCGAGACGAGTTCAAGCGGGTTTCGTCCACCTGTTGGGAACTCCCTGCCGCGGCTCGACCGGATATGCGGGTATCGGCGCGAATTCATGCCACGGCCGAACTCTTCCGGGAGCTGGACGACGCGGTCTTTCAGCAGCTCTGCAACGTGGCGACCTTGCCGGGCGTGATCGAGCCGGTCGCCTGTATGCCGGACGGGCATTCGGGGTACGGATTTCCCATCGGCGGGGTGGCAGCGACATCGGTCCCCGACGGGGTCATCTCGCCGGGCGGCATCGGGTTCGACATCAATTGCGGCATGCGCCTGGTCCGTACCAACCTGACCTCGGCGGAGGTCTTGCCCCGGGTCCGGGAACTCGTCGATCAGCTCTTCAAGGCAGTGCCGTGCGGCGTGGGGCGGTCCGGCGCCTTCAAGCCGGGAGACGACGATTTCCACGACTTACTCGAGCAGGGGGCCGGCTGGTGCGTGCGGCATGGTTACGGCTGGGAAGAAGACCTCGAGACCACCGAAGACCGCGGTTGCATGGAGGCCGCCGACGCCCGCCGTGTGAGCCGGCGCGCCATCGACCGGGGTCGTGCACAAGTGGGGACGCTCGGGTCCGGCAACCATTACCTCGAAATCCAGGTAATGGCGCCGGAAAACGTGGCCGCCCCCGACCTCGCCGCCGCATTCGGTCTGACGCTGCCGAACCAGGTGGTGGTCATGTTTCACTGCGGCAGCCGCGGCTTCGGCCACCAGGTTGCGTCCGACTACCTCCAGCGCTTCCTGGGGGTCATGTCGTCGAAATACCGCATCCGCATTCGAGACCGCGAATTGGCCTGCGTCCCGTTCGAGTCGCCGGAGGGTCGCGCCTATTACGCCGCCATGGCCTGCGCTGCGAACATGGCGTTTGCCAATCGACAGATCATTCTGCACCGCATCCGCGATGTCTTCGCCGATGTTTTCGGGCGTTCCCCTCAAGAACTCGACATGCATCAGATCTACGACGTATCTCACAACACCGCCAAAATCGAGCGGCACGAGGTTCGGGGGGATTCACGCCTGCTGCTCGTGCACCGAAAAGGCGCGACGCGCGCGTTCCCCCCGGGGCATCCGGAACTGCCGGGACGATTTCAGCAAACCGGACAGCCGGTAATCGTCGGGGGCAGCATGGAAAGCGGCTCCTACCTGCTCTGCGGCAGTCGTGGCGCCGCGGAGACGTTCTATACCACCGCTCACGGCAGCGGCCGACGGATGAGTCGCCGGCAGGCCCGACGCCGATTCGACGGACGCCGGCTCCTGCGTCAAATGGCCGACCGCGGCATTCACGTCCGGACCTCCTCGTTCGCCGGTCTGGCCGAAGAAGCCGGGGCCGCATACAAGGACATCGACGAAGTCGTCCGTGCCGTGGTGGACGGCGGACTCAGCCGGCCGGTGGCCCGTTTCGTCCCCATCGCCAATATCAAGGGCTGATTGAACGAACGTCCGTACCCGCCGGCTCGGAACAATCGCGCCAAGCCTGCCTTGCGGTGCGTCTCAGAATTGTCCGGACAATTTCGAAAGGCGCGTCAGGTGTCTCTTCACGCGGAAGCGACCGGCGGCCGCCGGGCAACGCCCCGGCATCACCGGGAAAGCTATCATGCCCTACCGTTTTGTACCGGAAATCACCCGTGCCGACATCGCATTCGAGGCTTGGGCCGAAAGTCCCGAAGAGCTGATTCGATCTGCGGCGGACGCCCTGCTGGCCGCCATGCTCACCGCTCCCGCACGAGTCCGTGCGCGGTGCCGACGCCGGATTCGAGTCACGGCCGGAGCGTTGGACCTCTTGCTGTACCGCGCCCTTGAAGAGATTCTCTTCCTGCGAGATGCCGACGGATTGCTCGTTCGCTATCGACGCGTTGAGATCAGACGGACAAAGGAGGAGATCGAAGCGCGTATCGAGGCCGCCGGCGAACCGGTCGAGGCGTATCGGGGGGAATTCGCCACCGAAATCAAGGCGATTACATTTCACGAGTTGCGCATGGCGCAGGATGCACGAGGTCTGTGGCGCGCGACGGTCGTGGTGGACGCCTGAGGAGATGGGCATCGGACTTCACTTTACGGAACAATACGCGGCAGAGGCATCCGTTACTTCTTCGGAACCGCCGCGTTGGCTTCAGGGGCCGCCGGTCTCGTCCGGCTCAGGTCGACCCCGGCCGATTCCGGCTGGGGCCGGACTGTCCGAAGAGGAAGCCGCGGCCGCCGTTCGCAGTACAGGGGAAGCGACGACCGCCGCAGCGGAATCGCCCCTGCAACCCGGAAAAGCCCTGGCAAACATCGGGAGGCCTTGAATCGTGACGCAACCCCCATGTACGGCGCCGCCCGCCCTGGTCGTGGACTCCACACATAGCCCGCACGCCGTAATGCGCGGCGTGCCTTTGGACGCGGTCCGCCTCGGGCCGGACGGATTCTGGGGCGAACGCCAAAAACAAACGCTGGATGTGACGGTGCGACGACTCTGGGAATTGCTGGCCGATCCGGAGGCCGGGCATGTCCTGGACAACTTCCGGATTGCGGCCGGCCTTGAAGACGGTGAGTTCGCCGGAACGTACTGGCAAGACGCCTGGCTCTATAAATGGACCGAGGCGGCCGCGTGCCTCTTTCGGCTCACGCGGGACTCGTGGCTGGACGAACGGATGGATGAGGGTATCGAGCTGATCGCGGCTGCCCAGGAGCCGGATGGATATGTGGCCACCCAGATCCGGGCGCGAGGCTGGCCCCGGTTCCAGAAGCTGAACCACCATGAGGTTTATACCATGGGCCACCTGCTCACCGCCGCCGTGGTCCATCGCCGGATGACCGGAAAAACGTCTTTCCTCGATATTGCCGTTCGCGTCGGCGACTTCCTTTGCCGGGCCCTGGGCAAGAGCGTTCCATGTCACTTTGCGCACAACCCTTCCGCCGTTATGGGCCTGGTGGAACTCTTCCGGGAAACCGGACGGCAAGATTACCTGGAATGCGCCAAACTCATCGTCGACGAACGAGGCGCCCACCCCAAGCCGCGGAACCCCTGGGAACGCCCGCCCGGTTTCAACGGGACCGACCAAATCCAGGATCGGGTCCCGCTGAGACAGGAAACCGAAGTCGTGGGACACAACGTCTTCTTTACCTATTTGTTTGCCGGGGCCGCCGACGTTTTTCTGGAAACGGGCGACACCGAATTGCTCGCGGCCCTGCGCCGATTGTGGAAGGACCTTGTGGGGCGCAAGATCAACCTGAACGGCGGGGTCAGCCCCATGGGCGTGGGCTTGTCCATACGCCAGGATCGCGTTGGCGAAGCGGTGGGGGCCGCCTATTTCCTGCCCAATGCGGACGCCTACAACGAGACCTGCGGCCAAATCGGCAACCTGTTATGGAACTACCGAATGCTCTGCGCTACGGGCGAGGCCCGGTATGCGGACATGATCGAGCACGAACTCTACAACGGCATTCTCTCCGGGATCGGCCTGGACGGGGAAAGCTGGTGGTACCGAAACCCGCTGCGCCGCCATCAGCCGGGCGAAGCCGGACCGGGACTCAATGACCTGCCTCTGCGCGAGAAGCCCGGCAGTCGCCGCACCTGCTGCCCGACCAATGTGCTGCGCACAATCGCCGAAGTGGGCTCCTGGTTTTACACTCTCTCCGAAGACACTTGCTGGATCCACCTTTACGGCGCCGGCCGGGTCGAACTCGATGTCCCCGGCTCCCGGGCGGCCGGCGACGCCGCCCTGGTGCTCGAGCAGCACACGGACTATCCCTGGGACGGCGTGGTGGCCGTCGAAGTGCACGCCGCGCCCGAGCAGCCCGTGGCGATCGCTTTGCGTATTCCGGCCTGGGCTCACCCGGGCGAGGTGCGACTCGCCCTCAATGAAAAAGACGCCGGGACCCCAACGGTCCCGGGCTCGTATGCCGTGCTCCGGCGGCGCTGGTTCCCCGGGGACATCCTGGAGTTGTCTCTCCCGTTCGGACCACGGCTGGTGCAAGCCCATCCGCGGGCCGAACACCTGCGCAACCAAGTTGCCGTCATGCGCGGACCGGTGCTCTATTGTCTCGAATCCGTCGACCTGCCTCCGGAATTGGACTGGACCAAGGTCCTCCTGCCGTCGGACGTGCAGTTCGAAGCGGGCACGACGCCGGCCTTGCCGGCGCGTTTGCCGGCACTCGAGTGCACGGCCCTGTACCGAGACGAACCGAACTGGGGTGAAGATGAGCTTTATCGAACCGTCTCCGCTGCACCGTTGCGACCGATTCGGGTCCGCCTGGTTCCGTATTTTTCCTGGGCCAACCGCGGCCCTTCCGCCATGAGCGTTTGGTTGCCGGCGACGTGGCTTCCCTGTGCCCCACGGCTTTGAAAATCCGCCGGACGCCGCCTCCCCGGTTCTCGTCCTTTCCTCTGCGGTTTCCGTGCTCTCAGTGGCTTGCCGCATTCACCGGTCCCGCGAGGAAGGCGGCCGAGCCGGGACGGGATGGATATTGATTCCGTGCCCCGTCGGCGCCTCGTTTGACGGCGTATATTCCCAGTCTGCAGGGCAGACTGCCCATTGCGGATATGCGGGCGTCGGCCCCAACCCCTGACGGCGAGCGGCTGAATCGGCCCGGGGCGTGGTGAAGTTCCCGGGACTTTGAAGGAGAGACCATGCGCGACAAGTCATCCGAGAAGAGTCTCCTGTATCACCGGTCCCCCGTTCCGGGCAAGATCTCGGTCGTCCCGACCAAGCCTTGCGAAACCCAGGACGAACTTTCCCTGGCCTACACGCCCGGCGTGGCGGTCCCGTGCCTGGAGATCGAGGCCCGCCCCGAGGCGGTATGGGATTACACCGGCAAGGGGAACATGGTGGCGGTCGTGAGCGACGGCACGGCCGTGCTGGGCCTGGGCAACATCGGTCCGGAAGCCGGCCTGCCGGTCATGGAGGGTAAGGCGGTCCTCTTCAAGCGATTCGCCGACATCGATGCGTTCCCGGTTTGCGTGACGAACGTGCACGGCCCCAACGGGCGAACGGACGCCGAAAAACTGATCGAGATCACCGCGGCCCTCGAACCCACGTTCGGCGGGATCAACCTCGAAGACATCGGCGCCCCGGCCTGTTTCGAGGTGGAAACGGAACTGAAACAACGAATGGGCATTCCGGTCTTTCACGACGACCAACATGGGACGGCCATCATCTCGCTGGCCGGCGTTCTGAACGCGTTGATAATGGTGGGGAAAAAGATCGAGGACGTCCGGATCGCCGTGAACGGGGCCGGCGCCGCCGGGATCGCCTGCACCGAATTCTACATTGCCGCCGGTGCACGGCGTGAAAACGTCGTGATCTGCGACTCGCGCGGCGTGATTTACCAAGGCCGCGAGGCGGGCATGACCCCCCAAAAAGAAGCTTTGGCCGCCGACACCTCCGCACGCAGCCTGGCCGAGGCCCTCGAAGGCGCCGACGTTTTCCTCGGCCTTTCCGTGGCCGATTGCGTCACCCCGGAGATGGTCCGGCGCATGGCCCCGAACCCGGTGATCATCGCCATGGCGAACCCGACCCCGGAGATCTTCCCGGATGTCGCACTCGAGGCCGGCGCCGCGGTTGTGGGTACGGGCCGGTCGGATTTCCCGAACCAGGTAAACAATGTCCTGGGATTCCCGGGAATCTTCCGCGGGGCGCTCGATGTGCGCGCCAACGACATCAATGAAGCCATGAAAACCGCGGCAGCCAAGGCCCTTGCGGAGATCGCACGCGAACCCGTGCCCGACGGCGTTAAAGAGTTTCTGGCTCGGGCCTACCCCGAAGACGCGGCCCGGGGCATGTTCGACGGCCCCTGTCCCTTGAGCCGGGAGTACGTCATCCCAAAACCCTTTGACCCCCGAGTCGTGCCCCGGGTCGCCCGCCGCGTGGCCGAAGCCGCCATGGCGACCGGCGTGAGCCGCATCGCCATTGACGATCTCGGCGCCTATGAGCGCGCCGTTCGCGACCGCATCGAAGCGGTCCGGCAGGGGGCATGAGCCTCCGGGAGGCCCAGACGGCGCTCGGGGCACGTTGTCCCGAGCTTCGTTCTCGTTCCGCGCCGTCCGGCTCCGGCGCACGGCGCGTCCACGACGCCCAACCGTGCGCCGCCCCGGAAGGAGACGAAAATCATGAAAACGACCTGCCTGGGCCTTGTGTTCTGCGCGACGCTTGCGGCGGCCGCGGCCGAAAAATCCGAGACCGTGGGTAAGCGGCCCTACGAAATGATTTGGGCGCATCGCGACAAAGACGACAACCCGCCGTTGGTCGATTTCGAAAACCTCGACGGCTGGACAGTGGAAACACGCAACGCCGTGGCGCGCTTCGAACGCAGTCGTGAACAGCAGATATGGGGCAAGTTCGTAGGCAAACTCACGTATCGTGCCGCCGGCAGCAAACGTCCGTTCGTCCGAGTGCTTCCCCCCGCCCCCATCCCGATCCGAGGTTCGTTCGACGCAGTGTCCTGCTGGATCTACGGGAACAACTGGGCCTGGGTTCGCGACGCGACTACGCCGCGGGTGTCGGTCAGCCTCGATTTCGCCGACCCAACCGGTGCGGAGTTCGCCATCCGCTTGGGGGTGGTCCGCTGGAAGGAATGGTTCCTCTGTCACCGCCGACTCACGCCGGAACAGATTGCCCGGGTCGCGAACGGCGCGGAGTTCCGCGGCATCACCATCGGCAACGGCCTGAACAAACAGGACCGGGTGCTCTACTTCGACAACCTGGCGGTATTCATCGAGAAATTCCCGCCCCTCAGCTTTGAGCCGCGTCCCAAACGCGGCATCGACATGTTCCCCGGCCAAAGCCCGGGAACGAACACCGGACCGGGACGCCTGCCCTTCCCGACCCGACCGGAGACCATCCTCCCGGACAATCTCGCCCGCGACAGCCGAACGACTGCCGTTCGCGACAAAGACGGCGGCGTCCGATTCGAGTACGAAGGATCGGACGGACGCCTCACCTGGCTGATCACCCCTCGCACCGGAACGTTCGACGACATCCGCGTTCGCTGGCACGGGCGCGGCGGCTGGATTCGCCCCTGTGTAGGCGGCGGCGTCTTCCCGGCCGACGCGAACGGCAAGCCCGTTGCGCCGGACAAGGCCGAACTCGTGGACGCAAAGCTCGACAGCGGGGTATTCAGATGCCGCTGGAAACTCACCGCCCCTTCCGGGACCGTGAACGTCACTTGGACGCTCCGGGTCCTGGGCAAAAGCCTGGTTCTGGATCTGGCCGCACCGGGCGGCAACGTCTGCGAAGTCCGCTACGGGCGGGCCGTCGGCTTTGCGGCGCCCCGGGCCGTCCCCATACCGTACCTGACCTACGGCCGACCCCGGCCGGGCCTCATCGTGGCCGGCCGCCCCGAATCGCCCCTGTTTTTTTCCGAGTGGACCGACTGGTACCGCTCGAATGCAAGCGTGCCCTGGGGTGGGTGCGCCGTCACCAAAGAAGGCGCCGTCTGCAACGGCGGTGTGCGGTACATTCCCCTGACCAACGGCCGCCGGAACGACTGTTTCGAACGCCTGATCTTTACCCTCGCCCCTCGGGTCGAGGAAGTCTTGCCGAACATCCCGAACCCACAATCGCCCTGGAAAAAGGTCACCGGCACCCGGGTCTGGCGTGCGCACGGAGCGAGCAACCGCGAGAACGACGCGGCATTCTGGCGCAAAGTCCACCGTTACGGCATGACCCAGGTGATCGTCACCGACCACGAAACCGGCTGGCGCGACGGCGGCGAAAGTTTCACGTTCCGGACCCGACCGGCCCCCGGCAAAGGCGGCGACGCGGGCCAGTACAAGTACGCCCGGATCATGCAGGATGAACTCGGGTTCGTATATGGGCCGTACAACAACTTCACCGACTTCGCCCCGGTGAACGAATTCTGGAGTTACGACATGATCAGTCGGACCCCGGACAACCAGCTCCAAGGGGCCTGGGCGCGCTGTTACGCTCCGAAACCGGCCCGGGCCGTCGAGTACTGCGCCCGCCTCGCCCCGATAATTCAGAAGAAGTTTCACTTCAGTACCGCCTACTGCGACGTCCATACCGCCGTGGCTCCCTGGAGCCGGGTGGACTACGATCCCCGAGTGCCGGGCGCCGGCACATTCGCGGCGGTCTTTTACGCCTATGGCGAAATCATGCTCCTCCAGAAAAAGGCTTGGAACGGCCCGGTCTATTCCGAAGGCGGCCATCATTTCCCTTATTGCGGACTGACGGACGGCAATTACGGGCAGGACCAGTCGTACCGACTCCCCGAAAACCCGTGGCTGGTGGACTTCGACCTGCGCAAGATGCACCCCCTGTGCTGCAATTTCGGCATGGGCAATCCGGGCATGTTCTATGGCCGGAACCATGCCATGGGGACGAAGCGCCGGGAGATCGACGCCTACATCGACCGGTTCCTGGCCGCCACAGTGGCGTTCGGGCACCCGGGGTTCCTGGCCTTCGAAGGCGGCTATCGCAACGCCTTGCGCAGCTACTTCATGCTCCAGCAGCTTCACAGCCGATATACCCTGGCCGACGCCGCGGACATCCGGTACGCCGACGCCGGGGGGCAATTGCTTGACTCGAGCGCCGCGCTTGCCCGTGGCGCCTATCGCCGTTCTCAGATCGTCACCCGCTACACCGACGGCACCGTCACGGTCGTCAACGGCCACCCCGCCGAAAGACTGAAGGTCCGGATTGACGAACGGCCCCTCGACCTGCCGCCCAACGGCTATGCCGGTTGGACCCGGGACGGCGCCGTCGAGGTTTTTTCCGGCGACCGAGACGGCACACGTTGTGACTATGTCGTCTCTCCGGCCTACCTTTACGTGGACGGCCGCGGCCGCTTCGTCCGCTTCCCGAAGGCGGCCGGGGCCGCCGTGGGCATCTGCCGGATATTGCCGGACCGCACCTGGGAGGTCATCCTGTACGACGGCCTCGAATGCGGCTTTGCCGTGGACGCCGCAACGGCCGTCGCCTTGAACGAGGCCGGGGAGGAGCTGGGGCCGGCCGAACTCCGCCGCGCCCGGGGATTGACGTTCGTCATGCCCGTCAAGGAAGCTTTCAGCTACCGGTTGCGCGGCGGTTCGACGGCGACCGGACCGGATCTGCGCAGCGACCGCGACACGGCGTCCCCCGGGGAAACGGTCGTGGTCCGCGGCCGCGAGCAGCACCGCTTCCAAATTCCCCGGGACGCCCGGGCCGGCGACCGGATCTGGCGCAAGTTCGAAGGAAAGTGGATCGATTTCACCGTGATCGATCCCGCCCGGGTCGACCTCCGCGTCGACGGCGACAAACTGCGTGCGGATATCACCAGCCAAATGGCCGTCCCCGCAAAATTCGTCCTCGTCTTGAACGCCCAACACCGCACGCTCGAACTGACGCCGGGCGCCGGCGGGCGTGCGGAGTTCGCATTGCCGCCCGCCCGCGACGAAAGCATCGACCCCATCGCGTTGAAGATCACCGCCGGGGCCGTCGGCATGACCGTGGACCGGCTGCTGCTCACCGAATCGGGGTTTGTCGAACTCGCGCCGCTCCCTGCGCACTGGACCGGGGGCATCCGCCTGCGCGGCAAGCCGGAACAAGTGGGGTTCGGGGAAACGCGGGGACACGCCTACATTGGGCGTGCATCCTGCAACAATCAGGACAAGAAAGCGCTGGACATGCACCCCCCGTACCGGGGCGGCGTGGGGTACACGTACGCCCTGTTCGACGCGATCCGGCTCCCGGCTGCGCCGCCCGCCCGCTTCCGAGCCATGGTCGGAAAACGCGACGGCAGCGACCTCGGAGACGGCATCCTCTACCGAGTCGAAGTCGTGGACCCCGCCGGCAACGTCCGGTCCATTGCCGAGGAAACCGTCACCAAGCACCAGTGGCGCCCGATCGCGGCCGACCTCGGCCCCTGGGCGGGAAAGACCCTGCAACTCAAGCTCATTGCCGACGTGGGTCGAGCCGACAACTCGAGCGGCGACTGGGCCTGTTGGGCGGATATGAGAATCGAGAGCGCCCGGCAACAGCTCATCCGCAAGCTCATTCCACCGGACGGCGCCTTTGCCACGGCCCCGCCTCCGGTCAAAAGCGGACAGGTTCCCCGCGCCCGACTGCGCGCCGCGCGCAGCGGCCGCATCCATTACGACGGGATCGGACTCGAAGGGGCCGGCAACCAGTATGAAACGACCGCCGTCCTCAACGGCGTCGTTCTCGGCCCCATGGCACGGGCCGGCGGGAGCGAAGTCGGCGGAAAATGGGCCGAAGATGTCACCGTCGCCCTGACGCCGGCCGCCATTCGCACCCTCAAGCGCCGGAACCGATTCCAGATCCGTAATCCGGGCCGCGATTGCTTCAAAGTGCGCCGATTCTGGATCGAACTCGAACTGGCCGACGGCCGAAAATGCGCTTCGCGGGTCAGCACGGCGGTCTTCACCCAACCCGGGACTTGGCGGTATGCCGAGGGGATCGGCGTGCCCGCCGACGAAACACTCACCATCAGCATCTGGTTCGAATGAGGCCGTGTCCCCGGAGGAGAGGACTCGCTCGAATCGTCCCCCTGTCGAGGACGAGACACCGCGGTTGCAAATCTCCACATCCCGCGCCACGTTGGCAGGATGAGATCATGTTGCGCTCTGGGGGATCGTTGCGTCCGGGACGAACGCCCCGTCCCCACCGGTTTCTCCGATGGTGTCCCGGGAGGGAAAAAGGGAAAAAGGACCGCGTGGAATGGCAGGCGTCCGCGACAAACCCGACATTCTGCTGCTCATGGGCGATGAACACCCGGTATTCATGACGGGCTGTTACGGCCATCGCAGCGTTCGAACCCCCGCCATCGACCGGCACGCGTCCCGGGGACTCGTCTTCGACGCCGCCTATTGTCCAAGCCCGATTTGCGCTCCGTCCCGAGCCGCAATGATGACCGGCAGACACGTTCACACCGTCGAAGTCTGGGACAACGCCTCTCCATTGCGCTCGGACTGGCCCACATTCGCGCACAGTTTCAGTGCCGCGGGGTACCGCACCATCCTCTGCGGCAAAATGCACTTCGTCGGCCCGGATCAACTTCACGGGTTCGGCGAGCGCTGGACCCAGGACATCTATCCCGCCACCTTCGACTGGACCCGCTCCAACCGTGCCGGGCCTGCTGTGAATTCCGGACAAAACATCGACCGCGTTTTCGAATGCGGGCCGGGATGGACCTCGGACATGGATTACGATGAGGAAGTGGCGTTCCGCGCCGAATACGGCCTGCGGCAACTCGGGCGCGAACGACGCCGGCCTCCGTTCCTGCTGTGCGTCTCGTTCACGGGCCCGCATTACCCTTACCGGGCGCCGCAACCTTGGTGGGACCTGTACACCGACGACGACGTCGACCTGCCTCAAATCCCCGAGGACTACCGCGAACGGGAGCACGAGTACGTGAAGTGGCTCCGTATTCACGGACAGTTCGACCGCTTGGTCCCGGACAATGTGGCCCGGGACGCGCGTCACGCCATTCTGGGCCGCATCTCTTTACTCGATCATTACCTGGGCCGCATCCTGGACCTGGCGGAGAGGACCGGTCTGGCAGAGAACTTGATTACCGTTTACACCAGCGATCACGGGGACATGATGGGCGAGCACGGCCTGTGGTTCAAGAACGCAGCCTACGAATGGTCGAGCCGGGTCCCGCTCATCGTGTCCGGGCCCGGGGTCCGATCCGGCCGAATTGCGGAAGCAGTCAGTCTGCTCGACCTCGGGCCCACGCTGTGCAGTTTGGCTCAAGTCGCTCCGGTCACCCCGGAAACAGACGGGCGCGACCTGTCCGACTTGATCCGGGGACAGCGGGGACCGGGTCCGGGATCGGCGATCATGGAGAACTACGGAGAGGGCGTCTGGCGCGGGTGGCGGATGATCCGTCGCGGCAACGTCAAACTGACGTACGTGCCCGGGTGCGAGCCCGAACTCTACGACCTCGCCCGCGATCCCGGCGAGTGGAACGATCTCGCCGGCGATCCGGCGTACCGCACAGTGCGAGACGAATTGACGGCGCAGGTATTGGACGGATGGGGACCGGACGCCTGCGACGAGGCGCGCTGGCAGAGCGAGGAACGGCGTCTGGCCATCCTGAAATGCCCGCCGACTTACCATTGGCAGCAGCCGTCCCCTCCCGTACCGCATCCGCTCTGGTCCGACCGCACCCGCCCCATCGACAATGTCAACGTGTGACTCGGCCGCCCGGGCCGCCGTGGGTCGGGAGGGGCGCCGCGAACGGGAATCGCTGACCTGCACCGATCCGCACTGAGACGACGAACGGCGGGTGGACTCAAGCCTGGATGCGAACAGGGCGAGCGCACCGGTGCAACCCGAGGGATTGGAAGGGGCCTGTCCGCTGTCCGGGTTCGCATTTTCGTGCGAACATTGGAAATGAGCGATTCGATACCATCCGGTCAGACATTCAAGAGGAAAACAGCATGAAGACGCTCCTGCATTGCACACGGTCACTCATGGGTTGTTTCGCCTTTGCCGCAATCGGATCCGCCGCCGCCACATTGTACGTTTCGCCGGCGGGCAACGATTCCTGGAGCGGCAGGCTCCGCGTCCCGGACGCCGCCGGCGCCGATGGCCCGTTGGCCAGCCTGGACGGTGCCCGGCGCGCGGTGCGAAAACTGCGAAGTTCGCAGCCGGGATCGAAAAAGGAGGCCATTCGTGTGCTCTTTTTGGACGGGACCTACCGCCTCCGTTCACCGGTTGCTTTCACGCCGGAAGACTCGGGCACGAAAGAACAGCCCGTGGTCTATGCCGCGGCGCCGAATGCACACCCGGTCTTTTCCGGGGGGCGACGCCTGCGGGGCTTCCGCATCGAACAGGGCGTGTGGAAACTGACGCTTCCGGAGGTCAAGGCCGGAAAATGGGTTTTCCGGTCGCTCTTCGTGAATGGACGCCGTGCCGTGCGGGCACGAAGCCCGAACGCCGGTGAGGGCTACTACCATATCCGCGCCCCGGCCCCCCCGGTGACCGACCCGAAAACAGGCAAGGAAATCTCCCGTGAGAAAACGGCCTTTGTCTACTCGAAAGACGATCTCAAGCCCTGGCCGGACCTCGGGGATGTGCTCGTCGTCAATTTCGACGCCTGGGACACTTCCATCCTTCCGATCGCCGCGCTCGACCCCGAACGGCGGGTGGTGTCCTTCGCCAAACCGACTTTTTGGGCGTTCAAACGGCTCGGAAACCGATACTACGTCGAGAACGCCCCGGACGCCCTGGACGCACCGGGAGAGTGGCGTCTCGACCGCCGTACGGGACAGCTCTCCTACATCCCCAGACCCGGCGAAACTCCCGATACCGCCCGAGTCATCGCCCCGGAAATCGAGCAGTTCGTGCGCCTTCAAGGAGATGCCAAGTCCGGCCTGTACGTCGAGAACATCCGTTTCGAAGGACTGACCTTCGAATACGGCGACTGGCGACTCGAGGACGGCGGTTATCGCGGCATGCAAGCGGCCTGGCAGGTACCGGCGGTCGTCGAGGCGACTTCCGCCCGCCGTATTGTTTTGGCGAACTGCGTAATCCGCAACGTCGGGCTGTACGCCGTCGCATGGGGAGCGGGCTGCCGGGAAAACCGCGTGACCCGCTGTCACTTCCATCATCTCGGCGCGGGTGGCGTCAAGATCGGGACCCCGGGCAACGCGCCCTCGCCGGCACTCGAAACGGCCGGCAACACCGTTGAAAACTGCTTCATTCACCACGGCGGCGCCGTTTACCCGGCGGCCGTCGGGGTCTGGATCGGTCGCAGCAGCTACAATATCGTCAGCCATAACGAAATCAGCGACCTGTATTACACGGCGATCTCAGTGGGTTGGGATTGGGGCTACGCGCCCTCTTCGGCACACGACAACCGGATCGAATACAATCACCTGCATCGCCTCGGCCGGGGCTATCTGAGCGACATGGGCGGGATTTACACGTTGGGCATATCGCCGGGGACCGTGCTGCGCGGGAACGTCATCCATGACATGGACAAGTTCAAGTACGGCGCCACCGGCATTTACCTGGATCAGAGCAGCTCGCAAATCCTGGTTGAGGACAACCTGTGTTACCGATGCCAAACCGGCGGGTTCACCCTCCACTACGGCAAGGACAACATCGTCCGCAACAACATCTTCGCCCTGGGCAGAGACCACCAGATTTCCCTGGGACGCCCGGAAAAACACCGGCAATTGACCTTCACCCGCAACATCGTCTATTACCGGGAAGGCCCGCTGACCGGCTACAAGTGGGGTGAAGGCGAATTCGAAAGCGACCACAATCTGTATTGGGACGCATCGGGGGCCCCGGTCAAGTTCGGCAAGTACACGTTCGACGAATGGCGTAAGTTGGGACGAGACAAGGAGTCCCGCATCGCCGATCCCCGGTTCAAAGCCCCGGAGAATGCGGACTTCGCACTGGCGCCCGACTCGCCTGCACTCGCACTCGGGTTCAAGCCGTTCGATCCCGGCAAAGCCGGGTTGTACGGCGATCCGGCCTGGGTCGCGCTGCCGACAACGGTCGCACCGCTTCCCCTGGAACCCCGCCCTCGCCCCCAACCCTTTGCCGACGATTTCGAGGACACGGCCGCCGGCCGGGTCCCGATCGACGGCCAGGTGTACGGCGCCGAAGCCGGGGCCCACATTCGGGTCACGGACCGGACCGCCGCCACGGGCAAGCATTCACTCGAGATCAAAGATTCCCCCGAGGTCAAAGAAGACTACAACCCGCACCTGGTCTATTCGCCGAACTTCGAGAACGGCCGACTCATCCTTGCTTTCGACCTCCGCCTCGAGGCGGGCGCCACGCCCACCATCGAATGCCGGGACTGGTCCACCACGCCGTACCGGGTCGGCCCGAGCCTCGCCATCGGCCCGGACGGGACCCTGAAAACCGCGGACCGCTCCCTGGTTCGTCTCCCGGCAAACGCCTGGGTGCGAATCGAAATCTCTTGTGAGTTGGGCAAGAAAGCGGACGGCGCCTGGGACCTCACCGTCGTCCTCCCCGACGGCAAGCGCCGTCAATGGCGCCGACTGCCTTGTGTGGCGCGGAAGTTCTCCCGGGTCACCTGGGTCGGGTTCGTCAGCGACGGGCGCCGCGCCACGTCGTTCTGGTTGGACAATATCCGGATCGCCCTCGCCGGAGCGACCCCTTGACGGCGCGCTGTCCTCCACGCCCGTGGAGGTGCATTTCCCCGCCCGGCAAAGCGCCGCAAAACGAAATACAGAAGGAAGCCGGAACCCATGAGACGAGTCGATCGCGCACTTCCCGGAATCGTACTGCTGGGCGCAGCACTGGCCGGCATCCTGCTGGGACGTCCCGCCCGCGGGCTCGACCGCCCCTGGATCGCCGATGTCTTTTTCTATTGGTACGAATGGGACCCCAAGACCGAACAGGGAAACTGGATCAACGGCGTCCACAACACCCCGCTCCAGGGCTACTACGACTCGCGCACATTCCGCGACAACTATTCGACCCTGAAAACCGCCGCGGAATGGGGTATCACCCATCATTTCATCGATTACTGGGGCTTCCCGTGGAAGGACGAGAAAGGTCGGCGGCGCGAGAAGGTCGTGTTCGAAGCCGCGGAGGCACTCAAGAAACAAGGCTACGATATCGCGATGGGTTTTTACCAGGACGGCAAAAACTTCGCCATGGACGTCTTCGCGAAGAACCTCACCGAACACCGCGACACGGAGTACTGGTTGCGTGAGTTCGCGCACTCCCCGCTCTGGCCCCGGCTGAACGGACGTCCGGTGCAGTTGGTCTACGGCCGCAACGGACGCCCGGTCCCCACGCAGGACAACGACGCCTACCGGCGCTGGCTGCGGAAACGCTACAAGACACCGGATGCTCTCAACCGGGAATGGGGGACCGATATCAAAGGCTTTGACGCGGTCCGTCTGCAATACGGGGCCCGGGGACCGGAACGCGCCGATGCGGTCGAATTTGCCTTCGTCGCCTGGCGACGGGAATGGGCCAAGCTCGACGCCGTGGTGCAGCAACGTTTCGGCTTCCCCGGCATCAAGGCCAGTTTCGACGTGGGCTACACCCCGTTTCGGAACTTCGGCTACCTCGGCCTGACCCGGACCTTCTGCGGCCCGCATTCGTACGGCGGCATCTTCGGACCGCCGGCGGAGCGGGACGTCGAGCGCTTCATCCAGGCGCAGGTCGCCAAACATTACGACTCCGTGTTCTTCGATCACTTCAAGAACTACTACCACGATTGGGACATTCGGGTCCCCGGTTTCGCCTACCTGCCGGACCCCGTGAATTTCGACCGGTTCTGGACCGGGGCCCTGATGCGCCGATCCGAGGCCCTGCTGCATCTTTCCTGGAACGAATGGTGGGAAGGGTCGAACCTGGAGCCCTCCCGCGAATTCGGCAAGAAGTACTGTGAAAAAAACCTCTTCTACGCCACGCTGATGAAGCGCTGCTTCCCCGATATTCGTTCCGCATGGCAACGGGCGCCCATTGCCGTACTGTTGAACGATTACGCGCTTCGCTGCGGTGCAGCGGACCCGGACGACCTGTACCGGACGATCACCACGCTCCGTCGCCTGAACGCCCCGTTCGACCTCTTCCCCGACGCCCGGGCGACCCCGGCCGCACTCGAGCGGTTCAAGGTCATCGTGGCTCCGGCGTGCGGCCAGGGGTTCGGGCGCAACGACCGGCGCGAAGAACTCTTGCCCATGCTCCTGGACTGGGCATCGAAAGGCGGCCTGCTCATTCTTTCCGCGGATGCGAAGTCCGCGGAAGCCCTGGGGCTTCGTCGGAGTGTTCCACCGCCTGCCGCCGGCCCTACCCGACCCGGTCCGGACCTGAACGTTTTCGTGGACGTGGGGACGGATGGCGACGAACGCTTTCTGGCGTCCGGATACTCGGGGCGCGAGAACTGGGGAAAACTGCCGGCAGGAACGTTCGGCGCGGGCACGGAAAAGACGGTACGCTGGGTCCCGGGCTCGGAGCGCACGACACATTTCCGCTTCCCATCATCGCCGTTGCGGGACCACGTCCTTCGTCTCGGCGGCAGCGCCATCTGGGACAACCGCGTCACGGTGACGGTCAACGGCCGCCGAGTCGGGCAATTCCCCATCGCACCGGGCGAAAACGAGACCGCCATCGCGATCCCGGCCGAGGCCATCGGCGGACGCCCGGTTGCCGAGGTGAAGTTGAACTATGCCGCCATGCACGTTCCGGGACGAAAAGACCCGAAACGCTTCGGGGGTGAATCTCGTATCTGCAACCTCGCCCTCGAATGGGTGCAGTTCTCGACAGCCGACATTCCGGCCCGAAACCTTGAGCAGAGGTACCGGCTCCCGAAAGCCGCCGTCGTTTTCCTGGATCCCGTATACGGTGCACTGAAAGGCCAAACAGCGGCGGCGCCGTACACCGCGGCGCCGTGGCTGAAGTGGGACGGCGTCGGCGCCCGGGTCCTTTCGAAATACGCCGACGGCCGGCCCCGCGGCATCCTCGTCCCCCGCAATCGGGGCCGCGTGCTCTACGTGAACGGCAGTTTCGGAGACTTCTCCGCCGCGGCGGAGACACCGCGAACCGACGTCGCCGCGACCGATCTCCAACTCTGGGACGCGCTCCTGGCGAAGTTGGGCAAGACGCCCCCGGACCGCTACGTCTCCGGCGCCGGCCTGGGCGGCGAACGCCTGCGGACTGGAACGACCGACATCCTGCCGGTATACAATTACCGCGGCGATGCGGAATCCGCGCCGCCGGTCCCGGTCCGGCTGTCGGTGCCGGCAGGCACATGGCCTCTGAGCGAGGCGGTCGCGCTGAGCCGCGACGGTGAGCGGGGCCCCGTACCGAGGCAGCTCTCGTCCGGCCGCCGGGGCGACCGCTGGGAGGCGACCGATACCGTGCGCTGGTGCGCGGTGTACGCCTTCGTGCACGCCCCGGCGGCTCTTGATATCCCAACAATGTCCGGCGTACCGGGCGAGACGGTGACATTCCCGGTTACGGTCCGAAACCTGACGGACCGGCCGCTCTCCGGAACGCTGCGAGTCACAGCCGGAATCCCGACCGTCTCGGGCGAGGCCCGACCCTTCACCTGCCCGGCGGGCAAAGGAAAAGAGGTCCGGGTGGGGTTGCCGGTCCGGATTGCGGACTCCGCGGAATGGGGCCGGAAAACCGTGACCGTCGAACTCGACTGGGGCGCGGACGAGAAGGCCTGCTTTTTCCGACCCCTGATTGTCCAGAAACTCCCGGAACTCGAGTTTACCCCAGTCCTGATTGGAAATCTGCCCGGACTTCAAGTCCGCTATCCGCCCGCACCATCGGGCCTGGCGCCCTCGATCGGGGGAATCCGAATCGTTCGGGAACACTCGCAGACGGCCCATAGCGGCACCCTGGCGCCGGGCCAGACGCGCACTTTCGCGCTGGACGGACCGGCCCCCGGGGGCACTCTCCGCCTGCGCCCCGGGAAGCTGCGGTTTTCGTACCTGGCCGGCACACGGCGGGTTTGGAAGAAACTCGACCTGCTTTGGCCGGTCCTGCCCGAGAAACTCGCGGCCCCGAACGCGCAGGCGCGCGCGCTCCTGCTCTGGAACCCGACGGCGATGGGAATCGGTCCCATCGCTCTGACCGCGCGGCTCCCCCGGGACCCCGGACCGTGGCACATCGCCGATGACGCCGGTCGCCCGGTCCCCGACCAATCCGTTCCGGAACATCGAAGGGTCCTGTTTGCGGGCGTCGCTCCGGCCGAAAGTGCCCGGCTGTACTGGCTTGTTCCGGGAAAAGCGCCCGAAACACCGCGGACCGACCTGACTTGGCGCGTCGAAGGAGAACTCGGCAGCGGCACAGGCCGTGTGATCGTCGAAAACGCATGGTTCCGTGTCGACCTCGATGAAGCCGCCGGCGGCACCGTGACCCGCCTGGTGTCCAAACGCACGGGGCGCAACTATGCCCGGAATCACAGTTTCGATTTCAATTTCGGACGTTTCACCAAGCCGGGGCATCCGCGCCCCAAGGTCAGCACGGCCCAATTGATCGACGAGAAAAAAACACGCCTGTCGGACGGACCCCATCCCCTGAAACTCACCCGGCACGGTCCGTTGTGGGTCGTGGTCGAGTCTCTGGCTATCCTGGGCGCCACCACGTGCAGCACGCGCTACGAATTCGTCGCCTACCAACCCATGTTCCGAATCATCCGCCGCGTCCGACGTTCCGGGGGACCGGCGCCGGAAGAAGTCGTTGTGCTGGACTCCGACCTCGAGCCGAACCTCCTGCGCAAGAGTTCCCCGGGCTTTGCCGGAATTTCCGCACCAGCGCCCAAGTGCCACTACGGCTGGAGGTACAGCGATTGGGTGCCCCCGGACATCACGCTCCTCCCCGCCCGGCCGGGCACGGACACCGAAGCCATCACTTTTCACATCGTGGAAAGTCAGGGGATCGACCGGGTCCGCCAGGGCTTCTGGCCCGCGAACCGACCGAAGGTTGGGCCCCGGGCCACGGCCCGAATCGAATACATCTCCCGAAAAACAAACAGTGCCCTGTTGAACGTCCGAGTGCGCCTGCACACCGGCTGGCAACTCCAGGGACGGCGCTGGTTCGATACGGCGAACCGACTGCGGTTGAAGACCATCAACCTCCCGAAGGACGTGCGGCAAGCCGCCTCGTCGCCCGTTGACTGGTGGTGCACGGCCTGGCCCCGACGGCAATGCGTCTCCGTCCAAAAGGACCAAGTGCACGACGGGTCGGTCTCGCTCCGGATCGGCGGACGGGAGTCGCCCGCCCCCGAGTCGGTGCGGCTCATCGAACACAGGGACGGCGCACTGCTCGAGTTGCCGTACGGTCTGGTCGCGGACGGACGGACCGTGGTTTGGCGCGCGCCGCCCGAGGGTCCGTGGCCGCGCCGGTATCATGTCTACTGGGCGCCGGCGGACTTCCCCGCCCCACTCCCGACATCGGACTGGACCCGGACGGCAATCGTCTCGTTCCCGTTCGAGGAAAGTTTCGCTGAAAGCGGCGGCTGGCGCTTTTCCGGAGTCGTAAGGCGTGAACAGGCCGGACGGAACGGGACCCCGGCACTATTCTTCGACACGCCCAAGGGCGGTCCGCGCATCGCGATCTGCGACAAGGTGTTGCCGGAAGTGGACACCGCCTACCGGGTGCGGTTCACGGCCAAGGCCGAGGGCGATACCCCTTCCCTGGCCACGAACCTGTACGCCGGCCCGGGATTCGACGGACCCCAGACGCACACCGCGCTCAAGTCGGACGGGGCTTGGCACGAGTACGGGATCCGCCTGCCGCCGGCCCGATTCCCGCCGGAGCATGTCCCGCGCTTCCGGTTTTGGGTCATGCCCGGCGACTTCCGTGTGTGGCTCGATCGCGTGCGCATCGAACGTGCCGGGCCTGCCGCGGCGCCCCGCCGATCCGCTTCTCTCGAAGCCCCCGTCGAGAGCCTGCCCCTGCCCGGAGAATCGCAATAGGACCGCAGACAGACCACGGAACGGGTATGCACGCGGTCGCAGGACGAACCTTGCGATGAGCAATACGCACCCTCCGCGGGAGCACCGAGGCGGGCCCCGGGACGCCAACGCCGACCAGGTTTCATTCGCCCTTGTCGGCCGTTGCCCAAGTCGCTTATCGGGACGGGACCGATGGACGGCGACGGTCTTGCCGGGGGCGATCACCTGAGTGGAAACGCCAACGTTTCGTCGTGCCGGGCACAGCGCCGGGACGCCATGATCGCGCTCTCGAATTGCTGGAACTTGCAATCGGATGTCGCCTCTTCATATTCACGGGAACCACGCGATTCCCGCTTGGTCTCGGCACCGTCCGAACACGCCGCCGTCCCCGGGGGCAACTTGCGGAGCGCCGCCACAATTATGCCGCCCGGCAAGCACGGGGGGGGGTGCCCGGGGAATCTGCCAGGTGGGCGGGAACTCCCTGGGTCAGCGCTTGCATTGGATGTATGAAGAGGTATCGAGGCACATGTCGTCCGCAGAATCGGCCATTTGGGACAACCGCGACCGTGGCGCCGTGGGGACGTTGCTCGCTCAGAGGTTCGTTCCCGGCGCCGATGTCTCCGTGGTTTCGGCTTTCTTTACCATCTATGCCTACGGCAAACTGCGGACCCAACTGGATCGGCTGAAGAGCTTCCGCTTTCTCTTCGGCGAACCCCGGTTTGTCGGCGCCCCGGGCCCCGACACGCCCAAGACGTTCGACATCGAAGATGCCGGTCTCCGACTGCACAATCGGTTACAGCAAAAGGCGTTGGCACGTCAATGCGCGGATTGGATCCGGGAAAAAGCCGAAATCCGTTCCGTCGTTCGTTCGGGGTTTCTTCACGGCAAAATGGTCCACATCCGGCAACCGAACCAGGTGGAAAACGCTCTTGTCGGCAGTTCGAACTTCACCGTGCGCGGGCTCGGGTTGAGCGCGAATGCCAATATCGAGTTGAATCTCGAAATGAACGACCGCCGGGATGTCAACGACCTGTTCCGGTGGTTCGAGGATATCTGGACCAGCGACATGACGCGGGACGTCAAACAGGACGTTCTCAGCTATCTGGAACGCCTGTACGCCGATACCCCGCCCGAATTCCTCTACTACCTGACCCTTTTCCACGTATTCGACCGCTTCCTCCGCGACCAGGCGGACGCCCGGCTCCTCGACGCCCGGACCGGCTTTTTCGACAGTAGGGTCTGGGACATGCTCTATCCGTTTCAGAAAGACGGCGTCCGCGGAGCGATCAACAAGATACTCCGGCACAACGGGTGCATCATAGCGGACAGCGTCGGGCTCGGAAAAACCTTCGAAGCCCTTGCGGTGATCAAGTACTTCGAACTGCTCAACGCCCGCGTACTGGTGCTCTGCCCGAAGAAACTGGTCGGCAACTGGTCTCTGTACCGCCACAACGACTGCCGGAATATCCTGGTCGACGACCGGTTCCGCTACGACATCGCCTGCCACACCGACATGTCGCGTCGGACCGGAACGAACGACTTCGGCCTGGACCTTGCGAATCTGAACTGGAGAAACTACGACCTGCTCGTCATCGACGAATCCCACAATTTCCGCAACAGTGCGTACGGCAAAGAAGACGAGGACGGCACGTACCGCGCCACCCGCTACGAACGCGTTATGGAAGAGATTATCCGCAAGGGCATCCCCACGAAAGTCCTCCTGCTCTCCGCCACGCCGGTCAACAACACCCTGCGCGACCTGCGCAACCAAATCTATTTCATCACCGGAAAGTCCGATGATGCCCTTCGGGAATCCGCGGGCATTGCGGACATCGGGGAGACGTTGCGACGTGCACAGGTCCAGTTTCGACAATGGGCCGATCGTCGCCGGGATGGGGGCCGGTCCCTTCAGCAGCTACTCGAACGGCTGGACTCCGGCTTCTTCAAACTGCTCGACGAATTGACCATCGCCCGGTCGCGCAAGCACATCGTCAGTTATTACGATCCGGCGACGTTCGGCAAGTTTCCGATACGCATGAAACCGCTCGCGGAATCCCCGCCCATCGATATCGAGGACCATTTCCCGAGTTACGACCGGATCAACCGCGACATCTCCGAGTACCGCCTGTCGCTCTATTCCCCGTCAGCCTATGTACTTCCCCAATACAGGAGCGAATACGACATCAAAGTCGCCGGCCAGGCGCCGGATGTTTTCGGCGACCAGCGCACTCGCGAGCGATACCTGGTCGGCATGATGAAAGTGAACTTCCTGAAACGCCTCGAGAGTTCCATCCGGTCTTTCGGAATCACCATGGACCGGACAATCGAGCGCATCGACGCCCTGCTCGAACGAATCCGGGATTTCGATGCGAACCGAGACCAGTATGAGCAACCTCCCCTGATCGACCCCATGGGCGATGAAGAACTGGAGGCACTCCAGGAGCAACTGTTGGTCGGGAGCAAGCTCAAATTCAAACTGAAACACCTCGACTTGAAGGCCTGGGAAAAAGACCTCCTGGCGGACCGCGACCAGTTGCTGAGCCTGTACAACAACGCCACGGCTGTCACGCCCGAACGCGACGGCAAGCTGCAACGGCTCAAAGAACTGATCGAGCGGAAATCGCGCGCGCCGATCAATCCGGGAAACCGAAAGGTCCTGGTTTTCACGGCGTTTGCGGACACCGCGGAATACCTCTACGAAACCTTGAAACCATGGGCACGCGACACACTGGGCCTCCATATCGCCCTCGTGTCGGGCGGAAGCGCCGAGAATCGAACCACGTTCATGCCCGCCGGTTTTCCCCGCCAGAACCAGTACGACGCCATCCTCACCAATTTCTCGCCGCGAGCAAAAGGCCGTGCCCAAATGGCGGACATGCCCCGGGAAGGCGAGATCGACCTGCTCATCGCCACCGACTGCATCTCGGAAGGTCAGAACCTCCAGGACTGCGATTTCGTCGTCAATTACGACATCCACTGGAACCCGGTGCGGATCATCCAGCGCTTCGGACGGATCGACCGCCTCGGCTCGACCAATGACCGCGTTCAGTTGGTCAATTTCTGGCCCACCGACGACTTGAACCGGTACATCCGCCTCAAAGAACGTGTCGAAACCCGCATGGCCCTGGTCGATCTCGCGGCGACGGGCGAGGACAACCTGCTCAGCAACGAGCAACTGCGCGACCTCATCCGGGAGGACCTTACCTACCGCGACCGGCAACTCCTGCGGCTCAAAGAAGAAGTCCTCGATTTGGAGGACATGGACGCGACCGTCACCCTGAGCGAATTCACGTTGGACGACTTTCGTATCGATCTGCTCCATTACCTCGAAGCCAATCGCCGCAAGCTCGAGGAAGCGCCCCTGGGCCTGTACGCCGTGCTCCCCCCGCCGCAACCCTCCCGAATGCCGCCCGGCTTCGACCGCTACCCCGAGTTGCACCGAATCGCGCGCCCCGGCGTCGTATTCTGCCTGCGCCAGGCCGATCCCGGCGATGAACTCGACCGCGTGAATCCGCTCCAGCCCTACTTCCTCGTCTACATTCGCGACGACGGGACCGTCCGTTACAACTTCGGTCAGCCCAAGCAGGTCCTAACCATCCTGCAAGCGCTTTGTCTGGGAAAAACGACGCCGGATGAAGCCCTGTGCGAGCGGTTCGACCACGGGACCGACAACGGCGAAAACATGTCCCGGTACGACGACCTGCTTCGGAAAGCGGTCGCCGCCATTGACCGGCATATCGGGCGGCGCGGCCTCGCCAACCTGCTGGGTGGACGCGGCGGCCGTCTGCCCAAACGGGACGACGTGCCTTCCTCGCTGGACGATTTCGAACTCATCACCTGGTTCGTTATCCTCGGATCGGAGGCGAACGATGCCTGATCCATCCGTGCCCGCGACAAGACCGCCCGCCCCGCTCCTCGACCGGGTGGCGACCATCCTCGAACAGGCCCGCACGAACGTCGTCCGTACGGTCAACAGCCAGATGGTCATCGCCTACTGGCTCATCGGCCGCGAAATCGTCGAGGAAGAACAGCAGGGCCGGGACCGGGCGGAATACGGAACTCGATTGATCGAGAAGCTCTCTCAGCAACTCACGGAGCGATATGGGAAGGGGTTTTCGGTGAGCAACTTGGAGTCTTTTCGGAAATTCTATATGACCTATCCTGACCGCCGACCGCAAATTCCGTACACAGTGTGTAGGGAATCTATAACTAATTCTCGCCCAACAACCAACGGGTTTGCCTCCGCCCTTTCCTGGTCCCACTATCGCCTTCTCATGCGGGTCGGCAACAGGCAGGCCCGCTCCTTCTACGAGATCGAAGCAGCTCTGTTTTCAGCCCCAACGGGGCGGGATCACCGTAGCCTGGGGCAAGCCATTACGGCGCCGCCCCAGGTCAACATGCCAACACGGACCGTGTGCCCTGAAGGGGCACATCAACCGGCTGCCGACACTCGATTGAAGAAGCCCTCCAGGCTTCATTCCGGTTCTCGTGCCGTCCCCGGGGCGATGCCCCGGGCTACGATGACGCCGGGCCTTCAGCCCGATCCGGACCATCCATCGCCCTCGACCAGTGCCTCGGGAAAAATGCGATCATGCTCCCCCACGGAAACCGGCGCATCTTCACCTCACGCTATCGACTGTACCTGCCCTCGGTGGACGACCTCCGCCGGGAGTTGGTCCACGAGCTTGAACTCTGCGAGGCCCGCGCCCAATATCGGTTCAACTCGCCTTTTGCGGGGACCGCAACCCCGTGACCGGTATTCGACAACAGATTATCGCCACCCTGGCGGCACGGTGGCGGAACCACCCGGAGACGACAGATGAAAAAGACCCAGTTCAGCATTCGAAACGTGGGGCCACTTCGAGAGGTCGATTTTCGCTTCGGCGACCTGACCGTCCTCGTCGGTCCCCAGGCGGCCGGCAAAAGCATCGCACTCCAACTCCTCAAGCTGACCCTGGATGCCGGAGGAATCGCCGCCACCCTGAAAAAACACGGTCGAGATTGGGACGGCAAATTCGGTCCGTTCCTGGATTTGTATCTCGGCGAAGGAATGCACGGCGTCTGGGAGGCCGGTTCGAGCCTCATCGAAATGAATGGACGGCCGGTCATCCTCATGGATAGAATCCGTCGTTCACGTTCACGCCCGGAAAGGTCGTATTTCATCCCCGCTCAACGGGTCCTGACGCTCGCCAACGGCTGGCCGAGGCCCTTTACCGACTACGCGCCCGGCGATCCGTTCGTGGTCCCGGCGTTCAGCGAGAACCTCGGTTTCCAAATGGCCGTGGGGCTGGGCCGAGGCGGAGCGATCTTTCCCCAACAAGGACGTCTCAAGAAGCCGATCCGCGACGAGTTGACCCGGACGGTGTTCGGCGATTTTCAACTCAAACTGGACAAACGGGGACTGCAGAAGCGCCTTGTCCTGGAACACGCGGGGGAAACTTTGCCGTTCATGGTCTGGTCCGCGGGTCAACGGGAATTCGTCCCGCTTCTGCTGGGGTTATATTGGCTGTTGCCGCCATCGAAAACATCGCGGCGCGGCGACATCGAGTGGGTGGTCGTCGAAGAGATCGAGATGGGCCTGCATCCAGGGGCAATTTCCGCCGTCATGCTCTTGGTTCTGGACCTTGTCGCCAGGGGATACCCACGAGTCATACTCTCGACCCACTCGCCGCACGTTCTCGACATCGTCTGGGGCCTGCGCATGATTCGAGAGCATGGGGCCGACCCCGGCGCCGTGCTCGATTTGTTCGGTCTCCACCATTCTCAATCCATGATGAATATGGCCGAAAACGTCCTCCAAAAGACCTGCACGGTTTTCTATCTCGATCGGGTCTCCGGTAAGTCGCGGGATATTTCGTCCCTGGACCCGGGCGCGGCCGATTCGGAAGTCTCCGGCTGGGGCGGGCTCACCGAATTCAGTGGACGAGTCGCGGATGTCGTTGCCCGAGTCGTCAGCGCCGCGGAGGGACGTTGACATGGAGTTCCGAGACGCAGTGAAAAATACCCCCGATCTACAGGATGCGTTGCAGCGCGGCCTCCAGGCACTGAACAATACGGCCCGTGCCAAGGTGAGGGCGTCGCGGCCAAGGGACCTCCGCGGCAGCGTGGACTTGGACGGACATTTGAAAAAGAAGTACCCCAAGGCCAGCCGCTGGGATTATGCGATTGGTGTCGCCCAAGGCGGGGGCGTTGACGACCGTGTCGTGTACGTCGAACTCCATCCGGCGCACACCGGCGAAGTGAGAACAGTCCTGAACAAGTACTCCTGGCTGCGTTCCTGGCTCCGGAGTAAGGCCCCGGATCTCGATGCGCTCCCGGCATCCTACCACTGGATCGCCACGAGCGGAGTACATATCAGCAAGGGCTCACCCCAGGTCCGTCAGTTGGCAATATCCGGGATCCGAGTGTCCAGCAGGCTGGAGTTGACGTGACTGGGCGGCCCCAAAGAGCCTTCCGACCATCGGACGGGCCAGCTTTGCGGAGACCGCACTCCCATGACCGGCGCCACGGTTTTGGGCCATTTCAGAATTGCACTTGAGAACAGCACAATACCGATTGGTTGGAGTGATCCATGCCCGACACCGAACTGAAACAGCGCATTGAACAAGCTCTTGCGGACTTCGCGGCCAAGCCGCTACGCGACGCGGCCATCGCCCTGTTCGATGTCCTGGGCTACCGGAGTCAACGCGCGCCGTCTATGCCGGACTCCGAACCGGAGACCTTTGCCGCGATGTTCCAAGACATCTCCGGCGCCCAGCTCAATCGGGACAAGGCCCTGCTTCGCGACTGGGTTTCCGCGGACCTGCTCTTCCAACTCACCGATGACGAGGTCCGCAGCGCGGACGGGGACCTGTCGCTGTTCGAGAGTTCCGCTGCCTGGGACAACACGAAGATCGAGTCCTACCTGTTTATGGCCGTTGGGTTGCGAAGTCCGCACCACCGGGAAGGCGCCCGCCGGGACCGGCCCTACACCCGTTCCGAACTGGCCGCCATCACCCGCGCCGTCAATCGGGTATTTCCCATGCCGGTCATGCTCCTCTTCCGCCACGACGACACCCTGACGCTGTCGGTGATCAAACGCCGACTCCACAAGCGGAACGCCGACCGCGATGTGCAGGAAAAGGTCACCCTCGTCAAAGACGTACGTTTCGGCGATCCGTTACGCGCTCACATCGAAATCCTCAATGATCTCTCCCTCGGCGCGCTCCATGACGAGTACCGGTTCCACAACTTCGTCGGGCTGCACCAAGCCTGGGAGAAGCGCCTGGCAAGTTACGCCCTCAACGAGCGTTTCTACCGCGAGATTGCCGATTGGTATTTCTGGGCACTCAGCCATGACGGTGTGGTGTTGCCTCGCAGCATCGCAGAAATCGGAGACCCGGAGGAGCAGGACAGGCAGCGGGCCGTCTTCTTCATCCGTCTGCTCACCCGTCTTGTCTTCTGCTGGTTCCTGCAGGAGAAACGCCTGGTCCCGCGGGACCTGTTTCGGCGGCGTGTTGCCGAGGAGTTGCTCGACGACTTCTCGCCCGCGGCCGGCACCTACTACCGCGCCGTCCTCCAAAACCTGTTCTTCGCCACCCTTAATCAGGAACAGAACCAACGCGATTGGCGCAAGAAGTACCCGGGAACACGCGACGGAAATCGTGGCGTCACCAACCTGTGGCGCTACCAGAACCTCCTGACCGATCCCGGCCGCTTTGAATCGCTGTTGCGCGAGCAGATCCCGTTCGTCAATGGCGGACTTTTTGATTGTCTCGACGACCAGGAAGCCGACCCCAAGGTCTTCCTCGACGGTTTCAGTGAACGGCGCGACAACAAGACCTGCCTGCCCAATGAGCTGTTCTTCGGCGAAGAACGCATTGTGGATCTCAGCGCGATCTACGATGACAAGCGGCGGCGACGCGAAAAGGTGCGGGGACTCATCGAAATCCTGAGTTGCTACAAGTTCACCATCGAGGAAAACACGCCGCTCGAAGAGGAGATCGCCCTCGACCCCGAACTCCTCGGCAAGGTGTTCGAGAATCTCCTTGCCGCCTACAGCGAGGACACGCGAACCACCGCCCGGAAAGCATTGGGCGCTTTCTACACGCCCCGCCGAATCGTCAGCTATATGGTCGATGAATCTCTGCGCAACTATCTCGCGAGCCAAGTGCCCACGGTGTCGTCGGACATCCTGCGCGACCTCTTTCAGGCAGACCCAAGTGAGTACAGCGCAACCGAACACATCAATGCCGCCGACCGCGCCGCGTTGATCAATGCCATCGGCCGCGTCAAGATCATCGATCCGGCCTGCGGTTCCGGTGCCTTCCCCATGGGGGCACTCCACCGACTGGTCGACCTGCTGCGCAAACTCGACCCGAACAATGAAAGCTGGAAACGCGACCGGCTGGCGGAAGCCGAACGCTACTATGAACTGCTCCGCGCCGCCAATGCCTCAGACGAAGAACTTGCGGAGTGCGCGGACCGCATCGAGGACATCCGCCATTCGTTCGACACCCGTTTCCACGCGCTGGACTTCGGCCGCAAGCTCTACCTCATCGAGAACTGCATCTACGGCGTGGACATCCTGCCCATTGCCTGTCAGATCGCAAAACTCCGCTTTTTCATCGCTCTCATCGTGGATCAGAATGTGGACAGAGAAGCGCCGAACCTCGGCGTCCGCCCACTGCCGAACCTCGAAACTCGCATGGTCGCCGCCGACACGCTCATGCCCATCGAAAGACCGGACCAACAGATGAACCTGCTCGATGCCTTGGTGCAGCCCCTACGCTGCAAGCTCGAGAAAGTCCGGCACGATCATTTCAACGCGCGCACTCCGGCCCGCAAACGAAAGTGCCGTGAACAAGACCGGAAGCTTCGCGACGAAATTGCGACCCTGCTGCGCGAGAACGGAATGCCCGCGGACTCCGCGGCCAGATTGTCGGAATGGGACCCGTATGACCAGAACCATCCGGCGGGCTTCTTCGACTCGGAATGGATGTTCGGACTGCCTGTCGGCCCGGTGCGAGTGGACGGCGCGGCTCCGGGCACATTGCGGGGAAACTTCGCCCTGATGAACAAGGTCGCCGGACAGATGGAACCGACTGCGGCCGGCAACGCCCAGAGCGGGTTCGACATCGTGATCGGCAATCCCCCGTACGTCCGCATCCAGACGCTCAAGAAGCAGGATCCCGCACGAGTGGCCTTCTACAAAAAGCACTATGCCTCGGCCAGGAAGGGAAACTACGATCTCTACGTCGTCTTTGTCGAGGCCGGGCTGAACCTGCTCAAGCCCGATGGCCACCTGGCCTACATCCTCCCCCACAAATTCTTCAATGCCAAGTACGGCGAGCCCCTGCGCAAACTGCTGGCCGACGGGGGGCACCTCCAGCACGTCGTGCACTTCGGCGACCACCAGGTCTTTCCCGGCGCCACCAACTACGTCTGCCTCCTCTTCCTCGCCAAAGCTGGCGCCGACGCCTGCCGATTCGTGCGCGTGGATGAGTTGGAGGAATGGTACCGCACTTTCAAAGGCACGGATGGCGAGTTCGCGGCCGAAAAGATTGGCGCGAACGAATGGAATTTTACGGTGGGGCCTGGAGCAAAGGTCTTCGAGAGGTTGCAGGCGATGCCTCAAAAGTTGGGGGACGTGGCGGATGTGTTTGTTGGGCTACAAACCAGCGCTGACCGGGTGTTTGTTCTTAAACCACGCGCCGAGTATCGAGACTCTGTAGGCGAATTTGAGACATCTACGGGCGGAACCGTGCAACTGGAAGCGCCCATGCTGAAGCCTTTCCTCGCTGACGTGTCGCTCGCATCGTATGCAATCCCGCACAGTAACCGCGTTCTCATCTTTCCGTACTCACTTGCCGAAGGTGAAGCTCGACTGTATGACACGCAGTTTTTGAAGGGGAATTTCCCACGCACATGGGCTTACCTATCGAAACACTCGGAGGCTCTTCGGGGGCGAGATGGCGGCAAATGGAATCACGGCGGTTGGTACGCCTTCGGACGAAGCCAAAATCTGACTGCGATGGAGAGCCCCAAATTGGTAGTGCAGGTCATATCTCAATCTCCCCGTTTCGCCTTCGATGACCGGGGCCTTTACTTCACCGGCGGCGGAAACGGTCCCTATTACGGCGTAAGATGGGCGAGGGTGGACGAACCACGCTCACTCCACTTTCTTCAGGCACTCCTCAATTCCCGCGTGACCGACTTCTTCATTCGCCAAGTGAGCACGACCTTTCGCGGCGGCTATTGGTCGTACGGGAAACGGTTTATCGAGCAACTCCCCATCGCTCCGGCCACTCCGGCCCAGCAGATACACGTCGTCCGCTTGGTGACTTATCTCCTCTGGCTCAACGAGCGCTTTCAGCAGCACGCGGATCTGAAGACCGCGCGGGACGCACTCATGCTGGGGTACTTCGAGCAGGTGCTGAAGGGATTGGTCTACGAGCTGTACTTTCCCGACGAGTTGCATGCTCACCGCCTCGCCCTGTTCGACCTGATGGCCAAAACAGACCTGCCCGACATCGACAGCATCCCCGAGACAGATCGCCTGCGCCGCCTGCACGAGGTTTTCGAGACCATCTACCACACATCCCATCCACTCCGCGGCGCGCTCTATCGTCTGGGATCACTGGAAACCGTTCGTATCATTGAGGACAGGCAATAAAGCTCACCAAGATCATCCTCAACAACTTCCGTGCGTTTCCGAGCTCTCAATCCTTCGAACTTCCTATCAACCGCAAGGACATCGCCGATTGGGCCTATACGTGTCCGGGTCTCACGGCCAACTCTAAAATGTACCAATATCGACATCCCCCGGGCTCCGG
This sequence comes from Kiritimatiellota bacterium, assembly GCA_013151865.1. GTDB lineage: Bacteria > Verrucomicrobiota > Lentisphaeria > Oligosphaerales > JAADHN01 > JAADHN01. Next base: position 63,990 of record JAADHN010000015.1, read on the forward strand.
TCAAACAGCGGAGAAAGAGTTTCTTTATCTTCCCCAACCGAATGCGTTACTGCGTCTTCTTCCGGGCGGACATCCGGGACGCAACCACTGCCGGTTTTGGCACAAATCAAGGGAGGCATTCCCAGGGGCAGCCTGATTCGTCAAGATCGCGACCACTTCCGCGGGGGTTTCTTCCGGTGAATCGTCGACTGCTGCGGCCGTGGCGAAGAACATGTCCTTCGCCACGACTGGGCGATCCGGCGCATTTCCACCCAGATTGGGCCGGTGCGCTCCTTTCAACCAAAGAACAGCGCAGGGAACTCCTGGAAACATTGGACGCGTACCTGCAACATTCCGAAGCCAATGCCGGCATCCGCAACGTGATCATCCAAATCCGCCCGGAAGTGGAACGCTGGGTAGAGAAAAGTCCCTCACCCGCTCCAGACGCGGAACCAGCCGGCAATGGAGAAAAATCTTCCGATTGAAGCCCCAAGAAGGACGGGCAGAGTGGACGGGGCGGACTGATGTGGACTGAAGTGGACGGGACGCACAGGATGGGCACTGCGGACTGAAGTGGACAGGACGCATGGGGGGGATACAGGAGGCAGAGTGGGCGAGGCGGACTGATGTGGACGGGACGCACAGGATCGACACTGTGGACTGAAGTGGACAGGACGCATGGGGCACAGGAGGCAGAGTGGACGGGGTGGACTGATGTGGACTAAGTGGACGGGACGCACAGGATGAACACTGTGGACTGAAGTGGACAGGACGCATGGGGCACAGGAGGCAGAGTGGGCGAGGCGGACT
>JAADHN010000015.1:64858-65157 GCA_013151865.1 Kiritimatiellota bacterium
GCGGACTGATGTGGACTAAGTGGACGGGGCGGACTGGTGTGGACTGAGTGGACGGAACGCACAGGGTGGGCACTGTGGACTGAAGTGGACGGGGTGCATGGGGGGCACAGGAGGAAGAGTGGACGGGGTGGACACTATGGACTAAAGTGGACAGGACATATGGGGGAGATACAGTGGGCCGGTTGGCGGGACGCACGGGGTGGTGCGAGCGTTTGTCCACTGGGTCCACTCTGTCCACTGCGTCCACCCAGTCCACCGATCCCGGGGTCGCGGGGTACACGCGCCCGCTTGCGAGGAGG